>NZ_JBIVXF010000053.1:0-1008 GCF_044769045.1 Streptomyces sp. NPDC090741 | reverse complement strand
TGTATTGCCCAGTGAGGTTGGGGACGCGGCTGGCGGGTGGTTTGCCTGCGAGCGCGGTGTGTCCGCGGTGGTGATTGTAGGTGTGCAGCCACTGGGGGAACGCGTCGCGTCGTTCCTGTTCTGACCGGTAGGGGCGGGCGTAGGCCCACTCGTCCAGGAGGGTGCGGTTGAGGCGTTCGACCTTGCCGTTGGTCTGGGGCCGGTAGGGCCGGGTTCGCTTGTGGGTGATCCCGGCCGCCGCGAGCAGATCGCGCCAGGCATACGACTTGTAGCAGGAGCCGTTGTCGGTCAGCACGCGCTCGACGGTGATCCCGACGCCGGCGTAGTAGGCCTGCGCCCGGGTCCAGAAGGCGGTGGCGGTTTCCTTCTTCTCGTCGGCGTGGATTTCGCTGTAGGCGAGGCGGGAGTGGTCGTCGACGGCGGTGTGGATGTACTGGTAGCCGACGCCGGACTTGGTCTTGCGTCCTGCCGGGCGGCCGAGCATCTTGTGGCCGCCGCCGTCGGGGATGTTGCCGAGCTTCTTGATGTCGACGTGGACGAGTTCGCCGGGCTTCTCGCGTTCGTAGCGGCGTATGACGGTGCCGGTGGCCCGGTCCAGATGCGTCAGGCGGGCGATCCGGTAGCGGGTCAGGACGCGGTGGACGGTGGAGGCGGGCACGTTGAGCAGTCCGGCGATGCGGGCCGGTCCCCACCGCCGGAGGATCCGGACCTTGATGATCCGCCGTTCGGTGCGGGTCGCCGTCCGCCAGGGGCTGTGGTGCGGGCGGGAGGAATGGTCGGCCATGCCGGCCTCGCCGAAGGCCCGGTAGCGGGCGGCCCACCGCTGGGCGGTGGTGGGTGAGACCTGGAAACGCTCGGCGGCCCGCCGCAGCGGCCAGCCGTCCACGACCACGCAGCGGGCAAGCCGCAGCCGTCCGGTCTCGGTCAGGGGTGCATTACGGTGGGGCACGAGGGCCTTTCTGGTCGGTGTAGACGTCGCAATCCACACCGAACCCGGAAGGCCCTCAC
>NZ_JBIVXF010000052.1:0-1563 GCF_044769045.1 Streptomyces sp. NPDC090741 | reverse complement strand
GTCGCCTACCGCTACTTCGCCACCGCCCGGCGCCGGTTCATCCTCGCCGACACCCCCGGCCACGTGCAGTACACCCGCAACATGGTCACCGGGGCCTCCACCGCCGACCTGGCCGTGGTCCTGGTCGACGCCCGCAACGGCGTGATCGAGCAGACCCGCCGGCACGCCGCCGTCGCGGCCCTGCTGCGCGTGCCGCACGTGGTGCTGGCCGTCAACAAGATGGACCTCGTGGGCTACGAGGAGCAGGTCTTCGCGAAGATCGCCGAGGAGTTCACGGCATACGCCTCCGACCTGGGCGTCCCGGAGATCACCGCGATCCCGATCTCGGCGCTCGCCGGGGACAACGTGGTCGAGCCCTCCGCGAACATGGACTGGTACGGCGGCCCGACCGTGCTGGAGCACCTGGAGACCGTCCCGGTCAGCCACGACCTCACCGCCTGCCCGGCGCGTTTCCCGGTGCAGTACGTGATCCGCCCGCAGACGGCCGAGCACCCCGACTACCGCGGCTACGCGGGCCAGATCGCCTCCGGCGTGCTGCGCGTCGGCGAGGCCGTCACCGTCCTGCCGTCGGGCCGTACGTCGGTCATCTCCGGGATCGACGCCCTGGGTGGGTCTGTTGACATCGCGTGGGCCCCTCAGTCGGTGACGGTCCGTCTCGCGGACGACATCGACATCTCGCGCGGCGACCTGATCGCGCCGGCCGCGAACCCGCCCGCCACCACGCAGGACGTCATCGCGACCGTCTGCCACGTCGCGGACCAGCCGCTGGCCGTCGGTGCGCGAGTGCTGCTCAAGCACACCACCCGCACGGTCAAGGCCATCGTCAAGGAGATCCCCTCGCGGCTGACCCTGGACGACCTGTCCCAGCACCCGAACCCCGGGCAGCTGGTGGCCAACGACATCGGCCGCGTCGTCGTACGGACCGCCGAGCCGCTCGCGCTCGACGCGTACGCCGACTCTCGCCGTACCGGGTCCTTCCTGCTCATCGACCCGGCCGACGGCACGACCCTGGCGGCGGGCATGGCCGGCGAGTCCTTCGCCTCCCAGGCCCGGACGACCGTCCAGGCGGATGACGAAGGCTGGGACTTCTAACCCATGCTCTCGGACATCTACTCCACGTTCGCCAAGGAAGGCGGCCGCGTAGGCAGCGGCCGTCTCGGCAGCGGCCAGGGAGGAGTGGCGCGATGTGCGCGATGACGTACGCGCACTGCCTGCGCGCCCGCACCCCCCACCAGCTGTACCTGTCCTTGCTGCACAGACGAAGACGTGCGTCATGAGATGACGCTACGAGAGGAAGCCCTCCCGTGCTTGCCACCGGTAACACCCGTACTCCGCTTTCCCGTTCCGGCGTTCGCCGCGGCGTTGCCGCCGCTGCCGCCCTGCCGCTGCTGATCGGCGTGCTCGCCTCCTGCGGCTACGGTTCCCAGGCCGACAAGCCGGAGGACAAGAAGGCGGGCGCCGCCGCTGACGGCACCAAGAAGCTGTCCGCGTCCGAGGTCCGTATCGGGTACTTCCCGAACCTGACGCACGCCACCGCGCTGGTCGGCCTCCAGGAAGGCCTGA
>NZ_JBIVXF010000051.1:0-1641 GCF_044769045.1 Streptomyces sp. NPDC090741 | reverse complement strand
TGGGACACGGATGAACCTTCCGACGGGGACAGAGACGGTCGCCGCATACCGAAGGCATGCGTGAGCCACTCACGCGGTGGAGAGGGGTTCGTCGGCGGCGGGTAAGCACCCGTGCCGCCTGGCGACTCATCCAGTTCTACCGACGCCCCGCCCCCCTGGCAACGACCCGTCCTACTAGCGGCCCTCGCAGTGCGGGGCCCGCGGCCCTCAGTGGGGTCGGAAGCAATCCGTGCAGGTGGGCGCCCACGCGACAGCAGCGGTATCGGGGCGGCAGAGGCTACTATCCCGGTTCGTATGTGACGTGGGCCCTATGGGGCGGGTCACCCCAGGGGCACCCGAATCTCACTGAATGTCATCGTTCATACCCGTTTGCGGCGGCGAGCGGTGCGGGCCTACCGGGGTTCGTGGGCGGCCAGCCGGCAGGCGCCGTTCGCAGCGCCGCCCGGTACTCCGGCCGCGGTCAGCCCGCTCACACAGCCCTGGAGGTCGCCGCTCACGCCGAGGTGGCACGCTGTCGTGACGGCGTCGGTGGCGCTGGCACCTGCCTGGGTGGCCATGTTCGTGCAGGCCGGAATGTCCGCCTGGGCGGCGGGGACGGCGAGTGTGCCGCCGAGCGTGAGGGTCAGGCCGGCGAGGACACCGGCGATGCGGGTCGACGTACGCATGGGTCGCACCTGCTTTCCGGGTTGGTCACGCGGCCCGGCTCCTGCGGTGCCCGAGCCGTGTGGGAACGGCGCCGAGCGGCGCTCGGCGGGGCTTCCCCTCCAGCGTGCACGGACAGGACCGGCTCGCGCCTCCCGGAAGCGACGCGCTCCCCTACCGCCCCTTACGTCGAGTAACCATCGCCGGCGTACCCAGTGGCCCGCGGCCATCCGGGCGGGGCGCAGGATCCGTACGGCCTGGCGGCCCGGGGCCGCGGCGCCCTGCGGGCCATGCTGGTGTCTCCCGCCCTGCAGGAGAGGCCTGTGAGTGATCCCAGCCCCAGACTGACCACGAGGCGGGTGCCCGCCGCAGCCGGCGACGGCATTCCCGCTCCCGGGGTCATCGGCATCGGACTCGCCGCGGTGCTGACGTTCGCACTCGCCCAGGGCTCGTGGCAGTGGTTCGCCACGTTCATCGGGGTCACGCTGCTCGCGGTGATGCTCGCCTTCCAGCGACGGGCGGAGTGGACGCCGGAATTCCGCTCGCCGTACATGCGCGGCCTGGTCGCGTACGCGCTGGTCGTCGGCCTGTGCGTGGCGGTCGCGCTCGCCCCCCTTCTGCAGCGCCGGGCCTGGCTGTTCCCGATGCCGGGCACGCGCAGCGAGTGCGTGTTGCGGGGCAGGTACGAGGCCCTCCAGGCGGAGGCCGCGCTGGGGAACCTGGCCGGCAGTGACGGTGTGGCCCTGGCGTTCGTGCAGCAGGACGAGGCCCGCAAGGCCGTGGCCGAGTGCCTGGCGGCCACGACGACCTTGTGGCTGCCCCTGTACGGGGTGGGGGTGGCGGTGCTGGTCGGAGCGGGTGCGTGGTTCCGCGACCGGGCCCGGGCCCGGTCGGGCCTCGCCGGCTAGGTGTTCTGTCCAGGGAGGTTGTGGACGGGTGATGCAGGTCTCGGCTGAGGTGTCTTGAACGGGTGAGGGCCTTCCGGGTTCGGTGTGGATT
>NZ_JBIVXF010000048.1:0-2623 GCF_044769045.1 Streptomyces sp. NPDC090741 | reverse complement strand
CTCTCGGATCATTAGTATCAGTTAGCTCAATACATTGCTGTACTTACACACCTGACCTATCGACCACGTAGTCTACATGGTTCCTTCAGGGGGCTTGTGCCCCGGGAGATCTCATCTTGAGGCGCGCTTCCCGCTTAGATGCTTTCAGCGGTTATCGCTTCCGAACATAGCTACCCGGCAATGCCACTGGCGTGACAACCGGAACACCAGAGGTTCGTCCACTCCGGTCCTCTCGTACTAGGAGCAGCCCCTCTCAAATCTCCAACGCCCATGGCAGATAGGGACCGAACTGTCTCACGACGTTCTGAACCCAGCTCGCGTACCACTTTAAATGGCGAACAGCCATACCCTTGGGACCGACTACAGCCCCAGGATGTGATGAGCCGACATCGAGGTGCCAAACACCGCCGTCGATATGAACTCTTGGGCGGTATCAGCCTGTTATCCCCGGAGTACCTTTTATCCGTTGAGCGATGGCCCTTCCATACAGAACCACCGGATCACTAAGTCCTAGTTTCCTACCTGCTTGATCCGTCGATCTTGCAGTCAAGCACGCTTATGCCTTTGCACACAGTGCGCGATGTCCGACCGCGCTGAGCGTACCTTCGAGCTCCTCCGTTACTCTTTAGGAGGAGACCGCCCCAGTCAAACTACCCACCATACACGGTCCCCGACCCAGATAATGGGCCCAGGTTAGAACGTCAAGCACGACAGGGTGGTATTTCAAGGATGGCTCCACTGCAGCTAGCGCCACAGTTTCATAGCCTCCCACCTATCCTACACAGACGAACTCAACGTTCAGTGTAAAGCTATAGTAAAGGTTCACGGGGTCTTTCCGTCTTGCCACGGGAACGCTGCATCTTCACAGCGATTTCAATTTCACTGAGTCTCGGGTGGAGACAGCGCCGCTGTCGTTACGCCATTCGTGCAGGTCGGAACTTACCCGACAAGGAATTTCGCTACCTTAGGACCGTTATAGTTACGGCCGCCGTTTACTGGGGCTTCGATCAAGAGCTTCGCCTTGCGGCTGACCCCATCAATTAACCTTCCAGCACCGGGCAGGCGTCACACCCTATACGTCCACTTTCGTGTTTGCAGAGTGCTGTGTTTTTGATAAACAGTCGCAGCGGCCTGGTTACTGCGACCCTCTTCAGCTATAGCTCGCACGAGCCACCAAAAAGGGTGCACCTTCTCCCGAAGTTACGGTGCCATGTTGCCTAGTTCCTTCACCCGAGTTCTCTCAAGCGCCTGAGAATTCTCATCCTACCCACCTGTGTCGGTTTACGGTACGGTCTGCGTAAGCTGAAGCTTAGGAGCTTTTCCTGGAAGCGTGGTATCAGTGACTTCGCCATAAAGGCTCGTCTCGGTGCTCGGTCTTAAAGGATCCCGGATTTGCCAAAGATCCAAACCTACCGCCTTTCCCCAGGACAACCAACGCCTGGTACACCTAACCTTCTCCGTCCCTCCATCGCACTTACGCGAGGTGCAGGAATATTAACCTGCTTCCCATCGACTACGACTTTCGTCCTCGCCTTAGGGGCCGACTCACCCTGCGCCGATTAACGTTGCGCAAGGAAACCTTGGGCTTTCGGCGTGCGGGTTTTTCACCCGCATTATCGTTACTCATGTCAGCATTCGCACTTCCGATACCTCCAGCAGACTTCTCAATCCACCTTCAACGGCTTACGGAACGCTCCTCTACCGCGCATACAAAGTATGCACCCCAAGCTTCGGTTCACTGCTTAGCCCCGTTAAATCTTCCCCGCAGACCGACTCGACCAGTGAGCTATTACGCTTTCTTTAAAGGGTGGCTGCTTCTAAGCCAACCTCCTGGCTGTCTGTGCCTTTCCACATGGTTTTCCACTTAGCAGTGAATTTGGGACCTTAGCTGTGGGTCTGGGTTGTTTCCCTTTTCACGACGGACGTTAGCACCCGCCGTGTGTCTCCCATACAGTCCGTCTCGGTATTCGGAGTTTGCAATGGTTTGGTAAGTCGCGATGACCCCCTAGCCATAACAGTGCTCTACCCCCGAGAGGATACATATGAGGCGCTACCTAAATAGCTTTCGAGGAGAACCAGCTATCTCCGGGTTCGATTAGCTTTTCACTCCTAATCACACCTCATCCCCTACCTTTGCAACGGGAGTGGGTTCGGGCCTCCAGTGCGTGTTACCGCACCTTCACCCTGGGCATGACTAGATCACCCGGTTTCGGGTCTACTGCCCGCGACTATGCGCCCTTATCAGACTCGGTTTCCCTTCGCCTCCCCTATACGGTTAAGCTTGCCACGAACAGTAAGTCGCTGACCCATTATACAAAAGGTACGCAGTCACTCCTTGCGGAGCTCCTACTGCTTGTACGCACACGGTTTCAGGTTCTATTTCACTCCCCTCTCCGGGGTTCTTTTCGCCTTTCCCTCACGGTACTGGTTCACTATCGGTCGGTCAGTAGTATTTAGCCTTGGAGGATGGTCCCCCCATGTTCAGACAGGGTTTCACGTGCCCCGCCCTACTCGTCTTCACTGAAATGGCCCTTTCAGATACAGGGCTATCACCTTCTATGGCCGCTCTTTCCAGAGCGTTTTCCTAGAACCAAATCAGCTTAAGGGCTAGTCCGCGTTCGCT
>NZ_JBIVXF010000047.1:0-2668 GCF_044769045.1 Streptomyces sp. NPDC090741 | reverse complement strand
GTCGGCTCGAAGGGTCAATGCGGTAGACCAATGAATTTTTATGTTCATAAATTTATCAAATCAGAAATTACTTAGGGCACTCGGCGAGCCGCAGTTTGCAGCTCGCCGACGGGACGGCTCCACGTCCGCTATCAGCGGAGCTGGCCATAGCCTGTTGATGTCCGGGCAGAACTGACCCACTAGAGCTGGAAATTTTCATCGAATTTTGACCCACGTGATTGAATGCTCTGCTCAATCTTTGAGCAGGGGATACAAAGGTGATCACGGTGGGTATATTGGCCAAGATCAGGCGGATGTATTTCCGCGAGAAGGTCCCGTTGCGCGAGATTGCGCGGCGTACGGGCCTGTCCCGAAACACGGTGCGCCGCTGGCTGCGGCAGACTGATGCCGTCGAGCCGAAGTATCCGAAGCGCGTCAGCCCGAGCGTCATCGACGACTGGGCCGCACAGCTGACAGGTTGGCTGCGTGCCGACAGTCATCGCCCGAAGCGTGACCGGCGCACCGCCCGGTTCATGTTCGAGGCGATCCGCGCCGAGGGTTACGCCGGCAGCTACGGCCGGGTGAGCGCGTTCGTGAGGCGTTGGCACGAGGAGCAGGCTGAGGCGCCTCGCAGGCAGGCCTTCGTGCCGCTCGCCTTCGAACCCGGCGAAGCCTTCCAGTTTGACTGGAGCTGCGAATACGCTTTTATTGGCGGGCTGCGGCGACGCCTGGAGGTCGCCCACGTCAAACTTAACTCCAGCCGCGCGTTCTGGCTCGTCGCCTATCCCACACAGAGTCACGAGATGCTGTTCGATGCGCACGCCCGCGCGTTCGCCGCGTTCGGCGGCGTGCCGCGGCGCGGCATCTACGACAACATGAAGACCGCCGTGGACAAGGTTGGCCGCGGCAAGGAGCGTGCGGTCAACGCGCGCTTCGAAGCGATGTGCAGTCACTACCTGTTCGAGCCGGAGTTCTGCAACCGGGCTGCAGGCTGGGAGAAAGGCATCGTCGAGAAGAACGTTCAGGACCGGCGACGTCAGATCTGGCACGAAGCAGCGCTACGGCGCTGGGAAACGCTGGAGATCCTGAACGAATGGGTCGCTGGTCAGTGTCGTGAGGCGTGGCACATGCGGCACCCGCAGTGGCCTGAGCTGACAGTCGAGGATGTGCTGCAGGACGAGCGTACCCGGCTGATGCCCAATCCACGGCCGTTCGACGGCTACATCGAGCAGACCCTGCGAGTCTCGTCGACCAGCCTGATTCACTTCCAACGCAACCGCTACAGCGTGCCCACCGAGTACACGAACCAGTTGGTGAGCGTGCGCTGCTATCCGGCATATCTCAGCGTCGTCGCCAACGCCCAGGAGATCGCACGCCACGAACGCAGCTTCGAGCGGCACATGACCTTCTACGATTGGCGCCACTACGTCACGCTGGTCGAGCGCAAACCCGGCGCACTGCGCAACGGCGCGCCGTTCATCACGATGCCGCAGCCGCTGCAACTGCTGCAGCGGCATCTGCTGAAACACCCGGGCGGCGATCGCGTCATGACGCAGGTGCTCGCTGCGGTGCGCGAACACGGGCTCGATGCGGTGCTGCTCGCCGTACAGGCTGCGCTGGATTCAGGACGCCCCAGCGCAGAGCACGTCCTGAACGTGCTGAGCCGGCTGAAGGCGCCCGTCACGAATGGCAGCCTCGCCACGACGAAACTCCAGCTCAAGGAAGAGCCCGCGGCCGACGTGAGCCGTTACGAGACGCTGCGTGCCAACCCACCGGAGGATCGTCATGTCTAACGATATCGCGGCCCAGCTCAAGGGTCTTAAACTGCACGGCATGGCGAGCACGTGGCCGGAGCTGCTCGCGCAGTCGCGCCACACGGACTTCGAGCCGGAGCGCTTCATGAAGCAGCTGTTGATGGCTGAAACCGCCGAACGGCAGGTGCGCTCGATTGCCTATCAAATGACCGCTGCGCGCTTCCCGGCCCACCGCGACCTGAAGGGCTTCGACTTCGCGCAGGCACACGTCGACGAAGCGCTGGTGCGCGAACTGAGCGAGCTGTCGTTCCTCGAAAGCGCGCACAACGTCGTGTTCATCGGTGGTCCGGGCACTGGCAAGACGCACCTCGCCTCAGCGATCGGAATCGAAGCCGTACAGCGCCACGGCAAGCGTGTGCGCTACTTCTCGACCGTCGAGCTGACCAACGCCCTGGAGCAGGAGAAGTCCATCGGCAAACAAGGCCAGGTCGCCCACAAGCTGATGTACGTCGATCTGGTGATTCTCGATGAGCTGGGCTATCTGCCGTTCAGCCAGACCGGTGGTGCATTGCTGTTCCATCTGCTCTCAAAGCTTTACGAGCACACGAGCGTCGCGATCACGACCAATCTCAGCTTCGGCGAGTGGGCGAGCGTGTTCGGGGATGCAAAGATGACGACAGCGCTGCTGGACCGCGTCACCCATCACTGCCACATCGTTGAAACGGGCAATGAATCGTGGCGCTTCAGGACCAGTTCTGCCAAGGCGAAGACGACAAGAAAGAGAGCAGCAAAACCAGCGGGTAACGAAGAGTTATCCACACCGGAATAGATGTACTACGCTGTCTCGGGGTGGGTCAGATTTAGATGAAATCGGTGGGTTAAGACTCGGTGGAAATCAACACCGGTGGCTTCAGACCCGGGAGTCTTTTTGCGAG
>NZ_JBIVXF010000046.1:0-3215 GCF_044769045.1 Streptomyces sp. NPDC090741 | reverse complement strand
ACTTCTGCATGATGGTCTCCACTTGCACTCACTAGCTGTTTCCGATGAGGGAAAAGCTACGTAGCGTTTAGGAATCACGCAACGACTTCGTTGCGTAGAAATGCAATATGGGCAGGTCAGAGTCTGAATATCGTTGCAACAGATCTGGTTTTAACGCAACGTCAGCTCCTTGGTTCGTTGCATTGGACGGAAAGTGAACGCTATGCTGGAGACATCAGGGAACCGTGGAAGGAGATCGCGATGCCGGGAGGCAGGCTCACCCAGCAGGAACGCCAGCAGATCGCGCTGGGGGTGGCCGACGGGCTCGCCTACGCGGAGATCGCCAGACGCCTCGACCGCCCCACCTCGACGGTCACCCGCGAGGTCATGCGCAACGGCGGACCCACCGCCTACCGCGCCGACTTGGCCCACCGCGCCACCGAACGCCGCACCCACCGGCGCAGAAAGGCCGCGCCCCGGGGGTCGGAGACGACCGCGCAGGCCCACGGTCGCGATGCCGAGGCGGTGCGCGAGTACGAGGAGGTGTTCGCCACCGTGTTCATGCAATCGGGCCTGCCCAAGATGACGGCCCGGGTGCTGGCCGCCCTCTACACCACCGACGCCGGCAGCCTCACCGCCTCCGAACTCGCCGCGAGCCTCCAGGTCAGCCCGGCGTCCGTATCCAAGGCGATCACGTTCCTCGAAAGCCAGGGCCTCATCCGCCGGGAACGCGACGAACGCCGCCGCGAGCGCTACGTCGTCGACGACGACGTCTTGTACCAGTCGACGATGGCCAGCGCCCGCGCCACCGCCCACCTCGGCGAGGTCGCCCGGCAGGGCGTCACCGTCCTCGGCCCCGACTCTCCGGCCGCCGCCCGCCTGGAGAACATCGCCCGCTTCATCGACTTCGTCTCCGAGAGCATCGCCCGCGCCGCGGACCAGGCCCGCGAGATCCTCCACACCAAGCCCGAAACGACGCAGCCGTAGCCATCCGCTGCTCGCGCAGGGCTTTGGGAGGGCTTGCGGAGGCTTTCACCTTCGCGTTCCCGTTCGGACACCTCGATCTGCCCTTGCGTACCTGGCCCCCGGCGGCAGGCCTCGTACAGGGTGGGCCTCATGCACGCTCCCGACCGAGACCGAGACCGAGACAAGAACGCCGACACCGGGCAAGGCCGCCGTACCCGGAGCCGGGGCCCTGCCCCGGCCGGCGGCGGGAGTCCGCTCCACTCGCTGCACGGGCTGCAGGGCACCGCGGGAAACGCCGCCGTCGTGCAATTCCTGCGCCGGGCCGGACACTCGGGGGAGCAGGAACGGCACCAGCACGACGCCGGTTGCGGCCACGGGACGGAGCAGCCGCAGGTCCAGCGCTCCGCCGTCCACAACGTCCTGCGCGAGGGCGGCCGCCCCCTGGACAGCGCCACCCGTACGGACATGGAGGCGCGGCTCGGCGCCGACTTCTCCGACGTACGCATCCACACCGGCGGAGCCGCGAAGGCCTCCGCGGCCGATCTGGGCGCCCGCGCCTACACCTCGGGCAGCCACGTGGTCATCGGGGACGGCGGCGCGGACAAGCACACGCTCGCCCACGAACTGACCCACGTCATCCAGCAGCGCAAGGGGCCGGTGGCCGGTACGGACCACGGCAACGGCCTGCGGGTCAGCGATCCGTCCGACCGGTTCGAGCGCGAGGCCGAGGCGAACGCCACCCGCGCGCTGTCCGGGGGCTTGCCGGTGAGCCGTGCGGTGCAGCGGGCGGCCGGCGAGGCTCGTACCGACGGTGTGCCGCAGGTACAGCGGATGCAAACGATCAAGAAGCAGTTCAGCGCGGCGGCGAGCATCTTCGGACTGCGCCGCGACGAGGTGTCCCCCGGCGCTCCGCGCCAGACGGCCGCGAAACACATCCGGGACGAGCTCAAGGCACTCGGCCTCGAAGGAGAGGACACCGTGGGCGCGCGCGTCGCCGACGCCATCGACGGGATCAAGACGGTGGCGGGCGAACACGGAGCCCGGGACATCCACACCGTGTTCACGCAGGCCGAGCTGACAGCGCTGTACGCGATCCGCAGCGACGACCCTCGCGCGGAGGACGCACACAAGACGATCGCCTCGACCGAGCTCGCGTACTGGACGGCTCAGCACGACGCGAACCCCACCAGGGGCACGCAGATCGCGATCGGCGTGGACGTACAGACCCGCGTCGGACTGCAGAAGACCGTCGGCGGCACCACCGCGTTCATGCGCCAGTTCCAGGACGCCTTCCGCAGGGACGCGGAGAACAGGTAACGGGATCGACGGGCCCGAGGGGATGGGCGGGGGGATTCAGCGGCCGCCGCGTTCGAGGGCGGCCACCTCGCGTACGGACTCGGCGATGGCCCGGAAGTCCTTCTTCAGGATGGCGCCGTGGTTGCTGGCGACCTTCGCGCCGAGCCGGATGTTCGGGTTGCGCTCGAATATCGGGTCGAGGCCCGCGCGGATCTTCTCCTGCTCGTCACCCTTGCTCCCGAAGGAGGTTCCCGAGGCGAGGACGTACCGCACCGGGACGGTGATGCCGTCCAGTACGGGGCCCAGTTCGCGCTCGCGGGAGAGCTTGCCGAGCTCGATGTTGCTGTCCGCCTGCTCCTCGGCGGTCATCCGCGGGGTCAGGCCCGTCGGGCGCAGCAGCGGTGTGAGCCAGCCGATCCGGCGGAACAGCTTGCGGATCCGCTGCTCCATGGCGTCGTCGAGCCAGTCGTACGGGGCCGCGCCGTCGACCAGGACCGCGCCGATGGCACGGTCCGGGTTCCGGCCGGCCCAGTGCGCCCCGACGACCGCCCCGTAGGACCAGCCCACCACCAGCGCCCGGTCGACGCCCCTGGCCGCGAGCACGGCATCGACGTCCCGGACGGCGGCCTCGAAGGAGTAGTCCGCGGAACGCTTCGACTTCTTGCCGCGGGCCCGCTCGTCGTAGGTGATGTGCCGCCAGCCCGAGCCCAGTTCGTCGATGACCCGCCGCCAGTACCCCTGGGTGGCGAACTGGCCGTTGAGGTAGATCACGGGGATGCCGGGTCCGCCGGTGTCGGTGACGGCCAGAGCCGTGTCGTCGACCGGCACCATGCCGGTCCATGTCGAGGTCGCGTCGGTCGGGGAAGTGCGGTTCTTCGGCATGATGGTGGTCTTCCTTCGGGGGTTGTCGGGGTTGTCGGGGGTCAGAGGCTGCGGGCGGTGATGTCGCCGTAGGCGGTGGTCGCCCGGATGCT
>NZ_JBIVXF010000045.1:0-3300 GCF_044769045.1 Streptomyces sp. NPDC090741 | reverse complement strand
CCCGCGGAGCGGGACCCTGAGCGCTGCGCGCTCAGGAAGAGAACCGCCTCGCTGCGCTCAGCGGGGCTCGGCTCCGCCGAGCCAGGGCCGGCCCTTCGGGCCGGAGTCCTCCGCTTCGCTTCGGACTGTCCGGGCTCCGCTGCGCTCCCCCCGGACCGGGCCCGCTCCGCGGGCCAGCCTCCCGCGCTTCGCGCGGAAGGTGACCCCGTTTCACGGGGTCTAGGCCTACGGCCTGTTGGGGTGTCGCTTCGCTCCCACCCCGGCCCTCCGGCTCCGCCTCCGGACCAAGGGCCCGCAAGCGGGCCCGGCCAGCAGTAGCAGGGGGTGCGGGCCCCGCGCATCTGACGCTCCGTCCACTCCCCCGAAAGGACAGACCAAAACCCGGAAACTCAACCCACGGGATGGACCGCCGCGGTAGAGTCAAGACTACATCACACCGATGCAAGCTGTGTAGCATCGCGAGGAACCAGACACCACCAGAACGAGAAACTCGCGTGCGCCGCACATTCCCAGACAAGCAACCACGGGAATCCGGATGCCGTGTACCATCCCGAGAATTCCACCACTGCCCCGGATATGGGGCTCCTCTGAACCCTCTATCTGATGGAGACACTGAATGCAGAAGGACAGTGGAATCACGCTCTATCCGCATCAGGAGGAAGCGGTAGAGGCGATCGTCCGGGGGCTCGATATTCCACCCAGGAAGCGGATTCCTAAGGCTGGTCTGCGGGCTACGGTCGTAGCTGCGTGCGGGACTGGAAAGACGTTCATTGCGGCGGCGGCCGCGCTGAAGCTCGCTCGCGGCGGGCGGGTCCTCGTGCTGCTGCCGACGCTCGACCTGCTCGCCCAGACGGCCCGGGAGTGGCGGACCGCCGGCCACACGGGCCCCGCGGTCGCGGTCTGCTCGCTCGAAGACGACGCCCACCTGCACGCCCTGAAGGTGCGCGCCACGACGTCGGCGCCGCAGCTGGGACTCTGGCACGGCCGGGGCCCGGTGACCGTCTACGCCACGTACGCCTCACTGCCGGTCGTCGCCGAGGCGTTCCGCGGGGAGTACGGGCTGGCGATGGAGCCCTTCGACCTGGTGGTGGTGGACGAGGCACACCGGACGTCGGGGTCGGCGGGGAAGGCGTGGGCGGAGATTCACCGCCAGGAGGTCATCCCCGCCCAGCGCCGGCTGTACATGACGGCCACCCCGCGGATCTGGGCGGAGCGCCGGCCGAGGACGCGGGCGGAGAAGCGGGCGGCCGAGGCGGCCCACCGGCGTGAGGAGGAGGCGCGGCGGCGGGAGGCGGAGGCCGAGGGGGAGATGTACGTGGGCGGGCCGCTTCGCGAGGCCCTGCCGGCGGAGCTCGCGTGCTCGATGGACGACCCGCGCGTGTTCGGCCCAGTCGTCTACGAGCTGTCGCTGGCGGACGCGATCTCGCGCGGGCTTTTGGCTCGATATCAGGTAGTTGTGGCGGAATTGGTCGACCCAGTGGTGACACCAGATCGGCTCTACGGCAAGGAACGGTGGGACGAGGAGCTGCGCGGCGAGCGCCTCGCCGCCATGCAGACCGCCCTCCTGGAGACCATGGCCACCCATGACCTGAAGACCACGATCACCTTCCACCACCGCACGATCGAGGCGCAGGCCTTCGCCGAGGGCCTGCCGCGGGTCGCGTCCCGTCTGCACGCCGTCGACCCCGTACGGCACCCCGCAAAGGTGTGGACGGGGTGGCTGCGCGGGCAGCACGAGGCCGAGCACCGGGCATCCGTGCTCGCGGACTTCGGCCGCCGTGCCGGCCGCGCCGTCCTTGCAAATTGCCGCGTTCTGGGCGAAGGCGTCGATATTCGAGCCGTGGACAGCGTGGCTCTGATCGACCCCAAGGGCTCGGCCGTCGACATCGTCCAGGCCATCGGTCGAGCCCTCCGCCAAAAGCCCGGAGAGGGCAAGATGGCCACCCTGATCGTGCCGGTATTTCTAGACGCTGACGAAGATCCAGAGGACATTCTTTCTTCGAAGTCCTATGGCCCTCTCATTCGGGTATTGCAGGGACTGCGGGCACATGATGAACGCGCCGTGGAAATGCTCGCAATTCCCCAAGAGGCCCAGAAGCGCATCGTACAGCCGTCGCCTCTGATCGGCGCAGCGCCCGACGCGGGCGAGGAGGAGGCCCGGCTGCTGCTCCGATTCGCCGCCCCACGCGACCCAGCGCTGATCGCGAAGTGGATCAGCTACCAGGTGTTCAACACCGAGCGGCAGGACTGGCGCAGGGGCGCCGAGGCGGCTTTCCGGTACCGGGAGCGGGAGCGGCACTTGGAGGTCCCGTACGACCACACCGAAGGCGCCTACCCCCTCGGACGATGGCTCTCCGACCAGCGCCGCACCTTCCGCACCGGACAGATGAGCGGGGAGCGGGCCGCCGAACTGGAGACGCTCGGGATCGTGTGGGACACCGCCGACGCCGCCTTCACGGAGAACCTCGCCGCCGCACGGGCGTACTACGCCGAGCACGGGACGCTGGCCGCCCCTCGGCACGCCACCGCGCTGGACAAGCCGGTGGGGCAGTGGCTCACCAACGTCCGCCGGCCCGGCGGGCTCGGCAAGGACCCCGTACGCGCCGAGGAACGGGCCGCCGCCCTCGCCGCCATCGATGAGGACTGGAACCCCGGCGCCCTCGGCTGGACGGTCGACTGGCAACGCCACTACGCCTACCTCGCCCAGCTCCTGGACGAAGGCGCCCGCCTCGCGGCGATCGTCCCCGGGGTGACCCGGCACGGCGAGGACATCGGCCGGTGGCTGTCCACGCAGCGCCGCGACTTCGGCCGGCTCTCCGAGGAGCAGCAGCGCCGCCTGGCCGAGCTCGGCGTGAAGCCGGCACGGGTCGTACGGGCCCGCACGGCGTCCGCGGAGCCGGGCACGACCACCACGTCCGGGCGGGGCGCGGAAGCCTTCCAGAAGGGCGTTCAAGCCCTCGCGCAGTACCAGGAACGTGAAGGCGGCGGCCTGCCCGCCCGAGCACATATCGAAGTTCTGCCCAATGGGTCAGAGCATCGGACTGGAGTGTGGATCGTCAACCAGAAACAGCGCCGCGACCGACTCGACCCTGGGCAGCTCGCCGCTCTGGCCGCCCTCGGTGTGGAGTGGGCGCAGCCCTAATTGCGTGGTTCTGTTCACGAGAACGCTCCGGTCCGATACGTCCGGTCGAGGCCGTCGCACGCCACCACCACGCTCACCTGCTCGCCGCCATCGTCGAGCTCGGCGGTGAGCTGGAGCTCCCAGCTACCCGTAACGGGCGCTTCAGGGGCGCGGTCATC
>NZ_JBIVXF010000044.1:0-3403 GCF_044769045.1 Streptomyces sp. NPDC090741 | reverse complement strand
GCACCAGGCCCTGCGTGATCAACAATAGCGGGATGCCGATGGGCAGCATCGTGGTCCGACTGGCGACGCCGACACCAGGCCCGACCCTTGCCAGCCACTGTCAGCGGCAAGCCGCTGATGCATGAAGATCACGATCTACAGCCGGAGTATTAGTCGAGCAAGCCCGGACTCCATCAATCCGCACGGTCCACGTCTCGTTGGCGGTGCGTCGGCCGATCGCGACGCCCAGGCGTCGCTGCTCGGGTTCCTTCAGGCCCGGGATGTTGGCAGCATCCTGTCGCTGAGGGGGAGGGTGGTTGAGGTGTCGGTGGGTCGGTGAGCGGGGGTGCTGCAGGTTTGTGTGAGAACGGTGTTGCGGTGTCAGAGGCGGGTTGACCTGGGGTTGTTGCGGGTTGGTTGGGAAGGTGTCTGGGTGTTGCAGATGGCGTCTGGGTCTAAAGGACCGAGGCGTCATTTCGCGCTTTCAGGTGTTTGTGCTGGTCAGTGGGGGTGTTCGGCGGTTCGTGGTGCGGGTGCGGGGTAGGTGTGTGGTTTCGGCGTGGTGGTCGAGGCGGATCGCGTCCAAGGCTGCCTTGGTGATGCGTTCGGTGCCGTCGTGGATGGCGGCTTGTCGGATGAGTCGGGTGAGGCTGCCGATGCGGCCGGCGGTGCGTTGGTGGAGGTAGGTCGCGTGGCGGGGGAGCGTTCCAGGCCGATGGTGGTGGAGGTCGAGGGCGTTTTCGAGGTCGGTGACGGTGTCGGTGAAGGGATGTCGGTTGCCGAGGCGTGCGGGGAGTGGCCCGCACTCGATGAGTGAGGCCCTGCCTGCGAGTTGCGCGCCGCGGACGCCGGTGAACAGGGGCGTGGAGGTGACGTCGATGCCGGCGTACACGAACGTTGCTTGGATGCGTTCGGTGAGGTCTTTGATGAGGTCGGCGGTTTCGGCGCCGGTGGTGGTGCGGGGGTTGACGCGGTGGATTTCGTCGATGAGGACGAGGCGGACGCCGGTCTGGTTGTAGGTGTGGCAGACACTCTCGGTGATCTGGGTTTGCGTCATCCGGGCAGTGATGGGGACGTCGAGGTAGCGGGCGAATTCCGCCGCGAGCATTTTCGCGGTCGCTCCGGGCGGGACCAGGACGTACGCGACGGGGACCTGGATGTCCGACGGCTTGCCTGGTGGGGACGCGGTGCGGGTGTGGGCGAGGTGGCAGGTGCGTCCGACGTGGAGGAGGGCAGTGGTCTTTCCGGCTGCGGCGGGCCCGGTGAGGATGAGTGAGGGTCGGGCGGTGGTCTGCTGGTAGCGGCCGAGGATCATCAGGGTGCGGATGTTGGTGGCGAGGGTGTCGATGGCGGGGGTGCGGACGGTGACGAACGCGGAGTGGTAGGCCATGCGCTCCTCGACGCTCCGCGGCGGGGTATCGGGTGCGGGTGGTACCAAGGCCGGGGTGTGGACAAACTGCTGCCAGCCCTGCCAGGTCGTGATCGGCCAGGACCCCAGCGCCTGCAGGGTTTCTGCGTCGGCCAGGTCTTGGTCCGCGGTCTGGTGGAGGCCGCCGGCTGGGGTGCTGGGACGCGACGGGGTGTTGTTCACCATGTGAGTGCTTCCGTGTGTGCGTCGTAGAGCCCGAGCCCGGTGTACGGGCGGGTAGGGGTGCCGTTGTCGCCTGCAGGCTCGTCTTCGCCTTCGGTGTCATCCGGTTCACCGGGGCTGTCGTCCAGGGCATCGAGGCTGTCGGCATCGGCGTCTGTCGGGCCGGTGGCGGATTCTTCGCCGGTGTCCCTGGAGCTGGCCGGCGCGGATGCCAGGGCAGATAGAGGCAGGGTGGCGCGGCTCAAGAGACGCTGCTCGGTGCGTGTGGCGTCTCCGTTGCGTGCTCGGCGCATGAGTTGGTCGAGGGCGTCGGCGAGGTCGGCTTCGTGCTGGTCTGGATCGGGGTGGTGGACGGTCTGGGCGTGGACGTGTTGCCAGGTGCGTTCGTTGAAGGGCTGGTGGGTGTGGTCGCGGTGGATCCAGGGGATCTCGGCCAGGGTAGGGTTCCGTCGGTCAGGCGTAGCCAGATCTGGCGGGCGTCGTGGGGGTTGTGGTGGACCTCCCACTTCCCGCCACGGGCGGTGATGGGGGAGGGCTGGCCGCGGTAGGGGGCGAGGAGGTCGTGGTCGTAGGTGCGGTGGTGCAGGCGGATGCCGCGTTCGGTGACGGCCGTCCAGCGCACGGGCAGGAGTTCGAGGTAGTCGTTCCCGGTCAGCGGTACGGGCACGTGGCCGGCCACGCTGATGAGGGCGGCCCACATCTGGTTCGGTGTGAGAGCGGCCCTGGGCAGGACCGGGTGGCGCAGGCCTTCGTGGGGGCGGTGGTGGTAGTGGACGAGCCACTCGTCGAGGAGGTCCTGGAGCTGGGGGACGGTGTAGCGGGCCTCAAGGTGGGTGCCAGGGCCGCGCTGGGTGATGTTGGGGCCGGTGTAGCCGGGCAGGTGCTGGCAGAACAGCGTGTTGATGGTCCCGAAGGTCCGCTCCACGATGCCTTTCGCGGTCGGTGTGTACGGCGGGGCAGCTTGGACGCTGATGCCGAGGGTCTCGCACGCGGCGGTGAATGCCTTCGACAGGTAGACGCTGCCCCGGTCGGTGATGACCGTTTCCGGGATGACAGCCGGGCGTGCGGCGGCTCCTTGGAGGCGTTCGTCGAGGGTGAGCAGCCGCTGGTGGGGGAGCAGCGAGCTGTGCGCGAAGTGCAGGGCGTCGGGCCAGGTGGGCCGGGCCGGGTGGGGGACAGCCATCTCCGCCAAGAGCAGCGCGGCGTCGACGGCCTGCGTACTGGACGGGCAGAGCACGGCGGCGAGGATGGCGCGGGTCGCGACGTCGATGGCGATGGTGAGCTCGGGCCTGGCGACGATGCCGTCGTCGAAGACGGCCAGGACGTCGAGGCGGGTGGTGTCGATCTGGACCTGTTCCCCGGGCCGTAGCGCCACGGTCGGGGTGAACCCGCGCCCGTCGTTGGTGATCGGCGCAGTGCGTATCGGGCGGCTGGGGAGGTCGGCGGGGCGGGCGAGCTGGTGGACGAGCCGGTACAGGGTGGCCTGGGAGGGGGCGGGCACCGTGCCGGGCCCGTGGCGGTCTTCAAGGATTCGGATGACGAGGGGGAACAGCCCGTTGATGGTGCCCTTGGACCGACGCCGCTGCCGGCGTAACGCCTCCTTCACCGCGTCCGTCACGCGTTCGTCCTGCCGCCCCGCAGGGGCGGGACCGCGGGTGGTGCGGTGGTCGAGCAGCCCCCACAGGCCCTGCTTGCGGTAGGCGAGCCTCATTCGCTGCACCGTCGTGCGCGACACCTTGGCGAACCCCAGCGCGGTGAGCTCGGCGGCTTTGGCCTGCTCCCGCTCGGCCAGCGTCCACCGGGCCGGGTCGTACTGCACCCGCACCACCTCCC
>NZ_JBIVXF010000043.1:0-4456 GCF_044769045.1 Streptomyces sp. NPDC090741 | reverse complement strand
TAGCTCAGCTGGGAGAGCACCTGCTTTGCAAGCAGGGGGTCGTCGGTTCGATCCCGTCTGCCTCCACCAATCTTCAATGACAAACATTCGAATGACGATTGTTCGAGTCTTTGTCATTGGCGATTGAGCCAGTCAGAGCGGTACGAAAGTATCGGCTGTCGTTCTTTAACAATCTGGAAGAAGTAAGTAATTTGGATAGCGGAAGCGTCTTGAGATGGACGTGAAAGTTATCCGGGTTGTGATTGTATCGATGTATCTCAAGATGATTCGAACTCTATGTTTGACTCAATTGGAATACGGCACAACGCGAGAACTCAACCTGTAGCGACTGTCGCGAGACAGACTCGTTATAGGGTCAAGCGAACAAGTGCATGTGGTGGATGCCTTGGCGATCACAGGCGATGAAGGACGCGGTAGCCTGCGAAAAGCTACGGGGAGCTGGCAAACAAGCTTTGATCCGTAGATGTCCGAATGGGGAAACCCACTCCTTTTGGAGTATCCATGGCTGAATACATAGGCCATGCGAAGCGAACGCGGTGAACTGAAACATCTAAGTAACCGCAGGAAAAGAAATCAACCGAGATTCCCAAAGTAGTGGCGAGCGAAATGGGATGAGCCTTGCACTCTTTATTTGTATTGTTAGCCGAACGCTCTGGAAAGTGCGGCCATAGCAGGTGATAGCCCTGTAGGCGAAAACAGTATGAAAGAACTAGGTGTGCGACAAGTAGGGCGGGACACGTGAAATCCTGTCTGAAGATGGGGGGACCATCCTCCAAGGCTAAATACTCGTGATCGACCGATAGTGAACCAGTACCGTGAGGGAAAGGCGAAAAGAACCCCGGGAGGGGAGTGAAATAGATCCTGAAACCGCATGCATACAAACAGTCGGAGCCTCGTAAGGGGTGACGGCGTACCTTTTGTATAATGGGTCAGCGACTTACGTTCAGTAGCAAGCTTAACCGTATAGGGCAGGCGTAGCGAAAGCGAGTCCGAATAGGGCGTTCAGTTGCTGGGCGTAGACCCGAAACCAGGTGATCTATCCATGGCCAGGATGAAGGTGCGGTAACACGTACTGGAGGTCCGAACCCACTAACGTTGAAAAGTTAGGGGATGAGCTGTGGATAGGGGTGAAAGGCTAAACAAACCTGGAAATAGCTGGTTCTCTCCGAAAACTATTTAGGTAGTGCCTCGTGTCTCACCTTCGGGGGTAGAGCACTGTCATGGTTGGGGGGTCTATTGCAGATTACCCCGCCATAGCAAACTCCGAATACCGAAGAGTGCAATCACGGGAGACAGACATCGGGTGCTAACGTCCGGTGTCAAGAGGGAAACAACCCAGACCGCCAGCTAAGGTCCCCAAATATAGCTAAGTGGGAAACGAAGTGGGAAGGCTAAAACAGTCAGGAGGTTGGCTTAGAAGCAGCCACCCTTTAAAGAAAGCGTAATAGCTCACTGATCGAGTCGTCCTGCGCGGAAGATGTAACGGGGCTAAGCTATATACCGAAGCTGCGGATGCGAGCTTTGCTCGCATGGTAGGAGAGCGTTCCGTAAGCCTGCGAAGGTGCCTTGTAAAGGGTGCTGGAGGTATCGGAAGTGCGAATGCTGACATGAGTAGCGATAAAGGGGGTGAAAGGCCCCCTCGCCGTAAGCCCAAGGTTTCCTACGCAACGTTCATCGGCGTAGGGTGAGTCGGCCCCTAAGGCGAGGCAGAAATGCGTAGCTGATGGGAAGCAGGTCAATATTCCTGCACCATTGTTAGATGCGATGGGGGGACGGATCGCGGAAGGTTGTCCGGGTGTTGGAAGTCCCGGTCGCTGCATTGGAGAAGGCACTTAGGCAAATCCGGGTGCGGAATTCAAGGGTGTGGCGCGAGCTCCTTAGGGAGCGAAGCAATTGGAAGTGGTTCCAAGAAAAGCCTCTAAGCTTCAGTCTAACGATGACCGTACCGCAAACCGACACAGGTGGGCGAGATGAGTATTCTAAGGCGCTTGAGAGAACTCGGGAGAAGGAACTCGGCAAATTGGTACCGTAACTTCGGGATAAGGTACGCCCTTGTAGCTTGACTGGCTTGCGCCAGAAGGGTGAAGGGGTTGCAATAAACTGGTGGCTGCGACTGTTTAATAAAAACACAGCACTCTGCAAACACGAAAGTGGACGTATAGGGTGTGACGCCTGCCCGGTGCCGGAAGATTAAATGATGGGGTGCAAGCTCTTGATTGAAGTCCCGGTAAACGGCGGCCGTAACTATAACGGTCCTAAGGTAGCGAAATTCCTTGTCGGGTAAGTTCCGACCTGCACGAATGGCGTAACGATGGCCACACTGTCTCCTCCCGAGACTCAGCGAAGTTGAAGTGTTTGTGATGATGCAATCTACCCGCGGCTAGACGGAAAGACCCCATGAACCTTTACTGTAGCTTTGCATTGGACTTTGAACCGATCTGTGTAGGATAGGTGGGAGGCTATGAAACCGGAACGCTAGTTTCGGTGGAGCCGTCCTTGAAATACCACCCTGGTTTGTTTGAGGTTCTAACCTTGGCCCGTGATCCGGGTCGGGGACAGTGCATGGTAGGCAGTTTGACTGGGGCGGTCTCCTCCCAAAGCGTAACGGAGGAGTACGAAGGTACGCTAGGTACGGTCGGAAATCGTGCTGATAGTGCAATGGCATAAGCGTGCTTAACTGCGAGACCGACAAGTCGAGCAGGTGCGAAAGCAGGTCATAGTGATCCGGTGGTTCTGTATGGAAGGGCCATCGCTCAACGGATAAAAGGTACTCTGGGGATAACAGGCTGATACCGCCCAAGAGTTCATATCGACGGCGGTGTTTGGCACCTCGATGTCGGCTCATCTCATCCTGGGGCTGTAGCCGGTCCCAAGGGTATGGCTGTTCGCCATTTAAAGAGGTACGTGAGCTGGGTTTAAAACGTCGTGAGACAGTTTGGTCCCTATCTGCCGTGGGCGTTGGATATTTGAAGGGGGCTGCTCCTAGTACGAGAGGACCGGAGTGGACGAACCTCTGGTGTACCGGTTGTCACGCCAGTGGCATCGCCGGGTAGCTATGTTCGGAAGAGATAACCGCTGAAAGCATCTAAGCGGGAAACTCGCCTTAAGATGAGATATCCCTGGGGACTAGATCCCCTTGAAGGGTCGTTCGAGACCAGGACGTTGATAGGTCAGGTGTGTAAGCGCAGTAATGCGTTCAGCTAACTGATACTAATTGCCCGTAAGGCTTGATCCTATAACAAGTCTGCCTTGTAGATCGGCGCCGTGCGACAGCACCGGCCGCGATCCAAAGCGACAAGTTGGATTCTCGTGTGTGATACACACAACTCAAGATTACTGCTTCTTCCAGGATTGGTTGTGCTGCGAAGCCAGCGCAACAACCCTCTTTGCCTGATGACCATAGCGAGTCGGTCCCACCCCTTCCCATCCCGAACAGGACCGTGAAACGACTCTACGCCGATGATAGTGCGGATTCCCGTGTGAAAGTAGGTAATCGTCAGGCTCCCTAAGCCAGAAACCCCCGCCCGAAAGGCGGGGGTTTTTGCATTTCAGCGACGGAAATGCGTGTGAAGCGGGCAAGGCCCGATTCATTTGAAATCAGAGAGCATCACTCGCTTGCCAAGAATTCTTGTTGGCTGGCGATCAGCGATGCGCCACATGCAGTCTTCATCCCGTCCAGCGCAACGGCGCGGCCTTCAATAGTGTACTGGCTGGAGCCCTGAACGATCGGGTAAGCTTTCAACTTATGGGTCTGCTTTCAGGTTGTGCTATCTACGTGTCGGGTGTCGTAAATGTTGAAAAGTCGCCCCATTGAATTTATTGGAGTTTTTCACTAACTCTGTCACGGCGTTTCGAGCTTTTTGACGCGAATAGTGAAAAAACTCGGCAGTCACGCCACAAAACGTGAAAATTTTTGCGGGTGGACCGCAGAGGCTCGCGGCACAAGGCTCTGCGCCGCGCGAACTGAGAGTGGAACTGATAGGCGTGAATCGCACGAGCATCGCGAGCGGCGGAAAATCTGCGAGGGTGGGACGCCGCGTCCCGCGAGCTGGCTTCAACTGACCCTGGCCCCGAACACGGCCGACCCCATTGTGAATCCTCTGTGGAGTACGGCCATGAAATCGGATCGGATCTGTGCCGCCTGCGGCACACCCTTCACTCCGCTCTCACACATCCCTCATCAACGCTTTTGCTCGGCCAAGGCATGCCAGCGTGCTCGCCGGCGTGCATGGCAGCACCAGCGCATGCGAGTCGATCCCGACTATCGCGAGAACCAGATCCGCGCCCAGGCCAGCTGGCGGGCCCGACATCCTGACTACTGGCGGCACTACCGCGAGACGCACCCGGCCTATCGCGATCGCAATTGCGCGATGCAGCGACGACGAAATGCACGGCGGACTGCTGGTGCCATTGCAAACATGGACGTGTGGCCGGCCTGTCGCCCGTTGGCATCTGG
>NZ_JBIVXF010000042.1:0-4852 GCF_044769045.1 Streptomyces sp. NPDC090741 | reverse complement strand
GACCCTGTGGGAGAGTAGGACGCCGCCGAACAATCATTGTAGAAAGCCCCGTACCGGGTATCCGGTACGGGGCTTTTCTGCGTTTACGGGCATGCTGCAGAGTCGGTCGCTATCCTGGCCACGTTCCCTGGAGGCACGATGACAGCACAGCACCTCGAAGACGACGGTCCGCTCATCCCCCAGCCGGCCATGACCCGCGAAGCCCTGCGGGACGCCGTGCGCCGGATCGACATGGCGCACCTCGCCGAGTTCGACAGGGAATGCCATGCGGCGTTCGACCGCGCCGCGGAGACGGGCGCCATCAACCCGCTCCGCTTCTTCTTGATCAAGTGGGCCACGCACGTGGCCATCCACCGCCGGCCCGCCCGCGCCGCGGCGCTGCTGGAGGCCGAGCGCACCGCCGGCGACCCGGCCGCCACGGAGGAACAGTTCCGGTCGGCCATGGAGACCAGCAGCCGTATCCTCGCCGAGGCCCAGCGGGAAATCGGTCAGTGACCCTGCGGGGTGAGGGAGTGGAGACCGAGGCCGGCTGGGCCTGGGAGTGCGATCCGAGCCGGCTGTGGGTACTCGGCGACATGCCCGCGGAGCAGCAGGAGCTGGTGGCCGTCGTCATGGAGGGCCTGGTCGACCTGGCGTCGATGGCCATCGACCCCAAGGACGGCAGCCTCTACGAGGACCCCAGCCCCATGCGCCTGCGTACGTACGAGGACGAGCACCTGATGCTCTGGTACCAGACCATCCCCCACCGCAGCCGCGTCTACCTGAAGCGCGTCAACCTCTGACCTCAAGACCGGTACCGACGCGGAGCGACCGCACCAGCCGGCGCCACATCGCGGCAGCAGCTGCTCCCCGCCCGGCCATTCCCGGTGGTGCGTTCGCCTCACGCACCCGTCATTCGTGACGGCGGGGGTAGGGCGCCCGGCCCGAATCAGGCCTGGCAGTCGGCCGGCCGTGCGCAAGAGGCCGCCCCTCCCTCGCCGCCGGCCGTCTTTTGACACCCCGTACCGGCCGCGGCCGGCTGCGCTCGCGGCCACGCATGCCATGTGACGGTTGCCGTGTCTGTAGGCCCGCCGCATCTGCCAACGCCCTCAAGGTCGGCCGTGACAGAGCCCGCGAAGCCGCGGTGCCCGCCTTCGTCCAGGAGCACACCGGTGACCGCGTAGACCGCGTACCCACTGTCTGGCCCCGACTAGTTCGGAAGGCGCTGCGGCCTGCCTCAGGGGATGAGTGTGGCCTGTGGCAGTCAGCGAGGCCGCTGGTCCAGCCAAGGGCGCTCCCAAGGAAGCGCTCGATTCCCTTGCCAAGATCCCGGACCATTCCTACAGCGACGCCCGCGCGGTGTTCGACGCGATGTGCGGCTGAAGGCAACCGGATCAGCCATCGTGGCCACGCCGGCACTGGCCGTTCCAGCCTCAGGGGCGGTTTCGCCGAGGGCAGGTCCGGACCTGCGGAAGGACCGGAGACCGCCGCGCCCCGACTGCCGACGGCACAAACGACGCCGCAACTCGGTTCTGGCACAGATCTTGGGGAGTCATCGCGGTGTTCGAGGATGTGCGAGGGATTGAGCCTCGGCTTCGTGCCTATTGTTCCGTCTCACTGAACACTGAGGTGATCCGGCGATGCCGGCATCCCGTGCATGGACCCGTGCTGGGTCAAGGTGGAGCTCGTACGCGGTGTAGCACTCGCTGATCTCGGTTCCCACCGCAGCGCCGCATGGGCACAGTCGATTCAGTCCGCCCTGGCCATGCAACCCGCAGCAGCCTGCGTGGTCCCCTTCAAGGTCGTGCAGCAGATCCGGCGCGCCCGTCTCCGTCGGGATCGCCGACAGCCGCCCCCCCCGGGAAACACTGCGACGCATTCGTCCGTGGGAAGGAACGGGGCGCCCCCTGGCTCAGGCTCCAGGGCGTAGAACCCTTCATGCATCGTGGCCGGGGCCCGGCGATACCCGTCGGGTCCGATCGGCCCGTCAAACTCTGGCCTGATCAGTGTGTCGGAGATCTGTACAGCCCTGGTCAGAGGATGGAGCAGGCTCATCTTTCGGAGCAGGTGGAAGCCAGCTCGTCCGTAGAGCTGCCTCTTGATCTTCTTGATGGTGTTCTCGGCGCCTTCGATGCTGCCGGAGCTCCAGTCCAAGCGCGAGTAATTCTCCGAAGTTGCGGACATGCCCGGCGGCCGCGTCCAGTTCAGGACAGCGAGCCAGGACATCCTTCAGGCTGGCACGTTCCTCCTCGGTCAGGGCCGTGGGGTGTCGGGTGAGCCAGCCGGTCACCAGGCCACCGCCGGAGGTCGGAACGGCGTGCTGGCCGGAGTCCCTCGGAGAGTGGCGATGGGGGCGCGAACCGTCTGGTTGCTGACGGGCGCGTTGTCGGCAACGAGTTCACGGTGGAGGTGGGTGACGCTGGTGCCTCGCGCGGCGAAGCGTCGCTCTCCGTAGGGCTTGTAGGGGTCCAGCCTGTTGGGTCGGGGCCCGGTCTTCGAGGATGGTGTCCTGCCAGCGTGCGGCGTTCGCGTACCGGAGCACGGTGTTCAGGCCCCAGCCCAGGTGCCGGGCGATTGCCCGGCGTGAGTGGGCTTGGGCGAGCAGCTCGTGGACCTGGGCGTGTGCGGCCTTCTTGCGCTCGGCCCGCCGACCGACTGGTTCGCAGTCATCCTGTGACCGACGGGTCTCCGGGCCGAGCGCCTCCAGCAGCATGCCGCTGGGCGACGGGCTCCGCAGGCAGTCGCGGTGGGCGGCGACGCAGGTCTCCACGGCCCGCCCGGCCGAGGCCCTGCCACAGATGGAACCGGTCAGCGACCTTGCAGGGCATCGGGGGCGCCACGGCGTGCACCCCAGGCGTATGCGCCCGCCCGGTCCCGGCGCGCGGTTGCGCCGGGTCGTAAACCGTGCGTACGGGGCGGTGAACCGTGAGAACGGCTCGGCGAACGTCCGGCGCGGGCAGTCCGCTGCCCACAGATGACACGCCGGGCCAGCAATCGGATCACGAAGCCCTGCTCAGCAAGCGGAAGATCCCTCAACCTGCGGCGATATCGGTCGTGCACCCGGGGTCCGAGAAGCGGCCGCAGTCCGGACATTCCGCCCCGACCACGCGGCCTTTTGCCAGCACCTCGACCGAGTATGACCAGCACCATCACCGCTCGCAGCCGCCCACAGCAAAGACGGACGGAGACCTGGCGGAGCGTCAGTTCCTGCTGCTGGACGAGAAGGCGTACGCGGTCTCACGCAGCGCCACCCTTCACAACCGAACGACGAAAGCGTGATGGCGGGGCCTGCATGTGATCGACACCGGAGACATCGACGTCTTCCTCGGCCTGGACGTGGGCAAGGGCGCACATCACGCCACCGCCGTCACCCCGGCTGGGAAGAAAGCCTTCGACAAGCGGCTGCCCAACACCGAACCGGAGCTCCGCCGAGCTCTTCGCTAAGTTGCAGGCCTCGATCGGTGCCCTGCCGCCGGCGGTCGCCTGGGAGATGGGCGCCCGGTCGCCTACCTTCCGGGGCTGACGATGCGGCGGAGCGCCCACCTCTGCCCGGGTGAAGCGAAGACGGATGTGAAGGACGCGTTCACCAGCGCGGACGCGGCCAGCGCGATGCTTCACGCTCTGCGGGCCGGCGACGGCGAGGACGAGGCCATCGCCGAGCTGGAGATGATCGGCGGGTTCGACGACGACCTGGCCGGAGAGATGAACCGCTCCACGGCCTGCTGACCCAGATCCAACCGTCGCTGGAGTGGGTGCTGGGGCCGCGGTTGCAGCACCGGGCCGTACTGACCCTGCTGGAACGGTTCGGGTCACCGGCCCAGATCCGCAAGGCCGGCCGGCGCCGCCCGGTCACCCTGCTGCGGCCGAAGGCCCGACGGATGGCCGAGCGGCTGGTCGAAGACGTCTTCGCCGCCCTGGACGAGCAGACCGTCACCGTTCCGGGGACCAAGGCGGCAGCGCTGATCGTCCGAGCCTGGCCAGCTCACTGACAGCCGTGCTTGACCAGCGCAAGCTGCTGGCCGGGCGGATCGCGGAACTGCTGGAGGCCCACCCTCTTTCGAAGGTCCTGAGGTCGATGCCGGGAGTCGGCGTCAGGAACGGAGTCGGCATCCTGATCGAGGTCGGCGACGGCGGCACCTTCCCGACCGCAAGCCACCTCGCTGCCTACGCAGGACGCGCCCCCGAGACCCGCAGTTCCGGGTCCTCGATCCGCGGCGAACAGCCGTCCAGCAGAGGCCCTGCTCTGCCTCGCCCGATGACGGGCCGACCTCCTCTTCGCCATGCTCCACGGCCGGCAGCCTCAGGCTGATCCTCGTCACGCTCGCCACACGCTGGGCAGTCGTACTTGCCGACCGAGTCGGTCAAGACCGGGTGACCGCAGTAATCACGCGGACGCAGGCCCTCATCAGCCGACTCCTCAACGGTCCTTCGGCCGGTGGAACAACCTGGGGGCTCAGGCAGCTCACGTCCCGGCGGTTGGCTCAACGGGCACGCTGATGCGCCCGGGGCACGGTCACGGGCCCCCGGCTGCGCTCGTTTTGACACCTCGGAGGGCCAGTTGTAGAGTCGAACGGTTGCCTGGAACTGCACAAGTTCGGCAGCCATCAGCAAGACCCCCTTCGCACCCACGGAATCGAATTCTGCGGGTACGTACTCGACTCCTCATCCAGGAATCTGAAGCCGGGAAATCCGGTGGAAAACTTCTGATAGAGTCGGACTCGCCGGAAAGGGAAACGCGAAAGCGAAGACCTGGAAAGCAAATCCCGCTTCGACCGGGAGTCAGGCCCGAAAGGATCTGATAGAGTCGGAAACGCAAGAACGAAGAACGAAAGCCCGGAGGAAAGCCCGAGAGGGTGAGTACAAAGGAAGCGTC
>NZ_JBIVXF010000041.1:0-5166 GCF_044769045.1 Streptomyces sp. NPDC090741 | reverse complement strand
AGCATCCGGGCGACCACCGCCTACGGCGACATCACCGCCCGCAGCCTCTGACCCCCGACAACCCCGACAACCCCCGAAGGAAGACCACCATCATGACCAACGTGACCAAGACGACCGACCGCCCGGAACTGCAGAAGGCCATCGAGGCGTTCGTCGACGCCGGCTTCGCCGGAATACAGATGCGCGTGCACGACGAGCAGGGCGAGTGGGTCGGCAGCGCCGGGGTGCGCAGGCCGGGCGAGACCGCGAAGCCGCCGACGGACGGGCACTTCTGGGCGGGCAGCGTCGCCAAGCCCTTCACCGCGACCGCGGTGCTCCAGCTGGTGGCCGAGGAGCGGATCGCGCTGGACGCCCCGGTGGCCGACCATCTGCCCGAGCTCGGGCTGGACCGGCGGATCACGGTACGGATGCTGCTCCAGCACACCAGCGGGCTGTTCAACTACACCGGCGAGTACTACGAGGACGGTACGTTCGTGCCCGGGATCCCCGCCACGGGCAAGGAGTGGGTCGACAACCGGCTGCGCACCTACCGCCCGCAGGAACTGGTGGCCCTGGCCCTGTCCAAGCCGGCCCGGTTCGAGCCGGGGACGGGCTTCAGCTACTCCAACACCAACTACACCCTCGCGGCCCTGCTGATCGAGCAGGTCGCCGGCCGCTCCTACGCCGAGGAGATGCGGCGCCGGATCCTGCAGCCGCTCGCGCTGCGGAACACCGTACTGGGCGGCAACAGCCCGGAGCTCCCCGAACCGCACGCCCACGGCTCCTACCGCTACCAGGACGCCGACCAGTGGCAGGTGGCCGACGTCACCCGCCAGAACCCCTCCATGCTGTTCGCCGCCGGTGACGCGATGACGACGACCCGGGACCTCCACACCTTCTTCTCCGCACTGAACAGCGGCAAGCTCCTGCCGGCCCCGCTGCTGGCCGAGATGCGCAAGCCGCACGGGGAACTCGGCTACGGCCTCGGCCTGTTCGTCCAGGACCTCGGCCCGGACCACGGCGGTACCGTCTACCACCACAACGGCGGCGCCCCCGGCGGCTACGGTGCCCTGATGTACAGCACGCCCGACGGCAGCAAGACCCTGACCGCCGGCCTGACCACCGGTGACGCCGCGGTCGACCCGGCACAGGCCTTCCCCAAGGCCTTGGACGCCCTGGTCAAGCAGGTCTTCACCGCCACCCGGCCCTCAGCCTGACCCAAGCCGTCCGAGCCGGTCAGCGGGGACGCAGTCCGTCGAAGACCACCTCGAAGATCCGCTCCCGGGCCGCCGGGTCCGCACCGAGCTGCTCCAGCATCGCGCCGGTACCGACCAGCAGGGCGAGCAGCTCCGGCAGGCACAGCTCCGGTCGGACCACCCCGGTCTGCTGTGCCGCGGACAGCAGACCGGCCAGCCGGGCCTGGATCTCCCCGGTCGGCTCCCGCAGCGCCGCGTGTACGTCCACACCGGCCGCCGCGAGCGCGTGGGCGAACTCGTTCTTGCCCGCCGACCGTTCCACCACCAGGCGGAAGCAGGAGAAGAAGGCCTCAGCCGGATCGGCCTGCGCCGCCAGCCTTGCGGTCATGGCCGACATCTCCTCCAGCCGGCGCACCATCACCGCCTCCAGCAGCGCCTCCTTGGTCGGGAAGTGCCTGAAGAGCGTGCCGACGCCGACCCCGGCGGCCCGGGCGATCTCCTCGGTCGGCACACCGACGCCGCGGCTGGTGAACACCTCCGTGGCGACATCGAGCACCCTGGCCCGGTTGCGGGCCGCGTCCGCCCGCAGTGGGCGCTCCTGACTGCCACTCATACCTCGTCTGCCTTCCACGTGTCGGCGGCGGCAGAACCCTCTAGACAACCGGAGTCGCCAGTCCGTATCGTTGAAAACGGAGCCGCTAGTCCGATTCTAGTGGCTGATCCCGCCGGAGGTTGATCATGCCCAAAACGCTGTCACCGCGAGAGGTCTCCCAGGAGCTGCTGGAGCGCATCGGCGCGGGGCGGTACCCGGAACTGGCCGAGCTCTACGCGGACGACGCCGTGGTGGAGACCGTCTTCGAGCCGGTCGGGCCGCGCCGGTTCGAGGGCCGGGCCGTGATCGAGGAGCGCTTCGCGCAAGTCGCCGCGGGTTCGCCCGTGGAACTGACCCCGGCGAACGTCGTGATACGGGGGACGGACGACCCGGAGGTGGTCGTCGCCGAGTGGGACTACCGGGTGCACCACCGCGTGACGGGTCGGACCTTCACCAGCGCCAACATCCAGGTACTGCGCGTCCGCGACGGCCTGATCGTCGCCAGCCGGGACTTCCACGACCACCTGGCCCTCGTCATGGCCGGAGACCACCTGCCCCAACTGGTCCAGGCACTGGAGACCAAGCACCACGGGTAAGGCCGCACCCGGCCGCATCCGGCGCGGTCGCCCCGCAGGCCGCGAACGTTTCACGCCTGCTCGGCCTCGTGGCAGGCGCCGAGCCGACTCAAGAACGGCTCGCAGGCCTCCACGGCGCCTTCGCAGTCGTCGTCGAACTCGAACAGTGCACAGATCGCCTCGACGGCGTGGTCCAGGGCGCCCACAACACGGTCGCCTCCGGAAGGTCCTCCGGCCGCCCCGGACGATGAATCTTCATGCCCATCTCGTATCCTCCAGTCCTTGCATCCGGCCGTAGACACCATCGTCGCCGGCATGGACGTGAGGATGACGTCGCGGGATGCTCGTCCCACGAAGGGTGCGCAGTGGCACCGGGGCAGAGGAGAAGAAGCAAGTGATCAGTCGCTGGATCGTCCGTGCCATACCCGCGCTCGTTCTGGCCGGGCTGCTGCTGAGTCCGCAGGCTGCGGCCCAGGCCGCACCGGTGACGGCTCGTCCGCTCGCGGCCGCCGGCGGCGCTGCGCAGCTCGCGTCCCAGGGCGCACCGGCCCAGGAGGCGTCCGCGCAGGTCCGGTACTCGGCCGTCGGCTCCGCCAACCTCGTCGACGGGGACAAGAAGAAGGACAAGAGCAAGGACAAGGGCAAGAGCAAGAGCAAGAAGAAGGGACTCTTCAAGAAGTTGGGCATCGCCGCCCTCATCGGCACCGTGCTCATCGTTCTGCTCGTCATCGCCATCATCGTCGCGATCGTCTTCGCCGTCCGGCGCCGCCGCCGCAGGGAGGCATAGCCGCCCCTCGCGGGGACTTGCCGGTTCCTTCGGGGAGTTGGCGGATTGGCAGGGGCATCCTCTGGCGGGCGGAGCGGGCGTACCAGAATCTGAACCACGCCCACTTCCTCTCACCTAGCCCTCTGAGGTGCCATGCCCACGCTGACGATGCCATCCGTTCGGTTCCCGGAAGTCCTCCCGGACGGCTTCGCCGTCCCCGGGACCGGGGAGACGGGCGAAGAGCTCGACCGGTTCGCCCACACCAGCACTCGGCTGCTCCTCGGCACCGACGGGCTCACCACGCCCCTGCTGGAGGCATGGGTCGGCTCCGTGGTCTCGGTCCGCCGGATGAGCCACCGCTTCGTCCGCGCCTGCGAAGCTCCCGTGGGTGCGGCGGAGCTGCTGGAGGCCGCGTCCGACGAGATCCTGCTGGAGCGACGCTCCGTACTGGCCTCGTCGAGCGGGGTGGACCTCTCCCGGAACGTGGTCGTGGCCCGGCCCAGCCTGTCCGCGGCTGCCGAACAGTGCCTCACCGACCCGTCGGCGCCGATCGGCCGGATGCTCCAGGCCGCCGGAACCGGCCGGCGGCGCACGATCGTCGAGGTCGGCCTGCACACCTGGGGAGGAGAGCCCGCGGCGTACAAGACGTACCTCCTGTGGCACGGCGAGCAGCCGCTGGCCACCATCACCGAGCTGTTCAACCCGGACATCGTCCCCGCCACCCTGCGCGCCCCCCTCGCCCCGGCGGGCCGGTCGTGAGCGCGCCCCGACGCCACGTACAGGTGGCGATCGTCGGCGCCGGGCCCGCCGGACTGGTACTGGCCAACGTGCTGCACCGGGCCGGTGTCTCGGTCGAGGTCCGGGAACGGGCCGGCCGGGCCGAGGTGGAGCAGCAGGCCCGGGCGGGCCTGATCGAGCACCGGGTGGTGGAGTACCTGCGCGAGCACGGACTCGCCGATCGGCTGCTGGCCGAGGGCGGCCGGCACGAGTGGTGCGAGTTCGTGTGCCTCGGGGAGCGGATCCGCATACCGTACGGAGCCCTCTCCGGCGGAGCCGGGCACTGGGTGTATCCGCAGCAGTTCCTGGTGCGCGACCTGATCGCCTCGTTCGAACAGAGCGGTGGCGCGGTGCGGTTCGACTGCCCCGTCCTCGAAGTGGACACCTCGGGACCCCGCCCGCTCGTCCGTTGTCCGGACGACGTCCTGGAGGCCGAGCACGTCGTGGGCTGTGACGGTCCGCGCAGTACGGTCGCGCAGGCGTTCCCCGCCGACGCGGACGGAGCGGTCGAACGGCGGTACCCGTACGACTGGCTGACGGTGCTCGCCGAGGTGGACCGTCCCGTGGACGGCATCCGGTACGCCCTCCACGAGGCGGGCTTCGCCGGGATGATGCCCCGCACGCCCCGGCTGGCACGCTTCTACCTCCAGGTCCCGCCGGAGGCGGACCTCGCGGACTGGACCGAGTCGCGCATCCGCGAGCAGCTGTCGCTGCGGCTGCAGCTGGAGGCGGGGGACCCCGAGCTGGGCGCCTTGACCGAGGTCGGCATGCTGCGGCTGCGGGGCCGGGTCCGGGAGCACGTACGGGCCGGCCGGCTGCTGCTGGCCGGGGACGCGGCGCACGTGCTGACGCCCTCGGGAGCCAAGGGGCTCAACCTGGCGGTGGCCGATGTCGCCGACCTCGCGGACAGCCTGCTGCGCTACCACCGTGACGGCGAGGGCGAGGGCGCCTTGGAGGACTACGACCGGCGCCGCCATCAGGCCGCCTGGACCACGCAGGAGTTCTCCGACCGGCTGCTGGACCTGCTGCACCTGCCGTCGGGAGACACGGCGGAGTCCGCCTTCGGCCTGCGGCTGCGCCGGGAACGGATCGCCCGCCTGTCCGCTCCGGGCCCCGAGGGCGAGGAGTTCGCCCGTTCCTACAGCGGCGCCGGCCGACTCCACCCCGCACCGGTACCCGTACCCGTGGCCTAGGTGTTCTGTCCAGGGAGGTTGTGGACGGGTGATGCAGGTCTCGGCTGAGGTGTCTTGAACGGGTGAGGGCCTTCCGGGTTCGGTGTGG
>NZ_JBIVXF010000040.1:2775-5280 GCF_044769045.1 Streptomyces sp. NPDC090741 | reverse complement strand
TTCAGAACTAACACAGTGGACGCGAGCAACTGAGGACAAGCCCTCGGCCTATTAGTACCAGTCAGCTCCACCCGTTACCGGGCTTCCACATCTGGCCTATCAACCCAGTCGTCTACTGGGAGCCTTACCCTCTCAAGGAGGTGGGAATACTCATCTTGAAGCAGGCTTCCCGCTTAGATGCTTTCAGCGGTTATCCCTCCCGAACGTAGCCAACCAGCCATGCCCTTGGCAGGACAACTGGCACACCAGAGGTTCGTCCGTCCCGGTCCTCTCGTACTAGGGACAGCCCTTCTCAATATTCCTACGCGCACAGCGGATAGGGACCGAACTGTCTCACGACGTTCTAAACCCAGCTCGCGTACCGCTTTAATGGGCGAACAGCCCAACCCTTGGGACCGACTCCAGCCCCAGGATGCGACGAGCCGACATCGAGGTGCCAAACCATCCCGTCGATATGGACTCTTGGGGAAGATCAGCCTGTTATCCCCGGGGTACCTTTTATCCGTTGAGCGACGGCGCTTCCACAAGCCACCGCCGGATCACTAGTCCCGACTTTCGTCCCTGCTCGACCCGTCGGTCTCACAGTCAAGCTCCCTTGTGCACTTACACTCAACACCTGATTGCCAACCAGGCTGAGGGAACCTTTGGGCGCCTCCGTTACTCTTTGGGAGGCAACCGCCCCAGTTAAACTACCCATCAGACACTGTCCCTGATCCGGATCACGGACCGAGGTTAGACATCCAGCACGACCAGAGTGGTATTTCAACGGCGACTCCACCCCAACTGGCGTTGGGGCTTCAAAGTCTCCCACCTATCCTACACAAGCCGAACCGAACACCAATATCAAACTATAGTAAAGGTCCCGGGGTCTTTCCGTCCTGCTGCGCGAAACGAGCATCTTTACTCGTAGTGCAATTTCACCGGGCCTATGGTTGAGACAGTCGAGAAGTCGTTACGCCATTCGTGCAGGTCGGAACTTACCCGACAAGGAATTTCGCTACCTTAGGATGGTTATAGTTACCACCGCCGTTTACTGGCGCTTAAGTTCTCAGCTTCGCACACCCGAAAGTGCACTAACCGGTCCCCTTAACGTTCCAGCACCGGGCAGGCGTCAGTCCGTATACATCGCCTTACGGCTTCGCACGGACCTGTGTTTTTAGTAAACAGTCGCTTCTCGCTGGTCTCTGCGGCCACCCCCAGCTCACGGAGTAAATCCGATCACCAGTGATGGCCCCCCTTCTCCCGAAGTTACGGGGGCATTTTGCCGAGTTCCTTAACCATAGTTCACCCGAACGCCTCGGTATTCTCTACCTGACCACCTGAGTCGGTTTAGGGTACGGGCCGCCATGAAACTCGCTAGAGGCTTTTCTCGACAGCATAGGATCATCCACTTCACCACAATCGGCTCGGCATCAGGTCTCAGCCTTAATGAGGGACGGATTTGCCTACCCCTCGGCCTACACCCTTACCCCGGGACTACCACCGCCCGGGCTGGACTACCTTCCTGCGTCACCCCATCGCTTACCTACTACAAGTCTGGTTCGTCGGCTCCACCACTTTCCTTTCCCCGAAGGGTCCGGAACGGCTTCACGGACTTAGCATCGCCTGATTCGATATTGGGCGTTTCAAAGCGGGTACCGGAATATCAACCGGTTGTCCATCGACTACGCCTGTCGGCCTCGCCTTAGGTCCCGACTTACCCTGGGCAGATCAGCTTGACCCAGGAACCCTTAGTCAATCGGCGCACACGTTTCTCACGTGTGTATCGCTACTCATGCCTGCATTCTCACTCGTGAACCGTCCACAACTAGCTTCCGCTGCTGCTTCACCCGGCACACGACGCTCCCCTACCCATCACAGCGGGCGTTGGCCCTATTGCTGCAATGACACGACTTCGGCGGTACGCTTGAGCCCCGCTACATTGTCGGCGCGGAATCACTTGACCAGTGAGCTATTACGCACTCTTTCAAGGGTGGCTGCTTCTAAGCCAACCTCCTGGTTGTCTCTGCGACTCCACATCCTTTCCCACTTAGCGTACGCTTGGGGGCCTTAGTCGATGCTCTGGGCTGTTTCCCTCTCGACCATGGAGCTTATCCCCCACAGTCTCACTGCCGTGCTCTCACTTACCGGCATTCGGAGTTTGGCTAAGGTCAGTAACCCGGTAGGGCCCATCGCCTATCCAGTGCTCTACCTCCGGCAAGAAACACACGACGCTGCACCTAAATGCATTTCGGGGAGAACCAGCTATCACGGAGTTTGATTGGCCTTTCACCCCTAACCACAGGTCATCCCCCAGGTTTTCAACCCTGGTGGGTTCGGTCCTCCACGAAGTCTTACCTCCGCTTCAACCTGCCCATGGCTAGATCACTCCGCTTCGGGTCTAGAGCGTGCAACTCAATCGCCCTATTCGGACTCGCTTTCGCTACGGCTTCCCCACACGGGTTAACCTCGCTACACACCGCTAACTCGCAGGCTCATTCTTCAAAAGGCACGCAGTCACGACTG
>NZ_JBIVXF010000040.1:0-2680 GCF_044769045.1 Streptomyces sp. NPDC090741 | reverse complement strand
ATGAGCGACGCTCCCACGGCTTGTAGGCACACGGTTTCAGGTACTATTTCACTCCGCTCCCGCGGTACTTTTCACCATTCCCTCACGGTACTATCCGCTATCGGTCACCAGGGAATATTTAGGCTTAGCGGGTGGTCCCGCCAGATTCACACGGGATTTCTCGGGCCCCGTGCTACTTGGGAGATGAGCAAGCAAGCCGCTGATGTTTCGTCTACGGGGGTCTTACCCTCTACGCCGGACCTTTCGCATGTCCTTCGACTACATCAACGGTTTCTGACTCGCCGACCGGCCGGCAGACCGATCAAGCTCATTCCCACAACCCCGCATGCGCAACCCCTGCCGGGTATCACACGCATACGGTTTGGCCTCATCCGGTTTCGCTCGCCACTACTCCCGGAATCACGGTTGTTTTCTCTTCCTGAGGGTACTGAGATGTTTCACTTCCCCTCGTTCCCTCCACACTGCCTATGTGTTCAGCAGTGGGTGACAGCCCATGACGACTGCCGGGTTTCCCCATTCGGACACCCCCGGATCAAAGCTCAGTTGGCAGCTCCCCGGGGCCTATCGCGGCCTCTCACGTCCTTCATCGGTTCCTGGTGCCAAGGCATCCACCGTGCGCCCTTAAAAACTTGGCCACAGATGCTCGCGTCCACTGTGTAGTTCTCAAACAACGACCAGCCACCCATCACCCCACCAGACAAGCTGGCGAGTTCACTGGGGCCGGCACTGAAGACATGACCTCACGGCCGTACCTTCAGGACCCAACAACGTGCCAAGCACGACCATTCAAGATCTCGTCACTTTCCACGCCGAAGCAGTACTTGTGAAGGACTCTCATGACCGTGCCAACTAATCAACGTTCCACCCTGAGCTGACCGTGCAGAACGTTTGTCTGCAATCGGTACTGTGCTCCTTAGAAAGGAGGTGATCCAGCCGCACCTTCCGGTACGGCTACCTTGTTACGACTTCGTCCCAATCGCCAGTCCCACCTTCGACAGCTCCCTCCCTTACGGGTTGGGCCACCGGCTTCGGGTGTTACCGACTTTCGTGACGTGACGGGCGGTGTGTACAAGGCCCGGGAACGTATTCACCGCAGCAATGCTGATCTGCGATTACTAGCGACTCCGACTTCATGGGGTCGAGTTGCAGACCCCAATCCGAACTGAGACCGGCTTTTTGAGATTCGCTCCACCTCACGGTATCGCAGCTCATTGTACCGGCCATTGTAGCACGTGTGCAGCCCAAGACATAAGGGGCATGATGACTTGACGTCGTCCCCACCTTCCTCCGAGTTGACCCCGGCGGTCTCCTGTGAGTCCCCATCACCCCGAAGGGCATGCTGGCAACACAGGACAAGGGTTGCGCTCGTTGCGGGACTTAACCCAACATCTCACGACACGAGCTGACGACAGCCATGCACCACCTGTATACCGACCACAAGGGGGGCACTATCTCTAATGCTTTCCGGTATATGTCAAGCCTTGGTAAGGTTCTTCGCGTTGCGTCGAATTAAGCCACATGCTCCGCCGCTTGTGCGGGCCCCCGTCAATTCCTTTGAGTTTTAGCCTTGCGGCCGTACTCCCCAGGCGGGGAACTTAATGCGTTAGCTGCGGCACCGACGACGTGGAATGTCGCCAACACCTAGTTCCCAACGTTTACGGCGTGGACTACCAGGGTATCTAATCCTGTTCGCTCCCCACGCTTTCGCTCCTCAGCGTCAGTAATGGCCCAGAGATCCGCCTTCGCCACCGGTGTTCCTCCTGATATCTGCGCATTTCACCGCTACACCAGGAATTCCGATCTCCCCTACCACACTCTAGCTAGCCCGTATCGAATGCAGACCCGAGGTTAAGCCTCGGGCTTTCACATCCGACGTGACAAGCCGCCTACGAGCTCTTTACGCCCAATAATTCCGGACAACGCTTGCGCCCTACGTATTACCGCGGCTGCTGGCACGTAGTTAGCCGGCGCTTCTTCTGCAGGTACCGTCACTTTCGCTTCTTCCCTGCTGAAAGAGGTTTACAACCCGAAGGCCGTCATCCCTCACGCGGCGTCGCTGCATCAGGCTTTCGCCCATTGTGCAATATTCCCCACTGCTGCCTCCCGTAGGAGTCTGGGCCGTGTCTCAGTCCCAGTGTGGCCGGTCGCCCTCTCAGGCCGGCTACCCGTCGTCGCCTTGGTGGGCCATTACCCCACCAACAAGCTGATAGGCCGCGGGCTCATCCTTCACCGCCGGAGCTTTCAACCCCCGCCCATGCAGGCAGGAGTATTATCCGGTATTAGACCCCGTTTCCAGGGCTTGTCCCAGAGTGAAGGGCAGATTGCCCACGTGTTACTCACCCGTTCGCCACTAATCCACCCCGAAGGGCTTCATCGTTCGACTTGCATGTGTTAAGCACGCCGCCAGCGTTCGTCCTGAGCCAGGATCAAACTCTCCATGAATGTTTACCGGTAATCCGGTACACACACACTTAGAGCGGGTCAATCATGTCGGAATATGACCGACTGACCACTGCGTCCTCGCTGTGTTGTTCGCCTGCAAGCATCACCCGAAGGCGACCTCACAGGTCTTTTTCAAAGGAACCTCATCCACCGAAGTGGACGGGGTATCAACTTTTGGCGTTGATTTTTGGCACGCTGTTGAGTTCTCAAGGAACGGACGCTTCCTTTGTACTCACCC
>NZ_JBIVXF010000039.1:0-6630 GCF_044769045.1 Streptomyces sp. NPDC090741 | reverse complement strand
AACAACATCGACCTCCCCGGCGTCTTCCTCGCCATCACCCTGATCCTCGTCGTCGGCATCGCCATCGACCTCCTCCTCTTCAGCCCCCTCGAACGCTGGGTCCTGCGCAACCGCGGCCTACTGATCAAGAACTGAGTCGCGCCATGCGTTCCCCGTTCCGCGCCACCGGCGCCCGCCCCGTCACCGGTCCCACCGGTCCCACCGGCGCGCCCGTCCTGCTGGTCATCGCCCACGGCAGCCGCGACCCGCGCCACGCGGCGACCGTGCACGCCCTCACCGGGCGGGTACGGTCGCTGCGGCCGGGGCTGCGGGTGAAGACGGCCTTCCTGGACTTCGACACCCCGACCGTGGCGCAGGTGACCTCCGCCCTGTACCGGTCCGGCGTACGGGAGATCGTGGCCCTCCCGCTGCTCCTGACCCGGGCGTTCCACGCGAAGTCCGACATACCCGCGGTGCTGGCCGAGGCCACGTCCCGCCTGCCGGACCTCTCGGTCCGGATCGCGGACGTCCTCGGCCCGTCCCCGCTGCTGGTCGGCGCCCTGGAGCGCCGCCTCGCGGAAGCGGGCCTCACCCCGGCGGACCGCGCCACCACCGGTGTGGTGCTCGCGTCCGCCGGTTCCTCCGACCCGGAGGCGATCGCAGTGATCGCTGAAATCGCGCGGGAGTGGCGGCACACCGGTTGGTGCGCCGTGCGGCCTGCGTTCGCCTCCGCCCGCCTGCCCCGTACGGAGGACGCCGTACGGGCCCTGCGCGCCGAGGGCGTGCGCCGGGTGGCGGTGGCCCCGTACGTCATCGCCCCCGGGCGTCTGCCGGACCGTATCGCGGCGGGCGCGGAAGCCGCCGGGGCGGACCTGGTGGCCGATGTCCTCGGCGCGGCCCCCGAACTGGCCCGCCTGCTCCTGCGCCGCTACGACACGGCGGCGCGCGGCGTGCCCCTCCTCGCCGCGGCCTGATTCTCGTTCGGGTGAATCCAGGGCTCGGGTCCGGTGATCACGGGTAGTCCAGCCGCGAGCTTCCGTGCATCACACACGGGACCGACCGTCCTGGCCGCCCCAGGAGGGCTGATGTCCATGTCACGCCGTACGCGCAAGCTCCTCACCACGTCCGTCGCCGCCCTGATCCTGTCCGTCGCGGGGGCGGGCCTCACCGCCCCCGCGAACGCCGCCGCCCCCTGAACAACCCGTCCAGCCAGGCGACCTGGCGCAGCGACCGCACGTTCTGACGAGCGTCTACGCCCTGGCCGACGCCTCGTCGACCAGGGCCGTCAGGTCCTCGATCGACATCGCGCCCGGCGGGAGGCCTTCGCGGGCGAAGATGTTCGCCGCGTGGCGGAGGGTGTCGTTCACCGGGGTCGGGACCCCGTGGAGGCGGCCCAGCAGGGAGATCTCGCCGTTGAGGTAGTCCGCCTCGATGGAGCCGGTGCCCCGGCGCAGGGACTGCCAGGAGGAGCCGCCGCGCACGCCGGGCGGCTGGTCGACCTTGCCGTCACGGGCCGCCGCCTGTTGCGCGTCGGAGGCGTACGCGATCCCCGCCGCCCCGAGCACCGCCCGCCCCTCCCGCTGCGCGCGCAGCAGCAGGGCCGTCTTCGCCGGGTGCGGTTCGGGGCCCGTCGTCGCCTGGACGGCGTTGCCCAGGTTCCCCAGCAGCTTCGCGTACTTCCACCGCATGACGTCCTCGACGACCGGCGCCTCGAAGCCGGACCCCTCCAGGTCGGCCGCGATCCGCCGGGCCCGCGCGTCCGCGCCCCCGGCCGCGAGTCCGATGTGCAGGATGCCCGTCAGCGGCGCGCACAGCGCGGAGACCACGCCCGGCTCCAGGAAGGTGGCGGGCAGCCAGACGCAGACCCCGTACACGCGGGCGAAGCGGCGCAGCGCCAGCCGCTCGCTCTCCACCCCGTTCTGGGCGCACAGCACCGGCAGGCGCTGCGCCGCCGTACCGCCGCCCGCCACTTCCGCGTCGCCCCACGCGTCGAGCGCGGCGATCGCGTCCTGGGTCTTCACGGTCAGCAACAGGACGTCGTCCGGCCGCAGTTCACCGAGTTCCGCCGGTCCCGTGACCACGGGGATCCGGTGCACCCGGGCCCCGTCCGCCGTGGTGAGCCGCAACCCGTCCGCCGTGAGGGCCTGCGCGTGCGCGCCGCGCGCGACGAGGACCACCTCGGCGCCCGCCTCCGTCAGCCGTCCGCCGATGGTCGCGCCGATCGCCCCGGCGCCGATGATGATGTAACGCATGGCCAGGAGCCTGGCACATCCGGCGCCCCGCGATACCGTCGGGGGCATGGTGGACGACGTGTTCCTTCTCGGCGGAGAACTCCCCGTGCGGCGGCTCGGCCTCGGCACGGGCGGCCTGGTCGGCCCCGGCTACTGGGGCCCGCGCGGCAGCCGCGCCGAGGCCCGGGCCCTGCTCCTCACCGCCGTCGAGCGCGGTGTCACGCTCATCGACACCGCCGACAACTACGGGCCCGACCTGGCCGAGGAGCTGATCGCCGAGGCCCTGCACCCGTACGGGGAGCAGCTCGTCGTCGCGACGAAGGGCGGGGTGGTGCGCACCGGCCCCGACCGGTGGCATGTCGCGGGGCGGCCCGAGCAGCTGCGGGCGATGTGCGAGGCGAGCCTGCGGCGGCTGCGGGTGGAGAGCATCGGCCTCTACCAGCTGCACCGCTTCGATCCGGAGGTTCCGGTGCCGGAACAGCTGGGCGCGCTGGCGGGTTTGCGGTCGCAGGGCAAGATCCGGCACATCGGCCTGGACACGGTGACCGCCGAACAGCTGCGGCAGGCGCTGGAGGTCGTCCCGGTCGCCGCCGTGCAGAACCCGTACAACCTGATGGACCGTTCCTCGGCGGAGGTGCTCGCGCTGTGCGAGGCGCGGGGGATCGCGTTCCTCCCGTACTACCCCCTGGGCAGCGGCGCCCTGACGCGCGAGAGCGCGGCCGCGGTGACCGCCGTGGCCACCGAGCACCGTGCGGGGCCGGGGCAGATCGCGCTGGCCTGGCTGCTGCACCGGTCGCCGGTGCTGTGTCCCACGCCGGGGACCGGGTCCCTGGCCCACCTGGCCGAGAACCTGGACGCGGCGGCCATCCGGCTGACGCCCCGGGAGCTGGCGGTCCTCGACGCGCTCGGCGGGTAGCGTCAGTCGGACGTGAGCTCGACGAGCTTGACCACGGTGTTCCAGTTGCGGCTCGTCGCGTCGATGCCCTTGAAGACGGCGGGCCTGTGGAGCGCCTCGCCCAGTTTGGAGCGGCCCAGGCCGTCCGGGGCGTAGAGGTAGACCACCCGGTCGCCGATCCGGTACTCCTCCGGGAGGTACGCGGGCCCGTCGATCGCGGCGAACCGCTCCTCGGCGGGCTGCGCGGAGAGGAAAGTGGCGTGCAGCTGCTTGCCCTCCAGCTCGGCGGCCGGGAAGGGGCAGGCCTCGGCGACGGCGCGCAGATACTCCCCGTCGACCATCAGGCAGGCCACGGTGAAGCCGAAGCGGGCCTCGATGGCCCGCTCCAGCGATCGGGCCAGGGCGGCCTGGTCCTTCTCCGGGCTCGTGAAGACGGCGTTGCCGCTCTGGAGGTACGTCTGCACTTCGGTGAGGCCGAGGTCCGCCAGGACCTCGCGCAGCTCGGCCATCGGGACCTTCTTGGCCCCGCCGACATTGATCCCGCGCAGCAGTGCCGCGTACTTCTTCGTGGTCATGACCGAACGATAGGGCGACGCACCGACAGTGAGGCCAGTTCGGCCTCGATGAGGTCGGCGGCCGCTCGCGTACCGCCCTCGGTGGCCATCGCCGCGCGGATCGCCTCGGCGCGGGCGGCGACCTCGGGGTCCTCGACGAGTGCGCGGACGGCCTCCCGCAGGGTGCGGGCGTCGGCCTCCTCCATGGGGACGTTCCGGGCGACGCCCAGGCCCTGGAGCATGTCGGCGTTGCCGAACTGGTCGACGGCCTGCGGGACGGCGACCATCGGGGTGCCGGTGGCGAGGCCTTCCTGGCTGCCGCCGGCGCCCGCGTGGGTGATGAAGGCGTCGGCCCGGCGCAGGATGTCCAGCTGGGGAACCCAGCGGTGGACCTCCACGTTGGCGGGGACCGCGCCGAGTTCGGCCTCGTCGGTGAACCTGCCGATCTGGAGGACGACATGCCAGTCGGGGAGGTCGCCGAAGGCCTCGATGCAGGCGCGGTAGAACGCGGGCTGCTTGGTGAAGGTGGAGCCGAGGGAGACCAGCAGCACCTTCTTCCCGGCGGCCGCGGCCGGGCGCTCCCAGGTGCCCTGGGCGGCGCTGCGGTCGCCCTGGCAGGCGCCGACGAAGGTGTGGACGGACTCGTCGACGCGGTCGGCGTGGGGCTGGAGGACGCGCGGGATGAGCACGATGCTCCGGCGCGGCCGGCCGGCGAACGAGTCGCTGTCCTCTTCGATGCCGTTCTCGTCGAGCCAGGCGCGGAAGCGGGCGTGGTACGCCCGCCCGCGCTCGGAGGCGAGCAGTCCGGCCGTCATCGGTTCGCCGACCTCCTCCTCGTACCCGGTCCAGGCGACCAGGTTCGGGGAGAGGGAGACGGCGGGGACGCCCCAGCGGTGGGCGAGGACGCGCGCCGGGTAGGAGGTGATGTCGTGGAGGACGAGGTCGGGCTCGTCTCCCTCGAAGGCGGCCACGAGCTGCGGCAGGGCCTGGACGGCGTCGTTCAGGAACGGCTCGATGTTGTCGATGAGCTCGGTGCCCCAGGCTTCGGGCTCGTCGTCGGTGGGGAGGGTGGAGTTCCAGATCACCGGAGTGGCGCCGGTCTCCGCGATCTTCTCGGCGAAGGAGGCGGGGATGGCGTAGCTGACGCGGTGGCCGCGGGCGACGAGTTCCCGGATCACTTCGATGCTCGGGTTCACATGCCCGTGGGCGGCGATCGAGAACATGGCGATGTGTGCGGGCTTGGCTGAGGTCATGGATCGAGCCTAACGAGACGGTACGTCTCGTGCAACGCGATTTTCCGGCCGCTCGCGGTTTGGGGGTGCGAGACTTGGCGGATCCACGAAGATCCGGATCCGGAGAGACACGGCATGGACGAGGCGCAGGCCAGGGACGTACTGACGGCGGCGGGCCTGACGGGACCGGCCGGGCCGCCCGCGCTGCTGGCGCTGGGCGAGAACGCGGTGTTCGCGGCCGGCGACCTGGTGGTGAAGGTCGGCCGGGAGGCGGCGCTGCTGGAGCGGGCCGAGCGGGAGCTCGCGGTGGCGGGCTGGCTCGAACATGCCGGGGTCCCGGCGGTCCGCGCCGCCGAGCCGGAGGCGCGGCTGGTGACGGGGCACCCGGTGACGGTGTGGCACCGCCTCCCGGACCCGGTCCGCCCGGCCGGCCCGGAGGACCTGGCGGTGCTGCTGCGGCAGATCCACGCCCTCCCGGCGGCGCCGTTCGCGCTGCCCGCGCGGGACCTGCTGGGCGGGGTCGAGCGCTGGCTCCGGCTGGCCGGCGAGGCCGTCGACCCGGCCGACGCCGCGTACCTGCGGGCCCGGCGCGACGCCTACGCCGGCGAGGTGGCCGCGCTGACCCCGCATCTGCCGCCGGGCCCGATCCATGGCGACGCCCTGCCCCGCAACGTCCACGTGGGCCCGGCCGGGCCGGTCCTGGTGGACCTGGAGACCGTCTCGACCGATCTGCGCGAGCACGACCTGGTGGTGATGGCCCTCTCCCGCGACCGGTACGGCCTGCCGGCGCAGGCGTACGAGGCCTTCGTGACGGCGTACGGCTGGGACGTACGCGACTGGGAGGGCTGCGCGGTACTCCGCGGCGCCCGCGAAACGGCCAGCTGCGCCTGGGTGGCCCAACACGCCCCGACCAACCCGAAGGCCCTGACCGAATTCCGCCGCCGCGTCACCTCCCTGCGCGCCGCCGACCCGGAAACCCGCTGGCACGCCTTCTAGGAGTCCCGTATCAAAGAACGCATATGAGACTGCACACCACGATCCACACCGCCCGTCTGGGCGCGACGGAGTTCAAGGTCATCCGCCCGGCCCGGACCCCGGCCCGCGCGGTGCTCTTCGACGACCCCTGGTATCTGAACGGCTGCTTCGATCAGGAAGCCGCGCACGTCACGGCGGGGTTGTGGGCACTGGCGGCCACGTCGCCCCGGTCGCTGGTCCATCTGCCGATCCGGGCCAACGCGAAGGACGGCCCGGACGCGGCCACGGGCGCGCAGCGCCCGCTCGACCTGGTCTTGCTGCACCACTCCCTGCAGTTCGCCCCGTCCCGGTGGAAGGAGCTGCGCAGCCGACTCGGCCGCGGACGGCCGCGCACCGTGGACCTACCCGCCCCCGACCCCGACGCGGCGCCCGAGGCATCCGACCGGCACCACCGGGAGAACCGGGACCGGTTCCACCAGGAAATCCACAGCGAGACGCTGTTCATGACCGGCAGCACCCGGACGCTCCGGAAGGCGGCCGCGGTGTTCGCCGGCCTCGCGCGCGAGGGTCCCCGCCGGGCGTTCAACCATGGGGGCAGGCACTACTGCAGGTCCGTGGACTGCGATCCCGCCGACCGCGACCTGCACATCGAGTACCGCGAGGAGTGGCCCTAGGTGTATTGCCCAGTGAGGTTGGGGACGCGGCTGGCGGGTGGTTTGCCTGCGAGCGCGGTGTGTCCGCGGTGGTGATTGTAGGTGTGCAGC
>NZ_JBIVXF010000038.1:0-7507 GCF_044769045.1 Streptomyces sp. NPDC090741 | reverse complement strand
TGCACACCTACAATCACCACCGCGGACACACCGCGCTCGCAGGCAAACCACCCGCCAGCCGCGTCCCCAACCTCACTGGGCAATACACCTAGGCCGTGTCTTTCGGGGGGCATGTTCCCCCAGCTACCGCTGGGAGGTGCCCCCAGGCCCGCGGCGTCGGCACCGCACGCCGCCGCGTTCTCGTCGGTCGCCGACGTCCCCCAGCTACCGCTGGGAGGTGTTCACACCGCGCCGACTCCCTCCCCGGCCTTGCGATGCACGGCGCCAGACGCCGGGGGCTGATCCAGCCTGATCCGAAAGACCCGGCCTAGGGCGGCGGCATCGCAACGCGGAGCGGAGCCCGATGACCGGATGCGCGCGCGCACTCCGAACACGCGTCGCCGCGCAGGGGCTGCGGCGGCCTCGGCCCCTGTGGGAGACCTCGGGGATCACGCCTGCTCGGGGCGCGGCGGGCCAGGGTCCGTCTCCGGATCGGGCTGGATCGGCGTGCGCCCCCGGTGCCGGGGGCCCGAGGTGCGGGGTGCGGGGTGCGGGACGCCGCGGCGTGGCCGGATCCGGAACACGAGCCCCGACGCAAGCCCTTGGACCACCCCGGGCGGCCTGGGGTCTTTTTGCTCCGTCTGCGCTCGACCACCCCTGTAGGCGCGGCTTCGACCCTGACCGGGGTGAGGGGTGGAGTTTCGATGACGGGGGCACGTGTGACGCTGGTGGGCAGGGACGCGGTGATCGGAGCGCTGGACACGGCGCTCGCGGAGTGCGCCGAAGGGGGCGCGCGGATCGTTCTGGCCGAGGGCGCCACGGGCTGCGGCAAGAGCGCGCTGGCGGACGCGGCCGCCGAACGGGCGCGCCGGGCCGGGGCGTTGGTGCTGACCGCGGTCGCCTCCCCGGAGGAGCGCCACGTGGCCCTGGGTGTGCTGCGGCAACTGGCACACGGCGAGGAGGGCTTCGTCCTGCCCCTGCCCGTGCCCGCCGCCGACGGTTCGGGCGCGCCGCCCGCGCGGGTCGAGGCCATGCAGGCCTTCTGTGCGCGGCTGCGGGAGCTGAGCGGGCTGCGCCCCGTCGTGCTCGTCGTCGACGACATCCAGCACGCCGACGGCGCATCCCTCCAGTACCTCCAGTACCTGGCCCGGCACGCCCGTACGGCCGCCGTACTGACCGTACTGACCGGCACTCCGCACGCCGAGGACCTCGACCCGGTCTTCACCACCGAGCTGATGCGCCAGCCGCACTTCGCCCGCCTCCGCCTGGACCGCCTCACCCCCACCGAGGTCGCCACGACCCTCGCCACCCTCCGCCCGACCGCCGGACTCCCGCCGACCCGCGGACTCCGGCCAACCGGCGGGCTCACGCCAACGGGCGGGCCCAACCCGGCCGGCGGACTCCGGACGGCCAATGGACTCCCGCCAAGCGACAGACTCCGGCCAACCGGCGCACTGGTGCCGACCGACGAACTCGCACGAACCCGCGCGCTCCTGCCGAGCGACAGGCTCACGCCGACCGACGAGCTCGCACCGGCTGGCGGGAACGCTCCGGCCAGCGGGCTCACGCCGATGGATGGGCTGACACCAACCGGCGAACTCACGCCGCCCGACGGGCTCACGCCAACGGACGGACCCATCCCGACCGGCGTGCTCCGGCCAGCCGATGGGCTCCTGCCGAACGACGGGCTCCGGCCAACCGGCACACCGGTGGCGACCGACGAGCTCGCACGGACCAGCGCGCTCCTGCCGAGCGACAGGCTCACGCCGGCCGGCGAGCATGCTCCGGCGTGCGGGCTCGCGCCGAGCGACAGGCTCACACCGAGCAGCGAACGCATGCCGAGCAGTGGGCCCGCATCGACGGGCGGGCTCGCGCCGACCAGTGGACCAACCAACGGCGGGTTCCTGCCCGTTGGCGACCTGTACCGCATCAGCGGGGGCAACCCCCTGCTGCTCCGCGCGCTCGTCGAGGAGACCGGCGCCGGACAGTCCCCCGCGCCCGAGCCCGGCGGCCCGTACGGTCAGGCCGTCGCGACCTGCCTGCACCGGACCGGCCCCACCGCCCTCGCAGCGGCCCGTACCGCAGCAGTACTCGGGGAACAGGCCACCCCGCAACGGGTCGTACGCCTCCTGGGCGGATCGGCGGCGGCCACCCGGCGAGCACTGGCCGCACTGGAGGCCTCCGGCCTCATGGCGGCTTCGGCCCAGCCGGACGCCTCGGGGCGGTATGAGGTCGCGGGCCGGTACGAGGCCGCACAGCGGTACGAGGCCCCCGGCCTACCGGAGACTTCGGGCTCGCCGGACGCCTCGGGCCGACACGAAGCCCAAGGCCGGTATCAGGCCCCGAGCCGGTACGAGTCCGCACAGCGGTACGAGGCCCCCGGCCTGCCGGAAGCTTCGGGCGGTCCGGAGTCCTCGGTCCTGCCGGAAGCCTCGCGGCGGACGGAAGCTTCGGGCCGGCCGGAGGCGGCGGGCCGACCCGGCGGCGCGGGCCACCCGGACGGCATCCTGTTCCGGCACCCCGCCGCGCGGGCCGCCGTACTGGAGGACACCACCCCCGGCATCCGCGCCGACCTGCACCGCCGGGCCGCCCGGCTGCTGCGCGAGGACGGCGCCCCCGCCACCACCGTCGCCGAGCACCTGCTGGCCGCCGCCACCGACCACGGCTCCAGCGAGCCCGCCGACGTAGAGGTGCTGCGCGAAGCCGCCGAGGAACTGCTCGTACAGGGCGACGCCCGCGCCGCCACCCGGCTCCTCGAACTCGCCCTCCAGGCGGGCGCCGACGCGCACACCTGCCACGGGATCCGGCTCCGCCTGGCCCAGGTGGCGGCCCGCTTCGACCCGGCGGCGGCCGAGCGCCAACTCACCGCCCTGCTCGACGCCCACCGCTCCGACACCCCGGCCCCCGCCCACACCCGGAACACCCCGAACACCCCGCACGGCGTGCGCCCCGGGGACACCGATCACACCGATCACACCCCGCACGCCGAGCGGCTCGGGCCCGCCGGGAACACCGAGCACGCCCGGCTGCTCGTCGGGCTGTTGTACTCGCAGGGGCGGGTCGGGGAGGCTGCGGGTCTCGCCCCCGGCGGAGGCGGAGGCAGCGGCGCCGGGTCGGCGTTCGACAGTGACCTCGACACGCCCCGGGCCGTCAGCGAGCGGTTGTTGCAGGGGACCCGGCTCGCCGATGCCACCGCCACTCCACTCGCCCAGGCCGTCCGTTCGCTGACCGCCTCCGACCAGCCCGACCGCGCCGTCTCCTGGAGCCACAGGCTGCTGGAGGAGGCGGAGCGGGCGCACGCGCCCGGCTGGGTCTCGCTCTTCGGCACCCTCCATGCCGAGGCCCTGCTGCGGCTCGGCGACCTCACCGGGGCCCACGCCCACGCCACCGCCGCCCTCCAGGCCCTCCCCGACCGCACCGGCAGTGCGTTCCACTGCGCCCCGACGGCCGTGCTGATACGAGCCGGCAGCGCCATGGGCCGGTTCACCGAGGCCTCCCGGCTCGTGGACCGGCAGCTGCCGCCGCGGCTGCCGGCCAGCCTGCACGGGCTCGCGTACCTGCGCGCCCGCGGCCTGCACCGCCTCGCCGTCAACCAGCCCCACGCCGCCCTCGCCGACTTCCTCGAAACCGGCCGCGTCATGGCGGCCTGGGGCATCGACCGCCCCGCCCACCTCCCCTGGCGCACCGACGCCGCCGAGGCCCTGCTGCTGCTCGGCGAGACCCGGCAGGCCGAACAGCTCGTCCTCGACCAGCTCGCCCACCCCGACGCGCGGCGCCCCTGGGTACGCGGCCTCTCCCTGCGCCTGCGCGCCCACACCGGCGAACCCCGCCGGCGGACCGCCCTGCTGGGCCAGGCAGTCGAGGAGCTGCACCGCTCCGGCGACCGCGTCGAGACGGCCCGCGCGATGGCCGACCTCGGCCGCGCGCTCCAGTCCGAGGGCTCGTCCAAGGGCAACACCATGGTCCGCAACGCCTGGAACCTCGCCAAGGACAGCGAGGCCGTCGCCCTGTGCCGGGAGATCCTCCCGGACGCGCCCCTCACCCCGCCCGTACGGGACCGGGCGCAGGCGGGCGGTCAGACGGCGTCCGGCGGCGCCAAGCTGAGCGGTTCGGAGCAGCGCGTGGCGACACTGGCGGCCCAGGGACTGACCAACCGGGAGATCTCCGCGAAGCTCTTCCTGACGGTGAGCACCGTCGAGCAGCACCTCACCCGGGTCTACCGCAAGCTCCGGATCAGCTCGCGCGGCGATCTGCCGATGGACCTGGCACCCGTCAGCCGGACGGCGCTCTGAGGCCCCTGTTCTCTTGGCAGCTCTCTTGACAGCCAAAGTGATTAGCCGCCATATTATCTGCATGACGAGGGACGGCATCGACGGCGAGGCACCCACGCTGGACCAGGCCAGGCGGCAGGTCGAGCACTACGGCCTGGAGGTCGATCCGCAGGCGGTGCTGGTCGCGGTGCGGCTGATCTCGGCGGGCGCGAGGGTCGGCCGGGCGGCCGAGGCGCACTTCGCCAGGTTCGGCCTGTCGACGGGGCGCTACCGCCTGCTCGCCGACCTCGAAGACCACGGTGGGGAGAAATCCCCCTCGCACCTTGCAGTCGACCTCGGTGTCTCCAGGGCCACGGTCACCGGCCTGCTGGACGGCCTTGAGCGCGAGGGCCTGATCGCCCGCCGCCCGTCCACGGAGGACGGCCGGGGCACGGTGGCCGTTCTGACCGCGCGCGGCGCGCAGCGTCTGCGCGACATGGCGTCCGAGCATTTCGGGCGGCTCGAGGCGATGGTGAGCGGGCTTTCCGTCGAGGAGCGCGCGGTGTTCCTGGATCTGCTCGCCCGCGTCGTGCGCGGCAGTGCGGCCCTGGCCGCCGACTGACCCGGCTCCCTGCCGGCTTGGCCCCGCCCTCCGGGTAGGGCCTCTTTTTACGAGGTAATAGTTAGCCGCCTAATTACATTGGCGGAGTAGGCCTGCCCCTGCCACCCTCCCCCGCCGCCGCAACCCCCCGCTTCCCTCACACGGACGAGAAAGAGGCCAGCATGCCCGCAACGAAGGACAGAACCAGTCGAAACCGGGCAGCCTCCCGGCCATCCGGGTCATCCCGGCCATCCCGGCCATCCCGGCCGTTCACCCTGTGGCGCGAGGTGCTGACCGCCTACGCCGCCCCCGCGCTGATGGCCGGTACCGCCGGAGTCGTCACCGGGCAGCAGGACCTGGCCATGGCCGCCTGCACCTCCATCGCCGGCACCTCCGCCGTGGTGGCGTTCCTGGTCGGCAGCTGGCTGCGGCGAGGCGGGCAGCCCCGGCGGTGGACCACCACCATGCCGCGCGTCGCCCTGACCGCCGCGCTCGTCATCACCGCCGCAGGCGCGGCGGCCCTGCTGGGATGGTTCACCGCCCAGTGGCTACCCGCCCACAGCCCGATCCCCGCCACCCCGTGGCTGGAGCGCCTGCGCATCGACCTGCCCGTCTCCGCAGCACTCGCCACCACCATCGTCACCCTGCGCTGGCGCAGCACCACCACAGCATCCCCGGCATAGCCCACCCCGGCACCGGGCCCACCCGCCCCACGAGCCCAAGCCCGACCGAGCCCAAGCCCGACCGAGACACCCACCCCACCCTGCCGCATCTGCCGCCGGGAAGTCACCAAGGAATGAGCACACCGTGATCGTCGTCATGGGAGCGACCGGAGCAACCGGGAACGCCCTGCTCCACAGCCTCCTCACACTCGGCGCACCCGTCCGCGCACTGACCCGCACCCCGCACAGGCCGATCCCCGGCACAACCGGCGCACACCGACCGCACGTCGAGGTTCAGTACGCCGACGCCACCGACCCCCGCTCCCTGCGCACCGCCTTCAAGGGCGCCGACCAGCTCTTCCTCGCCATGGCCAACAGCCCCGCACAGGTCGAACTCGAAACCCGCGTCATCGACATCGCCGCCGACACCGGCATCGGACACATCGTCAAGATCTCCGCACCCGCCGCCGAACCCGACTCCCCGGTCGCCATCTCCCGCGGACACCACGCCGTCGAGGAACACCTGCGCGCCAGCGGCCTCACCCACACCATCCTGCGCCCCTACGCGTTCATGCAGAACCTCCTGCGCCTGGCCCCCACCGTCGCCCAGGGCGTCATCCTCGGCACGACGGGCGACGCGCCCTGCAACTACATCGACTGCGGCGACATCGGCGACGTCGCCGCCGCCGCCCTCACCAGACCCGACATCGCCGGCGGCACCTACACCCTGACCGGCCCCGAAGCCGTCGCCTACCCCGAACTCGCCTCACGGCTGACCGACCTGATCGGGAAGCGGATCCGCTACGTCAACCTCACCCCGGACGAGCTGCGCGACAACCTCATCCACACCGCCCACATGCCCACCTGGCTCGCCGACCACGTGACGGAGATCCAGCAACTCACCATTGCCCGACCCGAAACCCCCACCACCACCGTCATCGACATCCTCGGCCGCCCGCCCCGCACCCTCGACGCCTTCCTGCACGAACACCACGCCCACTTCCGCCGATAGCCGCCGCCGGGCCGGACGGGGTCTTCGCGGTGCCATGCCCTGCTGTCCGCCGGAGGCTTAGGGGGAGACAGGGGTACCTCGGGACGGCCGGGCCCTCGTAGCGTCACTTGCCCACCACGCGAGAGACGGGGAGTCCACCATGGCCGCCTGGGACCGGCGATTCGAGGAACTGCTGCGCGAGTACCTGCCGTTCCTCTCGGAGGGCGAGCCGCTCGCCCCCGACACCAGCCTGCGGGACGCGGGCCTGGACTCCCTCGGGACGGTCGAGCTGCTGGGGTCGCTGGAGAGTGCGTACGGCGTCCGGTTCGTCGACGACGCGCTCGGCCCCGAGACCTTTGCCACGCCGGAAGTGCTGTGGGCCGCGCTGGGCAGGTTGTCCCAGGCGGCCCACTGACACGTGTGGCTCAGGCGACCACCGTCCACGTGTCGTTGCCGGCCATCACGCCGGCGAGGTCGCCCTTGCCCTTGCTGTCGACGGCCGCCTGGAGCTGCTGCGCCATCAGCGTGTCGTAGACGGGGCGTTCGATGTCGCGGAAGACCCCCATGGGGGTCCGGTGGAGGGTGTCCGCGTCGGCGAGGCGCGAGAGCGCGAAGGCCGTGGTCGGGGACTTGGCGTGGGCGTCGTGGACGAGGATCGCCGATTCGTTCTCCGGAGTGACGTCCACGACGTCCAGGTCCCCGGTGGCCTGGTTGCGTACGACGCCCTTGTGCCCGTCGGCGCCGAAGCGGATCGGCCGCCCGTGCTCCAGCCGGATCACCGCCTCCTGGGCGGTCTGCTTGTCCTTCAGCACCTCGAAGGCGCCGTCGTTGAAGATGCTGCAGTTCTGGTAGATCTCCACGAGCGCCGTGCCCTGGTGGTCGGCGGCCGCGCGCAGTACCTCGGTGAGGTGTTTGCGGTCGGAGTCGACGGTCCGGGCGACGAAGGTGGCCTCCGCGCCCAGCGCCAGTGAGACCGGGTTGAAGGGCGCGTCGAGCGAGCCCATCGGGGTGGACTTGGTGATCT
>NZ_JBIVXF010000037.1:0-10755 GCF_044769045.1 Streptomyces sp. NPDC090741 | reverse complement strand
GAGTTCTCAAGGAACGGACGCTTCCTTTGTACTCACCCTCTCGGGCTTTCCTCCGGGCTTTCGTTCTTCGTTCTTGCGTTTCCGACTCTATCAGATCCTTTCGGGCCTGACCCCCGGTCAGCGGGGTTTGTCTTCCGGGCTGTTGGGCCCTTCCGACTCCCAGAACTCTAGTGGATTTCCCGGCCGATTCATAATCGGCCTTCGGAAATCAATTCGGGCATGCCGAATTCGTTCCCGGTGGGAGATCGCGCTGAGTTGGGTGCCGCAACGAGGCGGCGGGAGGTGCCGTCGCCAAAACCTTCCGGCTCTGGGACAACTCGAAGAACCTTACGGATCCACGGGGTCGGTGTCAAACCCACAGCTCAGGTGCTGGTCAGCTCCGTGACTGGAGGTCCTCCACGCGGTCCAGGAGCCGGGTGAGCATGTCGCCCAGCACTCCCCGTTCCGCCGTGGAGAGGTCCTGGAGGAGGTCCTCCTCGAAGACCGTGGCCGCCCTCATGGCGTCGAGCCACTTGCTGCGGCCTTCGTCCGTGAGCTCCACGATCACGCGGACCCGGTTGGACTCGTCCCGCTCGCGCGTCACCAGTCCCTCCGCCGTCATGCGGTCGATCCGGTGGGTCATCGCCGCCGGCGTGAGGCCCAGCTGCTTCGCGAGTTCGCTCGGGCCCATCCGGTACGGGGCTCCGGAGATGACGAGGGCCTTGAGGACCTCCCACTCCGCGTTGCTGATGCCCAGAGCGGCGGTCTGGCGTCCGTACGCGACGTTCATGCGGCGGTTCAGCCGGCTCAGGGCCGAGACCACCTTCTCGACCTGCGGATCGAGGTCCTGGAACTCGCGCTGATAGACGGCGATCTGCTCGTCGAGGCTCGGCTCGTGGACGGGCGCGGTGCCGTCGGGGGTGTCACCCATGGTTCGAAGTATCGCACGATCCCGTTGGCGTCTAACTCCTTCGATGTGTAGAGTTAAGGATCGAAGTTTAGGTATGAAGTCTTCGGGCTTCAGTTCTCAAAGGCAGGTGAGAAGTGACCAGGGTGATGGGCGCTGCGATGCGGCGGATCCAGGCCGGCAACGCGTTGACCGCGTTCGGCATCGGTTTCACGGTTCCGTTCCTCTACATCTACGTGGCGCAGGTGCGAGGTCTGGGCTCCATGGCGGCCACGAGCGCGTTCGTGGCCTTCGCCGTCAGTGCCCTGGTCGCGCTGCCCCTCACCGGTCGGGTCATCGACCGCCGAGGTCCCGTCCCCGTGGTCATCGGAGCGGCCGTCGCCGCCTCGGCCGGCGCCCTGTCGCTCGGGCTGTCCACCGGGATCGTGCCGATCCTGCTGTCCGCCCTGGCGCTCGGCGCCGGGCAGGCCGTCATGCAGCCCGCGCTGGCCACGATGATCGTGTGGTGCTCGACGCCGGGCACCCGGACGCGTGCCTTCGCGCTCCAGTTCTTCATGCAGAACCTGGGTCTGGGCATCGGCGGCCTCATCGGCGGCCAGATCGTCGACGAGAGCCGTCCCGCCAGCTTCACCCTGCTGTTCGGCATCGAGGCCGTGATGTTCCTGGTCCTGGCCGGGGTCATCCTCACCGTACGGATGCCGCACGCGCCGAGCATCAAGGACGCCGTGCCGCGGGACGAGTCCCGGTCGGGCAGCGCGTGGAAGCGGCTGCTCGAGCACAAGGCCATGGTCAAGCTGCTGGTCCTGGGCTTCGTGATCTTCTTCGCCTGCTACGGGCAGTTCGAGTCCGGTCTCGCCGCCTTCGGTACCGAGGCCGCCGGGATCTCCCCGTCCACCCTCGGCTTCGCGCTGGCCGCCAACACCGGTGCGATCGTCGTGGCGCAGTTCGTCGTGCTGAAGCTGGTCGAGAAGCGCCGCCGGTCCCGTGTGATCGCGCTGGTCGGCCTGATCTGGACCGTGGCCTGGGTCATCGCCGGGTTCTCGGGGCTGGGGCACGGCAGCGCGATGATGGCCGCCGCCGCGTTCATCACCACGTACGCGCTCTTCGGCATCGGCGAGGCGATGCTGTCGCCGACCCTGGCCCCGCTGGTGGCCGACCTGGCGCCGGAGGGTTCGGTGGGCCAGTACAACTCGGCCTTCGCGCTGGTCAAGCAGATGGCGCTGGCTCTCGGGCCGCTGGGCGTGCCGCTGGGTGCGGGTGTGCCGATGCTCTACATCGGGGTGTTCGTCGTGGTCTCGCTGGGGATCGCGTGGCTGGCGCTGCGGCTCGGCAAGCAGCTGAGCGCGGTGCAGGACAAGCCGTCGCTGCTGAAGGGCGAGCCGGTGCCGGCGGTGGTCGTGCCGGCCACCGAGCCCGCGCGCGTGCCCGCGTAGGAGCGATAGGAGCGATACGAGATACGCGAAAGGCCCGGTCCCCCGTGGACCGGGCCTTTCGCGTACCCGCTACTTGTCCGGCAGGGCGAACTCGCACCACACGGCCTTGCCGCCGCCCGGGGTGCGGCGCGAGCCCCAGGAGGAGGCGATGGTCGCGATGATCGAGATGCCGCGGCCGGTCTCGTCGGCCGGTTCGGCGCGGCGGCGGCGCGGGAGGTGGTCGTCCCCGTCGGTCACCTCGATGATCAGGCGGCGGTCGGTGCGGCGCAGTCGCAGCCGCATGGGCGGGGTGCCGTGCTGGAGGGAGTTCGCCACGAGCTCGCTGGCGGCGAGGACTCCGAGGTCGCACAGCTCGACCGGGAAGCGCCAGGAGGCGAGGACTCCGGAGGCGAAGGCACGGGCGCGGGGGGCCGCCTCGACTCCGCCGAGGAGCTCCAGGGCGGCGTTGTGGAAGAGCTCGGCGTCGGCCCCGGTGCGGCTCGGCTGCTGGAGGACCATGACGGCGACGTCGTCGTCGTGGTCGGCGTCCACGCCGAGGGCGCGCATCAGGCGGTCGCAGATGACCGCGGGGGTGCCCTGGGCGCCGGAGAGGGCGCGTTCCAGGGCGGCGACGCCCTCGTCGATGTCCTCGCCGCGCCGTTCGACGAGGCCGTCCGTGTAGAGGACGGCGGTGGAGCCGGGGCCCAGCGCGATGGTGCCGGAGGTGTGCAGCCAGCCGCCGGTGCCGAGTGGCGGGCCGGTGGGGTCGGCCGCCCGGCGTACGGTGCCGTCCTCGTCGCGGACGAGGATCGGGAGGTGGCCGGCGGAGGCGTACGCGAGCAGGCCCTCGTTGGGGTCGTGGACGGCGTAGACGCAGGTGGCGATCTGGCTGGCGTCGATCTCGGCGGCGAGCCCGTCGAGGAGCTGGAGCACCTCGTGCGGGGGCAGGTCGAGGCGGGCGTAGGCGCGGACGGCGGTGCGCAGCTGGCCCATGACGGCGGCGGCGCGGACGCCGCGGCCCATGACGTCGCCGATGACGAGGGCGGTCCGGCCGGCGCCGAGGGTGATGACGTCGTACCAGTCGCCGCCGACGGCGGCCTCGGTGCCGCCGGGCTGGTAGGTGGCGGCGACGCGGAGGTCGTCGGGCTGTTCGAGTTCCTGCGGGAGGAGGGAGCGCTGGAGGGTGACGGCGGCCTCGCGCTGGCGGCGCTCGCTGGCGCGCAGCCGTTCGACGGCTTCGGCGTGGTCGCTGACGTCGGCGAGGTGGATCAGGACCCCGGTGTGGTGGGGGTCGGTTTCGCCTTCGGTGGCGGCCTTGGGGAACTCGACGGGGGTGCAGGTGACCGTGTACGAGCTGGTGCCGCCGGGGGCGGTGCGGTTCTTGGCGGTACGGGGCTTGCCGCTGCGCTGGACCTGGTCGAGGAGCGGGAGGAGGCCGAGCTCGCCGAGTTCGGGGAGGGCGTCGTGGGCGGGTGCGCCGGTGGGGCGGGGGCCGAATCCGGCGGTGTAGGCGTCGTTGACGTAGGCGACCCGGTGTTCGGGGCCGTGGACGAGCGCGATGAGGGCCGGGAGCCGGCCGAGGACCTCCCGTACGGAGAGCTCGTCGAGGGAGGGCACGGCGGCGAGGACGCCGCTGCCGGCGCCACTGCCGCTGCCCGGGCCGGTGTTCGGGCCGGTGTTCGCGCCCGTCCCTGTGCCGGAGACCGTGGGGTCCGCGGGGCCGCCGTCCGGCACCGTGGCCGAGCGGGCGGCGGCGGCGCCGCGGGCTGCCGGGACGGCGCCCTCACCCCGCTTGGCCTGGGCGGCGGCGTGTTCGGACCGGGCGGCGGCGCGGCGCTGCGTTCCGGGAAAACGGGCGCTCCAGCGCGTGAAGTTCACTGCGTTCAAGCCTCGTGGTGTCGCAAGTGGTCACTGTGCCGTGAATGTCACTGTGTGCAGGCGTGGGCCCACCTATGGTCACACGTCCAGTGTGGCCGACCGCACTGACAACGTCAGCCCTGGCTGTCTTTCGGGGGGTTGGGGGCGGGTGGGGGCGGGGGGAATTTGTGGCCGTGTCCGGCGGCGAGTTCGAATTCTGCCCTGGGGTGTTCGAGTGAGCCGAGGGAGACGATCTCACGCTTGAAGAGGCCCGAGAGGGTCCATTCGGCGAGCACGCGCATTTTGCGGTTGAAGGTGGGGATCCGGCTGAGGTGGTAGGTGCGGTGCATCAGCCAGGCGGGGTAGGCCTTGAGCTTGCGCCCGTAGATGTGGGCGACGCCCTTGTGGAGGCCGAGGGAGGCCACGGAGCCCGCGTACTTGTGCGCGTACTCGGTCAGGAGCTCGCCTCGCAGGGAGGCCACCAGGTTGTCGGCGAGGACCTTGGCCTGGCGGACGGCGTGCTGCGCGTTGGGGGCGCATTCGCGGTCGGCCTCCTTGGCGGTGATGTCGGGGACGGCGGCGGCGTCGCCGGCTGCCCAGGCGTGTTCGACGCCGTCGACGGTGAGGAAGGCGGTGCAGGTGAGGCGGCCGCGTTCGGTGCGCGGGAGGTCGGAGGCGGCGAGGATCGGGTGCGGTTTGACGCCTGCGGTCCACACGACGGTACGGGTGGGGAAGCGGGCGCCGTCGCTGAGCACGGCGACGCGGTTCTCGCAGGAGTCGAGCCGGGTCTCCAGGCGTACGTCGATGTTGCGGCGGCGCAGTTCGCGGACCGTGTAGACACCGAGTTCGGGGCCGACCTCGGGGAGGATGTGGTCGCTGGCCTCGACCAGTACCCACTTCATGTCCTCGGGCTTGATGTTGTGGTAGTACCGGGCCGCGTAGCGGGCCATGTCCTCCAGTTCGCCGAGGGCCTCGACGCCCGCGTAGCCGCCGCCGACGAAGACGAAGGTGAGGGCGGAGTCGCGGAGGGCGGGGTCGCGGGTGGAGGAGGCGATGTCCATCTGTTCGATGACGTGGTTGCGCAGGCCGATGGCCTCTTCCACGGTCTTGAATCCGATGGCGTAGTCGGCGAGTCCCGGGATGGGCAGGGTGCGGGACACGGATCCGGGGGCGAGGACGAGTTCGTCGTACTCGATCTCCAGCGCGCCGGTGCCCTCGTCCTCGGTGGCGAGGGTGGCGACGGTCGCGGTCCGCTTGGCGTGGTCGATGCGCTGGGCCTCGCCGATGACGATGCGGCACTTGTCGAGGATGCGGCGGAGCGGCACGACGACGTGGCGCGGGGAGATGGAGCCCGCGGCCGCCTCGGGGAGGAAGGGCTGGTACGTCATGTACGGCTCGGCGCTGACGACCGTGACCTCGGCTTCGCCGGCTCTGAGCTTTCGCTGGAGCCGGAGCGCCGTGTACATGCCGACGTAGCCGCCGCCGACGACGAGGATGCGCGTACGGGGCGGGGTACCGGGGGCCGTGCCCCGGGAGTTAGCAGCCTTCACCATCCCATGACGCAACGTGGCCGGGAGTTTGTCCACAGGCCTGACACATTGTGTGACCGGAGGGGGTGCCGGTACGGGGCTGCCGGATGGCTTGAGTGGGGGTGGAGTTCCGCAGGTCAGGTGGTGCGGAACGGGTGATTCCGGGGGCTTGGATCGGAAAAGTGGGGGTGAATGCTCCGATCGGGCGGTGGTCCGTCCGGGGCTGCCTCTTCTGAATTGACTCTGGCTCAACTATGTTCGTATCTCGTCGAGGAGTAAGACCGGGGCCCACATGACCGTGGCCCACCTCGACACGAAGGCGGGGAGTGTCTCCGGGGGGAGACAAATGATCACCGGGGGATACATATGCATATTTCCGATTTCCATGGTTCTGCGACCGCGCTCTCGAGTGAGAGCAACGGCCGCGTGATGACGGGCGGCACGACGCACGGCGTGGGCCGCTCCACGCCGCTGCGCGTCGACGCCCAGCGCAACCTCGAACACGTGCTGCGCGCGGCCCGCGAGGTGTTCGGCGAGCTGGGCTACGGGGCTCCGATGGAGGACGTGGCGCGGCGCGCACGCGTCGGCGTCGGCACCGTGTACCGGCGCTTCCCGAGCAAGGACGTCCTGGTCCGCCGGATAGCCGAGGAGGAGACCGCCCGGCTGACCGAGCAGGCCCAGGCCGCCCTGGGCCAGGAGGAGGAGCCGTGGCAGGCGCTGTCGCGCTTCCTGCGCACCTCCGTGGCCTCGGGCGCCGGGCGGCTGCTGCCGCCGCAGGTGCTGCGGGTCGGGTCGGCGAGCGAGGACGACGTCGAAGAAGCGGCGGCGCGGGTTCCGCACCAGCGCCAGGCCGGCGTGACCGGCGGGGCTCCCGAGCTGCGGGTCGTGGGCTCGCGGACTCCGATCGAGGACGAGCCCTCGGAGGACGCGGGCTCGGGTGCGCTGCTGGAGGTGGTCGGCCGGCTGGTCGACCGTGCCCGGGAGGCGGGTGAGCTGCGCGGCGATGTCACGGTGGCCGATGTGCTGCTGGTGATAGCCACGGCAGCTCCGGCGCTGCCCGACGCGGCGCAGCAGGCGGCGGCTTCATCCCGGCTGCTCGACATCCTGCTCGAAGGGCTGCGGTCCCGGACGGCCTGAGCCGTACGGGGCACGGTCCTCGCGGACGCCCCTGTGGGGTGCCTGCCGCTGCCCGTCCGTCCCACCCTCCGACCGGTTCGTCGAACGGTCCTCCGAACGGTCTCTCGCTCGAAAGAGTGAGGATCGGTACGGGGTTTCACCGGATGTTGCCCGGACGGGTGGATGGTGGGAAGACGGGTCCGGCGTGCGCCCCCCGTGTGACACGCTTGAACGGTGTACCGGTTGAGTGTGGCGTGCGGGGGCTTCCGCGATGGGCGTTGACGGTCGGGAAGAGCCCCTCGGTGGTGCCGGCGGCGAGGTCGAGGCGGAGAGCCCGGCCGCACGCCAGGTCCCTGCGCAGCGCGAGCCGCGCCGCGGGCGGCACGCGGGCTCGGGGTATTCCGGTGCCGATCTGCCTCCGTCCGACGGGGACTTGATCGCCCGGATGCGCGGGGGTGACGACGGTGCGTACGAGGAGCTGTTCCTCCGGCACGCGGATTCCGTACGTCGCTACGCGCGGACCTGCTGCCGCGATGCGCACACGGCCGACGACCTGACCGCCGAGGTGTTCGCGCGGACGCTGCAGGCGGTACGGGGCGGGGCCGGGCCGGACCAGTCGGTGCGGGCGTACCTGCTGACCACGCTGCGCCGGGTCGCGGCGGCATGGGCGAAGACCTCCCGGCGGGAGCATCTCGTCGAGGACTTCGCGGTGTTCGCGGAGCAGGCTGCCGCGGGGACCGAGGTCGGCGGTGGCATGTCCGGCCTGTCCGGGGACGACACCCTCGAACTGGGCGCGGAAGTCCGGGCGATGCGCGAGGCGGAGCAGTCGCTGGCGATGCAGGCCTTCCGGAGTCTGCCCGAGCGGTGGCAGGCCGTGCTGTGGCACACCACCGTCGAGGATGCCTCGCCGAGTGCGATCGCCCCGCTGTTCGGGCTGAGCGCCAACGCGACGGCAGTGCTGGCCAGCCGCGCCCGGGAGGGGCTCAAGCAGGCCTATCTGCAGGCGCATGTGAGCTCGGCGCTGAGTGCGGGCGGGGACTGCGCGCGGTACGCGGACCGGCTGGGGGCGTATGCCCGCGGCGGGCTGCGGATGCGGGCGGAGCGGGGGCTGCGGGGCCACCTGGAGGAGTGCGTGAAGTGCCGGCTGGCCGCCGGGGAGCTCAAGGACGTCAACGCGGGCATTCCCGCGCTGCTGCCCGTCGCGGTCATCGGCTGGTTCGCCGCCGGGTACGCGGCGAAGGCGGCCGGTGTGGTGGCCGGCGGGGCCGTCGCCGCGGGGGGCGCGGGGGCTGCTGCCGCGGCTGCCGGCGGGTCGACGGCGGGGGCCGGGGCGGGGGCTGCCGGTGGGGCCGGGGCTGCGGGTGGGGCTGCCGGCGGGGCCGGGGCTGCGGGCGGGACTGCGGGAGCTGGAGCTGCCGGTGGGGCTGCCGGGGCCAGTGGTGCCGGGGGTGCGGGTGGTGCAGGGTCCGGGGTCGGGGGTGCGGTGGCTTCCGAGGGGCTCGGGCTGCCGGTCAAGGCCGCCATAGCCGCCGGGATCGCGGTCGCCGCAGCCGCGGGGGTGGTGTTCGCGCTGGCCGGGGACGATCCCGGGCCGGGGGTCGCGGCGCAGCCCGCGCCGAGTGTGGCGGCGCCCGTCGTGCCGCTGGTCCCGGCTCCGCGGACACCGGCGCCGACGCATGCGGAGCCGCCGGCCGCGCAGGGCTCCGTAACCTCCGAGCCGGGCAGGACTCCGGCCGCGCCGACCCCCTCCCCCTCGAAGCCGAAGGTCCCGGCTCCGGCTCCGCCCGTGTTCCCGCCGCCGAAGCCCTCGCCGACTCCGTCCCCGACCCCGAGCCCGGCCAAGCCGTCCCCCTCGCCGTCGCCGTCCGTACCGAAGCCGCCTCAGGGGTTCCGGCTGGCGGGGCTCGGGCACGCGGCGTTCGGCGACCACAGCGGTCCCGAGCTGCAGACCGGGCGCAGCAGCTGGGTGTGGCAGCGGTGGGGGCTCCGGATCGCGGACCGGCGGTTCGCGCAGGGGATCACGGTGAACTCCCGTTCCTCGGTGGAAATCACCCTGAACCGGCAGTGCACCGCGTTCTCGGCGCGGGCCGGGGTGGACGACCTGTCGTTGTTCACCGACGGCACGGTGCGGTTCTCCGTGTACGGCGACGGGCAGCGCCTGTGGCGGTCGGACGCGCTCGGGTTCGGGGATCCGGCCGCCGCTGTCGACGTCTCCCTGGCCGGGCGCAAGACGCTGCGGCTGGTGGTGGAGCAGGCCGGGCAGGGCAGCCTGCCGACCCTGGCGAGCTGGGCCGACGCCGTGATCAGTTGCCGGTGATCCGGGTGGCTTGGGTGGCCTCGGTGACTTGTGTGGCCTGGGTGGCCTGGGTGGCCTGGGTGGCCTGGGTGGCCTGGGTGGCCTGGGTGACGAGGGTGGCGACCTCGGCCGGGGAGAGCTCCGCGCCCGCCGCCTCCTCCGCCGTGTAGCGGTCGGCGCCGAGCACGGCGCGCGCGGCGGCCGGGAGTCCGCCGACGGCGGCCTGTTCCGGGACCGAGCGCGGGTGGCCCGCGCGCCAGGCGGTGGCTGCGGCGAGCGCCCGTACGGCCTCTGCGGTGCGCCCCGAGGCGGACAGCAGCACGGCCGCGGTGTCGGTGAGCGAGGCCAGGACGCGCTCGGCGCAGTGCGCGGCGACGGCGGTGGCCAGGGCCGGTGCGAGCTTGGTGAGGCCGGCCTGCGGTCCTTGTTCGCGGCCGGTGAGGACCGCGTCGATGTTGCCGAGTCCGGCGGCGAGCTGCGGGGGCCCGGACATGTTTCCGGCCGCGGCGCGCGCGAGCTCGCACTCGGTACGGGCCCGCCCGAGGTCGCCCTGGACGAGGGCGACGAGCGCCGTGAGCATGCCGCCGTACACCTGGATCTCGTGCATCCCGCCGTAGCGCTCGGCTTCGCGGGCCGCCTCGGCCAGGAGCTGCTCGGCGCCGGCGAAGTCCCCGGAGCAGAAGGCGGACTCGGCGATCCGGGCGATGGCGAAAGGCGTCTCCATGTGGGCGCCGACCTCGCGGGCGAGGCGCAGGCACTCCTCGTACTCGCTGCGAGCCCAGTCGTAGCGGCCGCGGGAGAGCGCGACCTCGCCGGCGGCGCTCGCCACTTGGGAGCGGGTCCAGCGGTCTCCGACGCGGTCGGCGATCTCGTGCAGTTCGGCGAGGTCGGCGTCGACGGTGGACAGGCCGCCGGTGATGTCGATCCCCACGTGGGTGCGGAGCATGAGGGAGACACCGAGTTCCCAGTCCTGGCCGTGGCTACGGCAGTTGTCGACGGTCTCGTCGAGTCCGTCGCGGAAGTCGATGGAGTTGCCGGTGAGGAGGTTGGTCATCGGCCAGAGCATGCCGGGGAAACGGGCGGTCTCGGGGCCGCCGGCGCGGAAGATCTGCCGCATGCGCTCGGCGAGGGCGATGTTCTGCGGGGTCCGGAGGTCCTTGGGGGCGTTGCCGTCGGCGATGAGGAAGACGTGCATCATGCGCAGGCGCATGAAGCGCCAGTAGGCGGGCGTGCCCTCGGGTGGCTCGGCGGAGCTGGTCTCCAGGACCCGGGCGGACCATTCGGCGCCCTCGGTGCGGTAGTTGCGCAGCCACCAGAACCAGCCGAGGGCGAGGGCGAGGCGTTGGCCGGTTTCGACGGCGGCACTGTGGACGGTGTGGAGGAGCGCCGCGCGGAGGTTGTCGAGCTCGGTCTCGATGCGCCGGATCCAGGGCAGTTGGGCGGCGCCGCGCAGGAGGGGCTCGGCCTCCTCCGCGAGGGCCAGGAAGTGCGCGGCGTGGCGGTCGGCGGCGGCGCGGCGGTCGGCGGGGTGCGCGGCCGCGCGTTCGGCGGCGTACTCGCGGATGGTCTCCAGGAGGCGGTAGCGCATTTCGGTGCCGTCGGGGCCGGGGGCGGCGACGACGAGGGACTTGTCGACGAGGGAGCCGAGGAGGTCCAGGA
>NZ_JBIVXF010000036.1:0-17712 GCF_044769045.1 Streptomyces sp. NPDC090741 | reverse complement strand
TTCGGCAGCGTGGAGAGGTCGTTCCCGAAGGAAGCCGTCTCCGAGGTGAACCGGTCACCCGTGAGCTGCATGCCGTCCCCCGAGTCACCCGCGAAGCGGATGATCACCCGGTCCAGGCGGCGCACTTCCTTGGGCCCTTGGCCTTCCTTGGGTCCTTGGCCTTCCTTGGGCCCTTCCTTGGACCCCGTCCCGCTCTGGCTGGGGACGGCGTCGGTGATGACGGGCGTGGGCGGATTCACCTGGTACCTCCGAGGATGAGCAGGGCAGGGGTCAGCCTCGCGAACCGCGATCGCGTCAGACTCGACCGCCCGTTGAGCCGCCGCACCGGCTCTCGCTCCTCGGCGCGGACGGGCTCACCCTTGCGTCCAGGGCCGCTTGAGGACGGGTGGAGAGCGGGTGCAGGACGGGTGCAGGACGGGTGCAGAACCGGTCGGGGCGGGAGGGGTGCCGGGGCTCAATTCCGGGCACCCGGTTTTTCGACTCCCCTTTCGACCGGCAGCCCGCACGCCATTCGGCCAAGCGGCCGCGATCCGGTTTGGACCGGCGATTTCGGGTGATGCGCAGCTGGTCGCCGGGGCGGACGCTGCGCGCGTACGGCCTTTTCCGCCGGAATAGGGGCGGTATTTCGCCGGATCCGCCGATCCCGCGCCGGTTCGCTCCCCCTATCTCCGCCCGGGCGCCTTCACCCCTCCGTAGGGGGTCGGCGGAAGCCGGCACCCCAGAGTGAGGCGGGCGCCATGGATCCGGAAGGCGTTCACCCATAGCTTGAGGTGTCCTCGATCGGCTGGTGCCGACAGTTCTCGCAGTTCTCGGATCCGGCAGTGGAGGTGGCCGTGCGCGTCCGACCGACGCCTGGTGTTGTCGCCGCCTCCGTGGACGAGGACGGCTGTCTGGAGCTCCACGCCGCATACGCGACGGGTGCAGGGACCAGTGGCGGTGACGGTGCCGGGGGCGGTGCCTGCGCCGGTCCCGCCGCCGGTTCGGGGCGATTCCGGTGCGGCCCGGTGGGGACCGCCATGTGGATTGTGCTGCGCCGCCACGACGGCGATGCGGGAATCGCCGCCGACATGCTCGCCGAATTGTGGAACACCGCACCGGAAAACGCGCGGGCCGATCTCGACATATGGGTCGAGGAAATGCGCGACGCCGGTCTGCTCTGCGTACAGCCGGCGCCCTGACACGCCCCCGCCCGCCGTCCTGGCCGGTTTCCGTCCCGACCTCCGCTTCTCCTCGACCTCCTCTGTAGCGCGCGGGCTCCATCCTGTCCTGGGTCAGGGGTGGGTGGACCGACGGATCGCGGGGGCGGCTATGACATTGACGGGCAGGGAAGCCGGAATCGACCTCCTGGAGACGGCACTCGCGGACTGCGTCGCGGGGCAGTCCCGGATCGTCCTGATCGAAGCCGGCACGGGATGCGGCAAGAGCGCGCTCGTCGACCTCGTCGCCGAGCGGGCCGCGGCGTCCGGCGCGCTGGTCCTGTACGCGGTCGGCGCGCCGGAGGAGCAGCAGGTGCCACTCGGCGTGCTGCGCCAGCTCGTCAACAGCGAGCAGGTCTTCGCCCTGCCGAGACCGTCCGAGGGCCCCGGGGCGCCCTCGCGCATCGAGGCGATGCAGGCGTTCTGCGCGGAGCTGCGCGAACTGAGCCTGGACTGCCCGGTCGTGCTCTGCGTCGACGACGTCCAGTACGCCGACCGCGAGTCGTTGCAGTACGTGCAGTACCTGGCCCGGCACGCGCGCACCGCCCCGGTCCTCGTCGTGGTCGCCGGCACGGTGCACGCCCCGGCGCAGGACCCGGCGTTCACCACCGAGCTGATGCGCCAGCCGCACTTCCGGCGGATGCGGCTGGAGCGGCTGACCGCGGCCGAGGTGGCCCTCGTACGGGGCAGGCAGGAGCCATCTGCGCACGCCACGGAGGCCACGGAGGCCACGGAGGCCACGGAGCTGCACCGGATCAGCGGCGGCAATCCGCTGCTGCTGCGCGCGCTCGTCGAGGAGGCCACCGGCCGGGAGGTGCCCGAGTCGGCCGCCGCCGACCCCTACGCCCCCTCCGCACCCTCGTTCCCCTCCCCCGAGCCCGGCGGGCCGTTCGCCCAGGCCGTCGCGACGTGCCTGCGCCGCAGCGGGCCGGACGGGCTCGCGCTGGCCCGTGCGGCGGCGCTGCTCGGCGAGCAGGCGACCGCCGCCCGGGTCACCCGGCTGACCGGCCTCGACACGGCGGCGGCCCGGCGCGGACTGGCCGCACTGGAGGCCTCGGGGCTGCTGGAGGGCCTGCGGTTCCGCCACCCCGCGGCGCGCGCCGCGGCCCTGGAGGAGTGCGATCCGCGGACCCGGACCGCCCTGCACCGCGACGCCGCCCGGGTGCTGGGCGAGGACCGCGGGCCGGTACTCGCCGTGGCCGAGCACCTGCTGGCCGCCTGCGCCGAGGGCCGGCCCCTGGACTGCGGTCCGGCGGAGGTCGCCGTACTGCGGGACGCGGCCGAGGAGCTCCTCGTACGGGGCGACGCGCGCGAGGCCGCGCGACTGCTGGAGCTCGCCGCGCACGGGCGGGGCGACGAACACGTGGAGCGCGGGATCCGGGTACGGCTCGCGCAGATCACGGCCCGCTTCGATCCCGCCGCAGCGGAGCGGCAGTTGGGCGAGCTGCTGGAGGCGGCGCGGGCCGGTCTGCTGGACGCCGAGCAGGTGCAGCCGCTGGCCGGGCTGCTGCTCGCGCAGGGGCAGTTCGCCGAGGCCGCCGCCCTGCTGCCGGCTGCCCTCGGCGAGCCGGCCGCCTCCGCGCTGGACACGCTGGTCGACGCCACGGCCGCGGTGGGCGAGCGGCTGCTGCAGTCGGCCCGGCTGACGGATGCCACGGTGGCTCCGCTCGCCCAGGCCGTACGGTCGCTGATCTGCTCGGAGCATCCCGAGCGGGCCGTGCCGTGGAGCCGGAACCTGCTGGAGGAGGCCCGCCGCTGCCAGGCACCGGGCTGGAGTGCGGTGTTCGCCGCGCTGCACGCCGAGGCGCTGCTGCGGATGGGCGATCTGCGGGGTGCGTACGCGCACGCGACGGCGGCGCTGGAGGCGCTGCCGGAACGCGGCGGAAGCTTCCCGTGCGCGCCGGCGGCGGTGCTGATCCGGGCGTGCACGGCGATGGGCCGGTTCACGGAGGCCTCCCGGCTCGCCGACCGGCAGGTGCCGAAGGGGCTGCTCACCGGCCTGCACGGCCTGGCGTTCCTGCGGGCCCGCGGCCTGTACCGGCTGGCGGTCAACCAGCCGCACGCGGCGCTCGCCGACTTCCTGGAAGTCGGGCGGCTCATGGAGGGCGGCCGGGTGGACCGACCGGCGTTCCTGCCGTGGCGAACCGATGCGGCGGAGGCGCTGCTGAGGCTGGGCGAGGGGGCGCGGGCCGAGCAGCTCGCCCTCCAGCAGCTGACCCTGCCGGATGCGCAGCGGCCGTACGTACGGGGCGTCTCGCTCCGCATCAAGGCGCTGGCCGGCGACCCCAAGCGGCGTACGGCCGTCCTGGGGCAGGCGGTCGACGCACTGCACCGCTCCGGAGACCGGGTGGAGGCGGCGCGGGCGATGGCGGAGCTGGGGCGGGCGCTGCAGGCGGACGGTTCGTCGGCGAAGGGCAGCGCGATGATCCGCTCGGCGTGGAACCTGGCGAAGGAGTCGGAGGCCACGGCCCTGTGCCGGGAGATCCTCCCCGACGCCCCCCTGACCACCCCGGCGGCGCGGGACCGTGCCGCGTCGGAGGCGACGCCGGCAGCCGGCACCACGGCAAAACTGAGCAGCTCGGAACAGCGGGTCGCCACGCTGGCGGCCCAGGGCCTCACGAACAGGGAGATCTCGGCGAAGCTCTACCTGACGGTCAGCACGGTCGAACAACACCTGACCCGCGTCTACCGCAAACTCCAGATCACCTCCCGAGGCGACCTCCCCACAGGCCTGTCCCCCCTCCCCCACCCCACCCCGGCCTGACCCCGGGCCCGGCCGCGCCCCCACGCTCCTGGGGGGGCGCGGCCGGGTCAGGACGCGCAGGCGCCCGCTTTTCTCGACAACGCCCGGACCTTCACCACCCTCCTCCGCAACGCCGGGCTCCGCCGCATCCGCTTCCACGACCTACGGCACCCCACCGCCACCCTCCTCCTGGAGCAAGGCGCCGAACTCGTCGTGATCAAAGAACCCCTCGGCCACGCCCACATCGGCGTCACCGCTACTGTCTACGCCCACGTCCGACTCCGCCTCCAGCGCAAGGCCATTGACCTCCTCGGCCACACACTCCGCAACCCTGGCGAGACCGTCAGTCAGCCTGACGCCAGCGACGACCCGCAGTCCTGCGCTCCCCCCGTCCGCTGACGTTGCCGTCAACTACTGCCGTCAAACACCAGCGAGGCCCTACCGGATATCCCCGGCAGGGCCTCGCTGATTTTCGGAGGAAGACCTCATTTATGCGTTTCTCGCGAGCAAGCCGTTCCACACCCCACAATCGAGCATGTTTGCTACATAAAGCAAAGCTCGACGTCCTCCGTACACACACATGCAATACCGCTACCAGATCGCGCGCGTCTCTGATACGCCCCTCGAACGCCGCATCCCTAAATTCCGCCGACAGCCACTCAAGCAGCACGGCCTCCAGTCGCGGCAAGATTACTGCACATTCTGATGGAGACAGGGATTCGCCGCGATCGTCAGAATGGTTTAGGAGTGGCTCCAGAACGGTCGACACCTCTGCCCATGGCCTATCGCCGCCGAAGCCGAACATTTCCCCGAGATCGAAGCCTTCCACGATAGCACATCTCCGGCGAAACAAGGCGAAATCCCCATAGAAGAAACATACATCCAGCCCATCGACATCCCCATCGCCTGGAAATAGACACAATCCCACGGTAACCATTCCTAACTCAGTAGTGGGAAAATTCTTCCCTCCGAATGCGACTGCCACCCGAGGTCGCAGCGGCAGCTAGGCGAGCTGGCAGGTTGGCGCGTTCGCCATCAGCGGCGGGCCCATGGAGGCGCCGAGCAGTTCCAGCGACGGCGCGGAGCCATCGCGGGAACTACTCGGCATCGGGCCTGGGGCTGCTCACATCCTGCCCCGGGCGCCCCTCTAGGTCGAGCCCCTCACCCATCTTCCACTAGGGCGATGAATCTACTAGCACTTTGCTGCGATCAAGATCTCGGGATCGCAATCCCCTTTTTATCGAACCAAGAAGTAAACTCAGCCGGGATTGGGTTCTCGGAAATTACACGGAAGTCGATTCCGCGACCCCTCGCTATTGCGATCTTCTACGAGCGCATAACAGGATCTTGCTGAGATGTCCTGGTTGGGCGTGACCGGTGTGACGATTCGGCCGTTCGGGATGGTGTGAGTACTCGGCCGTGGATCGTGGACGACGACTTGTGGGCACATATCGAGCCGCTGCTGCCGCCCTGGCCGACGAGGTCACCGGGGCCGCGGCCGGTGGCTGACCGGTTGTGTCTGCAGGGCATCCTGTACGTGCTCTGCAACGACATCGCCTGGCAACTCCTGCCTCCTGAGCTGGGGTTCGGCTCGGGGCAGACCTGCTGGCGAAGACTGGAGCGGTGGCAGCAGGCCGGGGTCTTCGACCAGCTGCACCGGATCCTGCTCGCCGAGCTGAACGCGGCCGGTCGGCTCGACTGGTCGAGGGCGTGCGTGGACGGCTCTCACATCCGGGCGAAAAAGGGGGAGCCGACACCGGTCCGTCGCCGGTCGACCGGAGGAAGACGGGCAGCAAACACCACCTGATCTGCGACGGACGCGGCACCCCGCTGAAAGTCATCACGACCGCGGCGAACGTCAACGACGTCACCCAGACCCTCGCCCTGGTCGACGGCATCCCGCCAGTGGCAGGCCGCCCCGGCCGTCCCCGCAGACGCCCGGACACCCTGCTGGGAGACAAGGGATACGACTCCAACCCCAACCGGGAAGAGCTGCGTAAACGCGGGATTCTGCCCGTCATCTCCCGCAGGGGTGCCCCGAACATCAAGGGCATGGGCAAACTCCGCTACATCGTCGAGCAGACCTTCGCCCTGCTCCATCAGTTCAAACGACTGGCTGTCCGATGGGAACGCCGCACCGAACTCCACGACGCCTTCGTCTCCCTCGCCTGCAGCCTCATCTGCTGGCGACGTCTCAACAAGCCCGACTCATAATCGTGTTACGAGCTCTACGCACGGCACACGGTTGGTCCCAGGCCCGCCTGGCCGATGAGATCAACACCCACCACGGCACGACACTCACCCGGGAGTACGTCGCCCGGTGGGAACGCGGGAAGGTCGCGCAACGGGGGTTCTACCTCGCAGCGTTGCCGGGCGCGCTCGATGTGCCGTTACTGAGCTTGCAGGGGCGGTGTCGCGGGGGCTGACAGCTGGTGATCGTCGCGGTATGCCGGAAGCATGAGGTATCCGCAGGGTGGGGGTCTGACAGCGGAGCGACAAGCTTTCCGCGAGCGGATCCGGATGGAAGCGGCCGGCATGTTCGCTGGTGGTCTGAGCAATGACGTGGTCGCCAAGGAGTTACGGGTCAGCGTCCGGTCGGTTCAGCGGTGGCGGAGATCGTGGCGGGACCGCGGTGAGCCGGCTCTGCGTTCGCAAGGACCGGCCTGCCGTCCCAGGCTCAGCGCGACCTTGTTCGCGGTTCTTGAGGAGGAACTGGCCAAAGGGCCGGTCGCCCACGGATGGCCGGATCAGAGATGGACGCTGGCCCGGATCAAGACCCTGATCGGCAGAAGTTCCACAAGAGCATGACGCTGTCCGGCATCTCCCAGATGCTGCGGCGAAACGGCTGGAGTCACCAGGTTCCCGCCCGCCGTGCTCTTGAGCGTGACGAGAAAGCCGTGGCCGGCTGGGTGAAGGAGACCTGGCCACACGCGGAAGCACAGCGGCGGCGCTCGGAGCCTGGATCGTCTTCGAAGACGAAGCGGGATTCTCGATGACGCCGCCGACCTCACGGACCTGGGCCAAACGCGGACACACACCCGTCATCAAGGTCCGCGGACGCTCCCAACGCCGCTATTCCATCGCGGCCCTGACCTGCTACAAACCCGGCGAACGCTCCCGACTGATCTACCGGCCCAAACGGCACGCCGACCACAAGCAAGGCGGCCGGCGCAGCTTCACCTGGACCGAGTACCGCGACCTTCTCACCGCTGCCCACCAGCAGCTCGGCGGACCCATCGTCCTGATCTGGGACAACTTAAACGTCCACAAGGACCGCCGCATGCGGGCCTTCATCGACGCCCAGGACTGGATCACCGCCTTCCACCTGCCGCCTTACGCACCCGACCTCAACCCAGTCGAGGGCATCTGGTCCCTCCGCCGCAGCAGCCAGGCGAACACTGCGTTCACCGACCCCGAGCACCTCATCCGCGTACTACGACGCGGCCTCCGCCAGATCCAATACCGCAGCAACGTCATCGACGGATGCCTCGCCGAGACCAGACTCAAACTGACGACACCACAGCTACAAGCTCAGTAGCCGTCCTGGAGGACCCCATGATGCGACGCGAGTTCCTCACCGACATGGCCGGCACCGCCATAGCCCCCGTCATCGCTTCCGACCTCCTCGCCCGGGGGTTCACCGCCCGCCTCGTCGGCGGACCGTCCCCGGACGCGTGGGAGGCCAAGCTGACCGCCTACGGGACCGAGTACATGTCCATGGGCGCAGCCGACATCCAACGGCGCGTAGCCGGGGAACTCGTCGTCATCCAGCAGCAGCTGGACCAGCCCCGCCTGTGGTCGGCGGCCGCCCGGCTCATGACCCTGTACGCCAAGACGTTCCCAGGCTCCGACGGCGCCGCCGCCGTCCGCTGGTACCGCATGGCCGCCACCGCCGCCGACCAGTCGGAAGACTCGGGCGCGCAGGTGTGGGTGCGGGGACGGGCGGCGATCGCCCTCGGGTACGAGGGCGCCTCGCTCGGCGTCGCGGACCGTCCTCGCGGAACCAGGCCCTCGCCCTCAACGAGCGGCCCTCCCTGGGCCTGCTGAACGCGATCTACGGCAAGGCCCACGCCGCCGTCCTCCGAGGCGACCGGGCCACCGCCCTGGCCCTGGATGCCCAGGGACGGCGCATCTTCGATGCGGCCGGCTCGCATGAGCAGCCTCCGACTACGCCGTGCCGTGGTGGCCTCTCAACGTGTTCCGCTCCCTGCACCTGGCCCGCCTCGGCGAGGAGCGCGCCGCGACCGACGCGCAGGACCAGGCGCTGACCGAGCTCCCCGCGAGCCTGCGCGCTTCGCGACGCACCTGGAGCTCCACCGGAGGCTGATGCTCGCCCGCTCCGGAGACCGAGCGGGTGGCATGGCGCACGCTGCCGCCGCCATGGACGCCCTGTCGCCCGAGAAGCACAGCCTGACCCTGCGCATGCTCCTCAACGAAATCCGGGCCTGACCCGGGCACAGACGTCCCGCCCTGGTCAGCCCCGGCCTGCAGCAGCCTGACGTGATCGGCCCCCGTACGGCAAGATCCCCGTCATGGAGAACGAGACGATGGTTGCGATCATCGCTGGCGCGGCCTCGCTAGCGGGTGCATTCATAGGAGAGGCTTCGCTGTTCGCGGAGCCGGTAAGCAAGCCGCAGGAGCTGTTGAAGCTGGACTCGCGCAAGCAGCCAGCGCCTATCTGGTTCCCCTCGACACCGCCCGCCGAACCGCGCAGCGGGAGGCGTACGTACGCCTCCTGACCGCCACCCAGGAGTACGCCGAGGCGGTGTCCCCTTTCATCCACGTCGCCCACTCTCTGGACCGCGCCGAGGAACGAGCACAGAGCAGTGCAGCTCCGATGGATGCCGCCGCCTATGCCGCGTTCCGGGAGCGAGTCGCCTCCGTCAACGACGCACACCTGGTTCGGACGGCAGCTCAGCATGTGGCCCTTGAGGGTCCCGAAGGCGTCGCCCAGGTCGCGGACCGGGTGCAGGGTGCCACCAGTCAACTTGAGTTCGTTCTCAACCATGCCGGGCAGTCAAGCCATCGCCCCGACGGTGTCAGCAGAAAAGCGACACGACACAACCCGCCCACCAGGCAAAAGCCACCATGAACACCCTGTCGCCGACCACTGCAACTCACATGACGCCCATCAACATGCGATACAGGCCCTAGACGGAGGGAGATCCGCCCTGCACACTCGGACATCTAGAACCCGGAGAATCGGGTAAGAATCTGCCGGAGCAATCACAAGGCGGCCCCCCGTGGCGATGATCAACGTCCACACGCACCTGATGCCCTCCCTCCAGTCCGTCGCCAAGGAGTTCTCCGTCAGCGCCACGTACGAGGAGCTGTGCGACGCGGGGAGCCGGGAGCAGCTGGCTCTCACCCTCCTCAACGACCAGGGCGCCTGGAACGGACTGGATCCGGAACAGGTGGCCCTGGGCCACCTGATCCGGGCGACGCTGGCTGATGCGGCGACCGCCGCCCGCAAGGCGTTCGGCCCCGGCGCCCGGATCCGTGTCGTCCTGGAGCTCCTGACGGGGACACCCCACGGCGACCGAATCGAGTACGCCTCCAGCCGCAGCGAAATCGTCATGGACTGAACGGAGGACCCATGAAGATCACCATCGAAGGCTCCTCCCCGGAGTTCGAGCGGAAGCTTCTCGCGCTGTACGCGGACCACCGCCACGAGCTGACCCTCTCGGTCGGCACGGAGTGGGACGTCGAACGGGCCGAGCAGTACCTCAAGTCGCTGCCGGCCAGCGGCCTTCGATTCGCCAAGCTCGTCGTGGACGGCGACGGGAACAAGTCCGCCGAAGAGCTGCGCGAGGAGTTCCACGGCGAGCTTCGAGGCCCGACCATCGCCTTGTCCCGGGCAGTGAAGCGGGGCGTGCGCATGGACTGGTGGCCTGAGGGCACCGCGGCCCCCATCAGCCCGATGTACGACCCCGACCACCCGTCCTGGCTGAAGGCCATCGCCTATACCATGACCAGCGAGAATGTGCCCGTCTTCCGGGAGGCCTTCGACCGGCTCATGGGGCGGACCGGACTGGACCTGGGGGTCCGGACGTGAGCGTCAGCCTTATTCTGTGGGCCGTCCTGCTGCCCGGCAGCTGCGGAGAGGCGGCCGTCGAAGGTGATGTCCAAGGCGTTCAGGGCGGTCTTCCAACGCATGGTCCAGCGGGCTTGGCCATTGCCAGTGGGGTCCAGAGACATGTGGCCGTGTAGACGCATTTCAGGGCTGCGGTCATGTTGGGGAAGTGTCCGCGCGCTATGACTGCCCAGCAGATCCTGGCGTTCACGAACTCGATCGCGTTGGTGAACCTCACAGCCCGCGTGCCGGAGACCTCGCTCCGCTGGTGAAGAACTGGTTACGGAACCCAACGGCGACCCGAGGCGCTCGATGGCATTGTCGCCCCACAGTTTCAGCCTCGGCGTCAAAAGACAATGGGTGGCCCTTCGACTCAGAGTCGAAAGGCCACCCATTTCCGGTGAACCAAAACTGTCCACACAAATTCTACTGCTGCAAGACTTTACATCTTCGCTGCGCTACATGACAGCCCTAGATGAACATGACGGATGAACTCTTCGAGGAGCGCATATCAACCAGTGACACTCGGCGTTCTATTGGCGAGGCCTAATTTGGCGACCATTGAAGATAAGTCGTCTGCCCTGGATTACTGTGCCGTTAAAGACGTCACCGACGATCGAGTTCGCACCGGGCGGACCTACTTCACCGATGATGTTGCGCTGGCCGAGCTGCACGACGTTATTGAAGGTTCTCCCAATGACGCGTCCACCCTCCACCACAACCAGTGTGCCGTGCACACTACCCAAGAGCGTCCCGCCTCGGACGACAACGTCACCGTGCACGTCGCCCCTCCAGACCTCACCAGGGCCAATCTCAGGAACCGGAATATAGTCCGGGTTCTCATAGTATGCATTATTCGCCGCACTTCTTGCTGCAACAGCCTCCGGCGAATAGTTCTCGTCGGGCACCCAGCGACTTCCGCCACAATTGTGAACTAGAACCGGAGCCGAACCCGCCAGCACGTAGTACGTGTGAACGTCATCGATGGTCAGGTCGTGTGTGCTCTGGCGCTTGGTGTAGCGCTTGAGTGCAAGGATCTGTACCTGAACGCCTGCGCTGGTATGGAGCCAGGAGCCCACATGGAGGTTGCCGGCCTCGACCCATTCCTTCAGTTCTGGTACCCAGAAGGGGTGGGTGTCGGTGGCGACGATGCTGGACGGGCCATCCTTAGTGGCCACGGTAATCTCAGTGAAGTCCTTGTCTTCTTCGGTTCGAATCGTGTCGATGACTGTCTTCTTGTAGTTCTCGCCGGTTTCTGGGTCCGTTGCGAGAACGACATCGCCGACCTTGACGTCTTCGATGTTCTTACTGGATCCGTCCGCCATCAGGGTTTCAGTACCCGGAAGGAATGAATGACACCCGATCTTGGCTGCCGCTCTGCCCTCGCTGGCAGCACCGCCAGCGCCGCCAATTAGAATGCCGAACATCATGGCGACGCCTTCGCCGTCTTCGTACTCTGGATCCTCTATGTCGATCCCCGCCTTCCCCACCAACCAGTCGTAAGCCTTCACGTTGATTCCGAGGTGGCCAAGCGGACTGATCGCGTCAAGGTTGGAGACAGAGTTTCGTAGTGCTCCGGCAGCCGTGGTCCAGTTCAACTTCAGCTGGCGAGGCTTGAGATAGGTCCACGTGATGCGGTTGAAGTTTTCGAACCTGCGCTTTTTCTCACGCTTGTCGACTATCCATGACGACCAGTTCCAGCCGTTGCGCCCCGTGTACTGCCACGACTCGTGATAGTCGACGGTCTCATTGCTCTTGGAGTCGCTGGGAACGCACCGACTCGTGTTACCGCCACACAATCCGTCAGGGCGGAGGCCCGATGGATCCGAGAACGTCATCGGGTTGTTGTTGGCGTAGGCGTAGCCGTTGAGAGCCTGCGGTTGGTCGAGGCTCAAGAGCGGGTCGACGCTGATGAATTGGCCGAGATTGGTGTCGTATTCGCGGGCGCCAATGTGGGTGAGACTGGTGTTGGTGTCCTCCGGCTTGCCCAGGAACCGCTTGTCGTCGGGCCAGTTCGCGGGCGCCGGGCCGCGCGCGGCCCCGAACGGGGTGGTGTAGCGCTTGGACACCGTTTGAGTGTCGTCGGCAGATACTGCGAGCGAAGAGGTGCCGTGGGCGTCGCCGGCCACGTAAGAGAGCTGGGGGGTGCCCGATTCGTTGGTCAGTTCCGCGATCTTGGTGCCGGCGATCGCGTAGGAGCGGGTCCCCCACTTTTTGGCGTTCTTGAGGTGCACCTCGGTGGAGCCGGCATAGAGGATCGTTTCGCCGGCCGGGTCACGGCGGATGAGGAGCTGGCCGTCCGCGTCGTAGACGTAGTCAGTGGAAATCGGCGTGGCTGCAGCGGCCTCGGTGAGCTTGGTGAGCTTGCCCTCCGGTCCCCAGGTGAGGGTTTGGGCGGTGGTGCTGCCAGGGGTTTCGATGCGTTTGGTGGTGTTGCCTGTGGCGTCGTAGGTGTACTGCGGTGCGACACCCGTGCAGGTTGCGCCGGTGGTGGTGGCCGCCAGAGCGTGCGGGCGGGCCGGGTCGTAGCAGTAGGTACGGGTTTGCGGGGTGCCGGTGTTGGTCTTCTCCGTGGCCCGCTGGCCCGATGCGGTGTAGGTGTAGCTGTTCCAGTACGGGGCCGCGCCGCCCAGGTTGACGGTGGTCCGTCCGGCCGTCGAGCAGTCCGGGGTCTTCGGGGTCCAGGCTTCTGTCACGCGGCGCTGGCCATCGTAGGAGAAGCACTGGTTGTCAGCCTGGGTGAAGCCGCTCAGCGGGGCCGCGTCGAAGATCGACAGGACATTGCCGGCGTCGTCGTACTTGTAGGTCAGTTCCTGGAGCATGCCGGCGTGGGTCTGGTCGTTGACCGTGGACCGCAGCAGGCGCCGGGTGCCCTCCTCGTATGTGTTGCCGATGAAGGTCTTGCGGACTCCGGCTGCCGCGGAGCGAGCGAGGGTGAGCTGCTCGATCTCGCCCAACGGGGAGTAGGCCACGTCCTGGACGTAGTCAGTCGTGCCCGACAGCGCCTTCGGAAGGCCGAAGTCGTTGTAGTTCACCTGCACGATCTCGGACGGCAGGCCGCCGGCCGCCGGCGCGCCCACGGTGTTCGGGGTCCCGTCGAGCCGGTAGCTCGCCGTCTCATCCGTGGTTGCCGCAATGGCACCCGACGTGACGAGAGGATCGTCGGACGGGAGGGTGAGACGGGTGGTCGCAGGACGACCCAGGGTGTCGTAACCAGTGACGGACCTCGTGTACGCCTTGCCGGTGAGGCCACCTTCGTAGCGGATGGCGTCGGTCACGGAACCCTTGCGGACGCTGTCGTACGTCCACGCCGCGAGCTTGTTGGCGTCGGACTTCGGGGACGTCCACAGCCCGGTCTTGCGACCGAGCTCGTCGTAGCCGTATTCCAGAACCGTGTTGCGTGCGTCCTTGGTGGTCGCGATCTGGTCCAGGATCGTGTAGGTGGTGGAAATTTGGCCGCTGTCGGGATCCGTTGTGCTGATGGCCCGGCCGAAGAGGTCGTAGCCGTAGGACCAATTCGCCTTGTCGGGGCCGGTCGCCGTGGCCGGCTTGCCGTCCTTCGTGTACGTCTGGCTCACGCTGGCGTACGGCGTGCCCGGCGCGGTACCCCCGTACATGGGGTCGTTCGGCGTGGTGCCGCTGTAGGTGCGGGTCTCCGTCGTCCTGCCCAGGGCGTTGGTGATCGCGCGGCTCGCCGTGCCGCCCTGGACCGCCGTCGTCGCGACCGAGTCACCGGTGTAGCTGGTGGTGGTCGACTGCTTCTGCACCCCGTAGACGAGGAGCGAGGCGGTGACGGGGCGGCCGAGGCCGTCGAAGACCGTCTGGGTCTGGAGGGGAGTGCTGCCGTACTCGGCTCGGGCGTAGGTGCCCTCGGGCGCCTTGTCCTTGTCCCAGATATCGGCATACGCCTCGTAGGCCAGGCCGCGCGAGTCGTAACGGGTGTCGGTCAGGATCCGGCCGCCGTTCGGCGACGGGCTCTGGGTCTGGAGGGGGCGCAGCAGGGCATCTGCGATCGTGTAGACCGTCTTGTAGGTTCCGTCGGGGGCGAGGGTGCCCACCGAGGTCCACGGCTGCTTGCCGCGGGCGATGAGGTAGTCGTACTTGACGTTCGGGGACTGGGACTGGGCCCGGTTGGGGAGCCAGGTGGCTGTGGCACGGCCGAGTCCGTCATAGGTGTTGTAGGTCGAGGCCATGTTGGCGTCGATGGAGCGCACGACGGAGCCGCGCAGGTCCATGTACGCGTAGGACTTGTGCTGCTGACCGTTGGAGGCGAGCTTCGGTGCGGTCGTCACGGTGACCTGCAGCGGGCCGGCCGCGGCGGGCGTGTAGCTGGTCGTCGTCGTGTTCCCGGCCGCGTCGGTGGCGATCAGCGGCCGGCCGAGCTTCGCCGTCGCCGTGTCGTACGTGACCTTGCCTACGGTCTGCCAGCCCGCGCTGCCCGCCGGGTCCCGGTCGGCGGTGCCGCTCGCCGCCGGGTAGGACTGGGCGCGCCCGGTCCAGGTGGCCAGGCCCAGGGTCGGCGTCTGGTTCGCAGTCCAGGCGGTGGCGGTGGTGTCGTCGTACACCGTGGCCGTGTCGGCGAGCACGTCGCCGCGGGTCGCCGAGGTGGCCGGCAGGGACAGCTTGTCATCGGTGACGGAGCACAGGGCCCCGGCTGTGCGGGTACGGGATGTCAGGCTGGTGAGGCCCTTGGCATCGTTACGGGCGTACCAGGTGCGGGTGCAGGTCTCGTCGCCTTCCATGGCCGTGTCACCGCTCGACGAGGTCTGCGTCTGCATGCCGTAGTCGTCGTAGCTGCTGTCGGTGCGGGTGGTGCGCCAGGTGTTGGAGGCGGTGAGGAAGGTGTGGCTGTAGCCGGTCGCCGGGCGGACGTAGTACGCCTTGGTGTTCGCGTACGACTTCTGCTGGCTCGCGGTCTCCTTGCTCCAGGGGTCGGTGACGGAGACGGAGAGCGGGGTGGCGCCGTCGTAGGTGATCTGCTGGCGCTGGAAGCCGCTGTACTGGCCGTCGTCGTTGATGTCGGGAATCGTCAGCCCGGACACCGGGACCGCCGCGACCGTTGTGGTCCGGGTGGTGCTCGTGCCCTTGCGCTTGTCCCCGTACATGCCCTGCATGAAGACGCTGACGCTCTTGGAACGGGTCTTGCCAGTCGCACCGGTGTACGAGGTGACCTTGCCGTAGCCCCGCCACTCTGACCAGGTCCGCTGTTTCTCGGGGGTCAGCGGGTCCTCGTTGTAGTGCCAGCCCGGGTTCTCGTACTCGTACGAGTGCTCGACGAGGTCGTTCTGACCGGCCGGGTCGGCGATGGTGACGGCGGTGACGTTGTACTTGTGGAACCAGTCGAGGGCCGGGTCACCGCCATTGATCGGCCAGTACACCGGGTAGCAGGACAGCGCGTTGTCGTCCTCGGCGGCCGGCATCTTCGTGCCGCGCACGCACTGCGGGTTGGACAGGGTGACCGTGGTGATGGCGCCGGACTCGGAAGTGATGGTATTGATGCGCGGACGGGTCAGCGGCACGATGTTGTCGCCGTCGGCGTCGACCCGGTTCGGGCGCATGTGGTAGGTGAAGTCGATCGGCGGGACCTCGACGGTCCCACCATTGTTGCCGGTGCGCTTGATGGACTTCAGGACCAGAGTTTGGTCGCTGGTGTCACCGAGGTCGCCGGCATCCAGGTATTCCTGGGTGAGGTCGAACGTGTCGATGGCCGCGTAGTTATCGGGCTCGAGAGCGGTGGACCATGCGAACGTCTTGATCGCGGTCATACGCTTGCGGGAGAAGAAGGCCGGCGAGACCGACCGGCAGTCGGCCTCCGTCGCCGAACAGATCGCGTCGAAGGGGACATCGGGCCAGTTGGTGGAGGTGGCCCTGGTCAGGTTGTCGCAATTCGCCGCGAAGCAGCGCTCCTTGTAGTCGAAGGTGACCTTGTGGGAGGCGTTGGCAGTGAAGAGCGTGTCGGCGCGCTGGCCGTAGCGGATCTCGGAAAGGGTGCCGCCGCGGGTGTAGGGGAGGAGCTTGGTCTTGTCCCCGGCCTTGGCGTAGTTGTTCGTCTCGGCCGCGTACCAGTAGCTGACGGCGTTGCCATGGAGGTCCTGGATCAGGTCCAGGTTCCAGCGCCAGGCCTGGGTCTCGTACCGGTCGGCGAAAGTGGAGCCCTTGGTGTAACCGGGTTCGCCCGCGTCGTCCCCGAAGACGGGGGCGGTCCAAGTGGAGTTGGTGCGCTGGGTGTCAGCGCCGGGGAGCTTGTTCAGGCCGAAGGTGTAGGTGGTGCCGTCACCGGTGACGACCTTCCAGTACTCGCCGTTGGCGTCACCGTTGTCGGCGCCGGTACCCCAGGTGACCTGGGAGGCGTCGTCGTTCTTCAGCCGCCACTTGCCGCTCGTGTCGTCCTTGACGAGCTCGCTGGACTGGCCGTTGAGGACGAGGGAGGCGTTCTCGTACTTCCAGCAGAGGTCGAACTTGTCCTTCTGCCCATCGTCCTCGCAGGTTCCGTACTTGCGCTCGATGTACGAGGAAGTCAGATCGAAGCCCTCGCCGACCTGGGAACCCTGGTTGTTCGAGTTGGCGGTCCGGCCGTCGATGCTCGCGGTGTTGTACGAGAACGAGAGCGAAGGTGCGGGGCCCGCGGCGGGGGGCGGGAGGGGTACCGGGTAGGACCAGGTGAAGGCACCGCTGGAGGAGCCGGATTCCCAACTGGAGGAGGCGGAGAGCGGGGTCGCCTTGAGGTCGCCTCCGCCCTTGGGGGAGCCGGCGTCCGAGGCCATCAACGCGAAGACGGCCGGGGCCTGGGCGGCCGGGGCCTTGGCCCCCTTGGCTGCCTTACCCGTGGTCGGCAAACCGGTGGGAAGTGAGGCGACGTCGGCCGTCACGGTGTGGTTCTTGAGGCTGTTGGCCGAGGGCAGCGGGGTGGTCTTGCGGCACTCCGCCTTCTCGGGGGTGGTCAGCGCACACGCCGGCAGGCTGACCAGGCCGAGGCGGTTGGACCAGCCACCGCCAACGGCGGAGGCGAAAGAGCCGTAATCGATGCTGACCTGCGCCGGGCCGCCCGCTTCGGACGAGGCCGAGAACAGCACGCCGGTGATCCCGGCCCGCTCCGCGGCCTTCTGGTCGAGCACCTTGACGGTGGACTTCCCGCCCGATCCGGCGTCCGCGGCCGAGATCGGGCCGGCGGGAGCGGTCGGAAGGAGCAGGGGGCTCTTCGGGTGCGCGGTGGGCCGGACGTCGACCAGTGGGCGGGTGTGCGCCCGCGCGGCGGAGGTGTCCTGAACAAGGGTGGCGGCCTTCGGCCACGCGGCCTTGGCCTCCTTGCGGGCCCTGTCGGCCTGGGCCTTGTTCTCGGCCTGGTTCTTGGCGACTAGTTCCCGGGCGGCCTTGGCGCCCTGGGTGTTGACCGCGCGGACCTTGGCGTCCTTGTGTTTGGCGATCTTTTGGGCGCCAGGTAGGTCGGCGGCGGTCGCCATGGGTGTGAGCGCCCCTGACGCCATAAGGGCGAGAGTCAGGGCGGCTGCCAACGGCAGCCGGTGGCGGATTCCTCCGCCTGGTGAACGGCCGGACACGGGTGCTCCTAAGGAAATAGGGGTACGTGAGGGCCGTGGGGGGGGGGGGGGGGGGGGGCGCGCCGCGGCGGCGGGGGGGGGGGGGGGGGGGCGCGGGGGGGGGCGGGGGGGGGGGGGGGGCCGCCCCCCCCCACACAAACCCAC
>NZ_JBIVXF010000035.1:0-20729 GCF_044769045.1 Streptomyces sp. NPDC090741 | reverse complement strand
CCGCGGGCGGGGGCCCCCCCCCCCGCCCCCCGTCGTGGGGGGGGCCGGGCGCCGGCCCCGCGCGCCCCGCCCCCCCCCCCCCCCCCCCCCCCCCCCCCCCCCCCCCCCGCCGTATCCGCCGGTGGGGGCGGGGGGTTCCGGCCGGGTGCTCGATCAGATTTGCGCCCTCCGACCGGATCTTCCCAAGTCGAAAACCAGGACAGATGCCTGCAAACTGACCGAGCCGGGATCTTCTCGGCTCGTGCGGGGAGGAGGTACGGGAGTGTGCGCGAGGCGGAGCCGAGCGGTATCGCTGCTGGTCACCTCGGTGGTCCTGACGGGATTCCTGATCCCGGGGGCCGACGCGCGGTCCGAGGGGGGCGAAGCGCTGTCGGGGCCGGAGGCGGTGGCCGTCGTGGAGCCCGCCGCCGTGGACCTCGACGAGATCCCCGCGGAGCCGCCCGTACGGCCCCGGCCGCCCGCCGCCCGCGAGCTGTTCGGCGCCGACTGCGACACCGTGATCGAGGGCTCGCAGGTGTCGGCCACCTGCCTCAACAGCTATCCGGAGACCGATCTCCTGCGCCTGCACGTGGAGTGCGACCGCTGGTGGGACGTGGACGCGGACAGCGCCGCCGTCGCCCTGGCGCCGGCCGGCCGGATCGAGCTCACCAGCCGCTGCTGGAAGGAGGTCCGCTCGGCCTGGGTCACCCACCAGCGGCCGTGACCCACCAGTGGGCCGTGACCCACCAGTGGGCCGTGACCCCGGGTCCCTTCCGTGAGGGCTACTTCCTGCCGAGGCACACGAACGGGTAGCCCGCCGCCTCCGAGGCCGCCGTGTCCCCGTCCCCGCGCCGGATCGCCTCGATCAGCCGGGCGTGGTCCAGGTGCGCCGCAGGATCCAGCTCCGTGCCCACGTCCGTGCGCAGCCAGTCCGCCACCAGGTCGCCGAGGTCCGCGTACAGCTCGATGAGCACCTCGTTCTGCGAGGCCGCCACCACCGCCATGTGCAGCGCGACGTCCGCCGCCACGAACCGCTCCGCGTCCCCGCTCGCCCAGGCCTCCTCGCGCCGCGCCAGCAGTGCGTCCAGCTGCCCCAGGTCCCGCTCGGTGCGCCGCTCCGCCGCCATCCGGGCCGCGGCGGACTCCAGAGTCGAGCGGAGCTCCGCGATGTGGCGCGGGTCGGCGCCCGCGAAGCGGCGGTGCATCACCCCGGCCAGCTCGCTGGTGGCGATGACGTACGTCCCCGAGCCCTGGCGGATGTCCAGCAGCCCGTTGTGCGCCAGCGCCCGGACGGCCTCCCGGACGGTGTTGCGGGCGACGCCCAGCAGTTCCACCAGCTCCGGCTCGGTGGGGATGCGGGCTCCGACGGGCCATTCGCCGGACGTGATCTGGTTCCGGAGCTGGGCGATCACCTGGTCGACCAGCGCGGAGCGCCGGGGCGAGGTCAGCGGCATGCGGGCGGGTTCCTATCCGAGTCCGGTCTGAGCGTGACAACCAATCATCCCATGATTCTATGATGGTGTAATGCCCGACGAAGAAATCCAGACCCTGAACCGACCCGAGGCCGCGCGCACGGTACCCGCACCCTCCCGTTCCGCCGCCCCCGCGAGCCCGCAAGCACAACCGGACCCCACCTGGCTCGGCCCGGTCCTCATCGTCGGCATCGTGCTGGCCGCCCTCAACCTGCGGCCCGCCATCACCAGCCTCGGCGCCCTCTTCGAGGAGGTCCGCACGGGCCTCGGCATGAGCGGCACCGTCGCCGGACTGATCACCTCCGTCCCCGCCCTCTGCTTCGCCGTCTTCGGCATCACGGCGCCCCGGCTCTCCCGCCGCTTCGGCCCGGCCGCCGTCGTCTGCGCCGGCATGGCCGCCGTCGCCGCCGGGCTGCTGATCCGGCCGTTCGCGCACGCCGCCGCCGGCTTCCTCGCCGCCAGCGCTCTGTCCCTGGCGGGCATAGCCCTGACCAACGTGCTGCTCCCGGTCATCGTCAAGCGCTGGTTCCCGGACCGCGTGGGCACCATGACCGGCCTGTACTCCATGGCCCTGGCCCTCGGCACCTCGCTCGCCGCCGCCGTGACCGTGCCCATGACCTCCGCCCTCGGCGGCAGCTGGCGCACGGGCCTGCTGGTCTGGGCCGTGCTCGCGCTGGTCGCCGTACTGCCCTGGCTGCCCGTCGCGGCGGCCGCCCGGCGCCAGAAGCGGGCCGCGGACTCCCGGGCCGCCGCGACCGTACGGGCGGACGCGGGCCCGAAGATCGTCCGCAGCCGCACCGCCTGGGCCCTGGCCTGCTACTTCGGCCTCCAGGCCACCGGCGCGTACATCACCATGGGCTGGCTCCCGCAGATCTTCCGCGACGCCGGGGTCTCCGCCTCCACCGCGGGCGTCCTGCTCGCCGTCACCATGGTCATGGGCGTCCCGCTCGCCTTCGTCATCCCCAACCTGGCCGGCCGGATGAAGAACCAGGGGGCCATCGCCGTCACCCTCGGCCTCTTCGGCCTCGTCGGATACACCGGCCTCCACTTCGCCCCCGCCGCCGGAGCCTGGGCCTGGGCGCTCCTGCTCGGCGTCTCCAACTGCGCCTTCCCCCTCGTCATCACCATGATCGGGCTGCGCGCCAAGTCCCCGGCCGGCGTGGTCAAGCTGTCCGCCTTCGCCCAGAGCGTCGGCTACCTCATCTCCATCCCCGGACCGCTCCTCATCGGCGCCCTCTACCAGCACAGCGGAGGCTGGGACCTGCCGCTCACCGTCATGGCGGCCCTGCTGGTCCCGCAGATCGCGCTGGGCGTCCTGGCCGGCCGGGACCGCACGATCGAGGACGAATGCGGCATGCGAGACTGAGCGGCATGTCGCCCGTACTCGAACCGAACCCGCAGAACAGTCACCGGAAGCTCGGCCTGGTGCTGGGCGCGATGCTGGTCGTGACCGTGATCATCTCCGTCATCGCGAGCGTCGTCTCCCCCTGACCCGTCCAGGGGTAGGGGTAATCCCCCAACCCCTAGGGGGCCAGGGTCAGGGTCGACTGGGGTGTGTCCCGGATGGGCACCGCGCCTTCGAATCCATAGATTCGAAGAGAGCGAGCCAGTCCCACCCCGCGTACCCACGGAGGCGGCCATGTCGGCCCCCACGCACACACCCGGTCCCCGACTCCACGGCGCCAGCACCCGGCTGCACTGGTGGGCGCTGGCCCTGCCCGCGCTCGCCTTCGGCCTCCTCCTGCTGCTCCTCGCCGGCTCCGGCCAGGCCCATGCCGCCACCGGCGAGGCCTCCGCGATCCTCCAGGTCACCGAGCAGATCCTGCGCGTCGTCGGCTGACCGGGCCCGCGCGGCCGAGCCCTGCGGCCGACCGCCGCCGAGCCGTGCGGCCGACTGCCGCCGAGCCCCCAACACCCTGCGCCCCATGGCCCGATTCATGCGAAGCTGGGAGCCATGAGCGCCGACACACCCCGCAGGATCGTCCTCCTCCGGCACGCCAAGGCCGACTGGCCCGAGGTGTCCGACCACGAGCGCCCGCTGGCGGAACGGGGCCGCAAGGACGCACCGGCCGCCGGGTTGAAGCTGTCCGAGACCGGCATCACCTTCGACCTGGCCCTCTGCTCCACCGCCGCCCGCACCCGTGAGACGTGGAAGCTCGCCGTCCAGGAGATGCCGCACCGGCCGAAGACCCACTACGAGGAGCGGCTGTACGACGCCTCGCTGGGCGAGCTCATCGCCCTCCTGAACGAGACGTCCGACGAGGTCAAGGACCTCCTCGTCATCGGCCACAACCCGGGCATGCACGCCCTCGCCGACGCCCTCTCGGGCCGTGCGGAGGGCGACGCCCTGGCCCGGATGAGCAGCACCGGGTTCCCCACCGCCGCCCTGGCCGTCGTCTCCTTCACCGGCTCCTGGAAGTCCGTGGAGCACGGGGTGGGCACGCTGCTGGACTACTGGACGCCCAAGGACCACTGAGCGGGCGCACGAGAGCCACGACGCAGGTACGCGTACGAGGACGGGCCCCGGCGCGGTCGATCCGCCGGGGCCCGTCCTCGTCCGCTCCCCGTCTGAGCGGGCGGCTCAGGTCAGGCCCGCGGCCTCGACCTCTTCCCGGGTGATCCCGAGCAGGTACAGCACCGCGTCCAGGAACGGCACGTTCACCGCCGTGTGCGCGGCCTCGCGGACCACGGGCTTGGCGTTGAACGCCACGCCCAGCCCGGCCGCGTTCAGCATGTCCAGGTCGTTGGCGCCGTCACCGATGGCAACCGTCTGGGCCAGCGGTACGCCGGCCTCCGCAGCGAAGCGGCGCAGCAGCCGCGCCTTGCCGGCCCGGTCCACGATCTCGCCGGTGACCCGGCCGGTCAGCTGCCCGTCGACGATCTCCAGGGTGTTGGCCGAGGCGAAGTCCAGGCCCAGCCGCTCCTGCAGATCGTCCGTGACCTGGGTGAACCCGCCGGAGACCACACCCACCTGGTAGCCGAGCTGCTTGAGGGTGCGGATCAGGGTCCGGGCGCCCGGCGTCAGCCGCACCTCGGAGCGGACCTTGTCCACGACGGAGGCGTCCAGCCCGGCCAGCAGCTTCACACGGGCGTGCAGCGACTGCTCGAAGTCCAGCTCCCCGCGCATGGCCCGCTCGGTCACCTCGGCGACCTCGGCCTCGCAGCCGGCGTGCGCGGCGAACAGCTCGATGACCTCGTCCTGGATCAGGGTCGAGTCCACGTCCATGACGACCAGGCGCTGCGCCCGCCGGTGCAGCCCGGCCGAGACCACGGCCACGTCGACGCCGATGTGGGAGGCGGCGGTGGCCAGCTCGGTGCGCAGCGGCGCCGTCTCCACACCGGAGACGGCGAACTCGACGGCCGTCACCGGGTACTTGGCGAGCCGGAAGATGCGGTCGATGTTGCCGCCGGTCGCGGTGATCCGGGAGGCGATGGCGGCCGTGGACTCGGCGGTCAGCGGATGCCCGAGCACGGTGACGTGCGAACGGCCGCTGCCGCGCGGCCGGTTGTCTCCGGTACCGGAGAGGATCTCGGCCTGCAGCTTCAGCGAGTCGGCCCAGCTGTGGACGGTGGCCCGCAGCTCGCCCTCGCCGCTGTCGGCGGGCTTGGTGACGAGGGCGCACAGGACGATGCGGCCACGGGTGACGACCTGCTCGATGTCGACGACGTCGACGGAGTAGGCGGCGAGGGTGTCGAACAGCCCGGCGGTGATCCCGGGACGGTCCTTGCCGAAGATCTTGACGAGGAGGGTGGGGACGTCGGAGGTCTGCGAAGCGCTCATGGTGCCCTCACCGTATCTTCCCGTCCCACGTGCTCGGACCCCTGTCCCACCTGCCGGAACCATTTTCCGGCGCAGGGCCCTCCGGCGCCGCCGATCGCAGGCGCCCGGGGGACGGCGGGGGAGTTGCGGCGAGGTGAATGCGGGCCGACGGGGAGGTGCCGGGGGCCCTCGGGGTGCCGTGGTGGCCGAGCGTGTTCGATTCGATACGCCCCGCTCCTCTCCCGGCGCCTCAGCCCGGGGGCCCCAGCGATGGCGGCGGGGGAGGGGGCGGCGGCGGGGTGAACGGCGGGCGGTGGCGCGGCGCCGGCCGGCCGGCGGGCCTGCGGGGCAGCCGGGTGACCGTGACGTCCCAGGAGCCGTCCGGCTCCGCGCAGGGCTCGGGCTCCGGACGGACGTACGGGTACAGCCGCCCCGGCGGGGGCCGGTACGGGGCCGTCGGCGCCTCGGGGGCCGGTACGGCCGCCCCGCCGCGCCCGGCCGCGGACACCGGCACCGGCCGCGGCGGACGGCGGCGCCCGGCCAGCAGGGCCCCCGCCCCGCCCGCCACCGCACCCCAGGCCGCCCCGAGCACCAGCGCGTGGAGCGTGTCCCCCCGCAGCACCACGCCGGCATCCACCGCATCGACGCCGAGCACCGACAGCGAGGCGTCCACCGACACCCCCGTCAGCGGCACCAGCACCGTCAGCGCCACTCCGGTGACGGCCGACAGCCGCACCGCGCACACCGCGATCCCGCGCCCCGGAGTCCGTACGGCGGCCAGCACACCGGCGCAGAGCAGCAGCAGCGCCACCCCCGCGACCAGCAGCCAGACCCGCCCGTCGTACTCCGCGAGCCGGGACACCGTCACCGGCTCCCGCGCCGGCACCCCCAGCAGATCGTCCAGCGGATCCGGCAGCAGCCGGCCCAGCGCGCCCGTGGCCCGGCCGTCGAACGGTACGAGGAGCCCCAGCAGCACCCCCGTCCAGGCCCCGTTCGGCGCCCCCAGCAGTGCGGCGCCCAGGATCCGCCCCGGATGCTCGTCGCCCGCGGCCGCCCACACCGCGGCCGCCAGCCCGGCCGCCACCGCCACCAGCAGGGCCGTCACCAGCGCCGACACAGCGGGCCGCAGCCGCGCGAACGCCGCCGGCCCGCGCCGCGAAGCGAGCAGCGCCACCGCCAGTACGGACAGCACCCACACCCCCGCGCCCAGCAGCGTCGGCCCGGCCTCCACCGAGAACCCCACCCGGGCCCGGGTGTCGATCAGGTCGCCGATGCGGTCCGGGAGCAGCCCGCCGACGTCCCCGATCCCCGGGACCACCACCTTCGGCGGCGTCCTCGGCAGCCGCGGCCCGTCCAGGGTGACCACCTCGTGCCCGGCCCGGGCGAGCCCGCCCGCCGCGGCGACGAGCAGCACCGCCACCGCGGCCGCGCGGGCGGCGAGTTCCCCGCGGGGCGCCCCGGTCCGGATCGGGCGCAGGAAGATCCGGGCCAGGACCAGCGCCCCGGCCAGCCCCACCCCGAGCGGCATGACGTCCAGCGAGGACGGGGCGCCCGGCCCGGTGATCCCGAGGACGGACACGTCCCCCGACGGGGTGACCGTGCCGCCGAACGCGAGGACCACCACGGCGGCGGTCATCGCCCCGAGCGAGCCTCCCGCGGCGTCGGCGCCCAACAGGTGGAGCCCCAGGGCGGCGACCCCGGCCATGGCGACGAGGGCCCAGCCGGTGGCGGCGATGCCCGACAGGACCACGTCTGCCCAACGAATGCGGCGCATGCGTACCCCCGGTGCGTGTCGAGCGTGCGTGCCGAGCGGGACGGGGTCAGCCAGGGCGAGAAGTCCCGTATCTCACTCTCCGGGTGACTTTCGCCCCCGTCAACGGGCAGGCGTAGACGTCCCGGGAAGGCCCCGATTCCACATGTGGCCGCAGGCCTGAAATAGTTCCCCCGGATGTTCGCCATCCCTAGACTCCCTGACGTCGGACTCCCTGGCGTCAGGGGGATTCTCGGGGGACTTAAGTGGGGCTGGAGTGCCGGAACTCGTACTTGAATTGAATGGAAGGACCTGGACGCTCGATCCGTCCAGGTCGTACTCGTTGGGGCGCGACCCCCAGGGAGACGTGGTCATCGACGACGCCAGGGTGTCGTGGCGGCATGCCACCATCGCCTGGAACGGCCGGGGTTGGGGCATTGAGGACCACGGCAGCACCAACGGCACCTACGTGCACGGCGCGAGGGTCCAGCAGACGGAGCTCGTGCCCGGTACGCCGGTGCACCTGGGCAACGCCACCGACGGCCCGCGGCTCAATCTGAGCGCAGCGGCCGCCGCCGCGCCGCAGCAGGCGGTACCGCAGCAGGCGGCTCCGGCCTACCAGGCCCCGGCGCCCGCCTACCAGGCCCCGGCCCAGCAGGCCGCCCCGGCGTACCAGGCCCCGGCCCAGGCGCAGGCCCACCAGCCGCAGCAGCAGGCCTGGCAGCAGCAGGCGCAGCAGCCGCACCAGCAGGCGCAGCAGCCGCACATCCCGCAGCAGCAGGGCGCGGCCCCTGCCTACGGCGGTGACCGCAGCCCGACCACGTTCCACCAGATCGCAGTCGGCCGCGTCATGCGGATCGGCCGTGCCCTGGAGAACGAGCTGGTCGTATCGGACCTCCAGGTCTCGCGCCTCCACGCGGAGTTCCGCTCCGCGGGCGGCCGCTTCGAGATCCACGACCTGGGCAGCCACAACGGCACGTACGTCAACGGCCAGCCGCTGCCCAAGTCCGGCACCGCGCTGCTCGGCCCGAACGACATCGTCGGCGTCGGCCACTCGACGTTCCGGATCGTCGGCGACCGGCTCGAGGAGTTCGTCGACACCGGTGACGTCTCCTTCTCGGCCCGCCACCTCACGGTCACGGTCGACGGCGGCAAGCAGATCCTCAAGGACGTCACCTTCGGCGTCCCGGAGAAGTCGCTCATCGGCGTCATCGGCCCCTCCGGCTCCGGAAAGTCGACGCTGCTCAAGGCGCTGACCGGGTACCGGCCCGCCAACGAGGGCGACGTCCTCTACGACAACCGCAACCTGTACAAGCAGTTCGCGGAGCTCCGCCAGCGCATCGGCCTGGTCCCGCAGGACGACATCCTGCACAAGGAGCTGAAGGTCAGCACGGCCCTCAAGTACGCGGCCAAGCTCCGCTTCCCCGGCGACACCGCCGAGGCCGAGCGCGCCGCCCGCATCGACGAGGTCCTGCGCGAGCTCAAGCTCGACATCCACAAGGACAAGAAGATCACCTCGCTCTCCGGTGGTCAGCGCAAGCGCGTGTCCGTGGCCCTGGAGCTCCTCACCAAGCCCTCGCTGATCTTCCTCGACGAGCCCACCTCCGGCCTCGACCCGGGCATGGACCGCGACGTCATGCAGCTGCTGCGCGGCCTCGCCGACGACGGCCGCACCGTCCTCGTCGTCACGCACTCCGTGGCCGAGCTGTCGCTGTGCGACAAGCTGCTGGTCATGGCCCCGGGCGGTTCGGTCGCGTACTTCGGTCCGCCGGACGAGGCGCTGAACTTCTTCGGCTACAGCACGTGGGCGGACGTCTTCTCGGCGTTCGAGAACTACCGCGACTACGACTGGGCCGGCCGCTGGAAGGGCTCGCAGCACTACCAGCTGTACGCCGCCGACCTCGACGCGGTCGCCCCGCAGCAGGTCGCCATGGCACCGATTCAGCAGCTGATGCCGCCGAAGGCGCAGGGCTGGGGCGACCAGCTGTGGACCCTGATCCGCCGCTACGTCTCGGTGATCGCGTCCGACAGGGGCTTCCTGGCCCTGATGCTGATCCTGCCCGCGGTCCTGGGCGTGGTCTCGACGGTCATCCCCGCGACCTTCGGCCTCGCGCCGCCGAAGCCGCCGTCCCGGTTCAACGGCGACGCCGGCACGATCATGCTGATCCTGTGCGTGGGCATGTGCTTCTCGGGCGCCGCGAACTCGGTCCGTGAGCTGATCAAGGAACGCGTCATCTACGAGCGCGAGCGCGCCACCGGTCTGTCCCGGTCGGCGTACCTCATGTCGAAGGTGATCGTCCTCGGATTCATCACGGCCATCCAGGGCGTGGTCATCTGTGTCATCGGCTTCGTCCCGCGCGACCTGCCCACCGAGGGCCTGATCATGCCGCCGGCCGTCGAGCTCTGCCTGTCGGTCACCGCGCTCGGCTTCACGTCGATGATGTTCGGCCTGGTGATCTCCTCGCTGGTGAAGACCGCCGAGAAGACCATGCCGCTCCTGGTCATGTTCGCGATCGTCCAGGTCGTCTTCACCGGCATCCTCTTCCAGGTGTACGACTCGCCGGGCCTGGAGCAGTTCGCCTGGCTGATGCCGTCGCGCTGGGCGGTCGCCGCCGCGGGCACCACGCTCGACCTCGGCAAGCTCATGCCGCCGTGGGACCAGCAGAACCCGACCAACACCGACCCGCTGTGGGAGCACTCCATCGCCCAGTGGGGCGTGAACATCACGATCCTGCTGCTCATCGGTGTGGCCTGCGGCTTCGCGGTGCAGAAGCTCCTGCGCCGCCACGAGCCCGAGGTCATGCGCAACTAGCGGCCGCCGGCCGGCCCGCTCCCGCACGAACGCCTCAGGGCGGCACCCGGATACCGGGTGCCGCCCTGAGGCGCATGGGGGTCGCTACGCCAGTGGCCCTCAGTAGGCGCTGTTGACGTTGTCGATCGAGCCGTAACGGTCGGCGGCGTAGTTGGCCGCGGCGACGATGTTGGCGACCGGGTGGTACTGGTCCAGCGGGGTGCCGGAGATGTGGTACGCGAGGAAGGTCGGCTTGATGACCTGGAGCAGGCCCTTCGAGGGGATGCCGTTCTGGGCGTTGATGTCCCAGTTGTTGATCGCCCGCGGGTTACCGCTCGACTCGCGCATGATGTTCTTGTACAGGCCGTTGTACGTGCCCGGAATCTTGTGCGCCTTCATGATCGACAGCGACTCCTTGATCCAGCCGTCAAGGTTGTTCGCGTAGACCGGCTTGCGGACGGTGGAACGGCTGGCAGCCGCCTTCGCCTCGCGGTCCTTCTTCGCCTTGGCCTCGGCGTCGGCCTTCGCCTTCGCGGCGTCGGCCTTGGCCTTGATCGCGGCCTCGACCTTCGCGGCGTCCGTGGCCAGCTTGGTCTGGGCGCCGAGGTGCTGCACGGTCTTGGCCTGGACACCCTCGACAGCCTGGGTCCACGCCACGGGGGCGGCGGTCACGGTCGTACCGGCGTCGGCGGAGCCGGCGGGGACGACGGTGGCGGCCAGGGCGGCGGCGCCGATGGTGGCGAACGCGGCGAAGGACATCTTGTGCGCCTTCGTCAGACGACGACTGTGGCCGGGGGTGCTGGTCTTGGACATGCGTAGCAACCTCTTCGAATCGGGGAGCCGCAGGAAAGCGCCGCTCGGATCCGGGATCCGCGGCGCTGTGCGACGGGAGCAATTCTTAGCGGCGGCAAAATGACCTGGCAAAGGTGTGACGTACGATCCCGCTTAGTGGATCAGGGTGCGCCGGCCAACGCGGAATTCCGGGCCGGGCGCTAGGCGCGGCAGCGCTGACACGGTCTTTATGCGTCCACTAGGCATCTTCGTAAGTGACCTGGGTCCTATGCGCGGGCTCACATCGGCCACGTAACGGTCTCACCAAGCGTTGCGACAGCAATGCATTCCGTAACGGAATTCTCCACCCTGAGGACCACACGCCCGCCACCGCCCTCATCCCCAGGGCAGAGACGGACGCCCGGGCCCCCTCCCGGAGGAGGAGGACACACCGCCCCCGGCCCTAGGGCCGGAGCCCGATCCCGCAGGTCAGAGCCGCGAGTACGGTGAGCCCATGACTGGTAGTCCCGTGTTCGGAGGCCCCCGCGGCGGCCTCGCCGCCGTGAGCACCGCGCTCCTCGCCATGAGCCGCCGGCTGGAGGTCCGCGACGTCCTGCGCACGATCGTCGTCTCCGCCCGCCAGCTGCTCGACGCCGAGTACGCGGCCCTGGGCGTCCCGGACGACCACGGCGGCTTCGCCCAGTTCGTCGTGGACGGCATCAGCGAGGAGCAGTGGCGCCGGATCGGCCCGCTGCCCCGCCAGCACGGCATCCTCGCCGCGATGCTCCACCAGGACGGCCCCGAGCGGCTGGCCGACGTACGCAAGGACCCCCGCTTCGAGGGCTGGCCCCCCGCCCACCCCGAGATGTCCGACTTCCTCGGCCAGCCCGTCCGCGACGGCGAGGAGACCCTCGGCGCCCTCTTCCTCGCGAACAAGAAGAGCCCCGGCGGCTTCACCGAGGAGGACGAGGAGCTCCTCGCCCTCCTCGCCCAGCACGCGGCGATCGCCCTCACCAACGCCCGGCTCTACGAGCGCAGCCGCGAGCTCACCATCGCCGAGGAGCGCTCCCGCCTCGCCCACGAGCTGCACGACGCCGTCGCCCAGAAGCTCTTCTCGCTCCGCCTGACCGCCCAGGCGGCCGCCGCCCTCGTCGACCGCGACCCGGCCCGCGCCAAGGGCGAGCTCCAGCAGGTCGCCGCCCTCGCCGCGGAGGCCGCCGACGAGCTGCGCTCCGCCGTCACCGAGCTGCGCCCGGCCGGCCTCGACGAGGACGGCCTGGTCGCCACCCTCCGCGACCAGGTCCACGTACTCGACCGCGCCCACACCGCGCACGTCACCTTCACCTGTGACGGCGTACGGGCCCTCCCGGCGACCCAGGAGGAGGCGCTGCTCCGGGTCGCCCAGGAGGCCCTCCACAACGCCCTGCGGCACTCCGGCGGCGACCGCGTCGAGGTCACCCTCGCCCGCCGGGCCGCGGGGGCCGTGCTGACCGTCACGGACAACGGAAGCGGCTTCTCCCCTTCCTCGATCCGCGCGGCCGGACGCCACCTCGGCCTGGTCTCCATGCGGGACCGGGCGAGCGGCGTCGGCGGCAGCCTCACCGTGCACTCGGAGCCCGGTACGGGCACCACGATCGAGATGGAGGTCCCCGGTGGCTGACACGCCCATCCGCGTTCTCCTGGTAGACGACCACCAGGTGGTCCGCCGCGGCCTGCGTACGTTCCTGGAGGTGCAGGAGGACATCGAGGTGGTCGGGGAGGCCGCCGACGGAGAGGAGGGCGTGGCCCGCGCCGAGGAGCTGCGGCCCGACGTGATCCTGATGGACATCAAGATGCCGGGCACCGACGGCATCGAGGCCCTGCGCAGACTGCGCGCGCTCGCGAACCCGGCGCGGGTGCTGATCGTCACCAGCTTCACCGAGCAGCGGACGGTGGTCCCGGCCCTGCGGGGCGGCGCCGCCGGATACGTCTACAAGGACATCGACCCCGACGCCCTGGCCGGAGCCATCCGCTCCGTCCACGCCGGCCACGTGCTCCTCCAGCCGGAGGTGGCGGACGCCCTGCTCTCCCAGGAGGGACCGCCGTCGTCGAGCCGGGGCGGCTCCCTGACCGAGCGGGAACAGGAGGTGCTGACGCTGATCGCGGACGGCCGGTCCAACCGGGAGATCGCCCGCGCGCTGGTCCTGTCGGAGAAGACGGTCAAGACGCACGTCTCGAACATCCTGATGAAGCTGGACCTCGCGGACCGCACCCAGGCTGCGCTGTGGGCGGTCAGGCACGGAATCACCGACTGAACCCGGCCGGAACGGACCGTCCGGTTCCGATCGCAGATTCATACGGTCGGGTGGATGTAGCCCACATGGCGTATCCCGTTCGTCAGATGACCGTTCTACATGACGTGCCGCGGCGGCTGGCCGCGGCAGACGTACTGGAGGACGAAGAACGTGAAGAACATCAAGAAGGCCACTGCCGTCACCGTGATCGCGGGCGGCCTCCTTGCCGCAGCCGCCGGTGTCTCCTCGGCGCACGGCGGTGCGTCGGCCGAGGGCCAGGCCGTGGGCTCGCCCGGCGTCGCCTCCGGAAACCAGGTCCAGGTCCCCGTCCACGTCCCGGTGAACGTGGTCGGCAACACGGTCACCGTGATCGGCCTGCTGAACAGCGTCTGGGGCAACACCGGCGTGAACGCCTGACCAGCCCCACCCACCGGCCCCGCTTCCCCCACCTCTCCCCGGGAAGCGGGGCCGCGGTGCGTCCAGGACAGGGGGACACCCCCTGGGGGGTGTCCCCCTAGCCCCGCTCGCGCTCCTCGACCGCCGAGTTGAACGCCGCGACCAGCGCGCGCCGCGCCACCCGCTCCACCGGCCGCAACGCCTCCGCCCGCGCCGCCATCTCCGAGGCGGCCACCGCGCCGCCCGGCCCGTGCTCGTACGCCAGCGACACCAGCAGGTCCACCCGCTGCGCCAGCGCCAGCACCCGTACCGCCCGCGGCGGATACCCCGGCGCCAGCACCTCCCGCCCCGCGTCCGCCCGCGCCCGGTACGCCGACAGCGCGGCCTCCGCCACCGGCCCCGAGCCCGCCACGTCCAGCCGGGTCAGCGCCACCGTCGCATCGCGCAGCGCCTCCGCCAGCTCCCGCTCCGCCTCACCGAGCGACGGCACGTCCGCCGGCGGGGCCTCCCGTACGGGCAGGCAGTGCCACGTCACCGAGACGTGCACGTCCCCCTGCGGCCCGGCCTCGGCCACCTCCGGCACCAGACCCACCGCCGCGCCCACCGCGACCACCGCCTCCTCCGCCTCCAGCGCCCGCGCATTGAACTCGGCCGGCCCGCTCAGCCCCAGCGGATGCCCCGGCGCCGGCAGCGCCACCCGCAGCCCGGTCACCCCCAGCGCCCGCATCCGGCCGAGCGCCAGCGTCAGACCCACCGGACCCGATTCGCCCGGCAACCCTTCCACCCGGTGCACGGCGTCCTCGCCCACGATCGACAACACGGCCTCGTCGGGCGAGACCAAACCGGCCAGCAGTGCGTTCCCCCAGGCGGCCAACCGCCCTGAACGTGGTTCGAAAAGCATTCCCCCACTTTACGGATCACCCCGGATCGGCCCCCGCGGCCAACCTGACGCCCGGACCCCTCGCCGAGTGGCGTAGGTTTTCCCCTGGGGCTGCGCCTACCGGTGCACAGACGAAACCGAGACTGCAAGGGGAGACAACACGCTCATGAGCGATGTTCTGGAGCTGGTGGACGTATCCGTGGTCCGCGAGGGCCGGGCTCTGGTGGACCAGGTCTCCTGGTCGGTGAAGGAGGGGGAGCGCTGGGTGATCCTCGGCCCCAACGGCGCCGGCAAGACCACGCTGCTTAACCTCGCCTCCAGCTACCTCTTCCCCACCAAGGGCGCCGCCACCATCCTCGGCAGCACCCTCGGCAAGCCCGGCAGTGACGTCTTCGAGCTGCGCCCGCGCATCGGCGTCGCCGGGATCGCCCTGGCCGACAAGCTCCCCAAGCGCCAGACCGTCCTGGAGACCGTCCTCACCGCCGCGTACGGCATGACGGCGACCTGGCAGGAGGAGTACGAGGAGATCGACGAGCAGCGCGCCCGCGCCTTCCTCGACCGCCTCGGCATGACGGAGTACCTCGACCGGAAGTTCGGCACCCTCTCCGAGGGCGAGCGCAAGCGCACCCTGATCGCCCGCGCCCTGATGACCGACCCCGAGCTGCTCCTCCTCGACGAGCCCGCCGCCGGCCTCGACCTCGGCGGCCGCGAGGACCTCGTACGCCGCCTCGGCCGCCTCGCCCGCGACCCGCTCGCGCCGTCCATGGCGATGGTCACGCACCACGTCGAGGAGATCGCCCCCGGCTTCACCCACGTCCTGATGATCCGCCAGGGCAAGGTCGTCGCCGCGGGCCCGATCGACCTCGAACTGACCTCGCGCAACCTTTCGCTGTGCTTCGGCCTGCCCCTGGTCGTCGAGCGCAACGACAGCGACCGCTGGACCGCCCAGGGCCTCCCGCTGCGCTAGTACCGCCGCCGGTACGGGCAACGCTCGTACGGGCGCGCCCGTACTGCCCGTCCGTGAACCGTCGCACCCTGTCCCGACCGCGCCCGCCCGACCTACCATGACCATGTGAACATCGACGCGTGGCTGTGGTGGCTCATCGGCGCGGTCGGACTGGGCATTCCGCTCGTTCTGACGGCGATGCCCGAGTTCGGCATGTTCGCCGTCGGCGCGGTCGCCGCCGCCGTCACAGCGGCGTTCGGCGGGGGAGTGGTCGCCCAGGTGCTGGTCTTCGTGATCGTCGCGGTGGCCCTCATCGCCGTCGTCCGCTCGATCGCCAACCACCACCGTGAGCAGCGGCCCCAACACCGCACCGGAATCGACGCGTTGAAGGGCAGAAGCGCGCTCGTCCTCGAACGCGTCGACGGCAGCGGAGGCCGGATCAAACTCGCCGGCGAGGTCTGGTCCGCCCGCACCCTCGACGCGGACAGCATCTTCGAACCGGGCCAGCAGGTCGACGTCGTGGAGATCGACGGAGCCACCGCGATCGTGATGTGAGCTCGTCGAGCTTGAGCCAAGCAGCCGACCCGCGGCCCCGGGGTCTGCGAGACTCCGATCAACGGGGCAGCACGGACAGCCGGAAGGGCACGGGGAACCGCATGTCATCGATCATCATCGTCCTGATCATTCTGGTGGTTCTGGTCTTCATCGCACTGGTCAAGACGATCCAGGTGATCCCGCAGGCCAGCGCCGCCATCGTCGAACGCTTCGGCCGCTACACGCGCACCCTCAACGCGGGCCTCAACATCGTCGTCCCGTTCATCGACTCGATCCGCAACCGCATCGACCTGCGCGAACAGGTCGTGCCGTTCCCGCCGCAGCCGGTCATCACCCAGGACAACCTGGTCGTCAACATCGACACGGTCATCTACTACCAGGTGACCGACGCGCGGGCCGCGACGTACGAGGTCGCCAGTTACATCCAGGCCATCGAACAGCTCACCGTCACCACCCTGCGCAACATCATCGGCGGCATGGACCTGGAGCGGACCCTGACCTCCCGCGAGGAGATCAACGCCGCCCTGCGCGGAGTCCTCGACGAGGCCACCGGCAAGTGGGGCATCCGCGTCAACCGCGTCGAGCTCAAGGCGATCGAGCCGCCGACCTCCATCCAGGACTCGATGGAGAAGCAGATGCGTGCCGACCGCGACAAGCGCGCCGCGATCCTCCAGGCCGAGGGCGTCCGGCAGTCCGAGATCCTGCGCGCCGAGGGTGAGAAGCAATCCTCCATCCTGCGCGCCGAGGGTGAGGCCAAGGCCGCCGCACTGAAGGCCGAGGGCGAGGCGCAGGCCATCCGTACGGTCTTCGAGTCCATCCACGCCGGTGACGCGGACCAGAAGCTCCTCGCCTACCAGTACCTCCAGATGCTCCCGAAGCTCGCCGAAGGCGACGCCAACAAGCTCTGGATCGTGCCCAGCGAGATCGGAGACGCCCTCAAGGGCCTCTCGGGAGCCATGGGCAACTTCGGCCCCATGGGCGGAGGTTCGGGCTTCAACCCGCAGAACACCGGCAAGGACGGCGGCAACGGCGCCGGCGCGGCCGACAAGGCCGCCGCCGAGCGCCGCGAACAGCCCCCCATCGACTGACCGGCCCGTCCCCTCCTGCATGATCAGTGAGGCCCCTCGACCTTCATGGCGGGGAGGCGACTCACTCATGCAAAGGGGATGGCTCAGTCCATGTCTCTGCTCTCGATGTCCCCCTGGGAATCACTCGCGGTGTTCGCGGCCGGCATCGGCGCCGGCACGATCAACACCATCGTCGGCTCCGGCACCCTCATCACCTTCCCGGTGCTGCTCGCCACCGGACTCCCGCCGGTCACCGCCAACGTGTCCAACACCCTCGGCCTGGTGCCCGGTTCCATCAGCGGAGCCATCGGCTACCGCAAGGAGCTCCAGGGCCAGCGCGGCCGCATCCTCCGGCTCGGCGCCGTCTGCCTCGTCGGGGGACTCGCGGGCGCCGTCCTGCTCCTCACCCTGCCGTCGGACTCCTTCGACACGATCGTGCCCGTCCTCATCGGACTCGCCCTCGTGCTCGTCGTCCTCCAGCCCCGCCTCGCCGCGGCCCTGCGCAGGCGCCAGGAAGCCGCCGGCACCGAACCCGGACACCCCGACGGCGGCCCCGCCCTGCTCACCGGAATGCTGCTCGCCAGCGCCTACGGGGGCTACTTCGGCGCCGCCCAGGGCGTGCTCTACGTCGGCTTGATGGGCCTGTCGCTCCACGAGGACCTACAGCGCATCAACGCCGTCAAGAACGTCCTCGCCGCCCTCGTCAACGGCATCGCGGCCGTCTTCTTCCTCTTCGTCGCCGAGTTCGACTGGACGGCCGTGGTCCTGATCGCCGTCGGCTCCACCCTCGGCGGCCAGATCGGCGCCAAGGTCGGCCGCCGCCTCTCCCCGACCGTGCTCCGCGGGGTCATCGTCGTGGTCGGCGTGCTCGCCATCGTCCAGCTGCTGCTGCACTGAGCGACGTACGGGAAATACGTCGCCCAGCGCACCCACGATCATCCGGCCGTACTAGGCGGAACGCTCCAGCCACTCGGGCAGCGCCTCACGGCCCCCCACCCCCAGGGCCAGCAGCATGGCATCCGCCGGAGACGGCACGAAGGGCTTCCGGAGGAGCGGCATCCCCGCCTCCTCCGGAGTCCGGGCCGCCTTGCGGTGATTGTCCTCGGCGCAGGAGGCCACCGTGTTCAACCACGTGTCCCCACCGCCCTGGGCCCGCGGCAGCACGTGGTCCACGGTCGTCGCGCGCTTCCCGCAGTACGCGCACCGGTGCTGGTCCCGGACCAGCACCCCCCTCCGTGACCAGGGAGCATGTCTTCGGAACGGCACCCGTACGTACCGGCACAGCCTGATCACCCGGGGCAGCGGAAGATCCAGGGAGGCACCGCGCACACGCAGTTCCGGGTGCGACTGCTCGACCACGGCCTTGTCCTGGAGCACCAGGACCACAGCCCGGTTCAGCGTCACCGTCGACAGCGGCTCGAAGCTCGCATTCAGCACCAGCGTGTCCCGCATCTCGCCCACCTCCCGTGTGCAGGCCCGCGACCACACTGGCGGCAGGGCCCGCAACCACTCTGGCCGCGCGCGCCACGCGGGACAACGCAATAAAAATGCCCGGTCCTGGCCGCCTTTAGACCAGGACCGGGCAAACGCACGGCGAACGATCAGCTCGCGGGGCTCTCGTACTCACCGATCAGCTGCGCCCGTCCCAACGAGTGGAACCGCAGGTTGAATCCGACGACCGCCGGCGAGACGTCCGCACCGGGGCCCAGCTTCTCCTGGTCCACCGCGTAGACGGTGAACACGTACCGGTGCCGCTCCCCGGCCGGCGGAGCCGCCCCGCCGAAGTCCTTCGTGCCGTAGTCGTTCCGTACGTGCACGGCCCCGGCGGGGAGCCCCTCGAACTTCCCGCTGCCCGCCCCGGCCGGCAGCTCGGTGACCGAAGCGGGCAGATCGAAGAGCACCCAGTGCCAGAACCCGCTGCCCGTCGGGGCATCCGGGTCGAAGCACGTCACGGCGAAGCTCTTCGTCCCCTCCGGGAACCCCTCCCACCGCAGGTGCGGAGAGACGTTCCCGCCCTTCAGCACCTGGGCGTCGCCCAGCTCCCCACCGGGCTCGAGATCCGCGCTCTCCACCGAGAACGCGTGCACCTGAGGGTGGAAATCGTGCGGAAGGGGCGCCCTGTTCTGCTCGGCCACTGCTGAACCTCCTGATCGCGAACCAGTACCGGTATCGGGCCGAGCCTAGAACCAGTTGCGCTGCGAACCCACGGACGCGATCCACTGGTTGAGGTAAGCCGCCCAATCGGTCCCCTGGTACGACTGCAGCCCCACCTGGAAGCAGCGGTACGTGTCACTGCCCTCGGAGAATAGCCCCGACTTCTTGTCCATCTCCAGTACGACGTCCATCTCGCGGCCGTCCGAGACGAAGGTCAGCTCGACCTGGTTCAGCCCGCGGTACTGCGCCGGGGGCAGGAACTCGATCTCCTGGTAGAACGGCAGCGTCTGGCGGGTCCCGCGGATGTGCCCGCGCTCCATGTCCGCGCTGCGGAAGCTGAAGCCGAGCTGACGGAAGGCGTCCAGGATCGCCTGCTGCGCCGGCACCGGGTGCACGTTGATCGGGTCGAGGTCGCCGGCGTCCACCGCGCGCGCGATCTCCAGCTCGGTGCTGACCCCGATGTTCATCCCGTGCAGGTGCTGGCCCCCGAAGTGGGTGATCGGCGTCTCCCACGGGATCTCCAGGCCGAACGGCACCACGTGCAGGGCGCCCGCCTGCACCTGGAAGGCACCGCCGAGGCGCTGCTTGGTGAAGACGATGTCCTGCTTGTACTCCTGGTCGTTGCCCTCCACCTCGACCCGCGCCTGGAGACCGACGGACAGGCCCTCGATCTGCTGCTCCACGGAACCGCCCTGGATGCGGACCTCGCCCTGGACGATCCCGCCCGGCACGACGTTCGGCTCGGTGATGATCGTGTCCACCGAAGCACCGCCGGCACCCAGCGCCGCGAACAGCTTCTTGAACCCCATGCTCTGACTCCCCTTGAAGGCTCGTGCGACTACCGCTTACGAGTACACCCAGACAAACGCGGAACCTTAGGCCCCGGTTGCAGATCTGCGCGTTGGACTACGCTCGACCGGATGAGCGCGCGCCCCGACCGTACGCCCCTGGCCCGGTCCTTCTTCGACCGGCCGGTCCTCACCGTGGCCCCGGACCTCCTCGGCCGGACCCTGGTCCGCCGTACATCCGAAGGACCCGTGGAACTGCGCATCACGGAGGTGGAGGCGTACGAGGGGGAGGCCGACCCGGGCTCCCACGCCTACCGGGGGCGCACCCCGCGCAACGCATCGATGTTCGGTCCGCCCGGACACGCGTACGTCTACTTCATCTACGGCATGTGGTTCAGCCTGAACCTGGTGTGCGGTCCGCCGGGCCACGCGAGCGGGGTGCTGCTGCGCGCGGGCGAGATCACCGTGGGCGCCGATCTGGCCCGCAAACGTCGACTTTCCGCCAGAAGCGACCGGGAACTGGCCAAAGGCCCGGCCCGCCTGGCCACCGCCCTGGCGGTCGACCGTTCCCTGGACGGCACAGACCTCTGTGCAGGCCCCGATTCCCCCTTGGTACTCCTGACGGGTACCGCCACCTCGTCCGACCTGGTGAGCAACGGCCCGCGCACGGGAGTCGGCGGTGCCGGCGCGGATCATCCGTACCGTTACTGGATCACGCACGACCCGACGGTGAGCCCGTATCGCGCCCATGCGCCACGCCGCCGTTCAACTTGACTCCACCTTGGCGGAGGCCTAACGTAGCCCGAGCCGCTTGAACGGGGCCCTGCCATGAGCAGACCCCCGGGGCGGCCAACCCACTACCTACGACGTTCCCCTGGCGGGGTCGATTTCGGCATGCCCGAATTCGAATCCGGCGGCTCGATTATGAGCCGCAAGGGATAAGCGCTAAAGTGGTGGAACGCCGAAAGGCAAAGACCCCCAACGGTCACCGAATTCAAATCCAAGTCGGAAACGACGAAGAAATGATCTGGTAGAGTTGGAAACGAAGAACGAAGCCCGGAGGAAAGCCCCAGTAAGTGTTACTGCGGGTGAGTACAAAGGAAGCGTCCGTTCCTTGAGAACTCAACAGCGTGCCAAAAATCAACGC
>NZ_JBIVXF010000034.1:0-24722 GCF_044769045.1 Streptomyces sp. NPDC090741 | reverse complement strand
GAGCTGGTGGTGCTCTCCACCGTCCTGCAGGGGGTCGCCCTGCTGCTGGCTCTGCCGGTCGCGTCGAGCCTGCCGTACGGCTGGGCCGGTGTCACGACCCTCGCCGCCGCTGAGCTGCTCGCCCTCGGCATCGCCCTGCAACCGCTCTGGTCGCGACGCCGGGCCGCGACCGCCTAGTATTCGGCTACAGATCGTGATCTTGATCGTTTTCGGCAGAGTTTTCCGGGGTTCGTGCGGGGGCGTGCTGTCCTGAGGCTGTCCGAGCAGGAACCATGCACGGGTGAGCATCATCATCAAGTTCTTCAGCGCCCTCGACGACACCTCAGCGGCAAGCATCGTGGACAGCGGGCCGGGCGGAGCCTTCGGCTCACTGAGCTGCGGCAACTTCGATGCTTCCGAATGTGATGACAACGAACGATCAAGCGGTGGCCGCAGGTCACAGCGTAGACCCGGCCCGATGGCAGGACGCATTCGAGGGCCTGATGAACCGGATCGCGGGTCGCTTCGCGCGCGTGGAGCCCTGTCGGCGAGTCAAGCGGTTGGTACTCGGCCTTCTGTCGGACCTCCTTCGCAAGAACTGCTGGACGATCGCCGAATGGGTCGGGGAGTCCACGCCGAACGCTATGCACCACCTGCTCAGCCGGGCCAAGTGGGACGCCGACGCTGTCCGTGACGACGTGCGGGGCTACGTGGTGGAACACCTGCACGACGAGCGGGCGGTGCTGGTGGTCGACGAGACCGGCGACGTGAAGAAGGGCGTCGGCACGGTCGGCGTGCAGCGCCAGTACACCGGCACCGCTGGCAGGATCGAGAATGCCCAGGTTGCCGTTTACATGGTCTGCGCCGGTCGGCGCGGGCACGCCGCGGTGGACCGGGAGTTGTACGTCCCGCGCTCCTGGACCTCCGACCCCGGCCGCTGTCGCACCGCCGGGCTCGGCGAGGACACCGTTTTCGCCACCAAGCCGGAACTGGCCACCGGCTCAGTTGGTCCGACTGGCGACGCCGACACCAGGCCCGATCCAAGGCCAGCCACTGTCAGCGGCAAGCCGCTGATGCATGAAGATCACGATCTACAGCCGGAGTACCAGGACGGCGAAGGGGCGTTCGGGACGGCGGGCCTTGCGCCGCAGCTCGACAGCGATGTTCTTGGCTCCGGTGAGTCGGAGAGCGCCGTTGGAGAGGTTGCGGCAACTGGCCATCGCCCGGGGCGCGTTGCGGGTCCGTCGGGTCCGCACCCGAGAGGTTTCCTCCGCGAACGTGGTGTCCCTGAAATGATGCAAGGCTCCACCGCCCGGTGATCGCGGGCGAACCGGGCGATCACCTTGGCATCGGCCTGCTCGGCGGTGACGGCGTACACCGTCTCGATCATGGCCGTCCCGGTCTTGCGGTCGGTGCGTTGGCCGCCAGATCTGGACGGCCTGGCGGGCGCCGGGGAAGTGCGGGTTTTTGACGGTGGCGACCTTGATGCGCCGGATCTCGCCGCGTCCGTGACGCTGCTCTGTCGTGCGGTCCTGAGCGGGATCAGTTTCCAGGGCAAGGCCCTCACTGCGCAGCTCTGCTGTTGCCCTTGACGATGATGATGACGATGTAGTGGGCGCCGCGACCGCGCAGGTAGTCGGCGTGGTCGACTTGCGTGTGCAGGGCGTCCCTGGTCACCACGACGCCGGCGAGATCCGCGGCCGCGTCCAGCAGCGGCTCGAAGCAGCTAATCTCGTTGGTCTTCTCACCGACGTCGTGCTGGGCGAGCACCAGGCCGGTGGCGTGGTTGAGGGCGGCCAGCAGGTGGATATGGCGGCCCTTCGCCTTGGGCGCCGCGTAGGCTCTTGCTGTCTACCGCGACTCCTCTCACCTGGTCCTTCTTAGTGGGCGATGGACGGCGGTCGGCGAGCCGGCGGCCCACGGCGCCGTCGAGCGCGTCGCCGTCGACGCGGCCGGCGGGCGCCGCACCGTGGACTGCGTGGGCAGGGCCCGGCCCGGGCCGAGCGGGTCGAGGGGCACGCTGAGGTGTTCCGACAAGTGGGGTGGGTGTCAGTCAGACGTGCGAGCAGTCACGGCAGCTCTGCGGCGTTGGTCTCCTTCTGCTCGCGTGGCTGGTCAAGGGCGGCCGGGAGCGGCGGCGATGCGGCAGCAGGCACGGTTTCCAGGCGGATCACGGAACGTCCCCTCCCCCATATCGTTATCGAAGAACATCAAATCATCAAAACCGAAGATGATTCGCACCTGGTCGGCCCCGAATCCGTCCGTGGTTTCCCAGCACTTTAGCCCCAGCAATTGGAACGTGGCCATGCTCTAGCCTTCCCTTCCGCCTGGCTTTCAGATCGAATATCTCCAGCAGGTTCGCGGGTTTTGGGTACGCCAGTGTTATCCGAAATCCGGACGGATGCTCACATGGGAGCCCCACTTTCATGATTCTGCCGTGATGTCAGTCATGCAACTCGGATGCATTGAGATTCTTCGGGCTGGCCACCGATCGGCGACGGTCCGTGACGCGCAACGAGCGAGGCCCCCGAGCTGCTGATCGAGATGTCTGACGTCTCAGTTACGTTGCTCGGGGGCCTCGCTCGCCATCCTGCCGCACCCGACCTACCGCATACGCTGGTGGAGAGCACACCCGCATCTCCGTACTTCTGGGACGGGTTGGGTGAGCGCTGGCGGCGCGGGTGTCGCCTCGCTGGGATACCGGGATGCAAACCTGGACCGGGGAGTGCAGAGTCACTGTCGTGACTCTGATGGACATACTCGTTGACTTCTCATGCACTGGCCAGGTCGGGCGGCTCCACTGCGGCATGTCCCTAGCTGAGGCTGAAGACCTCCTCGGCCCCGGCCGCCCGCACCCGGCCCACCTCATGAGGCCCGGTATCGACGGGTACCCCTATTCCTGGGGCAGCCTGCGGCTGGACATCACTCAGCAGGCTGTCAGTGGTATCTGCATCGGCCTATTCCCAGGTTCGACCGCCAAACTTCCACCACTGGTGCTGCCTGATTCCGAGTCCTTCGAACCAACCATCCTCCGTGAGGAGCTGATCACTGCCCTCGACAGTGCAGGCTGCGAGCATGCGGTCAACAGCAACCTCACCTTCGGAAAGCAGTCGAGCATCCTTACCCAGCCTGCTGACGTTTGTGTGGTCTTCAGCTTGCCGAGACGCGACAACGCCGTTCCGCACCGCGATCGGCATTACCTCAGCGTGATCCACAAGAACGTGGCTTGACGTCGCTGATCTGCCTGAACCCGTGTCCTCCTGCAGGCGTAGTCATCACGGAAGCGTGGTCACAGCCCCGAATCCCCAAGCCTGCTCGCCTTCCCCACTTGGTTGCGCAATCAACGAGGGGCCGGATTCGCCCGCCAGTCGAGGGGTCGGACCGCTTCTCCCCACCCGATGGGCCCTGCACAACGGGACGTGGGAGATAGGCGCCGACTCCTCCCCGGCCAGATCCGCAAAGCCCGGCATACACGCTCAAGGGAATCGCCGACCAGATCACGGCCCCGGCCCTGCTGTCATGTTGGACTGGCTCGACACCGCGCTCGCCTCCACTGACACAGCACCACGACTGACCCCGCCGATCTCCGGAGAGTTTCGAGATGAAGATCCTCATTACCGGTGCAACCGGTTACATCGGAGGAGCCGCCGCCGAGGCGCTCCTCGCCCGCGGCCACCACGTCATTGCCCTGGTCCGCTCCCCGCGGTCGGCGAACACGGTGCGCGGCCGCGGTCTGGAACCGGTCCGCGGCGACTTCAGCGACCCTGCCAGCCTGCATACCGCCATCACCGACAGCCGTCCGGATGCCGTCGTCAGCACCGCGAGCCTCGGGGCCTCCCAAGGCGACAACGCCGCGACCTTCGCACGCGACAGGGACGCGGTCCTCGCCATGCAGCAGGCCCTCGCCGGGTCCGGCGCAGCCCTCATCTTCACCAGCGGCTCAGCCGTCTTCGGTACCTTCAACGCCGGCCACGCCGCCCAAGCGGTGTACGCCGAAGACTCCCGCGCGCCCCTACCCAGGGCCACCCTCGCACCGCCCGGCACCCGTGTGCCTGCAGTGATCGTCGCTGGCTTCGCCGAAGCCATGGCCGCACGCGTCGAAACAGAGCAGACCGTGCTCACCGACGCACAGGTACGCGGCATCGTCGTACGGCCCGGCCTCGTCTACGGCCTAGGGGGCAACTCCGACATCGCCTTCCTCATCGCGCGCGCCCGAGCCCGCGGACGCGCCGGCCACTGGGGGCCCGGCGAAACCACCCAAAGTTTCGTCCACGTCGAAGACCTCGCCGAGCTCTACTGCCTGGCCGTCGAACACGCGCCCCCGGGCGCCGTCCTGCACGCGACGACCGACGATGTCACCCAACGGGAACTCGGGCGAGTCGTCAGCCGGATGCTCGGCGCCGGCGACCACACCGACTCCCTGACCCTCGCCGACATGCTCGACATGAACACCACCACGCGGCTGGGTCTCTCCCTCGCAGGAAGACTTCCCCCACCCCTGCGCCGCAGCATCGCCAGTCACTTCACACCACCGGCGAGCTTTGGATCAGCCATCAGCATGTCTGTGAACAAACGGCTGTCCTCCGACAAAACCCGCGAGCTGACCGGCTGGAGGCCAAGCCGGCTGGACATCCTCCATGACATCGAACACGGCTCCTACGCGGCCTGAGTCCGACCGCACCTATCCCATACGGCCCGACCGAGTTCGTTGCGATAAGCTTGACGTTTAACGTCCGGCCTGAACTTGCTCAGTACAATTCGTCGAGTTGGTCAACGAGGGACCGCAGCTCGCGAGCTCGAGGTCGGGACATGCCGAGTATCACGGCTTCTAGCAACTTCCGGGCGTTGAAGGGGCTGCCGCAGCATTGCCACACGCCGCAGCTGCCGTCCTCGTATTCGATCCAGAGTCTGCGGTACGGATTGTGTACGAGGTCGCGCCACATCCTGACGGCGTCGGCCGTGTCGCCGACGTGCAGGTAGTTCCGGCTGGTCTCGACCCTGGCGACTTCGGCGTGAGCTGGCGAGGACAGGCCAGGGATGCGTGGTCGGTAGGTGAGCTGGTCCCGCAGGTGCTGCCCCGCGCGGACTTGCCCTGGCCGCTTACGCGGCATGGGCCTTTCTGTGGAAGTTCATGGGGTGATATTGCCAGAGGAGACCATGCCATGGCACATCACTTGCGGCTCAGCTGGTGCGTCGCGGCTTCGTCCCCTTCTTGCGGTGGGCGGGTGGGACATATACATCGCCGGTGGCGAGTACCCGGCCCACGTCATGACGAGTAGCTGGGCGGCGGTTCTTCGAGCCGAGCGGGCGGCCGGGGCCGGGCCGGGTGGGTTTCGGTGCACCGGCTGGAGTGCCCGTCTTCGTCCGCAGGTTCCTGAACCCGCGGCGAACTCGAGCCGGGGTGAGGCAGCTGCCCCCCCCGACAGTGAACCTGCGCCGAGCGTCACCGAAGTTGGACCGAGGGCCCATTGTCAGTGGAGTGCGCTTTCCTGGCCGTCATGGAGCTCACGCAATCGACGCTTAACGACCTGCTGGACCGGATCGCCGCCCCGAGTGGGTCTCTGCACCTGTCACTGGACACCGACCCGCAAATGCTCGTAGACAGGCTGGCCGACCGTTACGGAGCACCACGGACCCTGGTCTTGGACGGCTTCACGGACCCGACCCTGGACGAGTCCCGTGGCGCGGCTCTTCTCGCTGTCCTCGAAGGCCGGGGCGAGACGATTCGCGCATGGGCGTACGGAGGTCAGTGGATCGGCGCCGGGACCGCTCGGGACGCGCAAGGGGTCGTCCGGCCGGTGCTGGCGGCCGCGCCGCGGCGGGTACAGGTGCCGGCTACAGGGGGGACCGGCCGGGACGAGGACTGGGTTGAGAGGCTTATCGCCATCACCGCCTGGACCTCGCCCCCACAGCGGCCGGACGTCGACTGGGCGCAGATCGAGGCGGAGGTGGGCACGCGCCTTCCCGGCGACTACAAACGCATGGTGGAGACATTCGGGGAAGGCGCCTTCGATGGATACCTCACCCTGAACCAGGAGCCGTGGACCCACCTCCGCGAGGACGGCCTGCTCATCTGGGCAGGCACCGAGCACGAGAACCTGTACTGCTGGCAGACCGACGACAGCACCGACCCAGACCGCTGGTCTGTCGCCATCCGGACCTTCGACGACGACTTCGCCCCCTTCGACTGCTCGGCTGCGGAGTTCATCTGCCGCATCCTCCTCGACCCGCACCACCCGTTCACGATGGCCCACTACTTCGACACCCACTGGTTCATGAACTACCGCGAGAACGAGTAACCCGACCCTGCCGCCATCGGTTACGTGGGCCCGGTGAGTGCGCTGTGCCCGGTTCATCCGGGCGCAGCGGCGGACGGGCCAGCAGCCAGTCCAACTTCGATGGCAAACGGTCCAGGTTCATTGTCGGGGGACAGCGGGGGTGTGCCGCAGGTCACTTCGGCGCGGGTTGCGGGGCTAGGGGGTCGGCGGTGTAGCGCATGTGCGAGTTTCGCCAGTCGCTGCTCTGACCTGCGGTTATGTCGGACTTGCGGGGCTAACCCTCTCCTGTTCGAAAGTGCGGATCGCGTCTTCAGTCGGAGGCGTGATCCGCGTTTTCACGTAAGGAGTCGTCTGTCATGAGCACGACGGAATCGGGTGGGGAGTCGGCGGGCGACGAGTCCGGGCGGGAGCCGGCCGAGCGGTCCGGGGAGCCGGCGTCGCCCCGTCGGTGGCCTGGCGGTCGGCGGCTGGTGGGCCGGGTGGTCGAGGCGCTCGCCGTCGAGGCGGCGCAGGCCGTGGTGTCCGCGTGGGCGCCGGAGTGGTCGGACGCGGTGCAATTCCTGATCGAGGTTGTACGGGTCGCCTTACGGCTCCGCCGGGGCCGGGGTGGGCGTCCGCGCGGTTAGCCGAGCCTGCGGGTTCCCGGGTCGCGTGGGCGGCCCGGAGCCCGGGGGTGTCGCCGGGGTGGTGGCGCCCCCGGATCTGTGGCCGGTCGGGGGTGTCGCGGTTCACCCGTACGGGTGGCGTTGGGGCCTCGCGTACGCGTAGGCGGCTTGTGCAGTGTGCGTCCAACTCGCCCCGGAATCACGGCTATTGGCAGCAATCTCATGGTTCGTCATGGTTTGGGCGCGGTCCGAGGGCCGGGCCGGGTGATGTGCGTTTGGGGTGTGTTTCGCGATGAGTGTGCGGCGTGAGGTCTACGACGAGTACGCGGCTGCGGGCCGGCTGCGGGTGCCGGTGGCGGCGTGGCGGTGGGCGGCCGGTTCCGGGCTGGTTCCGCCGGCGGACGCCGGCCGCCGGGAGTGGTCGAGGGCGGTGGTGGAGGCCGCCGACCCCGAGGCGGTCCGCGCGGCGCTGCGGGGCCCGATGGGCGCCGGGGTGGCGGCGGACCGCCTCACGCAGGCCCTGGGCGTACCGCTGCCGCTGCGGCGGCCGAGGGTGAGCGCATCGGCGGTCGGCCGCCTCGTCCGGGCCGGCCGGTGCATCGGTCTGCATGACCAGCACCATCACCGTCCACGACCGACCTCAGCAGCGACCGGCAGATACCTGAGGGAGCGTCAGTTCTGAGCGTCGGACGACAAGGCGTACGCGGTCTCACGCGATCCCGTCTCCTCGCAATCGAACATCGAGGTAACGCTCGGCGACGACTCCCCAAGATCTGTGCCAGAACCGAGAACGGGAGTCGCTTGTCGACGACTTTGGGAGTCACTTCGTGCGCTGCCGCCGCGATCGATATCGATAAGTTCGGGAGTCACTCGCGGCCAGCCTGGAGGTCGAGGCGTGTTTCCTGGCAACCTCATATGCAACCGGCCAGCCCGTTGCGGGCATGTACAGCGGCATGAAAGATTCGTTGGAGGAACGGCGCAAGCGGGCCCGGCGCATGCACGGGGTACGACGCTGCGCAGCAACCGGGCTGGTAGTACTCGCTGTTGCTGCACTGCTGGTTGGCCTGCCCTGGTTGGTTTGGAAGGGCCCCTACGTGCTCGACTCGAAGTACATCGACACCAAGGAGATCGGGAAGGGCGCAGGATCGGCGGCTCTGGTCACGGGCTTACGCAACGCACTGGTGGCATGTGTGGCCGCCCTTGGAGCTGGCATTGCCTTGCTCTACACCGCCCGCACTTACCGTCTCACCCGCCGAGGCCAGGTGACCGAGCGTTTCAACAAGGCCTTGGAACGCCTCGGATCCGACGAGATCTACGTGCGCATTGGCGGCATCCTTGTCCTGGAACAGATTGTCCAAGATGCCCCCGAACAGGCCACCGACGCCGCGCACGTGCTTGGCCACTTCATCCGCCGGCGCACCCCCCGGGCTTTGCATGCAGTTGGAGATGAGGGCAGCGAGCAGGTGCAGAGCCTGCCCGCAGGGCTTGAAGCAGACGTGCAGAGCGCGCTGACTGCCCTCACCCGCCGCGAGTCCCGCACTCACGTCGGCCCACGCGAGACCTTGGATCTCAGCGGCCTGAACCTCGCCGGCGCTCGCCTAGAGTTCGCTGACCTCACTGATGCCAACCTGGAGGGGGCGGACCTAACCTATACCGACCTGCGGCGGGCGGACCTCACCGATGCGATCCTGTATCGGGCGAACCTCACCAAGTCCTATTTGTACAAGGCGAACCTCACCGACGCCTATCTGTGCGGGGCGGACCTCACCGATGCCAACCTGGCTGAGGCCAACCTCACCGGCGCCAACCTGCACCGGGCGGAAACCAATCTCACCCGCGCCCAGCTGGTCAGCGCGGACCTCACCAACGCCGTCATGTGGGAGACGAATCTCACCGAAGCCAATCTGTCTAGGGCCGACCTGGAGGGGGCCGACCTCACAAGGACCGATATGCGGACGGTGGTAGGTCTGACCCAGGAACAGTTGGCTGGGGCGATCACGGACGACGCGACGATTCTGTCGCCTGAGCTCGCGTCGGCGAGCGCGCCTGATCTGTCGACGGCGTAGCCCGGTGGGACCAGGCCGCAACTGTGGTCGTCAGGCAAGGTTCGGGTGACTCCCGTTCTCGTGAACACAGCCTATTCGCGTTAGCGTGCGGCTCCCAATGACGTGTCGAAACGACGTCGCTACTCAGGTTCTGGCTCAACTTCTGTGGTGATGGATCGACGCTCAGTTCATCGGTACGCTGAACGATGGAGACCAGCAGGTCAGTGCGTTGGTCCGGCGCGGGTACGAGCGCGCACGGCGCAGCTCCACAGAAGTTGAGCCAGAACCGCTACTCACATACACAGCCAGTGGTGCGCACCGAGTGGACGGTGGTGCGCACCGGGTGGATGCGCACCACCGCACCAGTGCGCATCCACCCGCACGGTGGTGCGGTCACCCGCGCAGGGTCACCCCGGAGTCCACCGCCACACGGGCCCGCTCCACGTACTCATGGCGGAGCACCTCCAGGGCACGGACGACGTCTTTCGGTTCGTCGGCAAGGATCTGCCCGACGAAGTGCGCGATGGTGCGGGCGATCCCGGGAGCGGCGGAGGCCGGGGTGGCCGTGGCCCAATCCCTGACGGCCATGAGGTAGAGCACGCCGACCTCGTCCAGGGCGATGGAGTCGGCGCAGGGCTCGGTGTCGTCGGACAGCGCGGTCACGGGGAAGACGACCAGTTCTGCGATGGCCGGCAGCAGACCCGACAGCCGCTCCACCTCCGGTGCGAGCCGTGCCGCCGCAACGGCGTCTCCGGCCTCCACGGACAGGACGTAGTCGAAGCCCAGCTGAACCAGGTGCGGCGGCAGGGAGAAGGCAGTGGGGGACATGGGCAGCTCCTGACGTACGGTCGCCGTGCCGATCATGGCGACGTCCCGACAGCTTCCGGTCGGGAGCCTGTGGACAGCGGCCGGAGATCTCTCCTCCCCTCGGAAACGGACAAACCCTGCGGTCAAGGGGCCTTACCGGACCAATGCAGTTGCTTTAAGGCCGGGGACGCTGCTCCAGCTGGCTCGTCATGTCGCTGGGGTGCGGCGGAGAGCCGCATGTCGTCGCCGATGGCCTTCGGCCAAGCTCGACCCTTCGCTTGGCCTGTACGAGCATCGGCACACAGCCCTTTGGGTCATGTGAACCAATATTGGTCGCGCATTCGAATCGGATGACCGTTCCTGCATTCCCCTCTCCTCGATCGAGTCCTCGATGATCCGGGCACGCCCTGGATCAGGCGCAGGGCCCAACTGGTAGAGGAGTGTGTTCGATGGTTTCGTGGAAATCCCGGCCCCCATGGTGATCGGTATCGCCGCGGTGGTGGCCGCTCTCGGCTTCGGCACGGGTATGGCCGTGGCGGGACCCTCGTTGGCGGAGGCGAACTCGCCCTACGCGCGTGTCTCGGCGGTGGTCCGCGCCGATGCGACCGTCGAGCGGTCCAAGGGAGTCTCCTGGGTTCGCAAGGTGGATGTGGGTCGTTACTGCGTGAAGCTCTCTGACCCGGATGTGCGGTTGACCGAGTCCGTGCCGGTGGCGGCGCCGCTGGCGGAATCAGCGCCCATCGGCGCCCAGGCCCTGGTGGCGAGTCGCCCCAGCCCGTACTGCGGGAATACCGCCGACGAGGTCTACGTCGGCACGGGAACCGAGGCGAACCAGGGCCGTGATCTGCCCTTCGCCCTCCTGATCCCGTAGCGCCGGAAACGCCCGCCCCGGGCCCCGGCCCCGCACCTCGAACTCCCCATCACCCCGGACAGGAGAGACACCCGTGCGCACCACTACGTCCATTCCGCTCGTCACCACGATCACGTTCTCACTCGCCTTCGGTGCCGCCGGCACCGCCGTAGCCGATGACCCCCCGGTCCCGCTGATCGCCCCGTACACCCAGGCCGCCGCCGAGGTGGATGCCGCCGGGACCCTGCTCAAGGCGAAGAACGTCGATGAGGTGAGCAGGCCGTTCACCGGGGTGTACTGCGTCCACGTCTCAGACCCCCGGATCAACCTGGCCCGAAGCGCCCCGACCGGCACGCTCCAAGGGTTCCCGGCCCGTGGCGGGTCGATTCGCGTCGAGGTCGAACCAAGCACCGGCTGCGGTGAGGAGGAGAACACCCTGACGGTGTTGATCTCCAACGCGGCAGGCAGCCCGGCGAACGCCCAGTTCTACGTGACGATCCAATGAGCGGACACCGCTGAGCCCCAGCCGCCACCAGATCTTCCGATGTGGCAGCTCTTGGCACCTGTGAGCAGCGATAACGGTTCGTTGCTCACAGGTCCGGCCACAGGCCGGACTGACAGCCCTCTTCTGCGGTCAGTCCTCCGCTCCTCGTAGTCCTCACCGCCGCTCCAGGGCAGCGAGGGACTGTGCAGTTCGGCGCCGTACACGGTGATCGTGGGCCTGCCCGTGAAGGCCACCGTGGCCGGCGGCCGCGGTCCGGCCAGGGCGAGGCGGGCGAGGCTGACCTCGTCTTCGTCGGGGTGGGTCAAGTGAGCGTCCTTTCTGCTGGTCAGGGAGTCGTCGCCGCGCAGCGAGGTGAAGCCGACGTCCAGATGCGGGTCGTACGCTGGACGCCGAGTTCGAGCAGTCTTAGGCGGCCGGTGACGGGGTCGGGGACGGTTTGAGCACGGGTCTCCCCGCCCGCCGGTTGGTCTTGGCCTTCTTGGTCTGATTGAGGACCCAGCGGCCCGGCTCGACCGCCCCCCGTTTGGCGCGGGTCCGCAGCACGGGCCAACGGTTGGGCTTCTTGATCGCCCGTGGGCAGTTCCGGTTCCGGCGGGCTGGGAGCAAGCGGCTGCCTGCCTCTTGCCCAGCCTCGGTGAGGGAGCGGGTGAGCTTGGCCGTAGTGGCTCCAAGCTGGGACGGAACGCTTCGGCGGATGATGCGGACGCACTTGAGGTAGGAGACCCGGTCCGCGTCCACGACGGGGCCAGCGAGGGCTGAGGCGTGGGCGAACCGGCGGATCGCGTGGTGGACGGCGAGGTAGGCCCACAGCTCCTGCCGGACGCCTTCCGGCGTGCGGGACGGGATCGGCCCGCCGGGGCCGAAGTGGTTCTTGATCTCGTCGAAGGCCAGCTCGATCTCCCAGCGTTCCCGGTAGAGCGCGATCAGCTCGGCCGCCGGGTACTGCTCGGGATCCAGCAGTGTCGTGCCGAGGAAGGCGACTTTGTCGTCCTTCGTGAAGGTGATGACGCGGTAGATCGTGTGTTTGGGCAGGGTCTGGCCTTCTCTGCTCGCCCTGAGCCGGACTTCCTTGCCCGGACGGGCCATCGACAGGTAGGAGCCGTCAGGAAGCTCCTCCTGGAGGGTGCCGAGGTGATTGGACTGGAGCCGGACCAGGAGGTCCGCGCCGGTCAAGGTGAAGGTGTGGGCGAACTCGACCGACCAGAAGCCGCGGTCGGCGATGACCAGGTCCCCGGAACTGGTGGAGCCGGCCAGCGTGTAGGCAAGGCTCCGTTCGCCGTCACGGTAGCCGCCGAGGCGGGCATCAAGCACTCCGTGCGTTCCGATCTCGGCAAGGACCACCGCCCTCACCTGGGGGAACCCGAAGGGGAGGCCCCCCGTAGTAGAAGGACCGTCGAAGGTGTCGCCGTTGCTCACTGAGTCGGGAAGGTCGAACTGGGTGCCGTCCAGAGCGAGCAGCCGTAGCCCTCGCCACCATGCCCCGGGTGTGTCCGGAGTGGCGAGCGGACCGGCCACCTCTCTGAACAGGGTCTCCAGCACGTCCTCGCCGATCCGGGACCGAGCTCGGCATAACGAGGACCGGTTCACCCTGGCCAGCGCCCGGCTGCCCGGTATGCCGCTGGTCAGCACACGCAGTACCTCCTCGTACGACTCCCGGGCGAACAGACACAGGGCCAGGACGAAGTACACGACCAGCCGCGCCGGTAGGAGGCGGCGCCGCTGCTCGGCTCGGCCGTGCTTGGCTATCGCCGCGTCGACCAGCTCGACGGTGAACACCTTCGTCAGAATCCCGATCCGCACCCGCCGCCCTGCTCCCCACCCCGTCACACCCAGGGCAACGGCCTCCGCAGCTCAAAAGCAACTGCATTGGCCTTACCGGACCCCCTTGACCAGCGCCCCACTCGACGCTGGGTCCGCCCACTGACGAGCAATGCTCATGACCTGTGGATCGGCCTCGGGCTGGACGCGAAGGGCGTACCTTCCCGAGTGATCGACTTCTGGTCATCGAGTAGGCCGACGTTGCACCGTCGGCTGGGAAGGCACGCCCGTGCTGAGCGTAGAGAATGCCGGTGGAACGGCCGAGAGCGGCTCCCTGATCGACGAGATCGTTCGCGAGGGTGCGAGGCGGATGCTGGCCACCGCCCTGGAGGCTGAAGTCAACGCCTATATAGCCGAGTTGGCTGACCAGCGCGGGGAGAGCGGGCACCGCTTGGTCGTCCGCAACGGCTACCAGCCGAGGAAGGTCACGACCGCAGCCGGGGTGGTCGAGGTGAAAGCCCCGCGGGTGAACGACAAGCGCGTCGACGAGGCCACCGGCGAGCGCAAGCGGTTCTCCTCGGCCATCCTGCCGCCGTGGTGCCGCAAGTCCCCGAAGATCAGCGAGGTTCTGCCCCTGCTCTATCTCCACGGCCTGTCGTCCGGCGACTTCGTGCCCGCGCTGGAGCAGTTCCTCGGCTCGACAGCCGGCCTGTCGGCAGCGACGGTCACCCGCCTCACCCAGCAGTGGCAGGCCGACCACCAGGCATTCGGCGAACGCGATTTGTCCACCTGTGACTACGTCTACGTGTGGGCCGACGGCATCCACCTGCGCATACGTTTGCGGGAGGCGAAGTCATGCGTGCTCGTGCTGATGGGCGTACGTGTGGACGGCACCAAGGAGCTGATCGCCATGGTCGACGGCTACCGTGAATCAGCTGACTCCTGGGCGGATCTGCTGCGTGACTGTGCGAGGCGCGGGATGCGTGCTCCCGTCCTCGCGGTCGGAGATGGGGCGCTCGGATTCTGGAAGGCCCTGTCGGAGGTCTTCCCTGAGGCCCGGCATCAAAGGTGCTGGGTTCACAAGATCGCCAACGTCGCGAACGCTCTGCCGAAGTCAGCGCAGCCCGGGGCCAAGAAGGCCCTGCAGGAGATCTACAACGCCGAGGACCGCGATCACGCGCTCAAGGCCGTCGCAGCGTTCGACAGGACCTACGGGACGAAGTTCCCCAAGGCGGTGAAGAAGATCACCGATGACGTCGACGAGCTGCTGGCGTTCTACGACTTCCCCGCCGAGCACTGGATCCACCTGCGCACCACGAACCCCATCGAGTCGACCTTTGCGACTGTCCGTCTGCGTACGAAGGTCACCAAGGGTGCTGGCAGTGCGGCCGCCGCGCTGGCGATGGTGTTCAAGCTGGTCGAATCCGCCCAGGCCCGGTGGCGGGCCGTGAACGCTCCCCACCTCGTCGCCCTCGTCCGTGCCGGAGCCCGGTTCGAACGAGGGCAGCTCATCGAGCGCACCGAGGGCCTCTCGGCCTGATCTTCGGACCGCGGGGGCCGGGCGACGCGGGTTACTGCTTGAGCCTGGTGCGCAGGGCCTCGATGAACCAGGTAAACACCGGCGTCAGGGTCGGCTGGATGGGCCATCCGTTGATGACGGCGAGGAGGTGCCAATAGCGTTCCGCGCGGCCATCGTTGGCGATCTCCAGGCGTGTCAGCAGCCAGCGGCGCAGTTCGGTGTCGTCGGCGCGGTCGAAGACCTGGGCGTAGCGGGCGGTGAGGGCGTCGATGACGGGGGTTGCCCCGGCGGAGACGGGGTCGATGTCGGCGGTGAGGGCGCGGCCGACCTGGTCGCGGACTGTTTGGGTGAGGTCGTGGTGCAGACCAGTGGTGTCGCCTTGGGCACGTTCGGCTGCCTGGTGCTCGGCCATCCGGCGTACTGCGGCGCGGAATTCCGGATCCTGGGTGAGTTCGGCGAGTTCCGCCCAGGCGTCGACCTGATCAGGTTCGGGGTCTTCCGGCAGCTCGGGCATGGCCGAGCGCATCATCTCCACGAAGTCGGGGTTGGCGTCCAGGCCCCCGAAGGTGTCGTCGATGAAGTCGTTGATGAGACGCCGGCGTTCGTCGTCGGAGAGTCTTGCGAGCTTGTGCATGAGGTCCATTTCCTCCGGGCTGGAGCCCCGCTTGGCTACCGCTCGTAGCACCGCGCGCCGCAGGCGCAGGGTGCGGATCTGTACGTCCAGAGCGTCGGCATGCGCGGCCGCGACCTCGGGTACCGAGATCTCCCGGTCCAGCACCTGCCGGATGACGGCAAGATCGAGTCCCAGATCACGCAATGTCCGCACTAGATCCAGACGCGCGAGCGCATCGATGTCGTAGAGCCGGTAGCCAGCCGGGCTGCGGTCAGTCGACGGCACGATTCCGGTGTCGGAGTAAAACCGTATGGCCTTCACCGTCAGCCCGGTCCTCCGGGCCAACGCCCCGATCGTGTAAAGCGTGTCGCCGTCCATGCCCCCACCCTGGTGTCTCCCCTTACGGGAGACTCAAGTCCATCCTTCAGGAGCCCCAGTCAACCCCGGGTGTGGGCTTCTCCACCCAATCCACAGGTCTTGACAATTACTCCATCTCCCGGGGGGGGGGGGGGGGGGGGAACCTCACTGTTCATCCAGCTCGCTGGGTACGTCGGCCACGTCAGCGGCACACTGAACATGCCCGAGTCGGACCGTGCGGAACTGGAGCGCGTCGCCCAGGACCTCCACGCCGAGGCGACCTTGCCGAATCCCGAACCGGGCCGCCTGCGGCAGTTCGCCACCCAGATGAAGGACCAGCTCATGCAGGCCGGCACCACCATCGCGGCCACGATGGGCGTCCAGATGGCTGACCAGGCTCTCGCATCCCTCATGTAGCCGCGCCGTACAACCGCTACGGGCCCCGGGGATGTCGTGACATCCCCGGGGCCCGATGTATGCGATCGACCTCGTTCACGGGGGCCCGCAAGGACTCTCTCCTACGGGCAGTTCCGTCAATGCGACAGGAGCTCCCTCGGACCGACCCGAAGGCCCATGTGCGCGGCGATACGGGCCTTCGCGTGCCGAAGATGGGAACGAACCGTGACCTCGTTCACCCCAGCATCGGGGTTGTCGGGTTCAAAGGACTGGAGCCCGCGCCCGGCACGGCATCGGCTCCGGAGCGGCCGTCAGCCGCGGCGGACCGGTCTCCTGCCTCGACGCGGGCGCTCGACCCGCGGCAATCACGCCTACCTGCGCAAACGCGGTATCAAGGCAGTCATCCCGGAGAAGAAGGACCAAGCCGCCAACCGGATGAAGAAGGGCAGCGGGGGCGGTCGGCCCGTCAGCCACGACACCGACCTCTACAAGGAACGGAACACCGTCGAGCGCCTGATCAACAAGCTGAAGGCGTGGCGAGGCATCGCCACCCGCCATGACAAGACTCCGGAAAGCCACCTCAGCCGGACTCCACCTCCGCGCCTCAATGATCTGGATCGACGACCTCCTCAAAGCCACCGACTGATCACGACATCACACAGGCCCTCAACGAAGCCAGCTCCGGTGATGTGGATCTGGTGTTGTCAGGGGTTTGGGTGCGAGTCCTGGGTGGTGGTGTTGGTTGTTCCCTGGCTGTGGAAGGTGTTGTTCGTGGTGCTGTTGTATGTCGGCAGGGTGCCGCTGAGGTTGAGGTTGGTGGGCAGGAACGAACCGTTCCCAGTGCCGCCGTTCCCGGTGCCACCGTTCCCGTTCCCGGTGCCGCCGTTCCCATTGCAGGTTCCGCCGGTGATGGAGGCCTGGTCACTGGATCTGGCGCTGAGGCCGCCTCCGGCCTGCTCGACGATGGTGGCGGTGTTGGTGACGGTGCAGGGAGCGTTGTCAGCCACGTTGACGATGATCGCGACAATGAAGTCGGCGTCGGGAGGCAGGGAATCGATGTTACAGGTGAGCACGGTGTCCGTGGCGTGCACGCCACAGGAGCCAAAGGGCCCGCGGGTGTAGAAATCCTCGATTGTGAGGCCTTGGGGGAGGACGTCGGTCATCACCGTTGCGCCGATGGCCGCGGCCTGATCGTTATTGCTGATCACGATCCGGTAGAACCCTTGCCCGCCTCGGGGGAAGTCCCCCGCGTGGGTTTTCGTAATGCCCAGGTTGCCCTGGGCGTATGCGGGTGTGGCCCCGATGGCGAGGGGCAGGGCGGCGCCCAGGGCCAGAACGGTGGCAGCGGCAGAGGCACGCCGCCTCAAAGTGTGGGTAAGCAAGGCCATGGTGGGTCACTCCTGCTCGTGCGACGGTCTTCCGTGGCGGGCGCCGATGACGCGAACGCGACATCGGACCCTTGCACTGACAACAACGGACGTTCAGGGGACCTGATCAAGGGGGTGAGCGGAGATTTCACCCGATTGCCGGAGGCGGCCGGCGCGAAGGGAGGCGGCCTTGAGAAGGAGCTGAAGTGACGAGCTGGCAGGACCGCAAGCCGGTCGGAGACGCCCACGAGCAGCGCGTCGCTGCCGCGCTGCGTCAACACGGCTGGACCGTTCAACTCTGCGGCCAGGGAACCTACCCACCCACCATCCAACGAGCCCTGATCCGCACCCGCTCCGCCTTGCGCCAGTTCCCCGACCTCATCGCCGCCCGAGGAAGCGAACTCATCACCATCGACGCCAAAGACCGCATGCCCAGCACCCACTCCGACCGCTACGCGATCAGCACCGCCACCCTCAACGCCGGTCTCCTCCTCACCGCCGCCCACGCACCAACCCCGCTCTACTACGTCTTCGGGGACATGAAGGTCCTTACGCCCGCCGAAGTTCTTCACTACGCCCAACACGCCCTCCGCCACCACAGCGGCGCCTACCACCTTGTCCGTACCGATCGAGCCCACTCCTTCGACCAGGTCTTCGGCAGCGCCGCCGCCCGAGCGGCCTGACAGACATCGGCCACTTGGCCCGACCGCGGTTCTCGGCTCGGCCGCGTGGCGGAGGCTGCCGCTGCTGTTCATGGTCTTGGCCGGGTTCGGGCCTGGGCGGGGAGGGTCCCGCGAGGCTGAGGGTCTTGTGCGCACGGGCGCTTGACGCACTTACTTCGGCAGCGGGCGTCGCCGCACACGGACCCCCCGCGCAGAAAACACGAGAGCCCCCGTCCTCCTGGTCGCGGAGGCGGGGGCGCTGCGGTGTGCGAGGTCTGGCAGCGTCAGGTCTGGCACTGCGAGGTCGCCGCGCTGGACCAGTTCGACCAGGCGCCCCCCGCCGGCCTCACGTGGACGCGGATCGTGATTTTGACCGGGCCACAGATGCGGGTGGAGGTGGCGATGGCGATCGGGCCGACCGTGGAACGCCGCTGCACGATGGTCCGGCCGCTGCCCATTTTCATCCAGTCGTCGCCGTCCTTCGCGGAGCTCGGGTCGATGGACGCGGTCACGGCCCACGTCGATGCTCTCCGCCGCCCCCACCCCGAGCGCACAATGGCTCTGGGCGACGGACGGGTCGCTCGAACCTTCGGGCACCCGCCCGCCGACCCGCTCCCTGCGGCGGCCCTGATGGCCCTCACCGTGGCGATCCTCGACGACCCGAGTGGACACCACACCCTAGTGCCGCTCCTGTCCGCCCTGCCGTCGACGAGCACCGCCCACATCCGGTTCCGACAGCACGCCCCCCACTGCTCACCCACGATGACCGCGGTGCTCCGCGGAAGCGTCCGGCCCCCCCACAAAGCCGTTGGGCAGCCAGGCGAACCCCAGCGCGGTGAGCTCGGCGGCTTTGGCCTGCTCCCGCTCGGCCAGCGTCCACCGGGCCGGGTCGTACTGCACCCGCACCACCTCCCCGCTGTCCGGGCCACCCGGGCGTCCGCACTCGACTTCCCGGATGTGGCTCTGCCAGGCCAGCGCCTTCTCCCGCGCCGCGGCGGGGGCCGTCTCGAACAACCCCCACTGCGGCACTGGCCGAACCTGCTCGGCCTGCTCGCCGGCCAGCTTGAAGGCAGGGTCGGCGAACAGATGCCCGGCGAGCACCACGGCACTGCTTCCGTCGTCGCCGGCCAGGTGCACGCATTGCCCGGCCAGCGCCACGACCTGCCACCGCGCACCGCCGAAGTCGATGTACGCGCCGACCGCTACGACGGGCCGTCCGCCGCGCGGCGCGGTCATGGCACCTCCCGGAACCGGCCGCCGCCGGCCTCATGGTGCGGACCGGCGGCCGTAGGGACTTCGGATGACGGGAGGGTGCCTGCCTGGACCAGGATGCGTTCGTGCAGCGGCTTGTCCAGGGGAACGTGCAGGTGTCCGTGCCACAGGGCGTGGAAGGCGGCGGGGAGGACTTCGATGGGGTCGCCGACCGCTTCGATGCCTTCGATCAGTGGCCGCGGGCAGGCGAAGGCTTCCAGGAGGGCGGCAGTGAGGGCGGGGCGGACCTGGTTGCGGGGGTGCCGGTAGCCGGCGAGCCACCGCAGATTGGCCGCCAGCAACTCATCGAGCGGGTCCAGGCGCAGGTAGCTCCAGCCGACCTGCTCACACGCCCGCTCCATCATCACGGCGGCAGCCAGTGCCCGATCTCCTCCCCCCGAAGGGTGGCCGGGGCAGTCGGCGAGCAGCGCGGTCCCGTCCGCACGCCGGGCGAAGAGCTGCGGAGTCCACGATCGCCCCCGCCCCTGTTCATCGTGCCACTGCAGCCGCACGGGCCGCCCGGCAAGACCAACGACGTCCGGGTCACGGTCCAGGACCATCAGCTGGGCTCGCATCGCGTTCGACCCGGAGGCGACATGGTGCCCGGTGGTCGCCGACCACCACAGCCCCGGTCCCCAGCGTCTGCCGGGGACCACCGGGAACGCGGAGACCGGTTCAAGTTCCTCGAACGCGACGGTCACCGCCGCATCCACCCACCGCTGCACCACGGCCTGCCCGCCAAACCCGGCGAACGCCACCTCGAATACGGACCACCCTGAGGCCGCACTCGGCTGCGCACCGCCCGTGTCTGCCACGCTCGTCACGGGACCGAGCCAACTACCTCAACCAGCAGTTTGGGCCGGTTTGCGTGTTCTGCTCGTGTGGGAGGCCCTGATGCGGTAGCCGCGTCGGCTACACCCCCCTCGTGGGCGTCCGCCTACTCGTCGCTCTCGTCCGCGGTGAGGGTGTCGTTGTTGAGGCCTGCCCATTGCTCGACGTCGTGGAGAGCGACGCCCGCGTTCACTGCTGCGAGCGCTGTTTCCCGCAGGGCCTGGTCGAGCAGGTCGATGGAGTGGGTGAGTCGCTGGAGGAGAAGAAGGGCGGCGTCGGCGGTGCGGCCCTGGCGCGCGCCGCGCAGCTGGAGCAGTTCCTCTTGGGCGGCCTCGATGAGGTTGGTGATGAACATGCGCTGCTCGGGCGGCACGGTGGAGCGCCAGTTCGTACCGGATCCGCCCGCGCTCTTCTCCCGTGTCTGCTCACGGAGCAGGGCTGCCATGGTGTGCGGCTGCTGATCGGCCCTGACCCTCCACGGACCGGCGTCGTAGGGATCAACCGCCGCCGTATGCCGTCGCCGACGGATAATGGCGGCCTGCCACGAGACCAGCGGTCCACCGTCCTTCGCGATCAGCGGCCCAAGCCAGGGCCTCCCACCAGCTCTCCGAGACGCCGCCCAAACTGGCCGTCCCCGGGCCGCGGCCGCGGACCTTCCCAACCACTGTCGGCCCACACCAGCTCCTCGGCGGCCGGATCCAGCAGCGCACCAGCCACGCCGACCACCTCGGGGAAGACCACCACCTCCCGCCCCAGGGCACGCCACCGGGCGACGTCACCCCCATCCTCGCCGCCGACGACCTGCTGCAGACGGCGGGGCCAGATCTCTTCCTGCTCCCAGACAAGAGACTGCTCCCACCACCGGCACACCACCGCCCGCGCGAGTCCGAACACCTCGCCCGGGTCCACCCCTGCCCGCCGAGCACGACGCTCCACCACAGCCCAGCGTCGCTGCGCCGCGACGACCTCAGGACTGCCACTCAGAGAGAGGTTCTCCAGGGGCTGGTCGGCGTCAGCGTCCAACAGCCACCGTCCATGCCGCCCGCACACCCGCTCACACCGCTCGGCATAACGGACCACCCGCACGTCCAGCCCCGTACGCCGCGCCGCGCACAGCCGACAGCCGAATGCCACTGGACGTACAACGGCGCCGCCAACGCGCCAGAGGGCCAGAGGGGCGCCTGTGGTGTCCGGGACGGAGAGCTCGGCCCCTTCGTTGTCCCAGGATGGCAGCGCGCGTCCGAGTGTCTCCTCGGATGCTCCAGACAGTCCCGCCAGCACGGTCCGGCCGGCTGGACTGAGCAGAACTTCTGCGTCTGCGCGTAGCGCGCCGCCGGGGTGGCGGGGCTGGTGGTTCTTCCACTGCCAGTGCCCCAGCATGGAGCCGGGCGTCTGTCCGTAGCGGGTGGCGACCCGGGAGAGCAGTGACCAGGTTGTCTCGTCGGCAATGGGTGCGACGCGGAATGGCCTGGTCCGCTGCACGGTAGGTTCGTGGAGCACTGCGAGCATGCCGACTCGATGCCCAACCTGCCCGCGAATAACGCCCTTTGGTGTGTGGCCTTGGCTTCTCCGGATTCGTGGGTGCGGCTCGCCATCTGTGGGTAGGGTTGGCTTCAGCTGAGTCCGGGTCTTCGTTCGTAGCGGAGGCACCAGCCGGCCCATCCACGCTTCTTTCACCGTCCGGGGACACGTTCGTACCGTGTCCACCAGCGGTTTCCCTGCCGTGTCTGCGAGTGCCGCTATTTTGGTGCGCGCGGAGCACTCTCCCCTTTAGGAGTTCCGCGATGGCTTCATCGCTTTCCGCTGCCCGGGCTATCGACTTCCTGTGCGAACACACGCTGAGCAAGAGCCGGGTGATGGCCCTGCTGGCTCATGACAACGGCCCAAGCTCCCTGACCGCTGTCCTGACCTGCAAGGACCCCGACCACGCATACGAGGCTGCCGGTATCCTCCGCCGAGTCCTCGCCTGCCGCGACGTCAGTACTGTCGAGGATGAGCTGAAGGCCCTTACGGCCGAGATGCCGGACGCCCCGGCCAGCTCGCTGCGCCAAGCCGTCGGCCAGGCCGCGAGTGGTAACTGGAGTGCAGACCCCAGCACGCTGTTCGTAGTGCCGGAACCAGAGCCGGACCCCTCCGAGGAGGACCCTGTCAACGGCGCGGTCCGCGGTCCCGCAGGCCACCCGAAGCTGCAGGACCTCCCGGGCAAGGTGGTGCGGATTTCCCACCTGTACGAGTTCCACGTTACGGACGAGGACGCTCTCCTGCGTGCCGCGGTAGCACGTGGATGGGAGCCGTTGCCGGCGTCCGAGCTGGGCGATGACGATCCCCGGGATCTGATCGGGGCTGTGTTGACCCTCACCGAGGATCCGGACGTTGCCGGCACCGAGACACTCGAAGACCAGAGCTCTGCGGAGCTCCTCAGCCTCGAAGACGGGGACGAGTTGGCCGACTGGAGCAGGCGACCGATCATCACTCGGTTCACTCACGGATGGCGCCTGCGAGAGCAGCGCACCAGGCCGGCGAGCGAGAGCGAGACCCCGAACTTTGCCGCGCTCTTCGAGACGCAGGCCTGCCCCTGCAAGGGGGAGGACGAGGACTGCGAGGAGTGCGGATGGCAGCTGACGCCCCGTACCGCTGACCTGCTCCACACGGCGCTAGTGGTCCTCGCGGACCAGGCTTACGACGACGCGGAACGTCTTGGAGACCAGTTTCTGTCGGACTCTGACTCCGCGACGTGGGAGGTCTTCGACCGGCTGCCGCCGCTTACGTGGACGGCCGACCACCGCTGGCGGCGACGGATGGCACGCGCCTTCGATGACCTGGCCGGGGATCTCGCCAAGGGAAACTGGCCCAATCCCACCTGCACCGCCGAGGAGATGGCCCTGCACCTGGCCATCGAGAACGCTCCGATGTACCTGGAAGACCGGGAGGAGGAAGACGATCACAGCTCCCTCCCGGAACACGAGGACGACTACAGCTGGGACAGCTGCTCCGATCTCCTGTTCCAAGACCACGACGTCCTGATGCTCTTCCACACGAAGTTCAGCGGGATCGAGGACCCGGAGCACCCCATGAACCAGTCCATGGGCATCGGCGACCTCAGGGAAGCAGCCTGGTTCACCGCCTTCGACAACCGCAGCATCAGGGACCCCCGGCGTGGCTTCCGACGGTAGACCACAGAGGGCTGCGCAGGTTGGTTGAGCATTGCGCAGGTTCGCTGATCCATGGCAGCGACAACAAGGGGCACTCACTCGCCGCAGCCGTCTAAGCCCAAAGTCTATCCGAATATCAAAATGAAGCATGCGGAGGATCCAGGCTCAGCTTTGCTGAGCCTGGCCGGGCGTAGCGAGGCGGCTCGCTACGCCGCGCGGGCGGAACCCGCTCCGGTCGTCTGTAGCCAGCTCTTCATGGCCCGTGCCGTGGCTGGCCCTGTGTGGCCGGCTCCCGTGGGTCGAGTGTTGGTGGTTCAGTCTTCGACGCGTATCCAGGTGTCGCCGCCGCGGAGCCATATGGTGCCGTCGCGGCCTTGTGCGCAGCGCATGACTACCGGCCCCGGCATGCGCAGCCTCTCCTGGGTGGTGATCACCCAGGAGTCGTCGACGAGCTCCGCGCGGCTCAGTTCGACGTCGGGGCGGTTGTGGAACCGGTGGGTGAGGATCATCCGGGTGCCGCGGACCGCGATGCCATCGGTGTCCTTGAGGGGATTTCTGCAGCTGGTGATGGAGCCGGTACTGGGCTCGACCCGGGACAGGAAGGCGCCTTCGTGGCTATACCAGGCGAGCCAGACAACGTCTTCCTCGGTGGCGGCCGCGCTTCCGCCGAGGGGCCATACGGGGAGCCGCCCCTCGGGGCTCCAGGTGTGGGCGCCGTCGGTGTTCCAAGATGCCAGGCCGGCGCTGCTCTCCGGATGGTCGCCGTAGATGCCCTCGTCGCCGTACGAGGTCCAGATGCCGCCGTTGCGGTCGGTGATGATGTAGTCGATGTCGTCGCCGATACAGAAGTGACTCACCGGGCATCCCCCGGGGGAGTACACAACCGCGTTCCTCTCCCAGATCCCGTCCTGGTTTCGGAGTGTGCGGCCTGACGCCAGCAGAAACCGTGACCACGAGAGCAAAGCCAGGTGGCTGGTCCACGGAGTTATGCCGGTTACGGGTGTCCGGTGTTCCACCCCGTCCGCGACCACGACCAATATGCCGTCACACGGAGCCGTCACGCTCCATCCGACCCATCCCTTGATGTACGGGGAACGGCGCAGGTTCCGTTCATGGACCAGCATCACCGCGAGTTCACTGCTCGGCCCGACACTCCACCACAGGGCCCGCCATCCAGCTCGGGCATCTTCGTGAGGCAAGCTCCATACGACGGGCAGTTCGCCAACAGTCATCGGCATTTACCTTTTGGACTCCAGACCCCAACGGCGCCCGAAGAGACCCACGTTACCGGGCGGCGCCTGCAGAAGCTCGCCTACCCCCCTTGCCCGGTGCACTGAGCAGGCCGGCAAAGGAATCTTGGCTGCTGGCAGCGGTGCGCTGTCTTTGCCCTGCTAGCCGCCCGCGGAGCGGGCTGGTCCTGGAGGCGGAGCCGGAAGGGCCTTGGGGGTGGGAGCGGAGCGGACACCCCAACGAGCCGAAGGCTCGGATCCCTGAAACGGGGTCATCCAGGCCCGCGAAGCGGGCCGTTCGGGTGGAGCGCAGCGGAACCCGAACAGCCCGGAGCGAAGCGTAGGACACCGGCCCGAAGGGCCGGCCTTGACCCGGCGAAGCCGGGCTTCGCCGAGCGAAGCGAGGCGTTTCACGTCTCCGGAGCGAAGCGGAGGAGCCAGGCGCCGAAGGCGCCTGGCCGAGCGCAGCGAGGCCGGTCTCTCCTGAGCGCGCAGCGCTCAGGTACCCGCTCCGCGGG
>NZ_JBIVXF010000033.1:0-36713 GCF_044769045.1 Streptomyces sp. NPDC090741 | reverse complement strand
AACAACATCGACCTCCCCGGCGTCTTCCTCGCCATCACCCTGATCCTCGTCGTCGGCATCGCCATCGACCTCCTCCTCTTCAGCCCCCTCGAACGATGGGTCCTGCGCAACCGCGGCCTACTGATCAAGAACTGATCAAGCCGCCGACCGCACCGCCCGGCGGTAACCGGTCGGGTGCCCTGCGGCATCACCCGCGGGGCACCCGCCCTCCCTGACCGCACACCGACGGAGCCACCATGCTTTCCTGCTGCGCCCCCGGACACGGTGATGCCACCACCGTCGCGCTCTCCCTTGCACCGCGGCCACCTGTTGCCGTCGCCCCGCGGGCCGCCCGCCGGCTGATCGATCTACCGGGCGGGCGCTTCCTCATGGGCACCGACGACCCGGACTCCTTCCCGGCCGACGGCGAAGGGCCGGTACGCGAGGTCGCCGTCGACCCGTTCCGCATCGCGCCCACGACGGTGACCAACGCCCAGTTCGCCACCTTCGTCAAAGCCACCGGCCACGTCACCGAAGCCGAACACTTCGGCTTCTCCTTCGTCTTCGGCGGCTTCCTGACCGAGGACGTCACCGCCGCGTCTGCGCCCGTGGCGGCCGTCCCCTGGTGGCGGGCCGTCCCGGGCGCCGACTGGCGGCACCCCGAGGGCGCCGGCTCGTCCGTCACCGCGCGCCAGAACCACCCCGTCATCCACGTCTCCTGGAACGATGCCCAGGCGTATTGCGCCTGGTCCGGCACGCGCCTGCCCACCGAGGCCGAATGGGAGTACGCGGCCCGCGGCGGGCTCGAGCAGCGGCGCTACCCGTGGGGCGACGACCTCACCCCCGGCGGCCGGCACATGTGCAACATCTGGCAGGGCGACTTCCCCACCCGCAACACCGCGGAGGACGGCTACGTGGGCACGGCACCGGCGAAGTCCTTCCGCCCCAACGGCTTCGGGCTCTACAACGCCGTCGGCAACGTATGGGAATGGTGCGCCGACTGGTTCGCCCCCGGAACCAGTCGCGTGATGCGCGGCGGCTCCTACCTCTGCCACGACTCGTACTGCAACCGCTACCGCGTCGCGGCCCGCAGCTCCAACACGCCCGACAGCTCCACCGGCAACATCGGCTTCCGCGTGGCCGCGGACAGCGGCAAGACCGCAGGGCCGACACGGCAGTCCTGACAGCGGCATCTACACAGTCGGTGAGGAGCCGGAGCCGGTCATGAGTCTGTGTGTGACCGGTCCGCGGGTGGCACAGCCAGCCGGCGGTGCTTGATGTTGACGGCCGAAGCCTTGGCCAGTGCCACGGGGTTCAAGAAGCGCAGCGGGCCGATCAGGCGCTGTGCGAACAGATGCATGTGCCGCGCCACCGACTCATCGCGCGCCGCCGCCGAGAACACCAGCCGTTCCATGGGGTTGAACGGGCGGGCCTTGGCGAAGTCGACGGCCATGGACTGGTGCCCTCGCAGCCGGCGCCGGTGTCTGCGTGCGTACGCCACCAGCGACTTGTCGAGGTCGCCCCGGCCGGATGCGGCCGGGGCGACCGCCTCGGCCAGCCATTGCGCGGACTGCAGCGCCCATCCGCACCCCACTCCCCACAGGGGGTCGCCGGTCAGGGCGGCGTCGCCGATGAGCGCGACGCCCGGTGCGGTCGGCTTGCGGGTGTGCAGCGGGTAGTTGACGGTGCCGATGATCTTCGTGATGCGTTCGGCGGAGTCGATGGGCGGCGCCTCGGGCAGGGCGCGGACGAACTCGAAGAAGCTGCCCTCCAGGTCCTCCCGGAAGGGCGGCAGCCGCTTCTTGTCCGGGAGCACCGCGAGGACCGTGACCCCGTCGTCGTTGGGAAACGCGTACGCCATGTCGGGTTCGAGGAACCACGTCTGGCCGATCCCGCCGTGCAGCGGAAGGTTGCGGAAGTGGGCGAGATACCCGAACCGCGTGTTCTCGTACTGCCGGGCAGGCATCCCGGCGAACTTCGCCACGGCCGAGTCCTTGCCATCGGCGCCGACGACCAGGCGGGCCCGGATCTCGCGCTCGCCCTGCGGTGTCGAGGCGCGCACCCCCACGGTTCGCCCGGCTGCCTCAACGAGCCCGGTCACGTGGTGGCCGAGGAGCAGATCGACGCCGGCGGTCTGCGCCGCACGGGACCTGATCAACGGGTCGAGGGTGCTGCGCCGGACGTTGTACGCGTACGGCAGCTCGGGGCCGTCCGGCGCGGCCCTCGGCTCGATCCATCCCCAACGGGTGTACCAGCGGGCCTCGTTGCGGACGGCTCCCGCCTTCTCCAGCGCGGGGACGAGACCGAGTTCGTCCAGCACCGGGTAGGCGTTGGCCGTGATGGAGTGGGTGCACAGCGCCTTGTACGCCTCGGGGTCCGAGCGGCGTTCCAGCAGTGCGACGCGGACACCGCGTCGGGCCAGCAGGATCGCCGCGGCGCTGCCGGCGAGGCCGGCTCCGCTGATGACGACGTCGTAGTCGCATCCCGCGCTCTCAAGCTTGGTCATGCGCCGATCGCTCCCTTCGGTGGTGTGGTGCCGTTCATGGGAGTGGTGCGGTGCGGTGCGGGTGCCCATACTGTCAGGCACATGACCAATGGGGCACAGTGCGGCGCGTGGTGCGCGACGCTGGTCGAACATCGTCGGTCAGTGCCGTAGGGTGGGGTTCACCGACGCGGGGTGGAGCAGCTCGGTAGCTCGCTGGGCTCATAACCCAGAGGTCGCAGGTTCAAATCCTGTCCCCGCTACTGCTCAGAAGGGCCCGGATCCTCAAAGGATCCGGGCCCTTCTGCCGTGCGGGTCCTGCGCGCCCGGCTGTACGACCGGGGCGCGATGGAGGTGTCCCGCCTTCCGGCGTACGCCTACCGGGCGCCCGCCGACGCCCCGGCCAGCGAGGGGGATCCGCTCGTGACCGGCGACGCTGCGCCCGAGGGGTCGAGCTGGGCCTCCATGTCGTCGAGGGCGCTGCGAACCGCCGCGATCCGCAGGCGGAGCTCGTCCGCCCCTTCCGCCCCCTGCGACGCCACCCGCTCCCTGCGCCCTGCGGGCGGCCGGGCCGCGGCCTGCGCGGCCCGCTTCTCTTCCTGCTCCATCTCACGCGCCTCCTCCAGGGCGTTGAGGACGACACCGATCAGCACGTTGACCAGGACGAAGGAGGCGAGGAGCACGTACGAGGCGTAGTAGATGATGCTGAACGGGGAGACGGCCAGTCCGGCATGAACGGCATCGCCCAGGCCCTCCAGCGTCATCAGCAGGAACAGGGTCAGCCCGGCCCGGCCGAGAGAGCCGTAGTGCGCCGGGTCGTGGCCGGCGAAGCAGATCCAACCGATCATCGCGTACACGTAGAGGATCAGGGCGCCCACGAACAGGAAGCTGACCGTTCCGGGCAGGCTGCGGCCGACGGCGACCAGTAGGACCCGCAGCTGCGGCATGAACTGCGCGGTGCGCAGTACCCGCGCCAGGCGCAGCAGCCGCAGCAGCGTGGTGTTCTCCCGCAGGAACGGAACGAAGGCCGAGGAGACCACCAGCAGATCGAACACGTTCCACGGATCGCGGAAGAAAGCTTTCGGCCGGTCGGCGTGCGCGGCCAGGCGGATCAGCATCTCCAGGCTGAACGCCACGACGCAGAACCGCTCGGCGGAGTGGAGGAGAACTCCGTACTCCACGGACAGTCCGCTGTACGTCTCCACGCCCAGCAGCACGGCGTTCAGGAGGATCACCGAGATGACGCCTAACGCGAACACGGGTGCCTCGCACACGTCGCGGCAGCGCGCGGCAAGCCTCTCGCGACCGGTGGACGTCCGAATGAGGTCTGACATCATGCTCCCTCGCCTGTGACCGGCACCCGGTCACGGGCTGTGTCGCGCCCCGGCGGATCCGAGGCTTTGATCAAGCTCCAGGTCGTGTAACGCCGCACGGGCGAATTCGAATCGCTCCGGCCCGACACATCGCCCGATCGGGGAACGTCGGCGCCCGGTCACGGGTGCCGAATGCGGTGCGCTACCACCCCTGGCGCACGGGGTGGCGGAGCAGATAGACGGCCGCGGTCGAAACCAGGGCGGTCATACAGGCGAGGAACACCAGTCCGGCGCCCTCCAGGCCGATGGGGCCGGTCAGTACGCCCACGCCGATCACCGGTACCGAGATGCCCGCGTACGCCACCACGAACAGCATCGAGATGACCGCCGCGCGCTGGTCGGCCGGGGAGGCCCCGGCCACCGCGGAGAGCGCCCCGCGGAAGGCCAGGCCCTGCCCGCTGCCGCCGACGAGCGCGCTGAGGACCAGCAGCGCCAGCTGGTCCCAGTACAGGGCGCCCGCGAGCAGCATCAGCCCGGCGAGGAGTGTCACGCAGCCCAGCGGCAGGGACCGGCCGACCCCGATGCGGCCGACGGCCAGCTGTCCGGCGGTCGACGCGAAGAACGCCAACGCGACGATCAGCCCGCTCACGGCCCGGTTGTGCACGCCCAGGGACTCGACGAGGAACGCCGGGCTGACCGACGTGAAGACTCCGAACAGCGCGAACCCCACGAACGAGGCGGTTGCGGCGGGCACGAACACCTGCCGCACCGACGCGGGCAGAGCGGGCCGCTGCGGCCGTACCGCCGCGAGCGGCTGCCGCTCCCGTACCGTCTCGGGGAGTCGAAGCAGGACGGCGGCCGAGCCGGCCACGAGGACGAGGTGGACGGCGAACGGCAGGTACAGCGGCCAGGGAGCGTACTGGGAGAGCACGCCGGCGAGCAGGGGGCCGCAGCCGAGCCCGCCCATGTTGGCAGCCGTCGCCACGAACGTGGCGCGGGAGGAGCCGTCCCGCGGCGCCAGTTCGATGACGTAGGCCGTGGCGGCCCCGGTGAACAGGCCTGCGGACAGGCCCGACAGCAGCCGGCCCGCGTACAGCCAACCCAGCCCGGTGGCACACAGGAAGCAGACGGCGCTCGCCGCCGCGAGTCCGAGGCCCGTCAGCAGAACGGGCCGCCTGCCCACGACGTCAGAGGCGTTGCCCGCCAGCAGCAGGACCCCCATGACGCCGAAGGCGTACACGGCGTACACGACCGTCACCTGCAGCTCGGAGAATCCGAACTTTTCCTGGTAGAGGCCGTAGAGGGGGGTGGGCAGAGTGGTGCCGGCCATGCACACGGCGAACACCGCCCCACCGAGGTAGCACTGGCGCCATCGCCTGCGATCACCGTCCATTGCGCCGACGGTAACGGCGCCCGGCATCCTGGACGGCGCGGCATGCCGAGGTCAGCGCATCTCGGACGGCGCGTCCGGTCCGCACACGGTCTCGCAGCGCTCAGGCCCGGAGCCTGGCCGCCGCCAGGGCGTCCTTGACCTCCCTCGCCACGCGGGCCGCGTCCTCGGGGTTGTTCACCACATCCGTGTGGCTCATGTCGACGACGAGGACCTCGCTGGCCGAGTAGTGCTTGTGTACCCAGTCGTCGTAGCCGGACCACAGCGTCCGGTAGTACTCGACGAGGCTCTCGTCCTGCTCGAAATCGCGGCCGCGCAGCCCGATGCGATGCAGCACCGTTTCGAAGTCCGCCTTGAGGTAGACCATGAGATCGGGTGCCTTGCGGTACGGCAGGCCATCGATCTCGCGCATCATCTCGTTGAGCAGCCCCTCGTACACCCCCATCTCGAGGGAGCTGATCCGGCCCAGGTCATGATTGACCTTGGCGAAGTACCAGTCCTCGTAGATGGAACGGTCCAGGACGTTGTCGCCCTGCTTGTACGCCTCCTTGATCGAGGCGAACCGCGTCTGCAGGAAGTAGAGCTGGAGGAGGAAGGGGTAGCGCTTCGCCTGGATCTCTTCGGGGCTCGCCGTGTAGAAGAGCGGAAGGATCGGATTGTCTGCCACGCTCTCGTAGAAGACTTCGCTGCCCAGCTCCTTGGCGAGCAGTTCGGCCACGCTCGTCTTGCCGATTCCGATCATGCCTCCGACGCAGATCACTGCCATACCTCACTTCTCCCTGGGGGTCATCTGTTCGCGTTCGGGTGGGCCGGGCGCCCCACACCACTGGGACGCGTGTCGGCGGTCACTCGATTCCCCAAGATCTTCATGATCAGCGCCGTCCGGTCCCCTTCCGGACTGACCGTTCGGCAGTGGCCGCGTGCAGCGACGAGCCACCGCCCCGCGGCCGCCTTGAAGCATAAATGACGCTTCGCCACACGCCCGCCAGAGCGCCGCCGCGCCCCACCTCGCCCCGCTCTCCGGCGGCGGCGTAGAGGCCCTGATCAGAGGTGCTGGAGGATGGTGGAGGTGAACTCGGCGGTGGAGGCGCAACCGCCGAGGTCGCGGGTGCGGACCGGGGTGGTGGCCAGGACGCGGGCGATGGCGTCGGTGATGTCGGCCGCGGCCGCGGGGTGGCCGAGGTGGTCGAGCATCATGGCGGCGGACCAGATCGCGCCGATCGGATTGGCGATGCCCTGTCCGGCGATGTCGGGGGCTGATCCGTGGACCGGCTCGAACATGGACGGGTACTCGCCCTGCGGGTTGAGGTTGGCGGACGGAGCGATGCCGATGCCGCCGGCCACCGCCGCCGCCAGGTCGCTGAGGATGTCCCCGAAGAGGTTGGACGCGACGACGACGTCGAAGCGTGCGGGGTCGAGGACGAACTTGGCGGCCAGCGCGTCGATGTGCTCCTGGTTCCACTCGACGGTGGGGTGCTCGGCGGAACGCTCGGCCACCAGCTCGTCCCAGAACGGCATGGTGTGCACGATCCCGTTGGACTTCGTCGCCGACGTGAGGGGACCGCCGCGCCGTTCGGCGAGGGCGAAGGCGAAGTCGAGGAGCCGCGTCACTCCCGCCCGCGTGAACACCGCTTGCTGCACGGCCATTTCATCGGGACACCCGCGGTTCATCCGACCGCCGATCTCGCTGTACTCGCCTTCGGTGTTCTCCCGGACGACCACGAAGTCCACCTCGCCGGGCACGGCCGTGCGGACGGGGCTGGGGAGACCGTCGAACACGCGGATGGGGCGGAGGTTGACGTACTGGCTGAAGGCCCTGCGGATCGGGATGAGCAGCCCCCACAGGGAGACGTGGTCCGGCACACCCGGGTAACCGACGGCGCCGAGAAGGATCGCGTCATGCCGGCGGAGCTGCTCCAGTCCGTCCTCGGGCATCATCGATCCGTGGCGGAGGTAGCGCTCGCAGGACCAGTCGTACCGCTCGTACGTGAACGTGATGCCGTGGCGCGTCCCGACGGTGTCGAGGACCTCGCGCGCCGCCGGGAGGACTTCGGTGCCGATGCCGTCACCGGGGATGAGGGCGATGCTGTGGTTCGTCATGGCTCGCATTCCAGCAATCACGGGTCGTCCGGGTCCAACACGTATCCCCGATGTGTCTCATAGGCCGGCCCTATCAGCCGGTGGACCGGCGATCTCCAGGAAGGCACCGGCAGCCGGCGTCAGCCGCCCCTTGCGGCTCACCAGGACGTTGTGCTGGACGCAGGCCGGTTCCAGGTCGAGGACGAGGGCTCCGGCCCGCTCGGACAGGTCGGCCCAGGATTCGGTCACGACCGCCAGTCCGACACCCCCGAGCACCAGGGGCAGGAAGGCCATGCGGTGTTCGGTCTCCACTGCGATGCGGACGTCGATGCCCTGTGCTTTCAGGTCGTCGACGTAGGCACGGATCCCGGTCCCCCGCTGCCCCACGATCAGCCGATGCCCTCCGAGTTGCTCGGCCCGCACCGCCCGCCCGGGCGGAAAGGGGCCGTCCTTCGGGGTGACCAGGACGAGTCTGTCGTCTCCGACATCGTGCGGGACGACATCGCGACTCGACAGCGGCGACGAGGTGATCAGCAGTCCGAGTTCGCAGCCTCCGTTGCGCACCATCTCGATCACGGCCTCACGGGTGAGGGCTACGCGCAGGCTGAGCGACACCTCGGGAAAGCGCCGGGTGAAGCGCTGGACCATGGTGCTGAGTGGTTCGATGGTGGGTGAGGCCATCGCGGCGATCTCCAGGCGCCCACCGCGCAGTTCGTGGACGGAGCCGACGCTGGCCCTGGCCAGCTCCAGCGCGTGCAGGGCTTCCCGGGCCCGTGGAACCAGTGCGGCACCGGCCTCGGTCAGGACCACCCTCCTGCCGATCCTGTGGAACAGGCGGCCGTCCACGTCGCGTTCCAGGGTCTGGATGGCCTGTGACAGGGACGGCTGCGACACGTAGAGCGCCGCGGCCGCCCGGTTGAAGCCACCGTGGTCCACGATGGCGAGGAAGTACGTCAGCTGCCGGAAGTCCACGGTTCAGAGTAGGCGCCCACCGGATGAGACCCTCCACATCAACCGGGGATCGAATTATATTGACGATCGCCAGCAGGGCGCAATATTTTAGGTGGCCCAAGACCCTCGACCCCGGTCTGGCCTCGGCCCCGGTCTGGAAGGACGCACTGGATGGGTTTCGCTCAGGACCGCACCGCGCCCATCGTGAACACTCGCTCGGGCCCGATCCGCGGCGTCGTCGAAGACGACCTGGCCGTGTTCAAGGGCGTGCCGTACGCGGCGCCGCCCGTCGGACCCCTCCGGTGGCGCCCCGCGCAGCCGCATCAAGGATGGAGCGCCACCCTCGACGCGACCAAGCACGGCCCCGGTTCGCCACAGGCCGTCCGCGAGGGCGACCCGGTCCTGGGCGGCCACGGGCTCCCGCCCTTCGACGAGGACTGTCTGACGCTCAACGTCTGGACGCCCGGCGCCGACGACGCGCGCCGACCCGTCCTGGTCTGGATCCACGGTGGCGCCTTCATCTCCGGGTCCGGGGCGATGCCCAACTACTCCGGCGAGACCTTCGCGCGGAACGGCGACCTCGTGGTGGTGAACCTCAACTACCGGCTCGGACCGCTCGGCCTGCTGTCCTTGGCATCGGACAGCAGCGCCGAGTGCGCGAACGTCTGGCTCACGGACCAACTCGCCGCACTGCGCTGGGTCCAGGACAACATCGCCGCCTTCGGCGGGGATCCCGGCAACGTCACCGTCGCCGGCCAGTCCGCCGGCGCGCTTTCCACCGCGGCGCTCGCGGCCCACGCGGGAGACGGCCGGCTCTTCCACCGGGCCATCCTGCAGAGCGTCCCGCTCGCCATGCCCCTCGCCACTCCTGCCGAGTCCCTGGCCCGCACCGCCGCCTATCTGGAGATGGCCGGCGCGAAGGACGAGGACGAACTGCGCAGGATGCCGTGGCCGCGACTGGTCGAGGCCACAGCCGGGCTGCTCGCGGCAACCATGGAATGGGGACACTGGACCGCGCCGTTCATGCCGGTGCTCGACGGTGGGACGGCGGCGCGGCAACCCGCGCTGAACCTGCTCGACGGTCCGGGCTCGGACATCGACGTCCTCATCGGCTGGACCAGGGAAGAGTCCGCCTTCACCTTCGCTCTGGGCGGGACGTACGCGTCGGCGACCAAGGAACAGGTGCTCCGCCGGGCACGCGACAGCTTCGGAGACGGCGCGGCCGAAGCGTACGCGGCGTACGAGGCTGCCCGCCCGGGCGCACGGCCGATCGACGTGCTCATCGACCTGAGCACCGACGAGCTGTTCAGGAAGCCCACCCTGGCGTTCGCGGAAGCGCGGGCGGTACGGGGCCGCCCGGTCTGGGCGTACGAGTTCGGTTTCCCCACCCCCGCGCACGACGGCCGCCTGGGCGCGCCGCACTGCCTGGACCTGCCGTTCGTCTTCGACAATTTCGACAAGTGGTCGCACGCGCCGTTCCTGGCGGGAATGGACACCAGAATCAGGGACGGCCTCGCCAGGACCATGCATGGGGCGTGGATCGCGTTCATACGCACCGGCGACCCCAACCACCCGGCCATGCCGCGCTGGGACCGGTACGACCTGCAGTCCCGCACCACCATGTGCTTCGACACCCTCACCACGGCCGTTTCGCATCGCCGTGGGGGGCCGGACCGCTCCGGATGATCAGGTGGTGGGCGCCGGCGCCCAGCGCGGCCCCGAGGGCGGGTGCCACGAGGTAGATCCACAGGCCGGCGGTGGCTCCGGACATCAGCAGGGGGCCGAACTGGCGGGCCGGGTTGGCGGCGCCGCCGCTGAGGGGGCCCAGAACGGCAATGATCGCGCAGATGAGAAGCGCGAGGGCCGAGGGGAACCATCGTTCCTGGGCCGGGTGTACGAGGAAGAAGCCGATCATCAGGGTGACAAGGACCAGGCAGCCGCCCTCGGCCGCGAAGACGGCCCAGGCGCTCCACGAGGGCGCCGCGGCCGCCGCGCCGTAGCCGACCCGCGCGACCGCCGGCCCCCAGGTCAGTCGGGCCAGAGCCGTCCCGGCGACCGACCCGCCCAGCTGCGCGACGACGTACGCCGCCACGCCGCGGCCGGGGAAGGCCCTCAGCAGCCACAGCGCGAGCGTGACCGCGGGGTTCATGTGCGCACCGGAGCGCCGCCCCCACGGGGAGCGGAGCAGCCCGAAGACGAGCGCCCCGGCCAGCGCACCCACGACGAGGAGGGCTAGGTGGAGGCTGCCAAGGGCGAGGGGGGAGGCCGGATCGAGTACCCAGCGGATGATCGTGACCACGGTGAACATCAGCGTCGCGGTCAGGGCGAACTCGTACAGGGGGTAACCGGGGCGTTCGGGCTCGGTCGGCACGGGCGCCGGGGCCGCACCCGTGCGTGTTCCGGGTTCCCCGGCCGGGGCGGCCGCGGGTCCGGACATCTCGCCTCCGCTCATGGGCACTCCTTCCGATCGGGCGACCGCGGCGCTCGGGTGCGTGCACGGTGCGCCCGTCGAGGAAGCGTGCGGCACTCCCGGGCCGGGATGCGCGCGTACACGCCGACGAGCAGGTGGTGCGAGTTCAAGGGCGGGGACCGGCGGGCCGATGGCAATGCCCTGGAAACGCGTCCCGTTCCCCTACCTCCGCACCCTGCTCACCACACCCCCGGCCCCCACCGCGCTCGGGCCCGTGCCGTGACCGAGACGGCCCCGGGCCGCAGCGCGTGGCTGCGGCCCGGGGCCGTTACGGAAGGGTGCCCACGGCGGCCGTCTCAGGCCGTGGCATTTGCCTCAGCCCCGCCGGGCTCGGGGGTTTCGGCCGGGGCCGGGGCCGGGGACTCGGCGCCGGGCCGGGGGATGCGGTGCAGCCCGCGGCGGTCGTAGAAGCGGGTGACGGCGAAGCCGAAGACCAGCGCGGCGACGAGGGCGATACCCATCGAGGCCCAGGCCCGGCTCAGGCCCGCGTCGGCCTGGGCGCCGTAGTAGAGGATGGCGCGCATGCCCTCGGTGATCTGGCGCAGCGGCTCGAAGTCGGCGAGGGCCCGGAAGAACCCGGGCAGCGCCTGGAGCGGCACGGTCGCGCCGGAGGAGGGGACGGCCATCGCGACGAAGACGATGGTGGCCAGCAGCATGCCGGGGGTACCGAAAGCTGCGAACAGGGCCAGGCTGCCGATGCCGACGACGGCGACGGTGGCGACGGAGTAGAGCCACAGCAGGCCGAGGTAGGAGGCGTCCATGTCGAGGATCTTGACGGTGGCGACCTCGACCAGGGTGCCCATCACGAGCGATATGCCGAGCATGAGCGCCATGCCGACGGCCAGGGTGCGGACGCGGCTGGTGTGCTGGACGGGCTCGCGCTTGCGGACCGGGCCGTAGTCGGTGTGCAGGTAGCCGAGGGCCGTGTCGACCTGGGAGTTGACCAGGTTGGCGCCGAGCATGCCGCAGACGACGAGGACCAGCGCGTAGTAGAAGGCGCTCAGACCCATGGCGCTGCGGGAGCCGACGGGGTGGCCGTCGGCGACGGTGACGGTCACGGGGTCGGCCAGCTTGAGCTGGGCGGCCGCCGGGAGCGGGGTCTTCTGGGCTGCGGCCTGCTTGAGGAGCTCCTGGCCGAGCTGGGCGGACGCGGCGTGGGCGGCCTTCTGGGCGGCCTGGGAGGCCATGGAGGAGCCGATGCTGCCGGCCGACTGGTTGGTCAGCACGGTCAGGGTGGGCGGGGCGGCCTTGCCCTGCGGCGCGGGCTGCGGGGCACCGAGCGCGGTCACCGTGGCACTGAAGTCCTGGGGTATGACGAGGGCGCCGAAGACCTTGCCCCGGCCCAGCCGCTTGTCGGCCTCCTCGCGGCTGACGACCTGCCACTCGATGCTCTTGTCGCCCTTGGCGGCCTTCTGTACGCCCGCGACGATCTGCTCGCCCAGGTTGACGTGGCGGCCGCCCGCGTCGGCGCCGCTGTCCGTGTTGACCAGGGCCACGGGCAGGTCGCGCAGGTTGCCCTTGGGGTTGACGTTGCCGCCGACGTAAAGCAGGGCGAACAACATCGAGACGACTGCGGCGATGAGTCCCGTTCCGATCCACAGCCGGGGTCGGCGGAGCACGGAGGGGTGTGTGGACTGGGGCATCGATTCTCCGGTGCGGCGGCGTTTCCTAGCTGGATACTCAAGGTATCCAGTCACTGGATAGTGGCAGTATCTTGTTGTGGTGTCCAATCGCCGATGACGGGCACCGGACCGCATGACCAGCAGGGAAGCCCTATGAAGATCTCGGAGCTCAGCCGTCGGACCGGCGTGCCGGTCGCCAGCATCAAGTACTTTCGGCGGCAGGGTTTGCTGCCCGCGGGGCGGGCGACCGCTGCGACCCTGGCCGAGTACGGCGAGGAGCACGCGCAGCGGCTGCGGCTGATCAAGGCACTGACCACGCTCGGCGGCCTGTCGATCGCAGCCACCCGTGAGGTGCTCGGGGCCGTCGACCAGGCCCACACCTCGGAGGGCGCCCTCGGAGCGGTGAGCTACGCCCTCCCGGTGCCGATGGCGACCCAGGGCGCCGCGGGCCCCGAGGAGGAGGCCGGCGCCGAAGCGGCCGCCGGGGCCGAGGTGGCGGAGCTGCTCGCGGCACTGGGCTGGCGGGCACCCGACACCTCACCGCACGTACACGGGCTGACGTCGGCACTGAAGGAACTGCGGCGGCTCGACGCCCGGTACGCCCCGGGAGAGCTCGCCGCCTACGCGAGGCTGGCCGAGTCGGTGGCCCGGCTGGACCTGGAGCGGGCAGCGGGCACCGAAGACCCGGTGGCCTTGGCCGAGCGGGCGGTCATCGTCTTCGCGATCTGCGCGCCGGTGTTCGAGCTGCTGCGCCGTCTCGCCCAGGAGAACCAGGTCCGGCGCCGGGTCGCGGACACCGGCGACGCCGGGTCCGCAGCACCCCGGTAGCCCGCGCGGACCGGACCGGACCGAGCGGTCACGGCGCGACGGTCGGCTGCTCCGGCTCCAGCGAGTTGCCCGCGGGGATCCTGCCGCAACTGGTGGGGGCGGCCCTGCCCGCGAAGCGGTCGTCCAGCCAGGCCATCGCGCGCGGCGCCCAGTACGGCATGGCTCCGACGTGGCTGAGCAGGCCGTACTGCTCGTACTTGATCGAGTTGTTGCCGGTGGCGCAGTACTGCCGGGCCAGCGCCCGTACGTCCCCGGCGATCATGACGCCGTCACCCGTGCCGATGCCCGGCGGGCTGTTGAACGTTCCTTCGAGCCAGCCCGCGTTCCCCTGCCCGATGAACCCCGGGACGGTCGGGGTGGCGGCCTGGCCCAGATTGATCTTGTTGACCGCTGCGACGAAGGCCGGTATGGAGTTCGGGTCCTTGTACTCCGGTTTCGCCATGTCCTTCCACGTCATCCCCGGGTGGTGGCCCAACGCATCGAGGATCGAGCCGTGTTCGAGCTCCTTGACGACCGCGAGGCCCTTCGCGCTCAAGTAGGGGGTGAGGTCGATGCCGTACGAGCGCGAGACGCCTATGACCGCCATCGGGATCACCCCGTTCCACGCCAGGGCGCCGTCGACGTACCTGAGGTTGTGCGCGGGGGCGACGAGCAGCCCGCCCTCGGCGAAGCCGACCAGCTGCTTGTTCACCTCGGGGGCGTACGCGGGGGCGAGGGCCGACGTCCAGTTGGTGGCGATGGCTCCGCCGGAGTACCCGAACAGGCCGAACCGCGTTCCGGCATGCAGTCCGGTCTCCTCGGTGCGGATGCCGGCACGGATCGAGTCCAGGGTGTTCGTTCCGTACTCCGGGCCGGCCGCGAAGTCGGCGTTCTGGCCCTCGGTGTCCGGGATGACCAGGTCGTAGCCCTTGAGCAACAGCGGCCCCAGGATGAGGGATTCGGCGTTGGCGATGGCTCCGCCGAGGGAGACGCCACCGGCGATGGCCCGGGAGGGGCCGTCCTCCGGGCTGAGGGAATCGTAGAACGACTGGTACGACACCGCCTTGCTGCCGTCGCCGTGGGGGCTGCGGACCACCGTGGTCACGTTGGCCGAGGGCCTGCCCTGGGCGTCGGTCGTGCGGTAGAGCAGCTGGATGGCCTTCAACGGCGTCGGGATGCCGAAGACGTGGTAATTCAGCGTGCGCTTCTTCAGGACGTCGCCCGGCCGGTACGAGGACAGCGGCTTGCTGCCGTCGTAACCGTAGAACGGGTCGGGCGTCGTGGCGGCCACCCGTGCACCAGCAGTGGGTGCGGCCGCCGCTGTCGCCGTCGGCGCCGCGCCGACGACGACGGCGGTCACGATGGCGGTAGACAGCAGAGCAGTGGTTCCCCGGTTCATTACTCCCCCGTGTGTCGAGCCGCAGCGGCTTTACCTGACGGTAACTTACTGGAGGTAACGCCGTTTTACATAGGCGTGTCACCACGCTTTTCAGGGGCACTGGGCACGTGACACATTCAGTGACCGCCGGTTGCCCCTCTACGGGAGAACCGTGATTCAGCTCTGGCTGTGTGGCGCGCCGTGCCAGCGCCAGTTGGTACGGCGGGGGCGATCGGGCGTCTGTATACGTTCCGTGGCCCACAGCAAGGTCGACCACGGGGTGTCGATGACGGGCACGTCGGGGAACAAACGCGTGAGGGCCCGCTCGCTCAAGTCCTGCGGGGGCTACCGGACACGGTCCAGGCCCTGGGTGATGTCGTGGGTGTGGATCAGTGTCTCGACGACGCCCATGGCTGCGAAGCCCTCCGGGTCTGAGGCTCCGAAGACGTGTGGGGCCAAGGTGGTTGCGGGCGCGGTGTCCACGGCGGTTGCGGGCAGTCCGCCGCAAGCCTCCACGACGGTCAGGAGCCCCTCCGGCCCCGCCTCGCGGTCTCCGAAGACGACGTTGGCCGGGCAGTGGGCGACGGCTCGGCGTACGTGTTTCCCCGACACCGGCGTGTGCGGTTCTCCGGACTGTGGCATGCGATCGCCTTGGACCGGGCGGGGCTGCGCCATTTGGGCGGGGGCCGAGTGGTGGGGGTGGGCTCCCGGTGCGAGCGTGGCAGACACCCGGCACACCGGCGGCGCTCAGGCCCGCAGGCCCGCAGGCCGTACATAAAGGTGCCCGATGTGGAAGTGGCGAAGCTGACGCTCGAAGGGGTGCTCGACCTCGTCGAGAACCGGCCGGAGAAGACACGCACGTACCGGGTGCCGGACGGGGTGATCGCCGCCTTGCCGCTGACCGACGCGCCCACATGCGGGTGCTGGACGAAGCGGAGACGCAGGAGCTCGCCGCATACCTCGACACCCCGGCAGCCTCGCTCAAGGGTCCGCTGAGGGTGTTCGAAGCCACGTGCTCCTCCTGCGGACGCCGCATCACGTTCCTCGACTTCGTGAAGACGGCGGTGGAGCTGGGGCAGCACTCGAAGGGCGGTCTTCGGGACGTGCTGACGGGCAAGGGCGGGGAATGGATCACCGTCCGCGGCCGGGACGGGGGACGACCGGTGAGCTGCGCCGGGTGCGGCCACGATGTTCCCCGCCTGCAGAAGAACGGCTCGAACTCCGGGTACTCGTCGAGCTCGTACGCGTACGCCTGATTCCATCCCGGCAGGATGCCTGCGGGCGCTCGGCTGACACCGGGTGCGGGCCGGCTCTAGGTTCTTCTGTAGGCGATTGCACTCGGGGGGACCATGGAGCAGTTGAAGGCCGGCGACCCGGCGGCCGTCGGCCCGTACCGGATTACGGCGCGGCTCGGCGCGGGCGGCATGGGGCAGGTCTACCTCGGGGAGTCGCGCAGCGGCCGGCGGGTGGCGGTGAAGGTCGTACGGCCGGAGATCGCCTCGGACCCCGGCTTCCGGGCGCGGTTCCGGCGCGAGGTGGAGGCGGCGAAGGCGGTCGGAGGGTTCTGGACGGCGACCGTGGTCGACGCGGATCCGGAGGCGGAGACACCCTGGGTGGCCAGCGACTACATCCCGGCGCCCAATCTCGCCGAACGAGTGCGGGAGAGCGGGCCGTTGGCGGAGGACGCGGTGTGGCGGCTCGGCGCGGGCATGGCGGAGGCGCTGCACTCCGTACACCGGGCAGGGCTCGTGCACCGGGACCTCAAGCCCGCGAACGTCCTGCTGACGGAGAACGGGCCGCGGCTCATCGACTTCGGGATCGCCAAGGCGCTGCACGGTGCGACCGGTGCGACCGTGCTCACCCGGACGGGCGTGGCGATCGGCACCGCCGGATTCATGTCGCCCGAGCAGGCCCGGGGCGGCAGTGTCGGCACGGCCAGCGACATCTTCTCGCTCGGCACGGTTCTGTGCTTCGCGGCCACCGGGCGCATGCCGTTCGGCGAGGGCAGTGCGGCGGAGCTGCTCTACCGGGTCGTGCACGAGGTGCCGAACCTGGAACGTGTGCCGGAGGGGCTCCGCGCGGTGCTGGGCGAGTGCCTGGACAAGCGGCCGGAGAGGCGGCCGTCCGCCGAGGAGGTGCTGTCCGCGCTGAGCGGGGGTGGTGCGGTGACGGTCGCGCCTCCGGTGACCGTTGCGCCTCCGGTGACCGTTGCGCCTCCGGTGACCGTTGCGGCGTATCCGCCACCGCCACCGCCGCCACCGGGCGCGCCCTGGCAGCAGCCTGCCGTGCCGGTTCGGGATGCGGTTGTGGATGCGGTTCCTGTCCGGGCGGTTGTCGGGCGGAAATCAGGGGTGCCCATCGAGGTGCGGTACTCCATGGGGCACATGCGCGTCGCCATCGCGGCCGTGCTCGCCGCGCTGGTTCCGCTCGGCGTGGCCGTGTTCTCCTTCGTGGACCATCCCCTCCCCGCCGCGTTGGCGGGTATCGTCGCGGTCGCGCTGTTCAGCCTGGGAGGACTGGCCATGGCACGCGGAGACGCGGGGTGTGTCCGAGTGACGGGTGACGGACTGTACTTCATGCGTGAGGGCCACGAATGGAGCGCCTCCTGGGACGAGTTGGGCCGGGTCGCTCTGAGGTCTACGCGCTGGGGTCTGCTCCAGGAGTTCGTCCTGGTCGGCGAACTGGAGCCGAGCGCCACGAAGAACGTCGTCTGGGAACGCTTCCGGCCTGCCCACCTCGGCTCCGGCCCCGGCCCCGGCCCCAGGGCGGCAGTCACCACCATCCGTTTCCGCAACGCGGGGCTGGCGCGGGCGGAGATCGGACGGCTGCACGAGGCGTTGCTGCACCGCGCTGGTGAGCGCTACTCGTACGACGGTGGACTGCTCGCGGTCGTCCGCGGCCATTGACCGAACGTCGGGCCGAGGGCCGGCCGAGGCTGGTTCGCCGGTGCGTCACGTGGTGATGAACCGGTCCTGAGCCTCGCGGGTCGCCGGGACGCGGTGGCGGCGGGTCGGCAGGAGCACCGTCGGGTGCGCAATGGTCCAGACCGTGGACGCGCAGATGAACTCCTTGATGCGGGCGCCTGCCCGGCCCGTGATGACGGTGGACGTCATCTGGTCCTCGGGGGTGACGCGCTGGAGGATCCCGTCGCGGCGTCCGAGGCTGATGCACTGGGCGGCGTAGCCGATCGGCTTCTCGGGGACCTTGCGGCCGGTCAGGCGCGCGGCGAGGGCGTCGGCGGCCTGCCACGCCATCGGGTTGGCCGTGGCGCAGGCCATCCGCAGTGGCGTGCCGCCCGCGCCCTCGGCGAACGCGGCGTCGCCGACGGCGTACACGTCGGGGTGCGAGACCGAGCGCATGGTGGTGTCGACCACGATCCGCCCGGTGCTCGACACCTCCAGGGTGGTGGCGGCCGCGATCGGGTGGACGGCGAAGCCCGCGGTCCACACGGTGACCTGGGCCGGGATCTGCCCGGCTGCGGCCGCGGCTGCGCCGGTACCGGTACCGGTACCGGTACCGGTGACCACGTGGTTCGCTTCGACACGCGTGACGTCGGCACCCTCGTGGACCGTGATGCCGAGCCGGTCGAGGACGACGCGCAGGTGGCGCTGCGCCTTGTCGCTGAGCCAGCTGCCGACGCCGTCGCGGGCGGCGATGGCGACGTGGAGGTCGGGGCGCGCCTCGGCGATCTCGGTGGCTGCTTCGATACCGGTCAGGCCGCCGCCGACGACCAGTACGGTGCCTTCGGGCTCCAGCTCGTCCAGGCGTGCGCGCAGTCGCAGGGCGTCCTGCTTCCCGGCGATGTTGTGGGCGTACTCGGCGACACCGGGGACGGCGTGGTCGGCGTTCGTGCTCCCCAGGGCGTACACGAGGGTGTCGTAGGCGAGGGTGTCGGCGCCGTTCTCGCCGGTGAGGTCGACGGTCTTGCGCTCGGCGTCGACCGCGGTGACCCATGCCGGCCGGACCTGCACGCCGGTGCCCTCGTACGCCGCGCGCAGCGGGCGGCGCGGCAGGTCCTGGCCGCTCGCGAGCTGGTGCAGACGTATGCGCTCGACGAAGTCGGGGTCGCCGTTGACCAGGGTGATCTCGACGTCGTCGCGGTGCAGCCTCCTGGCGAGGCGGCCGGCGGTGACGGCTCCGGCGTAGCCGGCTCCCAGGACGACGATGCGGTGCTTCATGACTTGCTCCTATCCGGTTGGACTCACCTCCTGAACCGGACAGCCGCGCGATCCCTGACAGGAATCGACTGTGACCTGCGTCACCAGATCTCCGTGACGGGGCGATGGGGGCCGGCGGCCGCCCACTGGCGCGTGATGCGTTCCAGTTTGTCGGGGTTGACCTGGATGTGGATCGCCTCGACGCCGTCGGGCGTCGCGGCGAGGCACATGACGCCGAGGATGCGTTCGCCGCCCGCGATCAGTACGGCAGGGGCTCCGTTGACGACGGCGGCATGGAGGGCGGCGCTGCCCCCCACGTATGCCCGCTTGGCGGGGCCCGGCCGGAACAGCCCCCGCAGGTAGCGCGCGATGCCGAGCGCACCGATGACCGGGGTCCTGCGGGCCCGGGCCCGGGCGCCGCCGTCGGCCACGCTGACCGCGTCGTCGGTGAGCAGCCGGATCAGCGGCTCGGTGTCGCCGCTGAGGGCCGCTGCGAGGAAACCCTCCACGACCTTGCGGGCGGCGGCCGCATCGACCTCGGCGCGGGCCCGGTCGGTCGTGAGGTGCTGCTTGGCACGGCGGTGGATCTGCTGGCAGTTCGACTCGGTGAGGTCGAGGATCTCCGCGATCTCGCGGTGCGCGTACCCGAACGCCTCGCGCAGCACGTACACGGCGCGCTCGTTGGGCGACAGCTTCTCCATGAGGACGAGCATCGCGAGGGACACCGACTCGCGCTGCTCGGCGGTGTCGGCCGGTCCGAGCATCCGGTCGCCGGCCAGCACCGGCTCGGGAAGCCACTGCCCCACGTACGTTTCCCGCCTGGCGCGGGCCGAGGTGAGCTGGTTGAGGCAAATGTTGGTGAGCACCTTCGTCAGCCACGCCTCGGGCGTCTCGATCCGCTCCCGGTCCGCCGCGTGCCACCGCAGAAAGGTGTCCTGCACCGCGTCCTCGGCGTCACCGGCCGACCCCAGGAGCCGGTAGGCGATCGCCTCCAGGCGGCCCCTGGAGCTCTCGAACAGATCGGCCTCGTACGTACGGAGCAGCATCAGGCCATGATCGGCCATGCGCGCGGGCCCCGTCCACCCACGTCAGCCCGGTTCTCCGGCAGCACCGCATCAACCGTCCAGCGACATGGCGTCCTTGGCGTGCTCGACGGACGCCTCGGAGGCGGGCGCGCCGGGATTCTCCGTGGCCAGGGCCTGGTTGAGGGTGACGAAGGGGCGCATGCGCCGCTCGTAGTCGGCGTACGCGGCGCTGTGGCCGCTTTGTACCCGCTCCGCCCGGGCGAGGCAGTCGGCCAGTACGTACGCGCCGACGAGGGCGATGCTGGTGCCCTGCCCGGAGAGCGGGGAGGGGCAGTAGCCGGCGTCTCCAAGCAGGGCCACCCTGCCGCGCGACCAGCCGTCCAGGCGGATCTGGGCCATGGCGTCGCAGTAGAAGTCAGGCGCTTGCACGGCGGCCGCGGCGAGGCGGGTGCCGTTCCAGCGCAGGGACGTGAGCTTGTCCACGACGAGCTGCCGGAGGGTGTCCGGGTCGTGGGTGAGCGGGCCGGACTCGAAGCCGAAGGCGATCCGGAGTTCGGTGCTGCCGCGCACGGGCATGATGCCGAAGCCCGCGTCGCCGTCGCGGAGCCACATCTGCCAGTCGTCCAGGGCGAGGAAGTTGTCCGTACTGAACACCGACAGGTAGCTGCCCAGATGGTGCGCGAAGTGCTCCTCCGGCCCGAAGGCCAGGCGCCGTACGTTCGAGTGCAGTCCATCGGCTCCGATCACGAGGTCGAAGGCGCGGGGCGCCCCGTGGGCGAAGTCGACGTGCACCCCGCTCTCGTGCTCGGCGAGCGCGGTGATGCTGTTGCCGAAGAGGTACTCGACGTCCGAGCGGGTGTGCTCGTGGACCATCCGCACCAGGTCCTCTCGCAGCAGCTCGATGTCATCGCTGTCGAGCCTGCCGCTGCTGAAGGTGGCCTCGGTGGAGCGCTCGACCTCCTGTCCGTCGGGGCCGAGGATCGACATGCCGCGCATCCGGGTGCGTACGCTCCTGGCCTGCTCCAGCAGGCCCGTACGCTCGACGACATCGAGCGCGACGCCGCGGATGTCCACGGCCTGGCCGCCGGCGCGCGGGCCGGGGGCGCGTTCGACGACGGTCGGCTCGAAGCCGTGCCGGTGCAGCCAGTGGGCGAGGACGGGGCCGGCGATTCCGCCGCCGGAGATGAGAACGGTCCGCATGGGAAGGCTCCTTGTCGTGCGGTGTACGTGGTGTCGGGGCGTGTGGGTGTGTGGGTGTGTACGTTTGAACGTGCGTACGCGCCTCACCCCGAACAGGACTGAACGTACGCTGTACGCGCACCCCCCTCAACTGGCCTAATAGCCCTGCTGACCTAGGACAGTTGGGGCTCGCTGAGCGTCTTCGCTGCTAGCCTCTGCACTAGCACAGAGAGGGAGGAGCAGAGAACGTGACGCATCCCACAGGGGCGCAGGGCGAGCCGCCCTATCTGCGCATCGCCGGCGAGATCCGCCGGCGCATCACGGACGGCGAACTCGCGCCCGGGGAACGGGTCCCGTCGACCCGTCAGGTCGCCAGGGAGTGGGACGTCGCGATGGCCACGGCCGCCAAGGCCCTGACCGCCCTGCGCTTGGAGGGGCTGGTCGAGACGCGGCCCCGCGCCGGCACGGTCGTGGCCGCGCCCGCTCCGGTGGCGGCGGCGCGCCGGCGGCCGTCATCGGGCTCAAGTGGTTCATCCGCCTCGCCCACTTCATCCACCTCATCGGTCCTGACCTTCGAGGGAGACCTGACCCTCGACCGGATCGTCCGCGCCGCCATCGACATCGCCGACGCGGAGGGGCTCTCCGCGCTCTCCATGCGCGGCGTGGCGGCCCGGCTCGGTGTCGCGGCCATGTCGCCGTACCGGCACGTCCCCAGCAAGGACGACCTCGTCCTGCTCATGGCCGACGCCGCCTTCGGCGAGGAGTCCTACCCCGCGGACGCCCCGGAGGGCTGGCGCTCCCGCATCGAGCTGGGTGGCCGAACCCTGTGGGCCCTGTACCGCCGACACCCGTGGCTGGCCCAGCTCAGCTCCCTCACCCGCCCGCTGCTCGTACCCAACCTGATGGTCCACGGCGAATGGGTACTGGCCGCACTCGACGGTCACGGCCTCGATCCCGAGACGCTGTTCGACATCCACGTGCTGCTCTACAGCCACGTCCAAGGGCTGGCCGTGAACCTGGAGTGGGAGGCCCACGCCGAGGCGACCACCGGCCAGTCGGAGGACGAGTGGATGGAAAACCGCGCCCCCACCCTCCGTACGCTGATGGAATCCGGCCGCTTCCCCGCCTTCACCAAGGCGCTCGGAGCCTTCGAAAACGGCTATGACCTACGCCTCGATGCCCTCTTCGAACTGGGCCTCAAAGCCCTCCTGGACGGCCTGACCCCTCTCGTCGAAGGCTAGGCCGTGTCGTCCGCACAGTCCTGCCGGGGCCGCCGGCGTCTCGTGAGCACATCGCACCCCTGCCCGGCAAGACCCGTAGCAGAACGTCCGATTATCGACCCCCTCGGGAACACGGGCTGCCTCCCGGCCAGTTCAACGAACTGCATCGGGGGCGAGCCCGCACGGCTCGCCCCCGACCGACAGACCACATGGGCCAAGGAGACACCGTGCGCGTACTCTTCACCGGACCGGCTTCGGCCGGTCACCTCTTCCCGATGATCCCCACCGCGCAGGCCCTGCGCGCCGCCGGCCACGACGTGCTGTTCGCGTGTTCGCAGCCGCTGAACCACCTGCGCCAGGCCGGATTCCCGATCGTAGAGATCGGCGACGGCCGTACGATCCGGGAGGTGTTCGAGCAGTCCACCGGTGAGGAGGCCCGCTACGTCAACCCGGACTTGAGCACGGACCAGATCCTCGACATGGCGGCCCGCGGCTTCGCTCTGGCCTCCCGGCCCACCGTGGACGGGCTGCTGGAGACCGCCGAGAACTGGGGTGCCGACCTGCTGGTGTACGACTCCTTCCAGGCCTCCGCCCCGCTCGTCGCGGCCAAGCTCAAGATCCCGTCGGTGATCCAGAACTTCGGCGTCACCTCCGGTCACGACATGGTCGCCCGGCTCGCCGCGAACTTCACCGAGGCGTACGAGACGTACGGGGTGGAAGGGCCCGCCGTACCGACCGCGCTGGACATCGTTCCCGCCTCCCTCGGCGGCGACGAGGGAGGCCTGCGGATGCGCTACCTCCCCTACAACGGCGGCGGCACCATCTCCGCCGGTCTCCTCCGACGCGGGACCCGCCCGCGGGTCGCCGTCACCCTGGGCACCGTGCTCACCGAGATGGACGGCGTCCGCGCCATCATCCGGCTGACCGAAGCAGCGGCCTCGGTCGACGCCGAGTTCCTGCTCGCCGTCGGCGACGCCGACCTCACCGCGCTCGGCACCCTCCCCGACAACGTCCGCCCGCTGCCCTGGACCCCGCTCGCCGAGTTGCTGACCGCCTCCGACGCGCTGATCCACCACGGCGGCTCCGGCACCATGCTCACCGCCCTCCAGGCGGGCGTGCCCCAACTCGTCCTCCCCCAGGGCGCGGACCACTTCACCAACGCCGACGCCCTCACCGCGACCGGCGCCGCCCTGCGCTCCACCTCCGACGCCGTCGACACCCCGCTCCTGACCCGCCTCATCAGCGACACCGACCTGCGGGAGTCCGCCTCCCGCCTCCAGGCGGAGAACGCCGCCCTGCCGAGCCCGGCCGAAACCGTCCCCGCCCTCGAAGCCCTGACCACGAACTAGGGGGCACCACGATCGACCACCGGTGGCGGGTGGGACGTACGCGGCTTGACTCTCCACCGGATGGAGACCGGAGAGTGGGTGGCATGAACGGCACGACGTCCTTGCACTCGATCGGCAGCCTTTCGACCCGTACCGGCGTACCGGTACGGACGATCCGGTTCTATTCGGACATGGGGTTGCTGCCCCCGAGCCATCGCACCCCGGCGGGCTACCGCAGCTACGACAACGCGGCCCTGATCCGGCTCCAGACCATCTGCGCCCTGCGAGAGCTCGATGTCGACCTCGCCACGATCCGACGCGTCCTCGGCGGCGAACTCTCCGTCGCCGAGGTCGCCGCCGCCCGGGCCGACGCCACCGAACTCCAGATCCGCGTGCTGCGCCTGCGGCGCAACGTACTGCGGCACCTCGCCCGGCGCGGCCACAACCCCGAGGAGGCAGCTCTCGTGCACCAGCTCATCCGCCGCACGTCCGAGGAACGGCGGCGCCTGGTGACGGACTTCATCGACGGCCTCACCACCGCCGGGACCCCGTCCGCGCCCACTGCGGCAGCCGCGCTGCGCAGCGCCGTCCCCGACCTGCCCGACGACCCGACGGACGCGCAGGTCGCCGCATGGATGGAAATCACCGAACTCATCACCGACACCGGCTTCCACGCCCGCATGGCGCACGCCGCGCTCCCACCCGCCGACGAGGACGCCCTGCCGGGGGTCGCTGCCGTGACGGCGGCGGAACTCGTCGCCTTCGCCCGGCAGGCGGTCGCCACCGCGAGGGAATCGGGCACCGATCCGCAGGACGGGGAGGCCGTAGCGGTTGTCGATGCCGTCGTGGCACGCTTCGCCTCCGCCCTCGGCCGCCCTGTCGGACCCGAGTTGAAGGAATGGATGGCGGGGCGGTTCGAGGAGGGACACGACCCGCTCGTCGCGCGCTACTGGCGGCTGGTGTGGACCGTCAACGACTGGCGGGTACTCCCCGGGCACCTGCCCTTCCAGCCCTGGCTGATCGAGGCCCTGCGCCGAGGGGGGCCGGAACGGGACGACCTTCGGCCGCCCGCCTGACCGACGCGGTCCGGGCGTAGCGTGCCCGCCGTCACGGCTCATTCCTTCGGGGCATACGGAGTCCGGCCGGCGCCCCCGACCGATACTGAGGAAGAAGAAGCGATGCGCGTTCACAAGCTCACGTTCTCAGCCCTGGCCGTTGCCGCGAGTCTCTCGCTCACTGCCTGCCAGAGCAGCGGCGCCGGCAAGGGGCAGAGCGACCCGTCGTCCGCCGCGTCCACCGCGCCCTCCCCGAGCGGCAGCACGGCCTCCGACGCGAAGAGCCCGGCCGGGCAGGGCACGGCCGCCGCGACCGGTTCCCACGCGAACGGCAAGGTCGACAAGTGCCGCACCGACGAGCTGGAGATCACGGCGAAGGACAACACCATCGACGGCGACCCCGACGGCACCGTCGCCGTGCAGCTGAAGAACCGAGGCGGCCGGGACTGCACGATGTCCGGGTACGCGGGCGTCGACCTCAAGACGAACTCGGGACCGGTGTCCGCGAAGCGCAGCGGTGGGCAGGCCGACCCGGCCGTACTCAAGCCCGGGAAGTCGGTGGCCTTCGGCATCAACTACCCGATCAACGATTCGGGCGGCTCCGGCGTCCGCATCACGGGGCTGCTGGTGACCCCGCCGGACGAGACGAAGTCGGTCACCCTCGACTGGCCGGGCGCCGCCACCCTGCCCGTCACGGAGGGCCCCGGCACCCCGGTGAAGGTCGGCCCCATCGGAAGCGCCGGTCAGGGCGGCTAACCCGCGCGCCCCGGGCTGTCCCCTAGGAGCCGGCCAGCGCCGCGAGCCGGCCCTCCCGGATGATGCGAAGCGTCGTCGCCCGCTCCGGGTAGCACCTCATGAGCATGTCGGTTATGTGGCGACCGTAGTGCAGCGTCTCCTCCTCGCGCCGCCCGCCCAACGGCCGGATCCGCGCGTCGAAGTGCGGCTCGTGGAAGTACGCGAGCGCGTAGCGCTCCCGCTCTGCCAGCCGGACCCGGTGCGCCGTCGCCTCCACCGCCCCGCGCGTCAGGAACTGAAGGATGTCCCCGGGGAACACCGTCAGCACCCCCGGCTCGGGCGTCACGAACCGCCAGTCCTGCGCGTCCTCGGCCCGCCCGGCCGAACTCTCCCCCGCCACCCAGTTCCGCGACCGCCGCTCACCCTCCACGGGCGGCCGTACGTACAGCCCGCCCACGTCGTCCTGCGCCGCGATCACCAGCAGTCCGTAGTCGGTGTGGGAGCCGATGCCCCGCGCCGACGGCGCCGTACGAGCGGGGAAGCGCAGGACCCGCATGTGGTGCCAGCCGCCCCGGGTGAGCCCGGTCAGCTGCCGTGCGCCGGAGGTCCCCAGGCCCAGTCCCAGGGCGACGAGCCGCAGGATCCGCTCACCGAGCTCACCGACGCTGCGCAGATACGACTCGATGGCGTACCGGAACGGATCGCCCGGCCACGGCACCGGGCCATGGCAGGGCATCCCTTCGCGCACCCGGCGGTGGTCGTGGTCGAAGTGCGGGGTGACCGTGAAGATTTCCGGCTGGTCCGGCACACCCGCCGTCAGCTCTTCCCCGGACTCGATGTACCCGCTGTACGACAGGTCGTTGACGCAGCAGTGCTTCAGCCTGAGCGGCAGCCGGAAGAATGCCCGCGCCGCGCACATCGCCGCGTCGGTCAGCTCCTCCAGTTCGACATCCCGCCGAACTTGGAAGATCCCGTCCTGCTGCCAGGCCCGCACCATCCGCCGCCCCAGCTCCTGGTCCGCCGCGGTCCCCCTGACCCGCTCCGGCACCCGGAACGTCGAGAATCCGGCCATCCTCTGCCTCCTCCGCCCGTGGCTCGTGCCCACCAGCACGTCCAAGGCCCTGCGAGGTTCGGCCCGTCCCACACCCATGGCTGGTTCCAGTACCGCCTGCGCCGCCGCTCCCCTCCGATCCGCCCAGCTCACCCCCTGGGACCTGTCCCTCCGACCTCTTCCGTCACCCCCGACTCCACCACCTGAACGGCCCGAAGCCGCCGCTTCCGCGCGGGGGCGGGCCCGATCAACAGCGCCTACTCCCCTCCCGGCCGGTCCTGCAACGCCGCGATGCGCTTGGCCTCCTCGATCGCGTACTCGAATCCGGCGTCCGGGTCGTGCAGCAGCCGTTCCGTGGCCATCGCGTGGTGACGCACTCGGGGGTCGGGATCCGTCATCGCAGGGCGTAGGGCCGGCAGAGCGGCTCCCTCGCCGAGGGCCGTCAGCGCCCGGCTCAGGCTCAGCTGCGTATCACGCCCGCCCCGCCCCAGTTGCGCCGCCAGCGCTCCGGCCAGTTCGGGCTCCTCGCCTTCGGGCACCAGCACCACCGCCGCCCGCCAGGCACTGCGCGCCGCCTCGTCGTCGGCGTCGGACAGGAGCGCCCCGGTGATCGCCGGCCATGCCCGCCGGTCGCCGATCTTGGACAGCGTGTGCAGTGCCTGGCTTCGTGCCTGCGCCCCCTCGGAACGGAGCTCATCGATCAGCCGTGGGACCGTGATGGATGCCGCGTGCCGGATGAGCGCCCATGTCAGCATCTCCCGCACGGAGAACTCGGGCTCGACCGCGCACCGCTCGATGAGTTTCTCCACGGAGCGCGCGTCCGGAGTCGAGCCGATCGCCAGCGCCGCCCGCATCCGCACCGACGGGCGGCCGTCCTCCAGCCCCGGGAGAGCGCTCAGCGTGTTCGTGTCCTGGTCCACCGTGGTCATCGGAACCACCTCCTGGACGGCAGTGAAGACCTTGTCACCGTGTCAAGGTCAAGCGCCGGAGACGGCGAAGCCCCCGCGCCGGAGCGCGGGGGCCGGAGCGCGGGGGTTCGAGGGCGGGGGCCGGAGGGCTTCGCCTCGCTACCGGGCCGCCGCCCGGAAGGCCGCTGTCAGGTCGGCCACCGCTCCCGTCAGGTCGCCGCTCATCAGGAGGTGGTCCGCTTCGGCGAAGGGTTTGGACGAGGCCTGCGTGAAGCGGCCGCCGATCCGGTGCTCGGCGATCGCCCGGGCCCGGTCCGCCACCGCGCGCCCGGCCTCCGAGTCGGCGCCGGTCGTACGCTCGACCGCCGCCGCGACGAGGGCGAGTGCGCGCAGTGCCGGCTCGCCGCCCTGCGGGGGTGCGCCGAGCGTGGTCAGGCCCCAGCCGTACGGGAACTGCGGGTCGTACGCCGCGTCGCCCACGTTGATCGGGAGTTGGGCCTCCGACTTCGGCCAGGTGACCGGGAGCCGGCCGGTGAACGGCCGCTTGCCGTACAGCACGTCGGCGACCCCGTCGCCCTCGGTGCCCGGCAGCCAGGACGCGACCAGCGCCGTCATCCGGTCCAGCCGGTCGCCGATCAGCTGCGGGCGTCCGGAGACCACGAACACCGCGCACCGCATCGCCGCGCAGACCCGGTCCACGGCCGCCTTGTCGGCCTCCGAGAGCTGGAGGTCGTGGCCGTTGCCCACGTCGCCGACGCCCTCCGCGTACGGGCTCTCGCCGACGACGACCACGCCGACGTCGTATCCGGCCGTGGGCACGGACGCGTCCTTGGAGTACGTCACCGATTCCGGCGAGGCGGCCGCCTTCCGCATGCCCTCCAGGATCGTGGTGCCCACCGTGTTCCGCCCCGACGAGCCCTGCCAGCTCACGGTCCAGCCGCCCGCCTGATTGCCCAGGTCGTCCGCGTTGGAGCCGGCGACGTAGACCTTCTGCGAGGGCTTCAGCGGCAGCAGTCCGCCCTCGTTCTTGAGAAGGACCTGGGACTTCGCCGCCGCCTGGCGGGCCACTGCCCGGTGTTCCGCCGAGCCGATCGTGCCCAGGCCGGTGCGGTCGGCGTACGGCTTCTCGAACAGGCCCAGCTTGAACTTCTGCTCCAGGATCCGCGCCACGGCGTCGTCGATCCGCGCCTGCGGGATCCGGCCCGCGGCCGCCTCGCCGACCAGCGTGCGGTGGAAGTCCTGGTACGCGCTCGGGACCATGATCATGTCGAGGCCGGCGTTGATCGAGGTCCGTACGTCGCTCGCGTAGTCGCCGGGGATCTGGTCGATGGCCTGCCAGTCGCTGATGACGAAGCCCTTGAAGCCCATCCGGTCCTTGAGTGCACCGTTGATCAGTTCCGCGTTGGCGTGCATCTTCACCGGGCCGGCGTCGTCACCGGGGAAGTCCACCGAGGAGTACGAGGGCATGACCGTCCCCACCCCGCGCTTGACCGCCTCCCGGAACGGCGCCAGGTGCACCACCTCCAGCTCCTGCCGGGTGACCCGGGTGATGCCCTGGTCGATGGTGTACGAGCCGGTGGTGGAGGAGCCGTACTCGGTGCCGCCGTCGCCCACGTAGTGCTTTGCGGTGGCCAGCACCTTGTCCGGGCGGTCCAGGTCCCGGCCGTCCGGCGCCCCCTGCATGCCGCGGATCACCGTCTCCATCGCCGTGACCAGCGCCGGGTCCTCGCCGAAGGCCTCGTACGAGCGGCCCCAGCGCTCGTCGCGGGTGACGCACAGGCAGGGCGCGAAGTCCCACGGGACACCCGTCGCCCGGACCTCGGCGGCGGTCACCGCGCCGGTCCGCTCGGCCAGTCCTGGGTCGCGGGAGGCGCCCAGGCCGATGTTGTGCGGCATGATCGTGGACCCGACGACGTTGTTGTGGCCGTGTACGGCGTCCACACCGTAGATCAGCGGGATCTGGAGTCGGGCCGCCCGGGTGCGCAGCTGATAGCCGTCCACCATGTCCGCCCACCCCTCGGGGGTGTTGGGGCTGGGGACGGAGCCGCCGCCGGACAGGAGCGAGCCCAGACCGTACGCGGCGATGTCACCGGGGGACTTGAGCGCGTTGCGCTCGGCCTGGGTCATCTGCCCGGCCTTCTCCTCCGGGGTCATCCGCGCGAGCAGGTCCGCGACGCGTTCGCGCACCGGCATCGTCGGGTCGAGGTACGGCAGCCCGTGCGCGTCGATCACGACGAGCGGGTCCTCGGCGGGCGGCCGCGCCCCGGTCACGGTCAGCTTCACCGGTACGGTCTCGGCGGTTTCGCCGTCCCGGTCCTTGGTGGTGGTGACGGTGACGGTACGTGAGCTGCCGGAGGGGGTCCCGGCCGGGAAGGTGAGCGTGCCGGTCACCGGCCGGTAGTCGGCTCCGGGCGTCGCGGTGCCCCCCTCGGTGGAGTAGCCGACGGTCACCGGCTCGGTGAGCGGTCCGGAGCCGGTCGTGGCCACGGATACGCGTACGTCGGCAGAGCCGCCTTCCTTCACAGGGTGAACGGTCGTGTCGGTGACGACCTTGGTCTGCACGACCGGGTCGGCGGCGCCGTACACCTCCAATCCATCGATCATGAACTCGCCGGAGCGGCCCACCGGGAAGGTGAAGGCGTAGCCCCACATCTCGGTCAGCCCGAGCACGTGGTCGATGCCGCCGACCGGCTGGTAGTCGGTGCGGTACTCGAACCGGGAGAACGGGATCTCGACGAGGTGCCAGCCCTGCCAGTCGTCGGTGAAGGAGGTCGTCCACAGCTCGGACGCCTCGCCGTTGGCCCCGCCGTCCTTGAGCTCGAAGTTCACCCGGGGGCCCGATCCGGGCGGCAGCGGTGCGGTGTTCTGCCCGTACCACCAGAACCGGATGCCGCCGCGGGCGCTCCAGTCGTGGGCGGGCTCGTCGAAGGCGAAGTCGTGGGTGTAGCCGCCCCAGCCGCTGATGTCGTACGCACCGTGCAGCACCTTCGCGCCCTCGGGGGCGTCGGCGCGCTCCCGGAGCTCCAGCCGGGGATTGTCGTCGGCATCGCTGCCCCAGGTGAAGATTCCCTCCGCGGGCGGTCCTGCGAACGGGATCTCGCCCTCGAAACGGTCGACCGCCGTCGGGGGCGGCGGTTCCCCGACGGCGGCCGTGGCCGTGGCCTGTGCGAGCGGGAGGAGTCCGGCGAGGACGCCGGCCACGCCCAGCAGGGCGGTTCTGAGCCGGCGCCGGGCCGGTGTCACGCGTACGGTGGTCACAAAGCGCCTCCGAGGTCTATACCACGGGACAGGACACCGCGTGAGTCAACTGAACCGCCCTGCTGCCGTCAAGACTTCACGTCACGACTGGCCGAATGCCGCCTCGCACGGCGGCACGGCGGCCCCCCGCGTTCGGCTCCTGAAGCTGCACATCGGAGGTGAGGAACACGGCGATGTCACTTGCCGTAGTAGGCGTTGTGGATCGTCAGTGTCGACTTGTTGCCCTGCTTGTCGGTGACCTCGGCGAGGAACGAGATGCTCTTTCCCTTCGCCGGGTTCTTCACGGAGATCTTGCCGCTGTTGACCTTCACGAGCTGCCAGGCGGCCCCGTCGTCGTAACTCACGGACACCGTGAGCGACTTGAGGTTCTTCCCGGCCGCCGAACCCTGTACGGCAACCGGGATCCGGACCGACTTGCCCGCCGGGGCACCTGAGGCGAGGTCGACGGGGGCCGCGAAGCGGACCGTGGACACCGGCAGGGCCGTGGTGGCCGCGACCTGCCGGGAGCGGAAGGTGAAGTCGGCGTCGATCCGGGTGGAGGCGGACGAGACCTTCGCCGAGCGCTCGACGGACGCCGTCAGACGGTATTCGGCGTCGGCCGGGTCTACCTTGAAGGCCTCCTCGCCGCGCAGCGGGTCGCTGTTCTCGCCGACCTTGACGCCGTTGCGGTACAGGGTCGACTTGGCCGAGGTGTACGCCGAGAATCCGGCGTGGCCCGTACCGTCGGCGAAGAGCGGCAGGGCGCCGACGATGCGCTGATCGCCTGTGGCCGGGTCGGGTGCGGTGCGGAAGACGCCCGTCTTCGCGCCCAGGAGCGGGCCGGTGACGCCGGTGTTGAAGGTCTCCTGGTACGTCCTGCCCGCCTCGTAGCGCTTCCCCTCGGGCATCTCGTAGGCCGCCTCGACGGACGGGTTGCCCCACTTGTCCGGCTCGCCCAACTGGCTGAACGTGCTCAGCCACTTCACGCCGTCGGCAGTGGAGACGTACAAGGTGCGGGTGCCCGGCGCGGCCTGCGCGGCCGAGAACCCGTTGCCGTCCGGCGCACCCGGCAGCTGGGGGAACGGGAAGGCGTAGGCGCTCTTCCCGGAGGCGGAGGCGCCGAGACCGACCTGGAGCGTGGCCAGCTCGTTCGCCTTCACGTGCTTGCCGTACCCGGTCGCGACCTTGTCCGTCCTGCCGCCGAAGGCCACCGAGTACTGGCTGGTGGCGTCCTTGAGGAAGTGGGCGTCCCAGGTCTGCAGGAGCGAGCCGTCGGTGACGGCCGGACCCATGTGGGCGGTGCGGAAGCCGGTGAAGCCCCTGAGGACCCAGCCGTTGCCGACGTGGTCGGCGTCCGTCCCGAGCTCGTAGTGCGTGCCGCCGAAGTCCGCCTTGCTGAGGCCCGGCACGGTGATGTCCACCGGCTTGGTGGTGCGTGCGTCAGCAGTGACCGTGGTGTCGCCGGAGACGTCGAGCCTGGGCTGGGCTATCCAGTCGGTGCCCTTGGTGAGGTCCTGCGGGTCCTGGTAGATGGCCGCGTTGAACACGTACGAGCCCTTGGGCACGCGGATCTTGTGCGTGCCCGGCTCGTTGTTGATGCCGGTCTGGAAGCCCTTGCCCGGGCCGGCGATGCCGATCAGGGAGTCGGAGAAGTTCTGGGCGTCGCTCCCGTCGCGGCCGATGTTCTTGATGGTGAGGTCGTAGGACTCCGCCTCGCGGACGACCGCCGCGGCCGTACGGACGGACTGGCCGGCGCCGGTGGCGGTGACGTAGCCGGAGTAGGTGCCGTCGGCGGCGCCGATCCTGGTGTCGGCGGTCAGGTCGACATCGGCCGTGCCTCCGGCGGGCACGGTCACCTTGGTGGCGCCGAGCCGGAAGAACCCGGCCGGGGCCGGCCTGCCCGCCGGGTCCAGCGCGGACGCCGAAAGGTCGAGGGTGACGTCGCCGGTCCCGAGGTTGCGGTAACTGACCTTCTTGGTGAGGGGCTGGTCGTCGGTGTGGGGCCACTGCGCGACGCCGAAGCCCAGCGAGACCGGGTCGGCGATCACGCTCTGGGCCAGCGCCCTGTCCACCTGGATGCGGCCCGAGCCCTGCTGGAAGACCGTGTAGTCGCCGCCCTTGGCGGACGCGGTCAGCGCGCCCTTGAGCTCGGCGGACTTCCAGCTCGGGTGCTGCTGCTTCAAGATCGCCGCTGCGCCCGCGACGTGCGGGGTGGCCATGGAGGTGCCGTCGATCTGCAGGTAGCCCGGGGCCGGGTGGGGCGTGGCGGGGTCGGTGTCGATCACGCTGCCCGGGGCCGCCGCCGCGGTGATGGCGACGCCGGGCGCGGTCACGTCCGGCTTGACGCCGCCGTCGCCGACGCGCGGGCCGATGCTGGAGAAGGGCGCCAGCTTGTCGTCGTTGTCGACGGCGCCCACGGTCAGCGCGGCGTCCGCGGTGCCCGGAGAGCCCACCGTCGAGTTGCCGGCCCTGCCGTCGTTGCCCGCCGCGATGGCGAACAGGGTCCCCTTCTCGGCGGACAGCTTGTCGACCGTCGCCTCCAGCGGGTCGATGCCCGGGGAGTCCGGGCCGCCGAGACTGAGGTTGACCACGTCCGCGCCCTCCGCGGCGGCCCACTCCATGCCCGCGATGATGCTGGAGTCCTCCCCGAATCCGTTGTCGTTCAGCACCTTGCCGCTGATGACCTTGGCGCCGGGGGCGACGCCCTTGTACGTGCCGCCCGACTTGGCGCCCGTACCGGCGGCGATCGAGGCGACGTGCGTGCCGTGTCCGACACGGTCCACGGTGTCGGGCGAGGCGGAGGAGTTCTTCTCGTCGACGACCTGGGTCTTGAGGTCGTCGTGGGTCTTGTCGACGCCGGTGTCGAGGACGGCGATCTTGACGCCCTTGCCGTCGAACCCGGCCTCCCACGCCTTGTCGGCGCCGATCTGCTTCACGCTGCGGTCCAGGCTCGCCCGGCGCACTCCGTCCAGCCACACCCTGCCGATGCCGGACGCGGTGGCGCGGACACCTCGCTGCTGGTCGGTCAGGGCCTCCCACACCTTGGTCACATCGCCCGGCGTCGTACGGATGGCGTCGGCGTTGATGGTCGGGAAGGTGCGCTGCAGTTGTGTGTCACCGGCCGAACGCACTTCGGCGCGTGCGGCCGTACCGGCACCCCCGTCGTACTGCACGATCAGCTTGAGCCCGTCCCCATGGCTCTTGCGCAGTAACGGGTCGGCGAGCTCGTTGATGTCGAAGAGCCGCTGATCCAGCCGGCCCGTGGCGATCAGGCCCTGCGCGTCGCTGGGCACCACCAGTGTGTGGCCCTTGGCGCGCTGCACCTGCACGGGTATGCGTTCACGGCCCTTGGCGGACTCGAAGCCCACCACCTGGCCCTGGGCGCCGACCACCACGCGGTCGCCCGTGATGAGCTGGATCCGTTGGTCACCGTCGAAACGTTTGACGCTCGGTGTGGTGGAAGTGTTCGCGCCGATCGCCGCCGCGGGGCCGGTCATGCCGGCCGCGAGGGCCACCGACGTGGCCGCTGCGATGGTGAAGGCGAATGCTCTCGTTGCCCTTGCGCGCAAGTCTCCCCCAGGAGCTTGGGATGAAGCCGAGTGGTCATTTCCGTCCGTGGGTGCAACGGCACCCGCCGCCGGGTCAGCGCAGTATGAAACGTGAGGGAAATGTGATCAACAGGGGGAGAGAAGTGAAGAGTTGAGGCGTGTCTTTCCAGCCATTCCTGGAGCTGTCGCTTCGTGCACGTCGAGCTTGCGGTGGCCGGGCGGGCAGGCCAGAGACACCGGCGAGCCGGTCGTCGGCCCCGAGGATCAGGCAACCCCCTCACGGAGCGTGCCCGTCCAACTGACCGTATCTGTACCACTCATGGAACCTGTCACCGTCAGGGCCCGGCTCGCTCACCGGCCGAGCCGGGACGCCCTTGTGCGGAGGTAGTGGCGTTCCGGGATGCTCAGGGTGAGGCGGGCCGCTTCCTCGTAGGCCTCGCGGGCGGCGTCCGTCGCGCCGGTGCGTTCGAGGAGGTGGGCGCGGACCGCTGCGAGGCGGTGGTGGTCCTTCAGCCGGGGTTCCAGGGCGGTGAGTTCGGTGAGGCCGGACTCGGGGCCGTGGACCATCGCGACGGCCACCGCGCGGCCGAGTTCCGCCATCGGGTCGGGGGCCTGGGCGATGAGCACGTCGTAGAGGGCGAGGATCTGCGGCCAGTCCGTGTCCTCGGCGCGTGCCGCCTCGTCATGGAGGGCCGCGATCGCCGCCTGGAGCTGGTACGGGCCGGGCGGGCCCTCCGCGAGCGCCTCCTCGACCAGAGCGGTGCCCTCGGTGATGGCCTCGGAGTCCCAGAGCGCGCGGTCCTGTTCGTCCAGGGGGATCAGCTCGCCGTGTGTGCCCGTACGGGCCGCGCTGCGGGCCTCGGTCAGGAGCATCAGGGCCAGCAGACCGGTCACCGCACCCTCCCGGGGCAGCAGGCGGCGCACCGCCCGGGTCAGCCGGATCGCCTCGCGCGCCAGGTCGGCGCGGTGGAGGGCGGGGCCCGAGGTCGCGGTGTAGCCCTCGTTGAAGATCAGGTAGAGCACCTGGAGGACGGTGGCCAGCCGGGCGTCGCGGTCCTCGGGGCCGGGCGGGTGGAAGGGGTGGTCACGGAGCTTCGCCTTCGCCCGGCTGATCCTCTGCGCGATCGTCGCCTCCGGTACGAGATGGGCCCGGGCGATCTCCGCCGTGGTGAGGCCTCCGACGGCGCGCAGCGTCAGCGCGATCCGGGCGGCAGGGGCGAGCGCCGGGTCGCAGGAGAGGAAGAGCAGCGTGAGGGTGTCGTCGTCGGACGGAGCGGCCCGGGTGTCGCGGGGTTCCATACGGGCGGCCGTCTGCTCGCGCCGCGCCCGCGCCTCGTCCGCCCGCAGCTGGTCGGTCAGCCGCCGCGAGGCCACCCGGATCAGCCAGCCGCGCGGATTGGCGGGCGTCCCCGCCTCCGGCCACTGCCGCGCGGCGGCCAGCAGGGCCTCCTGTACGGCGTCCTCGGCGGCGTCGAAGTGTCCGTACCGGCGCACGAGCGCGCCGAGGACCTGCGGCGCGTGTCGGCGCAACAGGTCCTCGACCGTCTCTGCGGGCTCTACGGGCCCCTGTTCGTGCACGTTCAGCTGGTGAAGAGCTCGGACTCGGGGCGCTCGTCGATCTGCCGGATCACCACCGGGTGCTCCGGCGCGCCGGCCGGCTGCGGACACCGGGCGACCCGCGCCGCGATCTCGGTGACCCGCTCCAGGCTCGCGCAGTCGAGCACCCAGTACCCGGCGAGCAGTTCCTTCGTCTCCCCGTACGGGCCGTCCGTGATCACCGGCCGGCCATCCCTGTCGGCGGTCACGAAGCGGGTCCGCGCGGGCTCGACGAGCCCCTGCGCGTCGAGCAGCTCACCGGACTCGGCGAGGTCGTTGTTGATCGCCTCCATGTGCGCGAACATCGCCTTCAGGTCCTGCTCGCTCCACGCGGGGCTCTGCGCGCTGCCCTTGCCGCCGTAGGAGTCGTAGTCGACTTGGGAGCCCTGCACCATGACGAGGTACTTCATGGCGACCTCCTTCGCTCGTGGTTTCCCGTTGCTTGCACAGGGGACGTCGGAGCCGGGCGCCGATCCTCGACACCTCGCGGGGTCGGTTCCGAATTCTTCTCGGATTCCACTCGCGGGAACCACGGATCGAAACTTTGCGCCAGTGGTCAGGAGCCGATGGTCCTAGGTCACGGTGACGACGGCCCCGGCCTCAGCCCCGCGCGGCGACCGCCTCATCGAGGAAGGTCCAGCCGTCGACCTTCACGTCCCGCCTCTCCCCCGGGTCCCATCCGCGGGCCAGCGCGGTGTCGAGCAGGAACCGCACCGTGCCCGGTTCGTGCAGGTTCAGGGCGCCGACGCCGACGGCCCCCACCTCCCCCGACCCTGTGGTGAAACCCGAGACGTACCGGCCGGGGCCCTCGTCGAAGACGAAGCGCAGCAGGCCGCCGGTGCCCGACGGCTGGGTGTGCAGGGTGAGGGTTTTGCGGCAGCCGCGGTTTTCCAGCACGTGGTGACCGTGGCGGACCGTCCATATGTAGGCGCGCCCGTCGGCGACGAGCCGGCGGGGCTGCTTCGAGGAGCGTGGCACGCGGCCGAGCGTACGCGGCTCGGCGGGACAACCCCGAGGGGTTTTCTCCTCGTCGACGCGCTACTCCTCGGAGTCGGGGTCTGCGGCCGTAAACGCGAAAGCGCCCGGCCGGGAGGTCCCGGCCGGGCGTTTTCGCGTGTCTGCTGTGCTGTCCGCTGGTGGCTTAGTACCAGTGGTGGGTCTGCCAGAAGTTCCAGGCGCCGACGGGGCTGCCGTAGCGGGAGT
>NZ_JBIVXF010000032.1:30078-37808 GCF_044769045.1 Streptomyces sp. NPDC090741 | reverse complement strand
AGCGGTAGCTGGGGGACGTCGGTGACCGACGACAACGCGGCGAGCGTGCGTGCCAGACCCCGCCGACCAGACGGGACTTTGACGACACGACCTAGAGGTTCTGCTGCCGGATGATGTCTTCGAGCGACCCGCTCGGGATCGAACCGGCCGGGCTCAGCTTGTCGACGGCCGGCGGCAGCTGCCGCGCGATCTGGTCGGCGGCCTCCTGCGGGCTGACTCCCGCCTGCTCGGCGACCTTCTGCAGGGTGTCGTCCGGCAGCGCCTCGGCGATCTGGGCACCGCTGACCGGCTTGTTGTCGCCCGTACCGATCCAGGACTGCGCCTGGTCGGCGAGACCGGACTTGCTGAGCATGTCCATCAGCCCGCCGAGCGGGTTGTTCCCGCCTCCGGCCGCCTGGGCCCCGCCCGCACCGCCGCCGCCCATGAGGGCGCCGAGCAGCGCGCCGAGGATGTTGCCGCCGCCGCCACCGCCTGCCTGGCCGCCGCTGCCGCTGCCGCTACCGCCTCCGAGGAGGCTGCCCAGAAGGGAGCCGAGGTCGTTACCCGCCATCGTCCATGCCTTTCGAGAGGGTTCGGGACACGGACAATGTCACCCGATCCACCCCATTCCGCCACTTGGTGCAAGCGTTCGGCAGACCCTGCGGTAGAACGATCGACATGATCTTCCACATCGTGCCGCTCGCCGACTGGACCGCCGCGCCCGAGCTTCCGTACGCCCCCTCCTCGCTCGACTCGGAGGGCTTCGTGCACTGTTCTGCGGACCGCCCGACGGTGCTCGCGATCGCGGACGCGCACTACCGCGACGTACCGGGTCCGCTGCTGGCCGTCGAGCTCGACGAGCGGGCCCTGACCTCGGAGGTCCGCCGCGAGGGTGAATCGGGCGGCCGCTACCCGCACGTCCACGGCCCGTTGGACCGGGCGGCCGTGGTCCGCGTCTGGGAGGTCGTGCGCACGCCCGGCGGCCCGGCGGAACTGGCCCCGTGGGAGCCGGGCTCCTGAACCGGGCGGCGCGGGGGCTTCTCCTGGGGCCCCCGACACGCCAGGATGCTGCTCGCCATCCCGGAGCGACCCGATCGAGGAGCACCCCATGAGCGACCCCACGCCGACGGCACGCCGTACGGTACTGGCGGCAGGAGCAGCCGCCGCGCTGGCCGGCGGCACGCTCACCGCGTGCGGCGGCGAGGCCAAGACCCCGAAGAGCGAGCCCGGCAACCCTTCGACCCCGGAGGCGGCGGCCACGCCTTCCTCCTCGCCTTCCTCCTCGACGGGAACGGGCACGGGCACGGCGCTGCTCAAATCCTCTGCGGTGCCGGTGGGCGGCGGCACGATCCTCAAGGAGAAGAAGCTGGTGGTCACCCAGCCCACGGCCGGGTCCTTCCGCTGCTTCACTGCCGTGTGCACGCACCAGGGCTGCATCGTGTCCAAGGTGGAGGCCGGCACCATCGACTGCCCCTGCCACGGCAGCAAGTTCCAGATCGCGGACGGCGCGGTGGCCCACGGCCCGGCGACCCGCCCCCTGGCGGAGAAGCAGATCACGGTGGCCCCGGACGGGGATATCTCGCTCGCGTAGCCCGGCCGCCCCGGCCTAGGCTCCCGGGATGAACCAGCCGACCACGCCCCCGGAAGCCCTCGCCCTCGTACGCGACCACACGATCTACGCGTGCGTGACGGGCTCCCGGGCGTTCGGCCTGGCGACGGAGGCGAGCGACACCGACCGGCGCGGCGTCTACCTGGCCCCGACGCCGCTCTTCTGGCGCTTCGAGAAGCCGCCGACGCATGTGGAGGGCCCGCGGGAGGAGGAGTTCTCCTGGGAGCTGGAGCGCTTCTGCGAACTCGCCCTGCGGGCCAACCCGAACATCCTGGAGTGCCTGCACTCCCCGCTGGTGGAACGGCTGACCCCGCTGGGCGAGGAACTCCTCTCCCTCCGGGAGGCCTTCCTGTCCCGCCGGGCGCACGCCACCTTCACCCGGTACGCGATGTCCCAGCACGCCAAGCTCGTCGCGGACGTACGCATCCACGGCGCCCCGCGCTGGAAGCACGCCATGCACCTGCTGCGCCTGCTGCTGTCCTGCCGCGACCTGCTGCGCACGGGCCGCCTGACGATCGACGCCACCGAGCACCGCGACCGCCTGCTCGCGGTCAGGCGCGGCGAACTCACCTGGCCGGAGGCGGACACCTGGATGACCCGCCTCCACGAGGACGCGGACACGGCCCTGACCACCACCCCCCTCCCCCCGGACCCGGACCACGCCCGAGTGGCCGACTTCCTCCTCCACACCCGCCGCACCTCGGCCCTCGCCTGGGCGCCGCCGACTTGGCCGTGAAGTCGAGCAGCTCCCATCCTTCCCAGTTACCGCTGGCGTAGCGGATGTTGTGGAAGACGGACCTTCATGGCGTTTTCGGCGATCGTCACCTTCGGATTCGGTGTGGCCGTACTGGGGATGGGGATCAGCATGCTGCCCGGCGGGGAGACGCCCGGCGGGCTTGACCCCTCCCTGCTCACAGGGATGGCAATCTTCCTGGGCATGATCGCTTTCGTCCGCCGGATCGCCGAGTCGCGCGTCATACTCGGCAGGCAGCGGGTCACGGTCGTGAACCCGCTGTTCACCTACGACATCCCGTGCCGGCATGTGGCAAAGGTGGCGGCCGACCAGAACGGCAATCCGGTCATCACCACGTTGCAGGCGGTCGAGATCCAGCCCCTTGGGTTCGCCGGTTCGATCCTCGACCACTTCGTCGGCAGTTCCGACAAGGCGGTAGCCGTGATCAAAGCCATCATGGCCGGGCATCGGACCGGCGACGACGCCCTGCCTGTCCGGCGCCCGACCCGGGCGTGGGTAACCGATGGCTGCGTCCTCATGGCGCTCGTATGCTGCCTGCTCATCCCTATCGCCAGCGCCTGACCTGACCTGACCTGCCGTACGCGCGAGAGCCCCCGCCGGAATGCGGTTCCGGTGGGGGCTCTCGTGCGCAGGGGATCCGTCACGCGTCCCAGAGGGCGCCGAAAGACAGGAGTTCGTCTCGGTATTCGATGCGGGCCTCCCAGTCGCGGGGCCAGACGTCCGCGCCGAGGTGGGCGCCGGCGAAGGCGCCGGCCAGGCAGGCGATCGAGTCCGAGTCGCCCCTCGTGCAGGCCGCGCGGCGCAGGGCCGTCAGGGGGGAGTCCGGGAAGAGGAGGAAGCACTGGAGAGCCGTGGCGAGGGCCTCCTCCGCGATCCAGCCGTCGCCCGTCGTCAGGCACGGGTCCGATTCCGGAGAGGGCGACTTCAGCGCCGCCGTCAGGCGGTCCAGGACGGCCAGGCAGTCGTCCCAGCCCCGGGCGATGAAGGACTCCGGGCTCGCGTCCGACGCCGTGCGCATCCACAGGTCGCCCAGCCAGCGCTCGTGGTAGCGGGTGCGGTGGTGCAGGGCGTACGAGCGCAGCTGGCCGACCAGGCCCGTCACCTCGGTCCCCTGCGCGAGGAGGTACACCGCCCGGGCCGTCAGGTCGGAGGCCGCGAGGGCCGTCGGGTGGCCGTGGGTCAGGGCCGACTGGAGCTGGGCCGCGCCGGCGCGTTCCTCATCCGTCCAGCCGGGGACCAGGCCCACCGGGGCAACCCGCATGTTCGCCCCGCAGCCCTTCGAGCCGATCTGGCTCGCGTCCCGCCAGTCCCGGGAAGGGTCGTTCAGCAGGCCGCACGCTCGCAGGCAGGTGTTGCCAGGCGCTCTGTTGTTCTCCGGGGAGTGGTACCAGTCGACGAATTCCTCCCGGACCGGGCGGGTCAGGCGGAGCGGGCCCACCGGCCCGCGTTCCGCCGCCGTCCGCATGCCGCGCGCCAGCGCCAGCGTCATCTGCGTGTCGTCCGTGACGATCGCCGGGCTCGGCAGTCGCATCTCGCGCCACGGGCCGGTCTTCGCCAGGATCGACGGGACGTCGTTGAACTCCGTCGGGAAGCCCAGGGCGTCGCCCAGGGCCAGGCCGACGAGGGCACCCGTCGCCGCCCGCTTCTGCAGGTTCACTTCTGGATTCCTTCCGTAGGACGGAGCAGCGGGGGGTGGAGGGCGGCCGCCGGGCCCGCCCGGTACAGCGCGGCCGGTTTGCCGCGGCCTCCGGTCAGCCGGGCCGCCCCCGGCACGGCCTCGACGAAGCCGGGCGTGGCCAGCACCTTGCGGCGGAAGTTCGGCCGGTCCAGGGGGGTGCCCCAGACGGTCTCGTAGACGGACTGGAGCTCCCCGAGGGTGAACTCGGGCGGGCAGAACCCCGTGGCCAGGCAGGTGTATTCGAGTTTCGCCCCGATGCGGGAGCGCGCGTCGGACAGGATCTGCGCGTGGTCGAAGGCCAGGTCCGCGGCCTCCCCGGCCTCCCCCACCGGCACCCAGCGCGCCTGCGCCGCGTCCCCGCCTCCCTCCGCCGCCGGCTCCGGCATGTGCGGGACCAGCGCGGTGAAGGCCACAGAGACCACCCGCATCCGCGGATCGCGGTCCGGATCGCTGTACGTGCGCAACTGCTCCAGGTGCAGCGCGGCGACGACCGCCTCCGACAGGCCGGTCTCCTCGGCCAGTTCCCGGCGGGCCGCCGTCTCCGCGGACTCCCTCGGCAGCAGGAAGCCGCCGGGGAGGGCCCAGGCGCCTTCGTACGGCTCCTGCCCGCGCCGGATCAGCAGCACGTGCAGTGACCCGCCGCGGACCGTGAACACCGCCAGGTCGACCGTCACGGCGAAGGGTTCGTAGGCGTACCGGTCGTACCCCTTCATCGGTTCTCCGGCAGGGGGTCCGCGAACTGCCATCCGCCGGCCAGCAGCTCCTCGACCGCCTCGACGGCCGTCGCCAGCCGCGCCTCGCGGTCCCCGCTCACGGTCAGGAAACGCCTGCCCGTGCGCCTGAGTTCCTCGCGGAAGCGCTCCGTCATCCAAGGTCTCAGCTGTGGTCCGTCACGCAGCCCGTCGTCCTCGAAGGGCACGTCCGCGTGGTCCGTGAGGAGGTACAGGTCCCGGTGCGTCAGCGCGGCGGTCTTCTCGACCTCCTCGCTGCGCCCTCCCATGTAGCGCTCGTGCCAGATGCCGGTCGCGAAGGAGTCGGTGTCGCAGATCAGCACCGGAGAACCCGACCGCGCCGCCCGCTCCTCCTCCGCGTCCTGTCGGCGCGCGATCACCGGGAACTCCTCCGACCGGAAGGGCACGTCCTCCCAGGTCACCGCCGGGTCCGCGGCCCGCGCGGCCGCCAGCTTCTCCTCGCTGTACGTGCGCCCGTACTCCGCGACCCAGCCCGTCCGGGCCCACACCCCGCCGCGCGCCCGGTAGTGCGCCGCGAGCGCCCGCGACAGGGTGGTCGTACCGGTCGACTCGGCGCCGAGTACGACGATCCGCCGGGTCAGGGCCGCCCGTACGCCCGGCCCCAGGAACTCCCAGTTCCCGACCGGATCCGCCCGCACCGCCGTACCGGAGACGGGGAAGCGGGTACGCCCCGGGTCCACGCAGACCTCCTCGGCCCCGAACCGCCGGGCGAGCTCCGTCCCGTACTCCTCCGAGGTGAAGACGGCGTCGACGCGCCCCGGCACCGCGCCCCGGAAGAGCGCCATGTGCGCCTCCCAGACCGCCGGGTCGTGCAGGTCGACCGGGATGTCGTCGACCGCGCCGACGACATCCGCCCCCGGGTGCGCCTCGCGCATCCACGCCACCCGGTCGGCGAGCGGCACCGACTCCACCGATGCCGCGCACACCAGAACGGTCAGCCGCTCGCACTGCTCCTGGGCGGTGCGCACGAGGTGGTGGTGCCCGGCGTGCGGCGGGTAGAACTTGCCGAGGACCAGTCCGTGCCCGTAACGCCTCGCGCCGCTCATGCCGTCGCCTCCGCCGCAGTGCGGGCGCCCCGCGCGGGGAGCGTACGGCGCCAGCCGAGCAGGCCGACCACGCAGAGCGCGAGGAAGCCGACGTACAGGGCCGAGGTCAGGTAGAGGCCCTTGTACGCGTACAGCGGGATGTAGACGAGGTCGGCGGCGATCCACAGCCACCAGGACTCGACGAGCTTGCGGCACTGCCCGTACGTGGCCGTGAGCGAGAGCCCGGTGGTCAGCGCGTCCCAGAACGGGACGGTGGAGTCGGTGACCCGGCTCAGCAGGAGCGTGAGCCCGAGCACCCCCACCGCCCCCGCCGCGGCCAGTACGGCCCATTCGGTGCGCGTGGTGCGTCGCACCGGCAGGGCCTTCGCGGTTCCTGGTCCACCCCCGTGGGTCCAGGACCACCAGCCGTACGCGGCGAGGGCGATGAAGACGATCTGCAGCCCGGCGTCGGCGTACAGGCCGGACTGGGCGAAGAGCACGATGAAGAAGACGTTGTTCGCGATGCCTATGGGCCAGTTCGCGACGTGCTGCCGGGCGACGAGCCAGACGCACACGGCTCCGGTGGCGAAGCCCAGGATCTCGGTCCAGCCCATGACGGCCGACCCCCCTCGTTCTTTAATAGTCATGTTGACTATAAACAGGCGGGCGGGGTCCTGACAAGCGAAAGAAGCCCGCAGTGCCACGGGGGCACTGCGGGCTTCTCCCAGCCGTTGGGCGAGGGGTTACAGACCGACCTCGCGCATGAGCATGCCGACCTCGGTGTTGGTCAGGCGGCGCAGCCAGCCGGACTTCTGGTCGCCCAGCTCGATCGGGCCGAAGGAGGTCCGGACCAGCTTGTCGACCGGGAAGCCGGCCTCGGCCAGCATGCGGCGGACGATGTGCTTGCGGCCCTCGTGGAGGGTCACCTCGACCATGTAGTTCTTGCCGACCTGGTCCAGCACGCGGAAGTTGTCGGCGCGGGCGTACCCGTCCTCCAGCTCGATGCCGTCCTTGAGCCGCTTGCCGATGTCGCGCGGCAGCGAGCCGGTGATGGCGGCCACGTACGTCTTCTTCACGCCGTACTTCGGGTGCGTGAGGCGGTGGGCCAGCTCACCGTGGTTGGTGAGCAGGATGATGCCCTCGGTCTCCGTGTCGAGCCGGCCGACGTGGAAGAGCCGGGTCTCGCGGTTGGTGACGTAGTCCCCGAGGCACTGGCGGCCGTCCGGGTCCTCCATGGTGGAGACGACGCCGGCGGGCTTGTTCAGCGCGAAGAACAGGTACGACTGGGTGGCGACCGTCAGGCCGTCCACCTTGATCTCGTCCTTCGGCTGGACGCGCTTGCCCTGCTCCAGCACGATCTCGCCGTTGACCTCGACGCGGGCCTGCTCGATGAGCTCCTCGCACGCGCGGCGCGAACCCATGCCGGCACGGGCGAGCACCTTCTGCAGGCGCTCGCCTTCCTCCTCGGCGCCCGGGAAGGTCTTCGGGGTCTTGATCACGGGCTTGTCGGCGTACCGGTCGCGCACGCGCTCCTCGATCCGCGCGTCCAGCTCGCGGGGGCGGGACTGGCCGCTGCGGCTGCCGGGGCCGCTGCGCGGGCCGCCGGCCCCGCCGATGCCGGGGGTCCTGGAGGTGCGGGGTCCGCCCTTGGCACCGCCGCGCGCCGCGTCACCACGGGCGCCGCCGCCACGGTTGCCGTCGCCCGCGCCGCGGGCACCGCCGCCGCCGGCCTTGGCGCCGCCGCGGCTGCGCTCGCCCTCGGGGCCGACGTCGTAGCGGCGCTCCTCGGGGCGGGGGTTGCGGGGCCGCTGCGGGGCCTGGTCGCGGTCGCGGTCCCGGTCGCGCGGGGCGCCGGAGCCACCGCTGTAGCCGCCGCCGCTGGAGCTGCCGCCGCGGTAGCCACCGCCGGAGGAGGAGCCGCCGCTGGAGCTCC
>NZ_JBIVXF010000032.1:0-29981 GCF_044769045.1 Streptomyces sp. NPDC090741 | reverse complement strand
TCCCGCCGCGGTAACCACCGCCGGAGGAGGAGCCACCACTGGAGCTCCCGCCACGGTAGCCACCACCGGAGGAGGAGCCACCACTGGAGCTCCCGCCGCGGTAACCACCGCCGGAGGAGGAGCCACCACTGGAGCTCCCGCCACGGTAGCCACCACCGGAGGAGGAGCCACCACTGGAGCTCCCGCCACGGTAACCACCACCGGAGGAGGAGCCACCACTGGAGCTCCCGCCGCGGTAACCACCGCCGGAGGAGCCGCCGCGCTGGCCGCCTCCACCACTGGAGCTACCGCTGCGGTAGCCACCGCCGCCGGAGGAGGAGCCGCCGCGGGTGTTACCGCGCCCGCCACCACCGCCGCCGCTGTTCCTGTTGCCGCCACCGTTGCCGTTGCCGCTGCTTCGCATCAAAGTTCCGTCGTCTTGTCGTCTTCATCGGTATCCGGTGCATCCGGATCGAACGACGGAACACCCTCTTGCGTATCGGCTTCGATCGCGTCCGCCTCGGGGAGGAAGGGCGCGAGCTCCGGGAGCTCGTCCAGGCCGCGCAGGCCCATCCGCTCCAGAAAGTAGTTCGTCGTCCTGTACAGGATCGCACCTGTTTCGGGTTCCGTGCCCGCCTCGGCCACCAGACCCCGCTGGAGCAGGGTCCGCATGACCCCGTCGCAGTTCACTCCGCGGACCGCCGAGACCCGCGAACGGCTCACCGGCTGGCGGTACGCGACCACCGCCAGGGTCTCCAGGGCCGCCTGGGTCAGCCGGGCCTGCTGGCCGTCCAGTACGAAGCGCTCGACGGCGTCCGAGTACTCCGCCCGGGTGTAGAACCGCCAGCCGCCGGCGACGAGCCGCAGCTCGAAGCCGCGCCCCTGGACGGTGTACTCGTCGGCCAGCTCGCGCAGGGCGTCCGCGACCTCGCGCGGGGTGCGGTCCAGCACCTTGGCGAGGTGCGCCTCGGTCGCGGGCTCGTCCACGACCATGAGGACGGCCTCCAGGGCGGGCTTCAGCGCGAGCTCGGCCACGTCGCTCATTCCTTGACCTCCACGATCCGGTCGAACTCGTCGGTGACGGTCGGCATCCCGTCGCCGTCCCCGCCGCTCCAGCGGACGGTGAGCGTCCGCAGGGCCTCCTCCTGGTCGAGGACCACCGCCTTCTCGCGGTAGAGCTCCAGGAGGGCCAGGAAGCGCGCGACGACGGTGAGGGTGTCGCCGGCGTCCTCGGTCAGCTCCTGGAAGGTGGCCTCGCCGCGCGCCTTGAGCAGCGCGACCACCACCGCGGCCTGCTCCCGCACACTGACGAGCGGGGCGTGGATGTGGTCGACGTAGACCTGGGGCTCGGCCTTGGGCTGCATGGCCCTGACCGCCAGCCGGGCGAACCCCTCGGCGCCGATGCCGATGACGACCTCGGGCAGGAGCTCGGCGTGCTGGTCCTCCAGGCCGACGGTGCGCGGGTAGCGGCGGCCCTCGCTCTCGGCGCGCTGCTCGAAGATCTCGGCGATCCGTTTGTACGCGCGGTACTGGAGCAGCCGGGCGAAGAGCAGGTCGCGGGCCTCCAGCAGGGCGAGGTCCGCCTCGTCCTCGACCTCTGCGGCGGGCAGCAGACGGGCGGCCTTCAGGTCGAGGAGGGTGGCGGCGACCACGAGGAACTCGGTGGTCTGGTCGAGGTCCCAGTCGGGGCCCATGGCGCGGATGTGCGCCATGAACTCGTCGGTGACCTTGGAGAGGGCCACCTCGGTGACGTCGAGCTTGTGCCGGGAGATCAGCTGGAGCAGCAGATCGAAGGGCCCCTCGAAGTTGGCCAGCCGCAGCGTGAACCGCCCGCTCCCGTCCCGCCCCTCCCCAGGGGCCCCGGGGGAAGCGGAGTGCTCGCCGCCGTCTTCCCGCCCCTCGGCGGGGGGCTCAGCGGGCGCGGGGCCGCCTGCGGGCTCCGGGGCCACCGCGGCCCGCGCGAGCGGCGCAGCGGGAGCGTCAGGGCTTTCGGGGGCCTCGTCCGCCGCGGCGGGAGCGCCCGGGCCGCGGCCCAGGCTCCGGCGGGTCGGGCGGCCGGGTTCGGCGGGAGAGGGCATCGCAGTCCAGGGTGGTACGGATGGGCGGCCGATCGGCCAGGGCCAAGGCTCCCACGAACGCGGAGCCGCCCGGCCAAAGGACCCGCCCGCCCGTCGGACGTCCGGACGGTCAGCGGCCGCGGAGTCTGCGGACCAGGATGCTCGCGTCGCCGCGGGACTCCAGGTCCGCGAGCACGACCGCCACCGCCTCGCGGACGATGCGGCCGCGGTCCACCGCCAGCCCGTGCTCGCCGCGCAGCACCAGCCGCGCGTGCTCCAGGTCCATGAGCTCCTCGGCGGAGACGTAGACCGTGATCTTCTCGTCGTGCCGTTCGCGCCCGCTGGGCCGGCGGTTCGCCCCGCGGCCCTGGCCCTTGCCCCGACGGGGCTCCGGGCTGACAGAACCTTCCTGCGGGCGCCGGGGACCCACCACCGACTCCGCGGCGGCCGCCGCGGCCTCCCGGCTGCGACCCTCGCCCGCCGTGCCCTCAGCCGACGCCGCCGCGTGCTCCCCGGCGGTCGACTCCTCCGGGCCCCGCCTCGGCGAGGACGACTGGAGCGCCATCCCCCCGGTCGTACGGAACAGTTCGTCGGCTCCGGGCAGACTCACTCGGCGGGACACCGGGCGAGCACCTCCCTGGCCAGCTGGCGATAGGCGGCGGCCCCGACGGAGTTGGAGGCGTACGTGGTGATCGGCTCACCGGCGACGGTGGTCTCCGGGAAGCGCACCGTACGGCCGATGACCGTGTGGTAGACGTGGTCGTCGAAGGCCTCGACGACGCGCGCCAGCACCTCGCGGCTGTGCACCGTACGGGAGTCGTACATCGTGGCGAGGATGCCGTCGAGCTCCAGCTCGGGGTTGAGCCGCTCCTGCACCTTCTCGATGGTCTCGGTCAGCAGCGCCACACCGCGCAGTGCGAAGAACTCGCACTCCAGCGGCACGATGACCTTGTGAGCCGCCGTCAGGGCGTTCACGGTCAGCAGGCCGAGCGAGGGCTGACAGTCGATCACGATGTAGTCGTAGTCGGCCATCAGGGGCTTCAGCGCCCGCTGCAGCGTCGACTCTCTCGCGACCTCGCTGACCAGCTGCACCTCGGCGGCGGACAGGTCGATGTTGCTCGGCAGCAGGTCCATGTTGGGGACCGCGGTCTTGAGCAGCACCTCGTCGGCCGACATGCCCCGCTCCATGAGCAGGTTGTAGACCGTCAGGTCGAGTTCCATCGGGTTCACGCCGAGGCCCACGGACAGCGCGCCCTGCGGGTCGAAGTCGACGAGCAGCACGCGGCGCCCGTACTCGGCGAGCGCCGCACCCAGGTTGATGGTCGACGTGGTCTTGCCCACGCCGCCCTTCTGGTTGCACATCGCGATGATCTTCGCCGGACCGTGGTCGGTCAGCGGACCCGGGATCGGGAAGTACGGCAGCGGCCGTCCGGTCGGGCCGATCCGCTCCCGGCGCTGGCGGGCAGCGTCGGGGGCGAGGGTGGCCGCGTACTCGGGGTCGGGCTCGTACTCCGCGTCCGGGTCGTAGAAGTGCCCTTCGGGCACGTTTTCGTAGTCGGCGAAACCCACGGGCTTTTCGCCGCTCAGGTCGCCGGCCCTGGAGTTCACGTCTAGGCCGTCCATGCTCTTTCGGGGCGTCGTCATGTGCTGGTGGTTTGCGAAGGTGCGGACCGCGACGGAGCCGACCGCTTCGAGCCCGCCGGTTCCTTGGCCCCGCTCTGGCGTCCCTGCTCGACCACCTCCGGGAGCAAATGTCGACTCATTCACAAGTCGTCTTACCTCCTCGGACGTGACCAGGACACTTATCGATAGGTCAGCGTGGCACCATGCCGACGGTTGGCGACTCTATGGCGTGTCACCACTCAGCGGCAACACAATCCGTCGGACCGGCAACGATGTGTCGGCAACCGAACACCACTCTGTCAAGGGCGTCCAGGCCGTCACCGCGAAGTTTCGCGGGTGTGCGAAAGGGTTAAAGGGTTACGTTCGAGGCGAGTTGAGCCGCGCCGGCCCGTACCCCGCAAACGCCTCCGGCCGGACCTTGGGGGCAAGGTCCGGCCGGATACGTGAGATTGACGTCAGTCGTTGACGGGGTCTGACCGATCAGCCGAGCAGCGTGCTCAGCTCAAGGGTCGCCAGGCCGTGCGCCTCGGCGACCGGACCGTAAACGACCTGGCCGTCATGGGTGTTGAGGCCCAGCGCGAGCGCGGGGTCACGGCGCAGCGCCTCGACCCAGCCGAGGTTCGCGAGCTGCACGATGTAGGGCAGCGTGGCGTTGGTCAGCGCGTAGGTGGAGGTGTTCGGCACCGCGCCCGGCATGTTGGCGACGCAGTAGAAGACCGAGTTGTGGACCTGGAAGGTCGGCTCGGCGTGGGTGGTCGGACGGGAGTCCTCGAAGCAGCCGCCCTGGTCGATCGCAATGTCGACAAGGACACTTCCGGGCTTCATCTTGGCGACGAGCTCGTTGGTGACCAGCTTCGGGGCCTTCGCACCCGGGATCAGGACGGCGCCGATGACGAGGTCGGCCTCGACGACGGCCTTCTCCAGCTCGTAGGCGTTGGAGACGATCGTCTTGATCTTCGTGCCGAAGATCTTGTCGGCCTCGCGGAGCTTGTTGATGTCGCGGTCCAGCAGGGTCACGTGGAAGCCCATGCCGATGGCGATCTGCGCGGCGTTCCAGCCGGAGACGCCGCCGCCGATGACCACGCACTCGCCGGCGTGGGTGCCGGGGACGCCGCCGGGGAGCACGCCGCGGCCGCCGGCCGAGCGCATCAGGTGGTAGGCGCCGACCTGCGGGGCCAGGCGGCCCGCGACCTCGGACATCGGGGCGAGCAGCGGGAGCGCGCGGTTGGCGAGCTCGACCGTCTCGTACGCGATGGCGGTGGTGCCGGACTCCAGGAGGGCGTCCGTGCACTCGCGGGAGGCCGCGAGGTGCAGGTAGGTGAAGAGGGTCTGGTCCTTGCGGAGGCGGTGGTACTCCTCGGCGATGGGCTCCTTGACCTTCAGCAGCAGGTCGGCGGTCGCCCAGACCTCGTCCGCGGTACCGAGGATCTCGGCGCCGGCGGCGACGTACTCCGCGTCCGTGATCGAGGAGCCGACACCGGCGTTCTGCTCGATGAAGACCTGGTGGCCGCCCCGGACCAGCTCATGCACGCCGGCGGGCGTGATGGCGACCCGGAACTCGTTGTTCTTGACCTCGCGGGGGATGCCGACCTTCATCGTCGATCACGGTCCTTGGCTCAGGGGATTTTTCGGGGCACTTTCATACATACCCGCCCACAAGAACGCGCAACGGGATGCACCACGGGATGTCGTGGTGAAGCCAGTCTAATGAAGGACGACGCGCTGTCTAGCCTTGCAAACCAATAATCTCAGTCGGAACCACTACGGATTTCGCAGGCTGCGGGGTCGTCTCCCAGCAATCTGTCGGCCGCAGACCGGTGCAGCCTTGCGGCGGCCGGGTCGCCCAGCCGGTCGAGGGTGTCGGCGAGGCGCACCTGGAGCGCGGCCTGAAGCCGCAGGTCTTGGGCCCGGCGCGCGAGCTCCACCGCCTCGCGGCAGGTGTGCAGCGATTCCTCGGGCCGCCCGGCGTACTCCTGGATTCGCGCCATTTCGCTCAACGCCTTTGCCTGGCCGGGTACATCGGCCAGTTTCCGGTACCCCGCGGCGGCCGTCCGCCAGCTGCGCAGCGCGTCCCCGTAGCGGCCCGCGTACGTGTGCACGTTGCCGAGCCGTCCGTACAGCCGGGCCTCGTCCGCCCGCTCCCCGCGCGCGAGGGCCTGGGACAGGGCCCGGCCGAACCAGTCGGCGGCCCGGTGCCAGTCCGCGAGCTCCTGGTACGCGCCGCCTACGGATTCCATCGCGCGGCCCGTCGCGTACGGGTCATTCGCCGCCCGTCCCGCGTCCAGCGCGGCCCGGTAGCGCTCCAGTGCCTCCTGGGTCCGGCCGGTCTCGGCGTCCAGGTCGGCCAGGTTCAGCAGGGCCGCGGCCTGCTCCCGGTGCAGGCCGCGGCGCTCGGCCACGTCCAGGACCAGCCGGTGCAGCCCGTACAGCTCGGGAGCGGCTTCGGCGGTGCCGCGGTGCTCCGCGAGGGCCCGTACGAGGGCTGCGACCAGCCGGCGGGCCAGGGTGTCCAGGCCGCCGTCGGCCACGGCCAGTGAGGCGGCCGCCGACAGCGCGGGCAGCCGGGTGTCGAGCCAGGTGGCGGCGGCCCGCCGGTCGGGGAAGCGCAGCGCGCGCGGCAGCCCGTCCAGCCTTTCCCGTACGTCCGCCTCGTCCGCGCCGTTCGCCCCGGCGTCGTCGGGCCGGGCCATGACCCGGCAGGAGTGCAGCAGGCGTACGGTGCGCTCCAGCATCCGGGCCCGGGCCAGCTCGACCTCGGCGGGGCGCTCCTTGGTCTCCAGCAGGGCCTGGAGCAGCGGTACGAGGCAGCCGGGCAGCAGGAAGAGCCCGTCGGAGGCATGGCGCAGGAGGCCCAGCCCGGCGAAGTCCTCCAGGGTGGACTGGGCGGCGGCCACGGAGCAGCCGGCGAGGGCGGAGGCGGTGTGCGAGTCGACGATCCCGGCGGGGGCCAGCGGCAGCAACCGGAGGGTGCGCTGGGCGGGCTGCGGCAGGGACTCGTAGACGAGCCGGAAGCCGCGGCCGAGCGGGCCGGCGGTACCGGGCGGCATGTCGTGGAGCTGCTTGGCCACGTCGGAGACGGCGGCCTTGGGGTGTGCGGCGAGCCAGCCGCACACCAGGGCCAGCGCGGCGGGCTGCCCTCCGCACTCCTCGGCGAGGCCCTCGGCGGCGCGGGGGTCGACGGCGATCCGGGTGTCCCCGATGCGCTGGGCGAGCATCCGGACCCCGGAGGGGGTGTCGAGTCCGCCGAGGGTGCAGGGGCGGACATCCGGAATCCCGGTGAGCGGCCCCTCGGCGGTGATGACGACGAGGCATTCGGGGGTGTCCGGCAGCAGGGCGTCGACCTGGTACGGATCGGCGGCGTCGTCGACGAGCAGGATCGCCTTGCGGTGGGCGAGGGCGGCGCGCAGGGCGGAGCTGAGCTCGTCCTCGGCGGCGCCGGGGGGCGTGGGCTCGCCGAGCCCCTCCAGCAGGGTCCGGATCGCCCGCTCGGTGGTGACGGTCTGTCCGCCGGGGGAGGTGAGGCGGGTGCGCAGGACCCCGTCGGGGTAGTCCTCGCCGACCTCGCGGACGAACGCCTCGGCGAGGGCGGTGCGGCCCGACCCCGGCCGCCCGGCGACGAGCAGTACGCGCGCCCGGGGCGCCTTGGCCTTGCGTCCCGAGAGGGTGTCGAGCCCGGTCCGTGCGATGTCCTCGCGCAGCTCCTTGAGCTCACGCCGCCGCCCGACGAAATCCGTCACGGATCCGCTCCTCTCCCTGCCTTCGGGTTGCGAGCGTAGTTCACGCAGAGCGACGACCCGTGTGGAGCGCGGCGGACACATCGCCCAATCGGATCAGCGGATCGTCACACCACGCTCCCGCGGGCCCGGGAGGAAGGGCCGGACGCCCCCTACGCCTCGTACGGGCGGGCCGGCCACGGGGGCTGGGCCGGGCGCAGGGTGTCCAGACCGCCCGGGGCGGCGAGCGCGGCCGACAGGGCCAGGGCCCCCGTCACCAGGCCCGGGTTGCCCAGCCGGCCCTCCAGGACGCCGCGGACCAGGTCCGCGAGCGGGACGCGGGCGACCTCCATGTCGGCCTCCTCCTCCGAGACCTCGTACCGCGCCCCCTCCGCCTCGGAGAGGCCGCGCGCGAGGAAGATCCGGATCGCCTCGTCGGACCCGCCGGGGGAGGCGAAGAAGTCCACGAGCACCCGCCAGTCCTCCGCCTTGACGTGCGCCTCCTCGTACAGCTCCCGCTGGGCCGCGTGCAGCGGGTTCTCACCGGGTACGTCGAGCAGCCCGGCCGGGAGTTCCCACAGCTTGTGCCGTACGGGGTGCCGGTACTGGCGCAGCACGAGCACGCCGCCGTCCTCGTCGAGCGCGAGCACGCACACCGATCCCGGGTGCACCTGGTAGTCCCGGCGCACCACCGATCCGTCCGGCATGGTCACCTGCTCCGAACGGACCGCCGTCTTCGCGCCCTCGAACGGGGTTCGTGAGGCGATGACCTCCCACGTCTCCCCGCTGTCTGCGATGCCCATGGCCATGACCCGTACCCCGTACCTTCCGAATGCGCGCCAGAAGACGCGTCAGAAACGCGACAGCCGGGGCACGTTCCGTGCCCCGGCCGTCTACGTTATGCGGTCAGACCGTCACTTGGCCTTCGCGGCCTGCTGGCGCTCCACCGCGGCCTTGACCAGGCCCGCGAACAGCGGGTGCGGCCGGGTCGGGCGCGAGCGCAGCTCCGGGTGGGCCTGGGTGGCCACCAGGTAGGGGTGCACCTCGCGCGGGTACTCGACGTACTCGACGAGCTTGTTGTCCGGGGAGGTGCCGGAGAAGACGATGCCCGCCTTCTTCTCCAGCTCGCCGCGGTAGGCGTTGTTGACCTCGTAGCGGTGGCGGTGGCGCTCGTCCACGTACGCCTGGTCGCCGTAGACCTCGCGCACGATCGAGCCCTCGGCGAGCTTCGCCGGGTACATGCCCAGGCGCATGGTGCCGCCCAGGTCGCCCGCGCCCTCGACGAAGGCCAGCTGCTCCTCCATCGTGGAGATCACCGGGTGCGGGGTGGAGGCGTCGAACTCGGTGGAGTTGGCGTCCGCGATGCCCGCCAGGTTGCGCGCGGCCTCGATGACCACGCACTGCAGGCCCAGGCACAGGCCGAGCAGCGGGATCTTGTTCTCGCGGGCGTAGGTGATCGCGCCGACCTTGCCGTTGACACCGCGGTCGCCGAAGCCGCCGGGCACGCAGATCGCGTCCACGTCGCCGAGCACCTCCGCGGCGCCCGCCGGGGTCTTGCAGTCGTCGGAGGTGACCCACTTGATCTCAACGCGGGCCTTGTTGGCGAAGCCGCCGGCGCGCAGCGCCTCGGTCACCGACAGGTACGCGTCCGGCAGGTCGATGTACTTGCCGACGAGCGCGACCTTGACCTCGTGGTCGGGGTTGTGGACGCGGTCCAGCAGGTCCTCCCAGACCCTCCAGTCCACGTCGCGGAACGGCAGGTCGAGCTTGCGCACGACGTACGCGTCGAGGCCCTCGGTGTGCAGCACCTTCGGGATGTCGTAGATCGACTTGGCGTCGATCGCCGCGACGACGGCCGCCTCGTCCACGTCGCACATCAGCGAGATCTTGCGCTTGATGGAGGTGGGGACCTCGCGGTCGGCGCGGAGCACGATCGCGTCGGGCTGGATGCCGATGTTGCGCAGGGCCGCGACCGAGTGCTGGGTCGGCTTGGTCTTCAGCTCGCCGGAGGGACCGATGTAGGGCAACAGCGAGATGTGCACGACGAAGACGTTGTCGCGGCCGACCTCGTGGCGGACCTGGCGGACGGTCTCCAGGAACGGCAGCGACTCGATGTCGCCGACCGTGCCGCCGACCTCGGTGATGACGACGTCGACGTCCTCGGTCGCCATGCGGCGGATGCGGCTCTTGATCTCGTTGGTGATGTGCGGGATGACCTGCACGGTGTCACCGAGGTACTCGCCGCGCCGCTCCTTGGCGATGACCTGCGAGTAGACCTGGCCGGTGGTGACGTTGGCCGAGCCGTCGAGGTCGACGTCGAGGAAGCGCTCGTAGTGGCCGATGTCCAGGTCGGTCTCGGCGCCGTCGTTGGTGACGAACACCTCGCCGTGCTGGAAGGGGTTCATCGTGCCCGGGTCGACGTTCAGGTACGGGTCGAGCTTCTGCATCGTGACCCGCAGGCCGCGCGCCTTGAGCAGCGCACCCAGGCTGGAGGCCGTCAGGCCCTTGCCGAGGGACGAAGCGACACCCCCGGTGACGAAGATGTGCTTGGTCGTCATGGCTGTGCTGTTTCGAAAAGCAGCGGGCGGCGTCGCCAAGAGGGGGCTCCCGTGGTCGCGAAGTTGAGGTGCGTCCGGCGCCGGCCACCATCGAACCGGAGGCTCTAAGGGGGCGCCGAAGCTGCGGTTTCGGGGCTCCTGATTCGCACAGGCAGACCACCGGTCCACGGGGTACCAGCCTATCAGCGCCCGGGCCCGTCCGCCTCCGGGCACGCGCCGCCACGACCGCTCGACGGAGCGCCACCGGCCGCCCCGGGGCCGGTCACGCCGACATTCACCCAGGTCACCCATTCGGACTAGACACATTGTCCTCAGACTTCAGGAGATCACTAGGGTGCCGTCATATCCTGCTCGGATATCGCATCACATCGCCGCCGAGCAGTCCGGCAGACGGCGTAACCCGGCCGCATCCGGAATCATGAGCTCAGTGCGGGGATCCATACCCACGGGACCGCGCAACCGCGCAATGCAAGCGCCCTTCGGGGCGGACGTGGCCGTTCGACTGGGAGATCTAACGTGTCCGGGCGCATCGAGGATTACGCACTGATCGGGGACATGCAGACCGCCACACTGGTCTGCCGGGACGGATCGGTGGACTGGCTGTGTCTGCCCCGTTTCGACTCCCATGCCGTCTTCGCGAGCATCCTCGGAACGGAGGATCACGGCTTCTGGCGCATCGGCCCGGCGGTGCCCGGGGGCGCCCAAGCCCCCGCGGCGACCCGGCGCCGCTACCAGGGCGACTCGCTGATCCTGGAATCGGAGTGGGACACGCCGCGCGGCACGGTCCGCGTGACCGACTTCATGCCGCCCCGCGAGGACCACGCGCCGCAGCTGGTGCGCATCGTCGAGGGCGTCAGCGGGCGCGTCCCGATGCGTTCCGCGCTGCGCATGCGCTTCAGCTACGGCCGGGTCGTGCCCTGGGTGCACAAGGTCGACGGGCGCACCGTCGCCGTCGCGGGCCCCGACTCGGTCTGGCTGGACACCGACGCGCAGACGTACGGCAAGGACCTGACGACGTACTCCGACTTCACCGTCGGCCCCGGCGACCGCAAGGCCTTCTGCATCAGCTGGCAGCCCTCCCACAAGGGCGCCCCGGAGACCCCCGACGCGCAGGAGGCGCTGGCGACCACCACCGCGTTCTGGCGCGAGTGGGTCGACCACTGCACGTACCACGGCCCCTACCGCGAAGCCGTGATCCGCTCCCTGATCACCCTCAAGGCGCTCACGTACGGACCCACCGGCGGCATCGTCGCCGCGCCCACCACCTCCCTCCCGGAGGAGATCGGCGGCGTCCGGAACTGGGACTACCGCTACACCTGGCTGCGCGACGCCGCCATCACCCTCTCCTCGCTGCTGCGCACCGGCTACCGCGAGGAGGCCCAGGCCTGGCGCGAGTGGCTGCTGCGCGCGGTCGCCGGGGACCCGGAGAACCTGCAGATCATGTACGGGATCGCCGGCGAGCGGGAACTCGGCGAGACGGAGCTGGACTGGCTGCCCGGGTACGAGAACTCCCGCCCGGTCCGCGTCGGCAACGGCGCCGCGCACCAGCTCCAGCTGGACGTGTACGGCGAGGTCACCGAGGCCCTGCACCTGGGCCACATGACGGGCCTGGCGCGCAACGACTACGCCTCGGTGCTCCAGTTGAAGCTGATCCGCTACCTGGAGGAGCACTGGGACCAGCCCGACGAGGGCATCTGGGAGGTGCGCGGCCCGCGCCGCCACTTCGTGCACTCGAAGGTCATGGCGTGGGTGGCCGTGGACCGCACGATCAAGCTGATCGAGAGCGGGGACGCGGACGGCCCGCTGGAGCGGTGGCGCGAGATGCGCGACGAGATCCACCAGGACGTGTGCGAGAAGGGCTACGACAAGGAGCGCAACACGTTCACCCAGTCGTACGGGTCGAAGGAGCTGGACGCCTCCCTGCTGCTGATTCCGCAGATGGGCTTCCTGCCGCCGGACGACAAGCGGGTCATCGGGACGATCGAGGCGATCCAGCGCGAGCTGTCGACGCCCGACGGGTTCATCCTGCGCTACCCGACGACCGGTGACGAGGCCGGCGTGGACGGCCTCGAGGGCGACGAGGGGGCGTTCCTCGCCTGCTCGTTCTGGATGGCGGACGACCTGGCGATGATCGGCCGGGTCGACGAGGCGCGGCAGCTGTTCGAGCGGCTGCTGGCGCTCCGCAACGACCTGGGGCTGCTGGCGGAGGAGTGGGACCCGCGTCTCCAGCGCCAGGTCGGCAACTTCCCCCAGGCGTTCAGCCACGTCCCCCTGATCGACACGGCCCTGCGCCTGACGGCGAGCGGGGCGTACGGAGGCTGAGGCCGGGCGCGCGGTGGGCCGGCGCCGGGCGCCCGGCGCCGACCCCGCCTACGCTGGAATGGTTCTATGCCTCCTCCGAAAGGAGGGGTGAGCCATGGTGCCCACCTCCAAGGCCGGCCAGGCCCTGACCTTGCTCCGCGAGGATCTGGCCGGTGAGGTCTTCGCTCCCGGTGACCCCGGGTACGAAGAGGCACGGACGGTCTTCAACGCGATGATCGACCGCCGCCCCGCGGTCATCGCCCGGTGCGAGAGCGAGGCGGACGTCGTCACCACCGTCCGCTTCGCCCGTGAGCTGGACCTGCCCGTCGCCGTGCGCGGCGGCGGCCACAGCGTCGCCGGGATGTCCCTCAACGACGGCGGCGTGGTCGTCGACATGCGCCGGATGCAGGAGGTCACCGTCCACCCGGGGGCGATGGCCGTACGCGTCGGGGGCGGAGCGGTGATGAGCGTGCTGGACCGCGCCTGCCAGCCGTACGGGCTCGCCACCACCGGCGGCCGGGTCTCCACCACCGGAGTCACCGGCTTCACCCTCGGCGGCGGCTCCGGCTGGCTGGACCGGAAGTTCGGGCTGGCCGTCGACAACCTGCTCGGCGTGGACCTGGTCACCGCCGACGGCTCCGCCGTGACGGCGACCGCCGAGGACAACCCCGAGCTGTTCTGGGCCCTGCACGGCGGCGGCGGGAACTTCGGGGTCGCGACCTCGATCACGCTGCGCCTGCACGAGCTCCCCGAGTTCGCGATCTGCCTGCTGCTGTACCCCCTGGAGGCCGGGCCCGAGGTCCTGCGCACCTACCGCGAGGTCATCGAGAAGGGCCCCGCCGAGGCGGGCGGCGGCGTGATCTACCTGACCGCCCCGCCGGAGCCCTTCGTACCGCAGCACCTGGTCGGGACCCTGATGGCTGGCGCGCTGCTCACGTACGCGGGCGGCGAGGAGGCGCTGCGCAAGCTGGCGGCGCCGCTGCTCGCGCTGCCCCACGAGGCGGAGGTGCTCACCGCCCTGCCCTACGCGGACTTCCAGTGCATGCTGGACGACCCGCCGGGTCTGCGTAACTACTGGTCCGCGGAGTACCTGACCGGCCTGCCGGACGAACTCGTCAGCGTCTTCTGCGCCCTCGGGAACGTGATGCCGACGGGCGGGACCCAGCACGTGCTGTTCCCGCTGGGCGGAGCCATCGCGGACGGGCCGTCTGAGTTCCCCGTTCCCTACCGGGACGCGCCCTGGGCGGCGCACCCGTTCGGCATCTGGGAGGACCCGGCCGAGGACGAGCGCGCCGTGCAGTGGGTCAAGGACGTCCGCGCCCACGTGCAGCCGTGGAGCACCGGCGCGGTCTACCTCAACTTCACCGGCGACGAGGGTTCCGAGCGCGTGGCGGCCGGGCTCGGCGCGGAGAATCTGGCCAGGCTGGGCGCGGTGAAGCGGACGTACGACCCGGACAACGTCTTCCGCTTCAACCACAACATCAAGCCGGCCTGACCCCCTGGTAGCGTCCCGCGACATGGACAACCAGGGCGGGATCACCGTTCAGCGGGCACTGGAGCTGCCCGGGCTGCGCAGCGGACTGCCGGAGGTGGTGGCCTGCGCCGACCGCCTGGGCCGGACCGTGCGCTGGGTGCACGCGGGCGAGGTGCCGAACATCGCCTCCCTGCTCAAGGGCGGGGAGCTGCTGCTGACCACGGGGCTGGGCCTCGGCACCCGCCCCGCCGAGCAGCGTGCCTTCGTACGGCGCCTCGCGGACCGGGGGATCGCCGCGCTGGTGGTCGAACTGGGCCCGCGCTTCACCCGGCTCCCGGCGACGCTCGTCGAGACGGCCCGGGCGGCCGGCCTGCCGCTCGTCCAACTCCACCGCGAGGTGCCGTTCGTGGCGGTCACGGAGGAGATCCACACCGAGATCGTCAACCACCACTACGCCCTGCTCCAGCGGGCCGAGGAGGTGCACCGGCGGTGCACGGAGGCCCTGCTCAGCGGCGGCGGGATCCCCCAAGTCCTGCACATCCTGGCCGACTTCACCGGTAACCCGGTGTTCCTGGAGACCCCCGACGGGCAGCTCCTGTACGCGGCGGGCCCGGTCTCCGGCGAAGCCGCGGCGGACCCGCTCCAGGTCTGGGAGGGGCTGCGGGGCCAGCGCGAGGCGCAGCCGTCGGCGAACGCGGTCCTGATCGACGTCCCCGGCGGCGGCCACGGCACGGGCTCGGTCCGCGCCCGGGTGGTCCTGCTGGGCGTGTCGGCGCCGCTGCTGCCCGTCCACCGGATGGCGGCGGAACGGACGGCGGGGGTACTGGCCGTGGTCCTGATGCAGGCCCGCCAGGAGGACGAGCTGGCGGCGCGCGGCCGCGGCGATTTCCTGACGGACCTGGCGGAGGGCCGCATCTCGGCGGAGGACGCCCCGGCGCAGGCCCGCGTACTGGGCTTCAAACCGGGGTCGGGCCCGCTCCTGCCGGTGGTGATGCGCCTGTCCTCGGACCTGGGCCCGTCGGGCAACTGGGCGGTCCTGGCGAGGGCGGTCCTTGAGGAGCTCTCTTCCGTGGGCGTACCGGTGCTCCTGGGCGTACGCCCGGTGGAAGGCCGGGTACCCCTGCTGGTCTCCCTCCGCTCAGAGTCGGAGCGCTCGACGGTGGCCGACCGCGTGGCCGCTGCCCTCCGGGCGGGCATGGAGCGGGCCGGCCTGGACCGCGCGGCGGCCCCGCCGGCGGTGGTGGTGGGCGTGGCGGGCGGCTGGGCCGCCGCCTCCTCGGGCCTGCGGCACGCGGCGGAAACCGCCACGGCGGCGCACGGACTCCCCTCGCGCCCCTGGTACGACGCCCGCCGCCTGGACATCGACCTGCTCCTGTGGCGGCTGCGGGAACACCCCGACCTGGCGGCCTTCGTGGACCGGGCGATCGGTGCGCTGCGGACCCACGACCTGTCGTCCCGCCCGCCTCTCCTGCCCACCCTGGAGACGTACCTGGCCCATGCGGGCCGCAAGGCGGAGACGGCGCGCGAGCTGCACCTCAACCGCCAGACCCTGTACAACCGCCTGGCCCGCATCTCGGAGCTCCTCGGCACGGACCTGGACGACCCGGAGACGGTCCTCTCCCTGAGCCTGGCCCTCCGCGCCCGCCGCCACGCCCAGCCTTCCTGACGCCCTCCTCGCGCCGCTCGGCCCGGGCGGGCCACCGCTTTTGACGCGCCGCTCACACGACTCGGCCCTGACGGGCCTCCGCTTTTTGACGCGCCGCTCGCACGACTCGGCCCCGACGGGCCACACCTTCTTGACGCGCCGCTCACACGACTCGGCCCTGACGGGCCACCGCTTTTTGACGCACCGCTCGCACGACTCGGCCCTGACGGGCCTCTCCGGCTTCGCGCCGCTGCACCGAACTCCGTCCGGCGGCCGCTGGTCGCAGTCCCCGGACAACGTCTCACCGCGGCCGGCGCGGCACGCGCAGGCGGAACCCGGCGCTCAGGCCGGCGCCACGCCACGCCACGCGGGCGGATGATCCCGGCCGGGCCGCTGTGTGCTGCTCAGCACCCCCTGGCAGCGCAGGCAGTGCCGGGGTGCCGGTGGGCGGCCCTGCGGGGCTTGTCCCCTACCCGCCCTTCCACCGTTCCCCGGAGCTGCGCCCCAGACCCCGGCAACTCCGGCCCGCCGGCATGTGAGGCGCGGGGCCGGGCGGACCCGTACCCGCCGACGACACGGCTCCCCGGGCAGAGCCCAAGAGGCCCCGCCCCGGGAGCGGCCCCGATGGCACCCGCACGACTCCAGCCCGCCGGCGATTGAGGCGCGGCTGGACAAGGACCCGCCGGGGGCTACTTGCGGCGGTCCATCAGCTCGTCGTAGACCGACAGGATCTGGGCCACCGTGTCGTCCTCCGTGGGCCAGGTGGCCGCTTGGGCGTGACCTGCGGCGGCGAGGGCGGCGCGGCGGGGCGGGTCCGAGAGGAGGTCCGTCACCGCCGAGGACAGGGCGGCCGCGTCCCCGTACGGCACCAGTACCCCCGCGTCCCCGATCAGCTCCGGGACGCCCCCGACCGCCGTCGCGACCAGCGGTACCCCCGCCCGCAGTGCTTCCTGCGCCAGCAGGGACCGCGCCTCCCACCGGCTCGGCAGCACCGCCACGTCCGCCGCCGCCAGCAGCTGCGCGGCATCCCGGCGCCGCCCCAGCAGCCGTACCGGCAGCCCCTCGGCCTCGATCCGCCGGGCCAGTTCGGCCCGCTGCGGGCCCTCCCCCGCGATCACCACCAGCGGCAGCGGCTCCAGCACCCGCCACGCCCGCGCCGCGTCCAGCAGCACCGAGTACCCCCGGTGCTCCACCAGGCTCCCGACCGCGATCAGCAACGGCCGCTCCACCGCCCCCAGTTCCGCCCGAGCCTTGCCGGGATCCGCCCCGGCGTCCGGGCCGGCCGGCCCCACCGGCACGGCCACCGGCGCCAGCCGCGCGTCCCGCGCGCCCCGCGCCCGCGCCAGGTCCACCTGGTCCGACGAAGCGCCCAGCACCACGGCCGCCGCCCGCGCCACATGCCGTTCCAGCACCCGCCCCAGCCGCCCGAACGCCCCTTCGGCCGCCGGCCCGCCGCCGTGCCAGCTCACCACCAGCGGCACCCGGCGCCCGCGCAGCGCCAGCGCGGCCCGCATCCCGGCCCGCACCCCGTGCGCGTGCACCACGTCCGCCCCCGCGCACACGGCCCGCAGCGCGCTCACCGCGTCCGGGGAGAACTGCGCCCCCGCGCCGGTGAAGTCGTACTCCCCCTCCGCCTCCACAGGCGCGCACACCGTGACCCGTACCCCGCGTGCGGCGAGCCCGGTCGTCAGCGACCGTACGTGCGCGCTGCTGCCCGCGCCCGCGCCGCCGAGTACCTGGACGGTGCGGAGCGGCGGCCGCCCGTACGGCTGCGCGGGGGCCGGGGTCGAGACCGGGGAGCTGCTCACGGGCCGAAGCTCCAGGGTGAGGGAGGCAGAGACGTCGCCCAGGATGCCAGTCCGCACGCGCGTTCCGGGACCATACGGGTACGGATCCCGCAGGAGATACCGCCACACACCCCCGAGCCTCACCCACACGGCCTAACCCCCGTCACCTCCGAGGGCGCGCCGAGGGCCCGGGACGGCATCCGTCCCGGGCCCTCTCGGGAACACCCGCTACGCGTCCGCGCGCGCCGCCGCCAGGAGTTCCTCGGCGTGCGCCCGCGCGGAGACCGAGTCCTCGTGGCCCGCCAGCATGCGAGAGAGCTCGCGGACGCGGTCCTCGCCCTCCAGGATCTTGACCCCGCTCCTCGTCACCGACCCGTCGTTGGTCTTCTCGACCAGCAGCTGCCGGTCCGCGAAGGCGGCCACCTGCGGCAGGTGCGTGACGACCACGACCTGCGCCGACTTCGCGAGCTTCGCGAGCCGCCGCCCGACCTCGACGGCCGCCTTGCCTCCGACGCCCGCGTCGACCTCGTCGAAGAGGTACGTCGGCACCGGGTCGGAGCCCGCGAACACGACCTCCACCGCCAGCATCACGCGCGACAGCTCACCGCCCGAGGCACCCTTGGCGATCGGCCGCGGCTGGGCCCCCGGGTGCGGGGCCAGCAGCAGTTCGACCTCGTCCGTGCCCGAAGGCCCGTACGCGACCGGACGGCCGTCGACCTCCACCCCCTCGGGGTCCTGCACCTGCCGGATGTCGATCGTCACCCGCGCGTGCGGCATCGCCAGCGACGCCAGCTCCGCCGTGACGGCCGAGGCGAACCGCGTCGCCGCCTCCACCCGGGCGTCCGTCAGCGCCTGCGCCAGCAGCGACAGTTCGGCCCGCAGCCCGTCCCGCTCCGCGGTCAGCTCGGTGATCCGCTCGTCGTCGCCGTCCAGCTCCAGCAGCCGCGCCGAACCCCGTTCGGCCCACTCCAGCACGGAGTCGATCGAGTCGCCGTACTTGCGCGTGAGCTGGGTCAGCGCCGCCCGCCGCTCCTCCACCGCGGCCAGCCGCAGCGGATCGGCGTCCAGGTCGTCCGCGTACCCGGCCAGTTCCCCGGCCACGTCGGCCAGCAGGATCCCGAGCTCCCCGATCCGCTCCGCGAGCGCGCCGAGCGCCGGGTCGTGCGACCGTACGGCGTCCAGGGCCCGGTGCGCGCCCGCGACGAGCGTGTTCGCGTCGACACCCTCCGGGTCCTCCACGTCGCCGGCGAGCGCCGCATGCGCGATCTGCGCCGCCGACGCCAGTGATTCGGCGTGGCCGAGCCGCTCGGCCTCCGCCGCCAGCTCGGCGTCCTCGCCGGCCAGCGGCTCCACGGCGGCGATCTCCTCCAGGCCGAAGCGCAGCAGGTCGGCCTCCTGGGCCCGTTCCCGGGCCCGGGTGGTGATCTCGTCGAGTTCCATGGCGACCGCGCGCAGCCGCCGGTAGGCGGCCCCGTACTTCTCCAGCGGGACGGCGACGGCGTCTCCCGCGTACCGGTCGAGGGCCTGGCGCTGCCGGGCCGGCCGCAACAGCCCCTGCTGGTCGGTCTGCCCGTGTACGGCGACCAGGTCGTCCGCGAGTTCACCGAGCAGGCCGACGGGCACCGAGCGGCCGCCGACGTAGGCGCGTGAGCGCCCCTCGGCGGACACGGTCCGGCTGATCAGCAGGGCGCCGTCGTCGAGCTCGGCCCCGGCCTCCTCGGCGCGTACGGCGGCGGGCGCGCCGGGGCGCATGACGATGCGGCCCTCCACGACCGCCGCCTTGGCCCCGATCCGTACCAGGGCCGGGTCGGCGCGACCGCCGAGCAGCAGGCCGAGGCTGGTGACGACCATCGTCTTGCCCGCGCCGGTCTCGCCGGTCACCGCGGTGAAACCGGGCGACAGCTCGACCACTGCGTCGTCGATGACCCCGAGCGACCGTATCCGCATCTCCTCAAGCACGGGACGACGATACCGAGGTTTCACCGATGCCATGTGACGTCACCCGCCGGGAGTTTCCCGAACGCGTGTGCTATTGGGCGGGGCTCAGCGAGGCGCCCCGCGCCACCCCGACACCGGCAGCGCGAACTTCGCGACCAGCCGGTCCGTGAACGACGCGTGGTGCAGCCGGGCGAGCCGCACCGGCACCGCCCCCCGCCGGACCTCCACCCGGGCCCCGGCCGGCAGCTCCAGCATCCGGCGGCCGTCGCACCACAGCACCCCGTGCGGAACCCCCTGCTGCACCTCCACCGCCAGCACCGAGTCCGGCGAGGTGACCAGCGGCTTCGCGAACAGCGCGTGCGCGCTGATCGGCACCATCAGCAGCGCCTCCACCTCCGGCCAGACCACCGGCCCGCCCGCGGAGAAGGCGTACGCCGTGGAACCGGTCGGGGTCGCGCAGACGATCCCGTCGCAGCCGAACCCGGACACCGGGCGCCCGTCGATCTCCAGGACCACTTCCAGCATCCGCTCGGGGGACACCTTCTGGACCGCGGCCTCGTTCAGCGCCCAGTCCCGGTGGATCACGTCGCCGTTCGTCCGTACGAGCACGTCGAGGGTCATCCGCTCCTCGACCTCGTACTCCCGCGTCACGACCCGGTCCACGACCTTGTCCAGGTCGTCCCGCTCCGCCTCCGCGAGGAATCCCACCCGGCCCAGGTTCACGCCCAGCATCGGCACCCCCGAGCCGCGCGCGAACTCAGCGCCGCGCAGCAGGGTCCCGTCGCCGCCCAGCACGATCAGCAGCTCGCAGCCTTCGAGCACCTTGGGGGTGCACTCGGCGACCAGCTCCACCTCGGGCGGCAGCGGCAGGTCCCTCGCCTCGTACTCGACGACCCGTACGCCCAGACCGTTCTTGAGCAGCCCCTGTACGACCAGCTCGGCACTGCGGATGGCCGCGGGCCGCCCGGTGTGCGCGAGCAGGAAGACGGTCCGCCCCCGCCCCGGAACCACTGAGTCCGAGTCGTATGAGTTGTTCGAAGTATCCGATGACCAGTCCGCTGATTCAGTCACTGAGGCCCCTCCGCCACTGCACGGTCGACATCCGCCGGGTCGAGTGCCGGTGCCCCCGCCCGCAGCCACAGAAAGTACTCGACGTTCCCCGACGGACCGGGCAGCGGACTCGCGGTCACCCCGAGAACGCCCAGCCCCAGCTTCGCCGCCCGGGCCGCCACCTCGCGCACGGCCTCCGCCCGCAGCTCCGGGCTGCGCACGACGCCGCCGCTGCCGAGCCGGTCCTTGCCGACCTCGAACTGCGGCTTGACCATCAGCACCAGGTCCGCGTCCGGCGCGCAGCAGCGCACCAGGGCCGGCAGCACCAGGCCGATGGAGATGAAGGACAGGTCGCCGACGACGAGGCCGACCGGGACCCCGTCGAGCTGCTCGACCGTCAGCTCGCGGACGTTCGTACGGTCCTTGACGGTGACCCGGTCGTCGCTCTGCAGCGACCAGGCGAGTTGCCCGTAGCCGACGTCGACGGCCATGACGTGGGCCACGCCCGCGCGCAGCAGCACGTCGGTGAACCCGCCGGTGGAGGCGCCGGCGTCCAGCGCCCGGCGGCCCTCGACGGCCAGCCCCTGCGGCTGGAAGGCCGCGAGCGCGCCGGCCAGCTTGTGGCCGCCCCGGGAGACGTAGTCGGGGTCGCTGTCGTCCTTGAGGACGACGAGGGCCGCGCTGGTCTCGACCTGGGTGGCCGTCTTGGTCGCGGTGGCGCCGCCGACGGTCACCCGGCCCGCGGCGATCAGCTGGGCGGCGTGCTCGCGCGAGCGGGCCATGCTGCGGCGTACCAGTTCGGCGTCCAGGCGGCGGCGTGCCACTCCTGCCACGTTCGGTTCAGCTCCTGTTTTCGTACGGTCCGGGGACGGATGGTGCGTCCAGCGCGGTCAGCGCGTCACGCAACCCCCTGTGCACATCCTCGTACACCGCGACGTGTCCGTCCGCCGTGAGGTGGTCGGCTTCGGCCAGCCGCTCCAGGCGCGCGTCCACCCCGGCGTGGCCGGTGGACGTACGGACGATCCCCAGGGGCTCGGGCGCCGCTTCCCCGGGGGCTTCCGCTACGTCCGCAGCTTCCGCCGCCTCCGGCGCCTGCGCCTGCGCCGCTTCCGGTAGGTCGGCCATGTCGTCGGTCATGCCCCGACGCTACCCCGAAGCACCCGGGCGGCCACGCACGGCTCTGCGGTACGGTCGAGATCACGATGGCTACGATCGATGAGTGCCGAGCCGCACTCGACAGACTCTCCGGCAACCTCGCGCAGGCCGACGGCGGTGTGCGCGGCGCTGCCGCGATGGACCGCTCCCTGAGCTGCCACATCACGGACCTGGACCGGACCTTCACCGGCCGCCTCGAAGGCGGCCGGATCCGGGTGGACACGGTCTCCCCCGGTCCGCCCGCCGCGAAGGCCGGGATCCGGCTGGCGATGACGGGCGACGACCTGGTGGCGATGGTCGCGGGCGACCTGAAGTTCGCCAAGGCCTGGGCCTGCGGCCGGGTCCGCCTGGAGGCCGGCTTCCGCGACCTGCTCCGCCTCAAGAGCCTGCTGTAGTGCCCGTCAGCCGCCCGGCCGACGCCTTCGGCCTGCGCGCTGCCGGGATCACCAGCGGGGTGCCCGTCTCCGGGTCGTCGATGATCTGGCAGCGCAGGCCGAACACCTTCTCCACCAGCTCCGCCGTGACCACCTCGGCCGGCGGCCCCTCCGCCACGACCTCGCCCCCGCGCATCGCGATCAGGTGCGTGGCGTAGCGGGCCGCGTGGTTGAGGTCGTGCAGCACGGCCACCAGGGTCCGCCCCTGCTCCTCGTGCAGCTCGGCGCACAGGTCCAGCACGTCGATCTGGTGCTGGATGTCCAGGTACGTGGTCGGCTCGTCCAGCAGCAGCAGCGGCGTCTGCTGCGCCAGCGCCATCGCGATCCACACCCGCTGGCGCTGTCCGCCCGACAGCTCGTCCACCGAGCGGTCCGCGAGCTCGGCGACCCCGGTCGAGGCCATCGACTCCCGGACGATCCGCTCGTCCTCCGGCGACCACTGCCGCAGCAGACCCTGGTGCGGGTACCGGCCACGGGAGACCAGGTCGGCGACCGTGATCCCGTCCGGCGCGATCGAGGACTGCGGCAGCAGCCCCAGCGTCTTGGCGACCTTCTTGGCCGGCATCGACCCGATGGCCTGCCCGTCCAGCAGCACCTGCCCGGCGGACGGCTTCAGCATCCGCGACAGGGCCCGCAGCAGCGTGGACTTGCCACACGCGTTGGGTCCGACGATCACCGTGAACGAGTGGTCGGGGATCTCCACCGACAGGTTCTCGGCGATGACCCGCTGGTCGTAGCCGAGGGTCACGTTCTGCGCGGTCAGCCGCTGCACCTGCGTACTCCTTGAGTTGCTCGTGTCCGTGCTCATATACGTCCCGCCTTGCGCTCGGTGACGAGCAGCCAGAGCAGGTACACGCCGCCGACCAGCCCGGTCACCACACCCACCGGCAGCTGGTCGGCGCCGAAGGCCCGCTGCGAGGCCCAGTCGGACACGAGCAGCAGGACGGAGCCCATCAGCGCGCCGGTGAGCAGGTTCGACCCGGGCGAGCGGGTCAGGCGCCGGGCCAGCTGGGGCGCGGCCAGGGCCACGAAGGAGATGGGCCCGGCGGCCGCGGCCGCCGCGGTGGTCAGCAGGACCGCCGCCAGCATCAGCAGCATCCGCGTACGTTCCACCCGTACTCCGAGGGCGTACGCGGCGTCGTCGCCCATCTCCATCATCCGCAGGGCCCGGCCCTGCCCGAGGACCAGCGGGAACAGCACCGCGCAGGTCCCCAGCAGGGGCCAGACCTGGCTCCAGTCCCGGCCGGCGAGCGATCCGGTCAGCCAGACCATCGCGCGGGTGGCCTCGACGAGCTGCGCCTTGGTCAGCAGGTAGTTGATGACGGCGACGAGCATCGCCGAGGCGCCGATGCCGACCAGCACCAGCCGGTAGCCGTGGATGCCCCGCCGGTACGACAGCAGGTACACGAGGACGCCGCTGAGCAGCCCGCCCAGCAGCGCGCCCCCGGCGACCGCCGTCGCGCCGCCCTTGAACAGGACGATCACGGTGAGCGCGCCGACCGCCGAGCCGTAGCTGAAGCCGAGCAGGTCCGGGGAGCCGAGCGGGTTGCGGGAGACGGACTGGAAGACGGCGCCCGCCATGCCGAGCGCGGCGCCCACCAGCAGGGCGACCAGCACCCGCGGCAGCCGCAGGTCGTTGACGATGAAGTCGTTCGCCGGCGTGCCGTTGCCCAGCAGGGTCTGTACGACGTCCCACGGCGCGATCTCGAAGTCGCCGGTGCCGATGAGGACGACGGCCATCGCGAGCGCGGCCGCGGTGAGCAGCAGCCCGACCGCCAGCGCACGCGGCTCCATCCGCAGGGACAGCCCGCCGGGGCCGCGCAGGGCACGGGATCCGGGCTTGTCCGCCCGAAGGTCGACGGTCACAGCTGGGCCATCCTCTTGCGCCGGACGAGGTAGATGAAGACGGGTCCGCCGATCAGCGCGGTGACGATGCCGACCTGGAGCTCGGCCGGCCGGGTGACGACCCGGCCGATGACGTCCGCGACCAGCAGCAGCGCCGGGGAGAGGACCGCCGAATAGGCGAGCACCCACCGCATGTCGGGACCGGTGATGATCCGCACCAGGTGCGGGATCATCAGCCCGATGAAGACGATCGGCCCGCAGGCTGCGGTCGCCGCCCCGCACAGCAGCGTGATGGCCACCATCGCGCCGATCCGGGTCCGCGTCAGGTGGGCGCCGAGGGCGCGCGCGGTGTCGTCGCCCAAGGCCATCGCGTTGAGCGGCCGGCCCAGCGTGAGCGCGATCACCGCGCCCACCAGCAGGAAGGGCGCCACCTGGTGGACGGTGTCCATGTTGGCGGAGGCCAGGGAGCCCACGGTCCAGAAGCGCAGCTTGTCCAGCGCCTTGCTGTCCATCAGCTGTACGGCGTTGATGTAGCCGACCAGGGCCGCACTGGCCGCCGTACCGGCGAGCGCGAGGCGCACCGGCGTCGCGCTGCGGCTGCCGCCGAGTACGTAGACCACGACGGAGACGACGGCGGCGCCGAGGAAGGCCCACCACACGAACTCGCTGAGCGTGGAGGCCCCGAGGAAGGTGATCGCCGAGACCACGGCGGCCGCGGCGCCCGCATTGACGCCGAGGATGCCCGGCTCGGCCAGCGGATTGCGGGTCAGCGCCTGCATCACGGCGCCGGAGAGGCCGAGCCCGAGCCCGACCATCAGCCCGAGGAGGGTGCGCGGGACCCGCAGATCGCGCACCACCACGTCGGAGGGCGTCCCCGCGTAGTGGAACAGGCCGTGCCAGACCTGGTCGAGGGGTATCTGCTTGGCGCCCACGGCGATGCTCGCCACCGCGATCAGCGCCAGCACCACGAGGGCGCCGAGCAGACCGGCGGCGCGCGCGGCGTGGCCCGGGCGGATGGCGGCGACCGGCGCCGCGCTCTGTTCAGGGGGACTCTCGACCAACACGGAGTTAGGTTAGCCTACCCTGCGCCTGAACTGGCCCTGAGGATCCGGGGATCCCACGGACGACCGCCGGACGGCCCGCCGGGACGCGGCCGCGAACGACCCACGAACACCCCCGGGCCCTGGGCCCGCTCCCGCCTCGCCCCGCCCCGCCTACAGCCCGATCCGGGCCAGCGCCTTCCCCGCGTCCAGCGTGCACGAGCCGTCCCCCGCCTGCGTCCACGCCGCCGCGCACAGCGCCCGCAGCCCGTCGACCGGGTCGAGCGGATCCACCGGATCGTCCTCGCCCCGCAGCTCCAGCACGCCCGCCACCGCCACCGCGGTCCAGCCCCCGCAGCGGAAACCCTCCCCCGCCGCCGCGACCTCCGGCTGCCCCGTCAGCAGCCCGCGCAGATCCCGGTCCACGTACGTCGGCCGGTGCCTCGGCTCGGCCCGCAGCAGCTGCGCCGCGTCCGTCACCCCGGTCAGCACCAGCAGCGAGTCCACGTCCCCGTTGAACGCGCCCTCGATGTCCGTGTCCAGCCGGTCCCCGACCACCAGCGGCCGCTCCGCCCCCGTCCGCAGCACCGTCTCCCGGTGCATCGGGGGCAGCGGCTTCCCCGCGACCTGCGGCTCCGCGCCCGTGGCGATCCGTACGACCTCCACCGCGGCCCCGTTGCCGGGCCCGATCCCCCGCGCCCCCGGAATCGTCAGATCTGTGTTCGACGCGTACCACGGCACCCCGCGGTGGATCGCGTACGAGGCCTCCGCGAACCGCGACCACGGCAGATCCGGGCCCCCGTACCCCTGGACGACCGCCGCGAGGCCCTCCTCGTCGGCGGACTCCACCGGTACGAGTCCCCGCTCGCGCAGCGCGACCCGCAGCCCCTCCCCACCGATCACCAGCACCTTCGACCCCGGCTCCACCTGCTCCGAGATCAGCCGGGCCACCGCCTGCGCCGACGTGATCACCTCGCCGGCCTCGGTCGGGATCCCCAGCTCGCCCAGGTGCCCGGCGACCGCCTCCGGGGTCCGCAGCGCGTTGTTCGTGACGTACGCGAGGTGCATCCCGCCGGCCCGTGCCGCGGCGAGGGACTCCGCCGCGTACGCGATCGCCTCGCCGCCCGCGTACACCACGCCGTCCAGGTCCAGCAGGGCCGTGTCGTACGCCTGGTGCAGGCTGCGCTCGCTGCCCGCCGGACTCGTCCTGCTCTGCCGGGTCATCCTGTCGGCTCCCTGTCCGCTCGATCCTCGACCGGTCCGTCCGTGCGTACGTCAGTCCGTCCGTACGTCCGTGACCGATACCGACCGCATGTGCGCTGCGGTCTTCCACACCCGATCATCCCGCATCGCGAGACGCGTCTTACCATGCACCAATGACCACAACTGGTACCGCGGACGACGGGCTGCGCCTGATCCCCTTCCATGGACTGCGCTATGACCCGGAGCGCGTCGGCAGCCTGGCCGCCGTCACCTCACCGCCGTATGACGTGGTCGTACGCCCCGACGGCGTCGACCACCTAGAGTCCGCCGACCCGCACAACATCGTCCGCCTGATCCTCCCTCAGGCCGACACCCCCGCCGAGCGCAACGAACAGGCCGCGCACACCCTGCACGACTGGCTCTCCAAGGGCGTCCTCAGCCCCGACCCCGAGCCCGCGCTCTACGTCTACGAGCAGCGCAAGGGGAACGTACTGCAGCGCGGGGTGATCGGCGCCCTCGCCCTCTCGGAGCCCGCCGCCGGCATCGTCCTCCCGCACGAGGACGTCATGCCCGACGTGGTCACCGACCGGGCCGGCCTGATGCGGGCCGCTTCGGCCAATCTGGAGCCCCTCCTGCTCACCTACGTCGGCGGCGACCCCGCGGCCGGCGCGACGGCGGTCGTCGAACGGACCGTCGGCCGCCCGCCGCTGCTGGCCACCACCACCGAGGACGGCTTCCGCCACCGGCTCTGGGCCATCACCGATCCCGCCGACCTGGCCGCGGTCACCACCGACCTCGGCCACCGCCAGGCCCTCATCGCCGACGGCCACCACCGCTGGGCGACGTACCTGCGCCTCCAGGAGGAGCACCAGTCCCCCACCGACTGGGACTTCGGCCTGGTCCTCCTCGTGGACACCGCCCGCTACCCGCTCCAGGTCCGCGCCATCCACCGGATGCTGCGCCGTCTCCCGGTCGCGGACGCCCTGGCCGCCGTCGAGGGCCACTTCCTGGTCCGCCCGGTCGACGGCCCGCTGCCGCTCGCCCTGGAGTCCCTCGCCGACGCCGCCGAGCGCGGCAACGCCTTCCTCCTGTCCGGCGACGGCACGTTCCACCTGGTCACCGACCCGGACCCGGACCTCCTGGAGCGCACCGTCCGGCGTGACCGCCCCGAGGCCTGGCGCCGGCTGGACGCGACCGTCCTGCACGCGACCCTGCTCGACGCCCTGTGGCAGATCCCGGACGCCCCGGACCAGATCACGTACATCCACGACGCGGCGGCCACCGTCGCCATGGCCGAGCGCCACGGCGGCACCGCGGTCCTGCTGCACCCCGTACGGGAGGCAGTCGTCCGGGACCTGGCCCGCCAGGGCGTCACGATGCCCCGCAAGTCCACCTCCTTCGGCCCGAAGCCGGCCACCGGCCTGGTCCTGCGCAGCCTCGACTGATCCGGCCCGTCCTGACTGCGGACACGAAAAAGGGCGGTACCCCACCGGGGGTACCGCCCTTTCTCAATGGATCCGGTTCAGCGCTCAGGCCTTGTCGCGGTCCTGAGCGTCGTCCTCGTCCTCGTCCTCGACGACGACGATCTCGTCCGTGACGTCGATGTCGGCGTCCGCCTCGGAGCGCTCCAGAGGCTCGTACTCCTCGTCGTCCTCGTCGTAGTACTCGGCCTGGTCGGAGGCACGCTCGGCGGCAGCCACCTCGGCGGTGTCCTGCTCGTCGTCCTCGTCCTCGTCGTCGATCCCGTCCGGCTCATCGCCGCCGAGCGCGTCGACGAACTCGACCCCGTCCAGCTCGGCGAGCCGGTCGGAGGCGTCCATCGCGCCGTCCTTGTCCGCCTCGACCGTCTTGGCGAACCACTCGCGCGCCTCGTCCTCACGGCCGGCCGCCAGCAGGGCGTCCGCGTAGGCGTACCGCAGACGCGCGGTCCACGGCTGGACGGAGTTGGAGGCCAGCTCCGGGCTCTGCAGGGTCACGATGGCGGCGTCGAGCTGCCCCATGTCGCGCCGCGCACCGGCGGCGACCAGGCGCATCTCGACCTGGCCGGCCTTGTCCAGCTTCTGCACTTCGGGCTCGCCGGCCATGGCCAGCGCACGCTCGGGGCGGCTGAGGCCGCGCTCGCAGTCGGCCATGACGGGCCACAGCTCGACGGATCCGGTCATGCGCTTGGCGGCACGGAACTCCGCGAGCGCCTCGCTGTACTTCTGCGTGGCGTACGCGGCGAAGCCGGCGGCCTCGCGCACGGCGGCGACACGGGAGGCCAGGCGCAGGGCGATGCGCGAGTACGCGTACGCCTGCTCCGGGTCCTCGTCGATCAGCCGGGCCACCATGACCAGGTTGCGGGAGACCTCCTCGGCCAGGCCCTTGGGCAGGCTCAGGAGCTCCTGGCGCACGTCGGCGTCGATCTCGAGACCGGTGACGTCCTCGTCGATCGGAAGCCGCTTGACCGGGTCCCGGTCGCGGTCCGCACGGTAGTCGCGGTCGCCGCCGCGGTCATCGCGGCCGCCACGGTAGCCACCGCGATCGCCACCACGGTCGTCGCGACGCGGGTAGGAGGGACGGTCGCCACCGCGGTCGTCACGGCGCGGGTAGGACGGGCGGTCGCCGCCACGGTCGTCACGGCCGCCGCGGAATCCACCACGGTCGTCGTCACGGCGCGGGTACGAGGGACGCCCACCGCGGTCGTCGTCGCGACGCGGGTACGACGGGCGGTCGCCGCCGCGGTCGTCACGGCGGAAGCCGCCGCCACCACCGGAGGGACGGTCGCCACCGCGGTCGTCGCGGCGCGGGTAGGACGGACGGTCCCCACCACGGTCGTCACGGCCGCCGCGGAATCCACCACGGTCGTCGTCGCGACGCGGGAAGGACGGCCGGTCGCCGCCGCGGTCGTCACGGCGGAAGCCGCCACCACCACCGGCAGGCCGGTCACCGCGGTCGTCACGGCGGAAACCGCCACCGGCGGGCCGGTCGTCGCGACGCGGGTAGGACGGGCGGTCGCCACCGCGGTCGTCACGGCGCGGGTAGGACGGACGGTCGCCGCCACGGTCGTCACGGCCGCCGCGGAATCCACCACGGTCGTCGTCACGGCGCGGGTACGAGGGACGCCCACCGCGGTCGTCATCACGACGCGGGTACGAGGGACGGTCGCCACCGCGGTCATCGCGACGGAAGCCGCCGCCACCACCGGACGGGCGGTCGCCACCGCGGTCGTCACGGCGGAAACCGCCGCCACCACCGGAGGGACGGTCACCACGGTCGTCACGGCGCGGGTAGGACGGACGGTCCTCGCGGCCGCGGAAACCGCCACCGGACGGGCGGTCGCCGCCGCGGTCGTCACGGCGGAAGCCGCCGCCACCACCGGAGGGACGGTCACCGCGGTCGTCGCGGCGCGGGTAGGACGGGCGGTCGCCGCCACGGTCGTCACGGCCGCCGCGGAATCCACCACGGTCGTCGTCGCGACGCGGGAAGGACGGCCGGTCGCCGCCACGGTCGTCACGGCGGAAACCGCCGCCACCACCGGAGGGACGGTCGCCACCGCGGTCGTCGCGGCGCGGGTAGGACGGGCGGTCCCCACCACGGTCGTCACGGCCGCCGCGGAATCCACCACGGTCGTCGTCACGGCGCGGGTACGAGGGACGCCCACCGCGGTCGTCATCACGACGCGGGTACGAGGGACGGTCGCCACCGCGGTCATCGCGACGGAAGCCGCCGCCACCACCGGACGGGCGGTCGCCGCCGGCGGGGCGCCCGCCGCGGTCGTCACGGCGGAAACCGCCGCTGGCGCCGCCACCGGCGCCGCCACCGGTCGGACGGCCACCGCGGTCGTCGCGGCGGAAGCCACCACGGTCACCGCCACGGTCGTCACGGCCCCCGCGGTAGCCGCCCCTGTCACCGCCGTCGCTGCGCCGAGGCTCGCGCTCCGGACGATCGTCGGAAGAGTTGGACATGGGTGTGACTCCTGTCTTCGGGGTACCGCTAGTCATTCTCGCGCAACCAACCCATGGCCGCGCTTCGGCGTAAAGAGGTGAAAAACAAAAAGGACCCTTGGTCCAGCGTTGAACGCTGGACCAAGGGTCCTTTGAAAGATTGTTCGGCGGCGTCCTACTCTCCCACAGGGTCCCCCCTGCAGTACCATCGGCGCTGAAAGGCTTAGCTTCCGGGTTCGAAATGTAACCGGGC
>NZ_JBIVXF010000031.1:0-38384 GCF_044769045.1 Streptomyces sp. NPDC090741 | reverse complement strand
GATGACCGCGCCCCTGAAGCGCCCGTTACGGGTAGCTGGGAGCTCCAGCTCACCGCCGAGCTCGACGATGGCGGCGAGCAGGTGAGCGTGGTGGTCGGTCACGATGTCTCCATGTGGCAGCCGGATACGTCGTCGCTGTCGGTGGGGTCGGGGTGGAAGAAGCCGGTGTAGCGGAGTCCGGTCTCCGGAGTGGTGTTGAACACCGCGCATAGGTGCTGCGGGTCAGCGCCGGTGACGGCGGCCTCTTCGAGGATTCGGTCCTCGCGAAGTTGCTGGGCGGCGACCGGGAGGCCGCGCAGCAGAGGCTGCATCCAGCCGGTTGTGACCGGGGCCCGGGTGTGCGCGGTCTGCGAGCTGATGAACACGTGAGGGTTGCGGGTATGTGGCCAGCGCTGGTGCCGGAGGTGGATGTAGTCGACGGCGGCCTGCTGGGTGAAGGCGTCGAGGGGGTGATGGCGGCGACCGACGACATGCTGAAGGAGTATCCCGAGCTGGCGCCGTGGCGCCAGCCGGCCAGCATTACGCCCCGCCTGAGTGATGCCGAACTGGTCACCCTCGCCACGATGCAGGCCATACTCGGCTTCACCTCCGAGGCCAAATGGCTCCGCCATGCCCGTGTCCACGACGAAGCCCCCGGCGGTCGCCGGAGGCTGCTGTAGGCGGTGCTCGTTGGTGGTGTTCGTTCCATGGTGCTGGATGGTGCTCAGTGGTGCTGGATGGTGTTGTCCGGGCCGAGGTGTGAGAGTCGCCGGAGAGCGATGACATTCGCGTCCAGCCCGGGGCCGCTTCCTGCCCGGCGGGCGCACGAGAAGAAAGTTCGACCGCTGCTCCCGCCTGGCGGGACGTCCTGCTGATCGGCCTTTTCTTGCAGGTCAGAGCCGTGTGGCGTGGTCTCCATGACAGTGGATATCAGGGTCGTCCGGGCCGGTCAGATGTACCGCTACTTCCTGCGCCAGACCGCCGTCGGCGACGGCCGCCGCCCTGCCCGCACGCGGCTGCGCGAGGCCCAGGAGCGGGCCGGTGTCCCGGCCGGGCGATGGATGGGCCGCGGCCTGGCCGTGCTCGGGCTCGCGCCGGGTGAGGAGGTCACCGAGGCGCAGCTGCGGAACCTGTTCGGCGAGCGGGGCCGGCACCCGTACGCGGACCGGATCGAGGCCGACCGGCTCGCCAAGGGCGAGTCCCCGAAGAAGGCGTTCAAGGCCGGCGCCCTCGGCCGCCGGGTGATGGTCACGGGCGTCGACTTCGTCTTCCGGCCGCAGCCGACGATCTACCTCCTGTGGGCGCTGGGTGATGAGGAGACCCGGCGGGTGATCGAGGCCGCGCACGAGCGCGCGATCGAGCGGGTGCTGCAGTGGATCGAGGACGAGGTCGCGGTCATCCGGTACGGCAAGGACGGCATCTACAAGGTCCGGCCGCCCGGCGGTCTGGTCGCGGCCCGCTTCCGCCACTACGAAGCACGCTCAGGGATGCCTCTCCTCCATGACCACCTGCTGCTGTCCGTGAAGGGGCAGCGCCTGGACGGGACGTGGGGGTCGATCCATTCGGAGGTCATGTTCGAGAACACGGTCGCCGCGTCCTCGCTCTACAACGAGATCGTGGCCGCTGAGGTCTGTGAGGCGCTGGGGCTGGCGACCCAGCCGCGCACCGTCACTGCCGGGCGCCGGCCCGTTATGGAGATTGCCGGGGTGCCGCACGAGCTGATCGGCTGGACCGCGATGCGCGGCGAGCAGATCGCCGCCTGCCTCACCGAGTTGGAGACCGAGTACGTCACCGCCGTCGACGACGACGGCGAGCTGAAGTACCTGCCTGCGGTCTCTGAGCGGGCCCGGGTGGAACTGATGCGGATGGCCGCCCACAAGACCCGCCCGCCCAAGCCGAAGGCCCGGTCGCTCGCGCAACTGCGCGCCGACTGGAAGCAGTGCGCGATAGCCACCTCCAAGGTGGCCGCCGACGTCATCAACTCACTCCTCGAGCGCGCCCGCGCCGCAGCAGCCGCGATCCGGGCCCGGGTCGCGGCGATTGTCGACGTCGCCCTGGCGGCCGTGGACGTCGCGGCGGTGGTGTTCGTGATGAACGGCGGCGGCCGGTTCCACCGCCGGCACCTGCTCGCCGAAGCCCGCCGTCACCTCGCCCTGGTCCTGCGCGGCCGCCGCCGCGAGCCCGGCCTGGATGAGGACATCGTGCGCGCCGCCATCTCCACGTACTGCCTGGACATCAGCGAGCCGAAGACCGTACGCGGCCTGCTGTCGGACTACCGGCTCTACACCGCCCGGTGGGCGCTGTCCGATCTCGTATCCGCCCGGCGCCCACCGACCCCCGTGCCTGACCCGGGCCGACTGCCCCCGGCCGACTCCGGCGTACCGGTCCTGGCCAACTCGGACGCACCGGCCGACCAGGGTTCCTTCTCCCTGGCCGCACCCCGGCCGCCGGGCCAGGGGGCGGGGGAGTGGGAGATTCCCCGCGTCCCGTTGAGCTACGACCGTGCGGTGCTCGCCGGAGCGGCGGTGCGGGGGAAGCTGCGCACCACCGTCGTGCGGGGCCAGGCGTACGACGTTGCCGCACACCAGCAAGCGGCGATGCCCGAGCTTCTGATCGCGGGCCAGGACCCAGGCCCCGACCGCCCGGAGCCGGAGGACGAGCCCCAGCCGGCATTCGACGTGGCGGCGCTGCGGGTCCTGAAGGCATCGCGGACAGACGTCGAAGCCCTGGACTTCACCGCCGAGCAGCTGCGCCGCTTGACGGACGCCTTCACGAAGGCCGGCGACGGAGCCCGTACGAGGACGAAGAAGTTCGCCGACCCAGAGGACGCCCCCGCACCGAACCCGGTGCGCGAGGACGACCAGCGGGCGCACCGCCCGCAGCAGCCGGACCGACATCACGGGCCAGGAGCCGGCCGCTGAGTGCATCCGGTGCGGTGCACTCGATGCAGACGGTGTCCACCGACGATGTCGTGCACTCTCCGCATGGATGCTCGGCATCGTCCCGGAGTGCACGGCATCGCGATGACGATGCACGACATCTCCGGGACGATGCCGTTCATCCACCCTGGCGTACCCTGCCGCGTTTCCCCTTGACACAGGCCCGTGTCAAGGGGAAACGCGCTGCACCGAGCCCACCCGATGCGTACCACTTTCACGCGCCGGCCATCAGCGGTGCGCATCATGCACCGGGTGGATGTCCTTCGGGTGGAGGCCACCGGGTGGTCGCCATCGGATTGAGTGGAGGCCACCGAGTGGCGACGACCGGGTGGGTGGATGCGAGCTGCACGCGCACATCCACCCGGTGGTCGGTGTGCGGCTACCGGTGCGCGCTGGTCGTGTGCACCGCGCGGGCGAGTTCCAGGCGCCTGTCGCGTATCACCTCCAGTGCGGGGGCCACGTCCTCCGGGTCGATGATGAAGATCTGGGCGACGAAGTACGCGATGGAGCGGGCGATGGTCGGCGCCGCGCTGGCGGGGCAGTCGTGGGCCCACATGTGGATCGCCGTCATGAAGAGGACGCCGAGTTCGGCCAGGACAAAGGAGTCGGCGTTGATGTCGCCGACGTCGTCGGGCAGCGCGGTCACCGGGAAGATGAGTTCCTCGGCGATGGCGACCAGCAGGCCGGGGTGGGGGAGGAGCTCGATCGCGAGCTGGTCCACCGCGTCGTCGTCGCGGGCGTCGACCGCCAGTACGTAGTCGAATGCGAGCTGTACCTGTGCCGGGGACAGCGCGCGGTTGATCGGCATGTTCTCGTGCATCGAAGGCTCCTGTCGTACGGCCACCGAGTGGGTCACGGCGACGTCTTCCAGCAGGGTCAATCGGCGGGCCTGTGGACAGCAGCGGCCGGAGATTTCTCCTCCCTCCTGGAACGGACAAACCGCTCGGTCAAGGGGGGGCGATCGAACCCCCTTGACCGGCGCCGCACTCGACGGTCGCCCAAGCTGCTCACCCCCTTGACCAGGTGCCGACCGGGCTAGCCAATCCGGCTGCTGACCCCTTGTCCGGTTCGGCGGGCACGGTGTTTCCCCTGGACACGGCCCTCTGACGGCGGCCTTCAGACAGCGGTCAAGGGGTGGCCTTGCACCCTGCTGGTTCACTGCCCCGGTGTGGGGTGGTGAAGGAAGCGAAGGAGATACGACGATGGCGACAATCCACTGCCGTCCGGCAGGCGGCCCGCAGCCCCTGGCCCGGCGCCCCGAGGTGGGCCAGGACCGGCCCCGCACGGGCTGGGTGAGCCGAAGCGGACTCCTTGAGGGGGCGCTTGGAGACCTCCTTGGGAACCCACTTGGGTGCCCGGTACTCAAGGCGGAGGGAAAACGCCAGGTCAGAGCCGCAATCGGCGCCAAAATTGCGCCGTCACAACCCTCTTCTCACCTAGATGTATGTGAGAAGACCGTTGCCCCCGGGGCGGCGCGGACGCCGTCCCGGGCCGGACTGGTCCGCAGTGCAGCCGGCCGTCGGTCGCCCAATAAGGCGAAGGGGGCGAACTGATGACGGGCAAGCGGGTGACCAACCCGGCAGGATCCTCGAACAGCCTGCGCGGGGATGTGCTGCGCGTGCTCGGAGCGCTGAAAGTCGCGACGGCCGATCAGATCCAGCGGATCAGCGCTCCGCACCTGAACCACCGCCACATCGACAAGAAGACTCCCTCCGAGCAGAAGACCGCCCGGACCGCCGCACACAACGGCGCGCTCGCCGACATGCGGAAGCACAACCAGTCCGAGACCGGCGGTGCCACGGCTACGGGAGACAGGCTGCGGAACCTGACGCTCAAGGGCCTGGAGGCCGCTTCCCACGAGCTGCGCCGCCCGGTGACGGAGATGGGCTCCACCGCCCGCGGCGCGGGCTCCAGCGGCGGCTCCCACCCGATGGCCGTCAACGAGACCGTCATCGCCATGCTGCGCCCAAAGCCGGACATGGCCAAGCTCGCCGACGACCCGGCCGAAGTCCGGGCCGCCGCGCAGGCCGTCGTCGACGCACCCGGCGGCATCGGCACGATCGCCTCGTACTGGACCGAGGTCCCGCTCCCCGCCACCGGTACCTGGAACGCGCCCGGCAAGGGCGGAGCCCAGGCCGACCTCGTCCTGACCGCCCCGCAGGACAAGATGCCGCTGCTGTTCATCGAGGTCGACAACTGCCACATGACCGCCGAGGAGCTCGCCCTCAAGCTGGAGAAGTACGCTCGGTTCTTCCGCAGGACGACCAAGGACACCGACGGCAAGGAACGTCCGATGTGGCGCACCCGCTGGACAGCGCCGGAGACCTGGTCCGGCGACAGCTCATACCCGCCGGTGCTGCTGGTGTTCAACCGGGAAGGCCAGCGCGACCCCATCCGCACCGCCCAGCGCCTGGCCGAGCTCACCCGGCACCTGTGGGAGGGCGAGTGGTACGAGGGAGGCTTCCACGAATACGACGGGAAGATCCCGATCATCGCCACCAGCCTGCCCAAGCTGCGCGAGCACGGCCCACACGGCCCGGTGTTCATCCGCTTCGGCCGGCGCGCCCCGCAGTCCTTGTGGGAAGCGGTCGGCAATCCCCGCCGAGAGGCAGCCGAGGCCCGGTCCCGGGACGAGGTCAGGCGTGCCCTGGAGGAGCGCCAGGCAGAGCAGCGGCGGGTGGCCGTGGAGCAGGCGACGAAGAAGGCCGCCGAGCGTGAGGCCCAGCGCCCCGTCTGCACCGGCTGTGGGGTGAGGTTCACCGACGACCGCTGGGAGACGGCCAGCACGAGGGACTGGGGGAGGCCGACGGACAGTCACCCGGGCCTGTGCGACGGCTGCAAGCAGTGGGCTGTCGTCGACGAAAGCCAACCAGCCGGCAAGCAGGAGCACCACGAACCAGTGAGTCGTGGTGGGGAGTCGTACGAGTTCCGGCGCTACCCCCGCCGCCCTGTCTGTGTCGAATGCGGTACTCAGTTCACCGACGAGCGGTGGGAGGCGGTCGAGCGCGTCGGCTGGAGTAGCAGCCAAGAGGCCAACGCGTCCTTGTGCGAGCACTGCGACCAGCGGCATGAAGCTGACATGCGCCAAGCCTGGCCAGACCAGCACCGACGACAAGAGCAAGGGCCGGAGGCGGAGCCGGAGCAGGTCGTTCCCGAGCAGAAGACCGGCCTCTGGTTCTCGCGCCGCACCTGACCAACCAAGCCAGCCCCTCCGCCGGCAGCGCGGGCAAGCCTGAGGCGACCCTGGGCAAGCCCGTGTTTGATGGCGCTTCTTGAAAATATCCCCACCCGCTGCTCACGGCGTCCCCAGACGTGCTCACGTTGGTTCCCCACACTGGCCGCGATGACTCGCGATGAGAGGATCATCGTCTGCCCGGATCAGGGCGTTGACGAGGTCAGCGGGAGGAGACGCAATGGGGCTGGGAACGGTAGTTATCACCGGTGCGGCCGGGAATATCGGTTCGGTGGTGCGGCGGGCGTTGCGCGGCGAGGTGGGCCGGCTGGTTCTGCTCGATCGCGTTGCGATCCGGCAGGAGGCAGCCAACGAGGTGGTCCACACGGTCGACCTGCGGGAGGCGCCCGCCGTGGAGGCTGCGCTGTCGGGCGCGGACGCGGTGCTCCACCTGGGCGGGCTGCCGGACGAGGCGCCTCTGCCCGACCTTCTGGAAGTCAATGTGCTGGGTACTCACAGCGTCCTGGAAGCTGCCCGGCGCACGGCCGTTCCGCGGGTGGTGCTGGCCAGCAGCAATCGCGTGACCGGTTTCTATCCCACGGCGCATCTCACCGGTCCCCAGGATCCGGTGCGCCCGGATGGTCTGTACGGGGTGAGCAAGGCAGCCGTTGAGGCTCTGGGGCAGCTTTATGCAGACAAATTCGGCCTCTCGGTGATCTGCCTGCGTATCGGTAGCTTCGAGAAGACGCCCACCGAAGCCCGCCATCTCGCGACGTGGCTGAGCCCCCATGATGCCGTCGGCTTCAGCCGGGCCGCGCTCACCGCCCCGCTCTCCACCCGGTTCGCCACGGTGTACGCCGTCTCGGCCAACACCCGCCGGTTCTGGCACCTTCCCGCAGAGTCCGAACTGGACTACACGCCCTCCGACAACGCCGAGGTCTACGCAGCGCACATCACCGACGCCGACATCCCTGCCGACCCCTCAGCTCCGCAGGCCGGCCCGTATGCCCTGCCCGAATTCACGTTGAAGCACATCCGGCCCTGACCTTCGCCTCTGGCTCGGGCACTCCCCGATGACGTGTCCACATGAGGAACCAAGAGCAACGGTGGGGATTTATTCAGGCTCTGGCTCAACTTCCGTGGTGACGGCTCGACGCTCAGTTCATCGGAACGCTGAACGATGGAAACCAGCAGGTCAGTGCGTTTCTCCGGCGCGGGTACGAGCGCGCACGGCGCGGCTCCACAGAAGTTGAGCCAGAACCCGAGAACGGGAGGCACCCCTCGCTCACGCATCCTGGATCATGTCGGCTGGCCACCGCGCCCGTCGGGCCGTTCGTTGTACCTCCGTGCAGGCCGGGCTTCGTCGCTCGGGGAGCGATGCGAGAACGAGAGCATGAGCACGATCGACCCGGATGCCGAGTGGATCCCCATTCCGGGTACGTGTCGGGACTGATGCGCGGTGTCGGTCATCCATCGGCGGCTGCCGGTTCGATGTCGGTGGCTTGTCGGCGAGGTCCGGCACCGTTCCAGAGACGGCCGCCGGGAGCTCACTGGGCGGCCCTGATCCCCAGGAGCCACCATGCACATGCCCGTCACGATCATCGGCGCCGGACTCGGCGGACTCACTCTTGCCCGCGTCCTGCACCTTCACGGAATCCCGGCCACGGTCTACGAGGCGGAGTCCTCCCCGACGGCGCGCACGCAAGGCGGGATGCTCGACATCCACGACTACAACGGACAGCTCGCCCTCAAGGCGGCCGGCCTGATGGACGAGTTCCACGCCATCGTCCTGGAGGGCCGACAGGCGACGCGGGTCCTCGACCCGGACGGGACCGTCCTGCTCCACAAGGTCGACGACGGCATGGGCGGACGCCCCGAGGTGCAGCGCGGCGACTTACGACAGATCTTGCTCGACTCACTCCCGGCCGGCACCGTCCGGTGGGGGCACAAGGCCGGCAGCACCCGCGCCCTCGGCGGGGGCCGCCACGAGGTGACGTTCGACGACGGCGGCACCGTCGTCACCAGCCTGCTGGTCGGCGCGGACGGCGCCTGGTCACGGATACGGCCACTGCTCACCACCGCCACACCTGAGTACGCTGGCACGTCGGTCGTCGAGACGTACCTGTTCCACGCCGACACCCGCCACCCAGCCGCCGCGAAAGCGGTTGGTGGCGGGTTGCTGATCGCGCCCTCGCCGGGCAAGGAGATCTTCGCTCACCGGGAGAACGGCGACACCCTGCACACCTACGTGGCGCTGACCAGGCCACAGGACTGGTTCGCCGCCATCGACTTCACCGATGCCGCCGCGGCCACCGCCCGGATCGCGCGCGAGTTCGACGGCTGGGCACCGGAACTCACCGCGCTCATCACCGACGGCGACACAGCGCCGGTCCTGCGCCCCCAGTACGCTCTGCCGACCGGGCACCGGTGGGACCGGGTGCCGGGGGTCACCCTGCTCGGCGACGCCGCCCACCTCGCGCCCCCGAACGGCGACGGCGCCAACCTGGCCATGTACGACGGCGCCGAACTCGGCAAGGCCCTCGCTGCCCGCCCCGACGACATCGAGGCCGCACTCACCGAGTACGAGCAGGCCATGTTCCGCCGCAGCACCGAGGTCACCACTTTCGAAGGTGGAGCGGTTCTGGGGATCGACTCCGAGCACAACACGGCTCAGGGCCTGATCAACATGATCACCGAGAAGAGCCAATAAGCCGCGCAGCCCCGATCTGACGCTCTCCGTCCCACCCCGCTCAAGCCTAGGCGGCGGTGACTCCCAAGCTCATCGACATTGATCACGGGCGCGAGCGATGAACCGACCCCCGAACCCGTTGACAAACGACTCCCGTTCTCAGAGCGGGAGTCGTTTGTTGACGACTTCTGTCCTTTGTCAGCGAATCCAGTCGATATGTCATCCAACTCAGTCGACTCGCGGTCGGTCTCATCCGGCGGTCGTCGCGTGGCGGGCCGACGAGGAAAAGGGGAGGCGGGAACCAGCAGGGCATGGGCAGGATGTCCGGGCTCCACACCCGATGAGAAAGGCCTCGATGACCGTGGCTCGTGCCATTACTTTGATCCGCTCCGCCTCCCTCTCTGACGTCGCCGAGTACGCCTACGCAGCCACTGCGCCCGCCGAGTCGCGGCTGATCTTTCTCGCCGGGGCGTGTCCGCTGAACGATGACGGCTCCATGGCAGCAGTCGGGGACTATGCGGGCCAGGCAGCGAAAGCTGTCGAGAACATGCGGGCTGCTCTCACGGCCTCCGGTGCATCCCTCGAGGACATCATCAGCACCAGGGTCCTTGTCGCGTCGGCCCGGCGGGAGGACCTGGTGGCTGCCTGGGAGGTGGTACGGGACTCGTTCGGTGACCATGACGTCCCCAGCACCTTGATGGGCGTCACCGTGCTCGGCTACCAGGACCAGCTCGTCGAGATCGAGGCCGTTGCTGCGGTGCTCGATTCCTGAGACGCGTCTGTGCACCGTGGTGGCCGAATACGGCCGTGGACGGGAGGAGTCTTGGTGACGCCAAGCCCGTCTCCGTGACAGCGGCCGCCCTTCGGGTCATTACACGCCCCCCGTCGACTGGGTTGAATGACAAAACGGCTGACTTCAGTGGCAAAGGACATTCGGGCGTCACTTCGCGTGCTGCGGCCATGGTCAATGTCCATGAGTTCGGGAGTCACTCATGGCAGTCGGAGCACCAGGCACGTGCCCGGTGAGTCCCTTCGCAAGACGCGGGACCGGGTGCCGCTCTGCTGCCCGTCTACTCCTCCACGCCGGGGCAACCGGTCAGGCCCCGCTGGAGGAGCCGCTCCATCGGGGGTATACGTAGCCGAGGGTGCGGGCGTTGAGGGTGGAGGCGACGGTGACGCCGAAGGGAGGGAGAAGCGAGTGCGTCGAACCCTTGTAGGTGTTGGCGAGGCTGGGGTTGCGCGCTTGCCATTCGGCCCAGAGGAGGTCGATGAAGGCGTGGTGGACCCAGTCCAGGGGGTCGTTGGTGGAGTACGGCCTTGGGGACCAACGGAACAGCCAGTATCGGTGAGATCGATCTTGATGTCGGATCGGTGAGCTACGAGGGTGGCGCCGTGTCGCTGACGAGCCGCAGGACAGGAGGCGGTGGGGCGAACTCGCCGAGTTTCAGTGCTGCCTCGCGCCAGTTGGCGGCGAGCTGGAGCAGGCGCTCGCTGTCATGGCGGTAGCCGGGCGGCGGGGTGTTCGGGACTGCTGGCCAGAGGATGGTGGCGGCGAACCGCAGCGCGTGCACGGCCGCGGTCGCGTGGGGGTCGACGCCCCCGCCTTCCAGGCGTCGCAGCATGTTGAGTCGGGCGGCGGCACCGAGAAGTTCGTCGTACACCTTCGCGTACTCCTGCGTGCGTACGGTCGCCAAGTCATCCACGGGCGCCTCCGGCGTTCGGGTGGGGCTGGGTCTGGAGGCGCTGGCGGAGGTCGATCTCTTCGGGGTGAGCGGGTCTTCCGGTCGGCGCATGCGGACGGGCTTGGGGCGGAGCGGCAGGTCATCGTCCGCCGCGGCGTCCTCGGTCTCAGCGAGCGCCCGGTAGAGCGAGGCGACCGAGGGGTTCTTGCCCGCGTTCTTTCCCGTCTTGATGACCAGCTTCTTCGTGATCCCCAGAACGGGGACGCCCTTGTTCTTCAGCGCGACGGCGAAGGTGAGCATGTCGTCGTCGATGACCTTCGGCCGTCCGCCGTGGTTGCCCTTGGCCGCCGCAGAGACCTGCCCTTCGAGGGTCTTCTCCCGGATGTAGTTGCGCTCGATCTGCCCGGCCACGGGAGCACGGTGAAGAACATGGCGCCCATGCCGGTGGGGTCGTAGATCCCGGTGAGCGGGCCGGTGAGGAGTTCGAGCTGGATGTCGCCGGCCTGGAGCTCGGCGGACAGCGTCATCAGCTCGGCGGCGTTGCGCGCGAGCCGCTTGAGCTCGTGGACGGTGAAGATGACCGGCGTCTCGGGCGCGGCCTCCTTGAACTGGGGGGCCAGGGCGAGCGCCTTCTCCAGCTCAGGCTGCACCTTCACCCGGGTGCTGATCTGCTCCTTGAAGACCTTGTGGCACTCCGCCCGGTGCAGGGCTTCGAGCTGGCTCGCCAGCTCCTGCCGGGCCGTTGACGTCCTCGCGTACCCGATCCTCACCGGTCGCTCGGTGCGGGGCGCGGGCACGATCGCGAGCGCGGGGCCCTGCTTCCACGCGCGGCCGGGGTGCCGGTCGGCGGGGACGGGGATCTCCAGTTCCTCGCGGAGCGCGGGGACGAGGACGAAGCGGGGGGCGTGGTACTTCGCGGCGGTCTTGCCGCCCCGGGTACGGTAGGCGCTGCCGGCGGGCGCGTCACAGTTCGGGCAGCCGTGACGTTCTACCGCCAATGCGGCCTGATCAGGCCCGAGATCCATGGCGGCAGTCTCTCAGAAGTGCCTCGCACAACACGTCGGTTTCGAGAGGACTTTTGCGAATGGTGACCTGCGGAAACGTGATCGCTCCCGGGGCTCTCGCGGAGCTCTCACAGATGTTCATTTGCGAGATTCACCGTGCGCGAGGTGCACGGATGCCCGGTCTTGGAGTCAACATCAGCGACAACCAGGAGTGAGGCGCCGCCGCGATTCCCAGCCTGAGCGACAACGGAAGGTGCGATCGAGAAGCAGGGCCGTCTCGCCCTTCCTTGCATCCGTCCAGGTCACGGCGTGGGCTACCGGCAAAGATGCAATGAGAAGGGGCACTGACGGAGCACGTGAGGCGCCCGCTGGCGTCAAGGGCCAGCCTTGTTGGGGGTGTCTGCGACGCCCTTGACCACTCTGAGGGCGAGATCGAGGGCTGGGGCGTTTCGGGCGGGAGGGAAGCCCATCTCTGTGAAAGTCCAGTGGCCGTAGGCGAGGGCGAGAACTTGGTAGGCGGCGTTCTCATAGACGGTGGCAGGACGGCCGGGATGGTCCTCGGCAAGCGCGGTGGCAAGGATTTTTTCGAGATTGGCGTAGACGGCGCGGATTCGTTCGCGTAGGTCGTCGTCGAATCGGGCGGCGGCAAGGAGGGCGTCAATGGCGGCGCTGTCATCATCGGGCGCCAGCTCGTCACCGAAGAAGTAGTGCACGAGGGCCTCGGCGTTTCGCCCGGCGGCGCTCTGCGAAGCGAGAGCCGTAGCACGGTCGGTGAATCTGCTGATGATCCGCTGCTCGAACAGGTCGCGGAGTTCGTCGCGGTTGCCGACGTAGTGGCGGATGTGCCCGCGGGCCAGGCCCGCTTCGTCCGCGACATGCTGGAGTGTGGCGCCTTCCAGACCGAAGCGGGCCACGCAGCGGGTGAAGGCATCCAGGATCTGATCGGCGCGCACAGCGGCCTTGCTGGGCCGTCCCACACGTCTCTTCTCGGCGCTCACTGGATACACCCCAATTGTTAGTCATGTTTGACAATAAATACGATACCAGGCCAGCCTTGATCCTGCGGTGGCCGACCGGTCCCGCCAGGAGAAGCGGAGGCATCGTGGGCAACGGCCGGTGGCTGTGGAAGCGCGCAAGACGAGGCTTCGGCCATGACGGGCGTACGGCGTCGTCGCGTACGGCGACTACGCTGGCCGCAGCGGGATTGCTACTGGGGATGTCGCTTCCAGCCGAGGCGGCCACAGGGCCCGTACAGCGACGCACGGACGCGGAGCCAGTGATAGCCACCACGCACGGGCCGGTACGCGGGGTCGGTGAACACGGGCTTTCGGTATTCCGGGGCATCCCGTACGCGGCGGCGCCGACGGGGGAACGGCGGTTCAAGGCGCCCGTGCCACCGACGCCTTGGAGCGCGCCGCTGGACGCCTCGCGCTTCGGACCGGCCTGTATCCAGACTCCGGACGATCATGAGATGGCCAAGGGCACGCCCACCTCGGAAGACTGCCTGAAGCTGAACGTGTGGACGCCCTCGACGTCGGGCCGCAAACCGGTGATCGTGTTCATCCACGGCGGCGGTTTTACCTCCGGATCCGCGCGCGACCCCTGGTACGAGGGGGCCAACCTGGCGCGGCGCGGCGCGGTCGTGGTGACCATCCAGTACCGGGTCGGGCCGTTCGGCTGGCTGGACCTCAGCTCACTGGGCGGCGACTACGCCCAGAGCATGAACAACGGGCTGCTGGACCAGATGGCCGCCCTGCGATGGGTGCGGGCCAACGCCGCCGCGCTCGGCGGCGACGGGCGCAACGTCACCGTCGTCGGTGAATCCGCGGGCGCCATCAGCATCTCGGCGCTGCTGGGCACTCCCTCCGCCGACGGCCTCTACGATCGGGCCGTGCTGCAGAGCGGCACGGCGGGCACGATCGCCACCCGTGACTGGTCGCAGAAGGTGACCTCCTCCTTCACCCGCCTGGCCGGGGTCTCACACCCCAGGGAACTGCTGGAGCTCAGCTCCGACAAGCTCCAGGCCAGCGCGAAGAAGCTGTACGACACCCAGTTCTCCGACACCGCCTTCCACCCCGTCGTCGACGGCACCCTCATCCCTCAGCTGCCGATGCAGCGGCTCGCCTCCCCCGAGGGACCCACCAAGCCCGTCATCATCGGCACCAACCTGGACGAGGCCCGCTACTGGCTGCACTACATTCCCGAGATGAACCGACTCCCGGAACGCTACTTCCGGCCGTGGCTGAAGTCCCTGGTCGGCGACCGCTACCAGGAAGTCATCGACGCCTACCAACGCGAACGCCCCGACCTGGACGACGCCCAGACCGGCATGGCGCTGACCGGTGACGTCGGGTTCCGGATGCCGGCAATCCGCATGGCCGAGACCCTGTCCCGGCGCGGCGTGCCCGTCCATATGTACCTGGCGACTGTGACCTCCCCTGACCTGGACGGCCAGCTGGGATCACCGCACGCCGTCGAACTCCCGTTCCTGTTCGGCACCCTCACCGGCGACCGCGCCCACACGATGGTCGGCACCGATCCCGCCAACACCACCCTGTCCACGACCATGCAGCAGCTGTGGACCTCCTTCGCCACCGACGGCACCCCCCGCGCCCCCGGCCTGACCTGGCCCCGCTTCGACACCGACCAGCGACCCACGCTCATCCTGGACCGCCAGGTCAAGATCGAGAACGACCCCTATCCGCAAGCCCGCAAGGCATGGGGCCCGGTGCGGTTCGACGGCTCCGACCCGGGCCTGGAACGGCTGACCCCGCTTCAGTACAAGGGCACCAACCCCAACGACCCCCTCGTCATCGCAGCCGTCATCGGCTGGAAATGGGTGACTGCCGGAATCGTCGCCGTCACAGCCCTGCTCGGCGCCGCCGGATACCTGACCGTCAGGCTCTTGCGTCGCCGCAGAGCCCGTCCCCGGGAAGCACAGTGAGACCCCACAGCCATACCCCCATGCCCTGCCTGAACGGCCTACAAGCCCGTTGGCGCTGAGCGCTGGAGGTGGACCGCAGGGGGTTAGCCGGTCGCGGTGAGCGATTGCGCACCGTAATGGGCCGTACCGCAGGCAGCTCGGACTAACTGATCGTTTCAGAATGAGGTTCGTAGGCGGCGGAGACAGCTATGGCTGCCAGCTGTTTCGAGCGGGACCGTGGACGCCTGGGGCCTAACGCAGCGCGGCGGCGACCAGTCCTTCGAGGGCTTCGCGCGGTACTTCGCCGCCGTTCACCAGTCGGTCGAAGATCAGTCCGTCGATGCAGGTCAGCAGCGTGTGAGTGCGGTTCTCGACGTCGGTTACGCCGTGCTTGACGAGGAACAGCCGGACGGCCTCGCGCCCGGCGTTCTCCCGGGGCACGAGGATCTCGCGCAGCTCTTTGTCGCGCACGCTTTCGACGGTGCACGCGTGGCGGGCGAGCGAGCGCCGGCGGCCCTCGCCGGTGAGTCGCTGTCGGGTGAGCGTCACCATGCCGTCCACCAGTTCCTCGACGGTACGCAGGGGCGGAAGCTCGTCGGCCGTCGTGTGAAGTTCCGCCTGGTCGAGTTGGACCAGGTGGACGACGAGTCCGGTCAGCAGAGCGGCGCGGGTGCGGAAGTAGGCCGAGGTGGTGCCGGGCGGCATGGCTGCTCTGCGGTCGACCGCACGGTGGGTCAGGCAGCGCATCCCTTCCTCCGCGAGGACGTCGAGAGCTGCATCTGCAAGAAGGGTGCGCCGATCCGAAGCCATGACCCCTTTCTACACCCGTAGAGACTCGGGATAGAGTCGGTTTCTACAAATGTAGAAGAAGGAGGCTCCGCCGTGGGCAACACAGCAGTGGTAGTCGGAGGGGGAATTGGCGGGCTGGCCGCCGCAATCGGCCTGCACCGCATTGGCTGGGACGTGACGGTCCTTGAGCGTTCGTCCCTGCTTGAGGACGCGGGGGCAGGCATTTCATTGGCTGCCAACGGCCTGCGGGCATTGGACGAACTCGGGGTCGGCGGGGCGGTTCGGGACGCGTCGCGAGGCCAGTACAGCGGCGGCACCCGGACGCCCCGGGGTGGCTGGCTGGCCCGGATGGACGGCGCGGCACTGGAGAAGGCGGTGGGCACGCCGATCATGGGCATCCCCCGTTCCACCTTGCACCGACTGCTACGCGAAGCATTGCCCGCCGGGGCACTGGCGATCGGCTCCAAGGCGGCAACGGTCGAGCAGGTCGGCCCGGAGACGGTTCACGTCGGCTACAGCACCACGGTCCTGGAGGCCGATCTGGTAGTGGCGGCCGACGGTATCGGCAGCACAGTCCGCGGCCAACTCTTCCCAGAGCACCCCGGCCCGGTCCACAGCGGCTCGACGGTGTTGCGGGCGATCACCGAGCACGCGGTCGATCTGCGTACCGACTTCGAGCTGACCTGGGGCCGGGGCGCGGAGTTCGGACACATCGCTCTCCTGGACGGGAGGGCCGAGTGGCACGCCGTCCTCAGCCTCCCCGCCGGTACGCGGTTCGCCGACCCGCTGACCGAACTGCGCCGACGATTCCACACCTGGCACGCCCCGATCCCCGCGCTGCTCGACGCGACCCGGCCCGAGGCGGTGTTGCATCACGACGTGAACGAACTCCGCACGCCTCTCCCTTCATACGTGGTCGGTCGGATCGCGCTGCTCGGCGACGCGGCCCATGCAATGACCCCCAACCTGGGACAGGGCGCCTGCCAGGCCCTGGAGGACGCGGTCACTCTGGGCGCCGCCCTCGATGCCGAGTCCACCGTCGAGGCCGCGCTCGCCCGCTACGACGCCGAGCGCCGGCCACGGAGCCAGGCCGTCGCAGTGGCCGCCCGGCAGGCCGGGAAAATGGGTCAGCAACTGTCCCACCCGCTGGCCGTCACCCTGCGGAACACGGCGATGCGACTGACACCGTCCCGGGTCGCCATACATATGATCCTGCGTCACCACGCCTGGGTCCCGCCGTCGCTGAACTGATCTGGCTCGCGGCCGCCACCTCGCAGGCACTTTCTGGGCCAAGTCAAGCCGCGGGTCTTGCCGTTGGCGGTTACGGTGGGCAAGGTGTCCGGGTGCGTACTGATCTTGTTCCGGACGATCTGTGGGAGCGCGTGGCCCCGCTGCTGCCGCCCACTCCCGAACGACGACGTCGCCACCCCGGGCGCCTGCGCGTTCCCGATCGAGTGGCACTCGCCGGCGTGCTGTACGTGCTGCGAGCCGGTGTCGCCTGGCGCGACGTTCCGACGGAATCCGTGGGCTGCTCCGGTGTGACGGCCTGGCGTCGGCTGCGGGACTGGACCGAGGCGGGTGTCTGGTCGCGCCTGCATGCCGCGCTGCTGACCGAGCTTCGACGCGGGGGTCTGCTGGAGCTGGACGACTGCTCCGTGGACGGATCGCACATCCGGGCTCTCAAAGGGGGGATCTTGTTGGCCCCTCACCGGTCGACCGTGCCCGTTCTGGCTCCAAGCACCACCTGATCGTCGACCGCTGGGGAACCCCGCTCGCGGTTACGCTCACGGGTGGCAACCGACACGACGTCACCCAGCTCCTGCCGCTCTTGGATGCCATTCCAACGATTCGGGGGCTCCGCGGACGCCCCCGCCACAGGCCCCGACGGTTGTATGCCGACCGGGGCTATGACTTCGACAAGTACCGCCGCTTGCTGTGGAAGCGCGGCATCAAACCCATGATCGCCCGACGTGGCGTCGCCCACGGTTCCGGTTTGGGCAAAGTGCGCTGGGTGGTCGAGCGCGCCTTCGCGTGGCTGCACCAGTTCAAACGACTACGCATCCGCTACGAACGACGCGCCGACCTCCACCAGGGCCTGCTTGAACTGGCCTGCAGCCTCATATGTCTCCGCCGCCTACGAACGTCATTCTGAAACGATCAGTTAGTCGGTTGCACGGATGGCCACAGTCGGCTGCGCGTGGGTTGGCCTGTGGTCTCTCACGTCCGTGGCGTCGCCGACCGGGTATCGCGTGAAACGTCATCGAGCCGCCACAGACGGCATTCATACGCGGCGCTTGCGACGGCCTTGCCGTCGGGGCTGAACGCCACTCGGTGGAACTCGTTGCCGGACAGCGCGAGGGTGAGGCGACTGGTGCCGACGTCCCACAGTCGTGCGCCGGTCAGCCCGCCGGTCAGCAGTGTCTTGCCGTCCGGGCTGAACGCCACCGCGTTGGTCCGCTCTCCGATGATCGTTGCCTTCATGGCGCCGGTGCCCGCGTCCCACAGCCGCACGCCCGTCTCCCCCGCGGTGGCGACGGCGTCCCCGCCCGGGCTGTACGCCACCGCATAGGTCACCTCGGCGAGGAGTTTGAACAGCGGGCGACGTTCGGCCACATCCCACAGCGCGCAGCCGTACTCCTCCATGGCGATCCAGTCCTTGTCCTGGGGAGCCATGTCGCCTGCGATGGCGAGGCGGTTGCCGTCGGGGCTGAACGCCATCTCGGTCACGCCTCGCACCGCGCGGTTGCCGGGGAGCTCCTCCGGGATCAGGTGGGCGACGACTTTGCGGCTGGCGATGTCCGCGAGCACAGGGCCGTCAACGACCGTGCCGATGGCGATGAGTGCGCCGTTCGGGCTGATCGCGATGCACGAGATGTCGGGGTCGAATGCGTAGTGCGACAGGTCTTTGTGGTTGGAGAACCCGTACGCGGCGTCCGCAACGCCGCCGGTGCGCATGTCGTGCAGGGTGATGCGGTCACGACTGCGGGCGGTAAGGGCGAACGTGTGGCCGTCAGGGTGAGCCACCGGCCGGGCTTCGTCGCCGTGGTCTCCCTCAGCCTTGGCCAGTAGCTTTCGGGAGTCCACGTCCCAGAGCCGGAGCATGTCGTGATGAACCGAGACAAGCGTGCGGCCGTCGCGGCTGAACGCGATTCCGGTGGTGAAGTCGCCGGTCAGCGCGTCGCTCTTCGTGCCCGCTTCCGGCCAGAGGCTCCAGGCGCCGCCGCCGGCCGCTGCGGCGCCGGCCACTCCGAGCGCTCCTGCGACGAACCCGCGCCGTGACAGGGCGTGGCGCCTCTGCGGCGCGGTTTTCTCGGCAACGTCCGTCAGGGGCGGCGACGTAGGCGAAGCGACCTTGGGGAGATGATCCAGCAGCGTCGCCTGGTGGGTGACGGTTTCCGTGGTGCGTTTGGCGAGCAGAGCGTGCATGGCGAGCGCGATGCGTCTCGGGGCGTCGCCGTAGACATGCCGGAGCGGAGTCATGGCTGGCACGGTGGGGGGTGGGGTGGACTCGCCTGTTGATGGCGTGGGCTCAGGTACGTGGTCGAGTTGCCGCAGGGCCTGGGCGAGGTCGGCGGCGTTCGGGTACCGCTGGTCGGGGTCCTTTTGCAGCAGGGTCAGCACGAGTTCGTCCCAGGCGGATGGGATGCCCATGGACACCGAGCTGGGGGTGGGGGGTTCCTGGGTGAGGTGTGCCGAGAGGTAGCCCACGGTGTCGGGTGCCTGGAATGGCAGCCGGCCTGTGATCAGCTCGAAGAGCAGGCAGCCGAGTGCGTACAGGTCGCTGCGCGGTTCTGGGAAGCCGCGTGCTTGTTCGGGTGCCATGTACGGGGGGGTGCCCACGATGAACCCGGTCTGGGTGAGGCGATCCGCGGTCGCGTAGGGGTCGGCCGCCCTCGCAATGCCGAAGTCGAGGACCTTCACGTTGCCGGAAGGCGTGATGAGGATGTTGGACGGCTTGATGTCCCGGTGCATGATTCCGGCGTCGTGCGCGTCAGCAAGTGCGTCGGCTATCTGCGCGCCCCATCGGGCCGCGTCCGGCAAGGTGACGACGCCTCGGCGTAGCTTTGCGTCCAGGCCCTCGCCTCGCACCAGCTCCATCACCAGGAACGGGACCTTGTTGTCCCCTGTGTCGGTCTCGCCGAGGTCGTGGATGGTCACGATGTTGGGGTGCTGCAAGCGGGCGGTGATCCGTGCCTCGCGGAGGAACCTGGCGCGTGCCTCGTCGCCACGGCTTCCGCCACCTGCGAGCAGGGAGATCACCTTGATTGCGACAGGCCGACCCAGCGTTTCGTCCTGTGCCTCAAATACCTGGCCCATTCCGCCTTCGCCGAGCTGTCGCACCGGCCGGTAACGGCCCCCAAGGAGCTGGTCTCGCACTGCTACGCCTCCCCCGTCTCGAACATTCCTGCCCCGGCCGCGACCTGCTGCGGGTCAGGAGCCAAGGTCATTATGAGTCTCCGGACGACGCGGCGGCGGAGGCTGCCTCCGCAAGGTAGCGGTGGAGTGAGGTCTTGGGGATTCCGGTCTTCGCGCGGCAGCATAGCCACCGGTCCGGCCTCGCGGCAGGGCGTGAACTGCCCTCGCATCCATAGGGATTCAGCCGCAGCGGGTCCGTGCTTCCCCTTCCCAGCCGCCCTGGTGCCGGTCACGCCGTTGACCGCAGCGCAGCGGCCTGCGGAAGGATGACTGCGGCCCCGGACCGCTGGGCACGTTCGGCTCGGGCCCGGTGCAGGGCAGCGGCCTCGGTTGCCGCAGCCTGGCGGCGGCGCTGGACGAGGGCTTGGTCGATCGGGGCTGGCGCATCGGCGGGGATACCGTCGGGCTCGGGGAACGCTCTGCGGGACAGCTCGCGCATCGCCCGGTTCTGTCGCTCGACCGCCTCCGCGATGTGCGGGTCCACCCGGGACTGGGGCGCAGCCGGGCGGTGTGCTTCGATCGCGCGGCGGTAGCCCTCCGGCGGCGTCCGGCGCTCCACCGGTGCGGCGCTGGCCGGCTGCGGCCCCGCCACAGCGGCCGCCGTGGCGGGGCCGGTCTTCATGGCTGCGGGGGCCAGGACGTGCAGGGAGCGGACGTGTGCGCCGGGCACCTTCTTGTTGGCCGCCGCGATCAGCTTCGGCGCGCTCCAGCGCAGTTGCGTGCCGCAGGCCGGGGCGTCGGGGACGACGTCCAGGCGGCCGCTCTCCACGTCGAACTCCACTGCCTTGCCCGTCCCTGAAAATGACACCTCTTTCTCACGCGATAGCCGAGAGGAAGAGGTCTGCTCCGAGATGCCACGGGCAATGGCCGGAGGGCGGCCCGGTTCCGGGGTTCGGCCCCATCATCAAGGCCGCACCTCGTACGGTGCGGTGCATGGACGACTTCTTCGCCGGGGTCCTCACCCGGGCCATACCCTGGCCGGTCGGGCAAGCTGACCTCCACTGGCACATCCTTCACGACCCTCTGGCTGTGGAGGAGCAGTTGGCGGGCCCGTACAGGTGTAGGTTCCCAAAATGAATGACCCTTTTCATTTCGGGTGGCCCCTGTCTTGCCCATGGGCCACCGAAATGAGACGGATGCGTTTGCCTGTCGCGTTGAAGTCGGCGGATTCACACTCGATCTCATTGGCGTCGGCAGATTCTCACTGCACTGAGCTCTGAGCGGCGGCGTTTGCTTCGGTCGTGGGGTGTGATGTGGCTGGTGCCTACCAGATCAGTCCGGGTCAGGTGAGGGCGGTAGTCCGCGCGCCCCGTTGATCTTGGCTCTGGTGAGCTTGGCTCCGGTCAGCTGTGCCCCTCGCAGATCGGCGTTGGTGAGGTTTGCTGCGGTCAGGTTCACACCGCGCAAGTCAGCGTCCGTTAGGTCGGCGCCGGTCAGGTTGGCGTTCGCCAGATTCGCGCTGCCTCTGATGGCGCCAGCGATGATTTCGAGCAGGGACTTGTCGTCTGCGCTGAGCTTCGCGCCGTGCAGATTCGCTCCGGCCAAGTACGTGCCCGTCAGGTTGGCATCAACCAGGATCGCCCCGGTCAGGTTCGTTCCCGTAAGGCTTGCACCTTTGAGATCCGCACCCCAGAGCACCGCATTGGTGAGATTGGACGGCTTGGTGGGGAATGGCGCGACCAGCCTGCAGCCACTCGTGCGGCAGCCGCCCTCGACAAACTCGGTTGCCCCCAGTACAGCGTCGTGCAAGGCCGTGTTGCTGAGATCTGCACCGGTCAGATCCGTATCAAGAAGATTCGCGCGGGTCAGGTCTGCTCCGTCCAGGTGGGCACCGGTCAGGCTTGTGCGCAGGAGTGTTGCTCCGCTCAGGTTGGCCCCGCTGGCGAACGCGCCGCGCAGGTCTACTCCCGGGAGCGCTGCGCCGCGCAGGTCTGCACCTTCCATGTTCGCGTAGCTGAATGAGGAACGGGTGCTGGGAAGTTCGCCGCCCTTGGGGAGTTTTGCAATGTCTCTGAGTTCCCAGGTGCCCAGCGTCAGGCCCCGGAGGTCTGATCGGTTCCAGTCGAGCTGCGCACCTCTGTCGTAGCGGGGTGGGCGGTGGGCCAGCACGTTCATTACGGCCGCCACGTCAGTGGACGAGCGGCGCTTGAGTGTCTCCTCGGTGTCCTCCTTCGCGAAGCCGCTTGCCGGAACGGGTGCGTGGCGTCGTACGTATGCCGACAGGACCGAGACGATCCTGGGCTGATCGCGAGGTGAGTCCTGCATGATGCGCTCCAGCGCGTAAATACCCCCGAAGCGCACGTCCAACGACTGCGACCCGAGGTTGGTGATCGCGTCATTGAACCGGCTGGTGAGCTGTCCCTGTTCGGCGACCCGTACTTCCCTCCAGGTGAACAGCAGCGCCACCACTGCGGCCAGGCCGGGCAGGGTGGCCGCCGTGAGCACTAGCCATTGAGACCGACCGAAGCTGCTGGGACTGTGCGTGCCCGCACCGCGGCTGCGGCGCCGTTGTCTGGCCGCGCGCCTGTGCGCGATCCGACTTAACCATCCACCACGCGTATTGCCCCTCACCTTGTCCATGACAAGGGACAGACACCGAAACGGGCTGACGCCACACTGCCGAGACACCCGATCGCCGCAGCGATCCGCACGCTGCGTGGCGACGCCGACTGCGAGGCCGTACGCCGGTCGCCTTGAGGCAAGCCCCAGTCCCGGAGTGTCGCCGCAGTAGAGGTGCCGCTACTGACCCTCTGGACCGGCGAACAGAGGCCAAGAACATGAGGCAATTCCCTGTTGGCCTCGACTGAGATAAATCAAAGAACCACAGGCCAGGACAGCGCGAAGGGCCACGAGGAATGTGAACCTACAACAGGAAGCTGACCGACCAGCCGGGCCTGGCCGCCGTGCAGGCGCGCTGGGTGCACACCACAGTGATGCGCGGCGGGCCGGTAGCGGAGTACCGGACGGGGGAGCTCGACACGGTCCTCGCCCGTGTCCGTGTGGAGGCCGCTGCCATCGCGCCGTTCGAACTGGCCTACGGACGCCCAGAGGCCGGCCGGGTCGCTCTCGAACTGTCGGCGCATCCGGGGGAGTCGGCCCGGCGGCTGTGGGAGCTGACGACCCGGATCGACGCCGAGGTCACCGGCGCCCGCTTTCCGCTCCGGCCCCCGGTGTACTTCCCTCATGCCTCGCTCGCCTACGGCGTCGCCGGGGAGGTGCGGCCGGACCGCCTGGCGATGAAGGCGCTGCTCTCCGATCTCCCCGTCGGGCCGGTGACGCTGCCGGTGACCCGGCTCACGCTCGTCGCGCAGTCCCACGATGCCCGACACATCACCTGGACCAAGCTCGGCGACGCCGTACTCGGCGGACACGGACCATGGAGCGGGCGCCCAGGTCCCTCCAGGAGTTTACCGATCTGGACGGCCCGCGCCTCGACGCGATCCACCGCCAGGTCCACGACCGCATCCGCAGCCTCACGCCCAGCACCCTCTATGCCGGCGCCAGTCCCTGGCATCCGGCGGACATGTGGTGCGTGGCGAAGCTCCCGGAAGATGTGCTGTGGCACTCCGCCGCGATCCACGAGGCGGCACACGGCGTCCTTGCCTTCGCCATCGGCCTGACCCCGCAGCGCCTCACTCTTGCTGCCGCTGGCGAACAGCCGGACGTTGGCGGGGGATACATCGCCACCGGGGGCCCCGAGCGCCAGTACCCGCACCAGCACATCGCCGTCATGACCCTCGGCGCGGGCCCTGCCCAGGCCCGCCACCTCCACGCCGCCGGCTACACCCACCCCGAGCTCCGCTCCTGCGTCACCGAGTTCGTGCCGGAGACCTACCGGGCCCGCCACGCCCTTCGGGACACGGGCCTCGCCCTCGGCCTGGCGCCGCAGGCCGTCGACATGGTCGCCAAAAGCTTTCCGCACATCCGGGCCTGCGACATCCGCGACGCCCTCACCACCCTGCCCGAGCTCAAGCGGCTCGCCGCGGAGGCCGACTCGTACGGGCCGCTGTGGGAGCTCGCCGAGGGCCTGGACGCCCTGCCGCGCGGCTACGCCATGCACCCCTGCGGCGTCATCATCTCCCAACGCCTCCCTCCTCGACCGGCTCCCAGTCCAGCCGACCCCGGGCGGCCAGTACCCCATGGTCCAGGCCGACAAGCACGACGTCGAGGACCTCGGGCTGGTGAAGCTGGACGTCCTGGGCGTGCGGATGCAGTCGGCGATGGCGCACGCCGTCGCCGAGATCCGCCGCACCACCGGCCGCCAACTCGACCTCGACAACCCCGACCACGTCCCACTCGGCGACCCGGACGCCTTCGACCTGATCAGGGCGTCGGACACGGTGGGCATGTTCCAGCTGGAGAGCCCTGGCCAGCAGGACTTGGTCGGCCGACTCCAGCCACGTGACGTCCAGGACGTCATCGCCGACATCAGCCTGTTCCGGCCGGGCCCGGTCAAGGGCGGCATGCCCGCCCTCTACATCGCCGCCCGCCACGGCGCCGCTCCCCACTACCCCCACCCCGACCTCGAACCCGTCCTCGCCGACACCTACGGCGTGACCATCTGGCACGAACAGATCATCGGCATGCTGTCGATCCTGACCGGCTGCGACCGCGCGCTCGGCGACCTCGCCCGCCGAGCCCTCGCCGACCCGGACCGACTGCCCCGGGTGGAGGCCTGGTTCAGGCAGGAGGCAGGCGCCCGCGGCTACACCGCCGCGGTCCTCAACGAGGTCTGGGAGATCGTCGCCTCGTTCGGCGCGTACGGCTTCTGCCGCGCACACGCCGTCGCCTTCGCCGTCCCCGCACTCCAGTCCGCCTGGCTCAAGGCCCACCACCCCGCGGCCCTCTACGCCGGACTGCTGGAGCACGACCCCGGGATGTGGCCGGCCCGCGTGATCATCTCCGACGCCCGCCGCCACGGCGTCCCCGTCCTGCCCGTCGACATCAACCGCTCCCGAGCCGACTACCGCATCGAGCAGACCGACTCCGGCGTGTGGGCGGTGCGGATGTCGCTGGCCTCGGTGAAGGGGATCGCTGAGGACCAGGTCGCCCGGATCGCCGTCGGCCAGCCCTACAACGGCCTCCAAGACCTGTGGCAGCGGGCCCGCCCCGCCCTGCCGATCGCCGAGCGTCTCATCCAGATCGGCGCCCTCGACCCGCTACGAGGACCGCTCACCCGCCGCGACCTCCTCCTCCAGGTCTCCGAGCTCCACCGCCACACCCTGGCCCGGCCCGCCACCGGGCAACTGCCCCTCGACGGCGAACTCGTCACCGCCGAACCTTCGGGGCTTCCCGAGATGACCAGCCGCGAGACACTCGACGCGGAACTGAGCATCGTGCGCATCGACGTGTCCCAGCACCTGATGACCCACCACCACCGGCTGCTGCGCGAGATCGGCGCCACCGACTCCGCCCACCTCAAAGCCATGCACCCCGGGCAGCAGGTCCTCGTCGCCGGCGTACGCGCCTCCACCCAGACACCCCCGATCCCCTCGGGCAAACGCGTCATCTTCGTGACGCTGGAGGACGGCTTCGGGCTCCTGGACATCGCCTTCTTCGAAGACAGCCACGACGCTGTCGCCCACACCGTCTTCCACTGCGGACTCCTCCTCGTCCGCGGCACCGTGGAAGCCCGCGGCCCGCGCCGCACCGTCGTCGGCCAGACGGTCTGGAACCTCGACGAACTCGCCGCCGCCCGCCGCGACCACGGCCCCGAAGCCGTACTCGCCCTCCTCGGCCAGGAGCATCTCGCCCCCACCCCCGCGCAGGCCCCGCCGTCGCGGACCCTCGCCAACGGGACCAGCGGAGCCCGCCTGCACCCGTACGCGGACCTCCAGCCCGCCGGCACACGGGCCGCCGACCTCAAGTCGCTCGGCTACACGAGCCCCGGATCGGCGGGGTGATCAACATGACCGAGCGACGCGTGCTCCACGCCTGCTTCCACCTCCCACCGGGTGCCAGCCAGGACCTGTACGAGCAGCTCCTCACACTCGCCGAGGGCCTCACCCCCCGCGTCCAGGCCATCCCGCCGGACGCCGCGCACCTCGATATCACTGGCTCGCTGCGCTACTGGCAGCGTGATCCGGAGGGCCTAGCCGCGCTCCTGCGGATGCGGACGATGGCCCTGTACGGGGTGCAGACCACGTGCGCGATCGCCCCGACCCGGATGCTGGCCACGATGGCGGCCGCGGTGACCGCGCCCGGCGCCACCACCCTCATCGAGGCCGACGAGGTCCGGGCGTGGCTGCGGCCGCGACCGGTCGCAGCTCTTTACGGCGTCGGCCCCGCCACCGCGGCCAAGCTGCGTACGTACGGGCTGCACACCATCGGCGACCTCGCCGACGCACCCCTGCCCGCGTTGACCCGGATCTTCGGCGCCGCCACCGGCCGCACCCTCCGCGCCCACGCCCTCGGCCAGGACCCGCGCACCGTCCAGCCCCAGCCGATCGCGAAGTCGATGGGAGTAGAGCGCGGCTACGACCACGATGTTCTGGACCTGGTGGAGCACCGGCGGAGCTTGCTGGAGCTTGCCGAGGAGCTCGGTGCCCGGCTCTGCGACGCGCACCAGGCGGCGGGGAACCTCGCCCTGTCCGTTCGGTACGCCGACCGCTCCACCAGCAGCCGTAGCCGTACGCTGCCCGAACCCACCGCCCACACCCGCCCACTCGCCACCACCGCCTACGAGCTGTACGACCTCCTCGGCCTCCAGCGCGCCCGCGTCCGCTCCATCAGCCTGCGCGCACAAGACCTCCGGCCCGCGGCAGAAGCCACCGAGCAGCTCACCCTCGACCCCACCGACGACCGAGCCCGCGCGATCGAGGCCGTCACCGACCGAGCCCGAGCCCGCTACGGACCCGGAACCATCCGACCCGCCGCACTCGCCGCCACGGGCGGCCGGCTGGGTACACCACCCTCGAGAGGGACCCGCTCATGACTACCCCCGCCCCCGCTCCGCGTCCGGGAATCGCGACCTGGAATCCCGACCAGGCCGGACCGTGCCGGCGCTGACTTGTTAACTGCACCGTTCTTGGGTCGTTGGGCAGGGCGATGTGGAGCCTGTACAAGGAGCAGTCCTGAGATGCCCGGCCCGCTACCCGTTCGGCTGGGCGTTATAGTCCGGCTCACCCGGCCGTCATAGCGTCGAAGCTTCAACGGTGTTGGACGCGTCATGCTCCGACCGGGCTCGCCGGGTTTTGTCGTCGCGGTAGCAGTACGTTCCGATGGTCAGGACACACACCGCGTAGTAGAGCAGCTGGAGCGTGTAGGGGCTGTCGTACAGGATGCCGTCCTTCCAGCCATCCCCATACCACGAACCCTGCTTTTTGATCGCATCCACCACGAGGACCCCCGCGACGAGCGCCGCGGGCGCGTACCCCATCCAGCGCGTAAGCCTTCTGGAGCGCGATGTGAGCACTGCTGTCAACACCCAGATGACTCCCAGAGAGAGGGTGATACCGAATCTGCCCTCGGAAGGGATCAGCCAGTTGTAGAGCAAGAACAGGCCTGCGGGGAGGACGAACCGCGTCGCGATGTCCATGCCCACAAGCAGTAAGCGACGGTATGTCGGGGTATTCGCTGATGCCGCACCCGGCCGCACGGGGACCTTGTTCGCGCCTGGGGTGGAAACCAGTGGCGGTAGCGGAGTCGTGCCGGGCGTTGTGGGGAGGCGGGTGCTGTCGGCCGCCGGCGGCGCGTGCTCGGGTGCGTGGTCGAGTTGTCGCAGTGCCCGGGAAAGGTCGGCGGCGTTCGCGTACCGGTCGTCGGGGTCCTTGTGCAGCAGGGTCAACAGGAGGTCGTCCCAGGCGGATGGGATGCCGATGGAGACCGAACTGGGCGTGGGCGGCTCCTGGGTGAGGTGTGCCGAGAGGTAGCCCACGCTGTCGGGAGCCTGGAACGGCAGCCGGCCCGTGATCAGCTCGAAGAGCAGACAGCCGAGCGCATACAGGTCGCTGCGCGGTTCCGGGAAGCCCCGTGCCTGTTCCGGTGCCATGTACGCGGGCGTGCCCACGATGAAGCCTGTCTGGGTAAGGCGGTCCGCGGTCGCGTAGGGGTCGGCCGCCCTCGCGATACCGAAATCGAGGACCTTCACCAGGCCGGAGGGAGTGATAAGGATGTTGGACGGCTTGATGTCCCGGTGCATGACTCCGATGTCGTGCGCGGCGGCCAGAGCGTCGCATATCTGCGCGCCCCATCGGGCCGCGTCCGGTAAGGGGACGGCGCCTCGGCGCAGCATCGCGTCCGGGCCCTCGCCCCGGATCAGCTCCATCACCAGGAACGGTGCCTTGCTGTCCCCGGCGCCGGCTTCGCCGAGGTCGTGGATGGTCACGATGTTGGGATGCTGCAGCCGGGCGGTGATCCGTGCCTCGCGCAGGAACCTGGCGCGCGCCTCGTTGCCGCGGCTTCCGCCGCCGGCGAGCAGGGAGATCACCTTGACCGCGACGGGCCGGCACAGCGTCTCGTCCAGCGCCTCCCACACTTGCCCCATACCGCCCTCGCCGAGCTGTCGCACCAACCGGTAGCGACCTCCGAGAAGCTGGTCTCGCACTGCCGTGCCTCCCCGTCTCAAACATTCCGGTCCCTCCCGCCAACGAACCGGCACGATGAGGATCATGACGCGATTCCGAAGGCGATGCCCCCGATACCCGGAAAACCGCCAGAAGGGAGGGGCGTTCGCCAGGGCGGTCACCCCCGTGGGGACATCGGAGCAGCCGCCTGAAACGGGGCACTAGGCTCACTAACGCCGTGTCCTCATCCCCGCTCACAATCGGGTGAAGTGCAGAGAAGCCAGCGAACATGCGCGCGTTACGGAGTCGGTGGGAACCCGCTCTGCCAGGAGTGCAGAGTCCTGGTGGTCGCGGCCCAGCAGAAACCCGGGCACCCGGGAGCCTGACGCGACGCGGCCTTGTGGCCGTACCTGTCGCGCCTGGGCGCGCCCGGCCGGGGAGGCTGGTGGTGCCAGGCGCGGAGCGGCGGTGAAGGAGGCCATCCCGAGTGGTCCTTACCCCGCCCTTCGAGCCGATGCTTGCCCAGGCCGCCGAGTACCTCCCCGGAGCCGGCGTCCTGGCGAGCGGCTTCGCGGCGGAGCAGAAGTACGACGGCCACCGGACGATCCTCTTCACCCCTACCGGCCCCGGCGGGCGATTCCTGTTGCAGACCCGGCGCGGCTCCCTGGTCCAGGACCGGTTCCCTGATCTCGTCGCGGCCGCCGCCCAGCTGCCCGACGGCCTGGTCCTCGACGGCGAGCTCGTTGTCTGGGACACCGCAGCCGGACGCCTGTCCTTCGAAGCGCTCCAGCGCCGGGCCGCCGCCCGCGGCCGCACCGCAGCTGCGCTCGCCGCGAGGACCCCGGCCTTCTTCATCGCCTTCGACGCCCTCCAGATCGACGGCACAGAGCTCCTGGCCCTGCCCTACTCAGAGCGCCGCCGAAGGCTCGAGGTGCTGTTCGCGGCCCGGCAGCTGACCTCGCCGTGGACGCTGTGCCCGATGACCACCGATCCGGCCAAGGCCCGGGAGTGGCTGGAGAACTGGACGGACGTCTCCGGCGTCGAGGGCATCGTCCTGAAGAAGCTGAACCAGCGCTACCGGCCCGGATCACGCGACCGCGCCTGGACCAAGATCAGACGCAGAGACACCACCGAAGCGATCATCGGCGCCATCACCGGCACCCTCGCCCGCCCCCAACTCCTCGTCCTCGGCCGCCGCGATGCAACCGGACGCCTCCGCCCCGTCGGCCGCACCGTCCCGCTGCGCCTCGACGCTGCCCGCGAGCTCGCCGAGCACCTCGCCTCGGCCGGCCCCGGCCATCCGTGGACGGGCGCGAGGTTCTCCTCGGCCTGGGGCACCCGCGACGTCCTAGACACCACACTCGTCCGGCCCGACCTCGTCGCGGAGTTCAGCGCCGACACCTCCATCGACCGCGGCGGCGTCTACCGCCATCCGATCCGCTACGTGCGCCTGCGCCTGGACGCGGCCGTCGACGACGTGCCCCGGTTTGGTGGAAGCGGGCCGCAGCCGCGGGGATGACCGGACTGGCCGACGCGCGGTGTTCTCCAGGGTGTCGGCCGGGTTGGGGGCGCGGGCGGGAGACTTCCGGGCATGGATGTGGACTCGGTGGCGGTGGAGTTGTATGGGCTGCGGCGGGTCCGAGTTCACCGCGGCCCGGGACGAGCACGTGGCCAAGGCCCGCAAGGCGGGCGACAAGCCGCTCGCCGCCGCGATTGCGGCATTGCGAAAGCCGACGGTCGAGGCGTGGGCGGCCAGCCTGCTGGCCCGCCGTCGGCCGGAGGAGGCGCACGGCCTGGTCCAGCTCGGTGAGGCGCTCCGTACCGCGCACCGGGCGCTGGACGCGGGGCAGCTGCGGAAGCTGTCGCATGATCAGCACGTGGTCATCGGCGAGCTGGCGCGTACGGCGCGCGCTCTGGCCGCCGAGGCCGGGCAGGCGGTGAGCGAGCCGGTGGTGCACGAGGTCGAGCAGATCCTCCACGCAGTCCTCGCCGATGCCGATGTCGCCGCGCAGTGGGAGGCAGGCCGGCTGGCGAAGGCTCCGGACGCGGTGTCGGCCTTCACCGGCCTGGAACCGCTGCCCGGCGCCGCTCCTCCTCGACGGCCGCAGGAAGACCCTACGGCCGGGTCCACGACGGAGCACGTCCGGTCCGCGGAACCGGACGCGGGCAAGCGGGCGGCCCGGGCGCGCCAGGAGCGGGCCTGGCAATCACGTGATATCCACCTGCGCTCGCCGCTGCGAGCGCCCGCCCGTAGCCGGGACCGTACACAGCATCCGCCCGTACCCGCCGCAGTTACCCGGCCTGTTGTGGGGCGGTCACTTCGACGGCGGCCGGGGTGATTGCCCGGCAGTCACGGGGCGGCCCCAGTCCCGAGCCCGGCGAATGCTTCGGTGCTGGGGCATCGCATGCCCGTTCCGTCCAGCCGCCAGAGCCCGCGGCCTGCGGGGCGTTACGGCCGCGTTGACGCCGAGTTCGGCCCCGCGCGCCGGGCCTTCTGGTTGCCGATCCAGAACGAGGTGCGGTGCTCGGTCCCGTCGGGCAGCCGCTCGACGACGGCGCGCCCTGGCAGGCCTCCAGGCCTTGCCTAGAGGAGGCCGCCCGTCAGGCCGCCGCCACGGGCTGGCGCGGTGATGGTGAAGGCCAGCGGCCGTCCGCGGCGAGGCGGTGCTCAACCGGCGTTGAGGGCCGGAGGAGCGGAAGATCAATGGGTCTATCACGGTCATACTGGAAGCGGCGGAGTCGATCACGAAGTCCCTCCGCCGGGCGTCCGGGGCGGCCATCGCGTGGGATACGGGGGGTGGGCGGATGCGCGACGTCTTGGTGGGGGTCCGGCGAGGTGGCGTTGGAGGTCGAGGTGGCGGAACTGGTACACCGCCCCAACTTGTCGCAGCACGCCGCGCTGTGCGTGAGCGTCGGCGAGGAAGGCCATGAATCGCCAGGGCACACGCCTGAGTACTGCTAGTTCGACACGTGCCACCAGGAAGGCGAGCCACACGGACTTGGCGCGTCCTAGCTGAGCGCCTCCGAGTCCGAATGGAATTCCAAATACTAGTCCGACCACAAGCGCGGCGATGATGGGCGGTCCGAGTAGCTGATAAAGGGCGGTGGCCGTGATGAGACAACACGTGAGCGTGATTGCGAAGGCCACGGTCCAGAATGAACGGCGGTCCTGAGCCAGGACCGCGCCGGGTCCCACCGCCTTGTTCAGGTCAGACTGTAGTGATGTCAGACCACTCAGAAGCCCGCCTGCGGCAATGCCCGGGAAGCCGCACAGGAGCCCCAATGCAACCACAAGCGTGAGCGCACGTACCCAGGAGTGGCCTTTCCAGCCCCAGCGGACGCCGCCTGCTGGGCTGGGTCTTGGATCAAAGATGAGCAGCACTATTTGCAGCACCGCCAGACACGCGCCTGCCGTCACTCCATATGCCGGGCCGAGGTAGAGAACACACATAAGGCCGTACGCGAGTCCGACCGCTAGTCCGGGGATAAGGGCGAGTGCCAATGTCGGGAGAGCGTTGTGGAGTTGCCACCAGGCGAGGTTGGGGGTGCCGTGGAGGGTGTGTTCGAGGTGGCGGGCGAGGAAGGTGAGGGTGTGCTCGGCTTGTTTGCTGGTCCATGGGCTGGGTTGGCGGTGGTGGGGGCTGTAGGCGGCGGGGATGAAGATCCGGAACAGGTGGGCGTCGACATCCTGGCGGGTGGGGAAGCGGGTTTGGTCGCGGAGTTCGTCTGGGTGGGCGAGGCTGGCGGAGTGCTCGTCGTCAGGGCGGGGGTTGTAGATGCTGCGAGCCAGGAACAGTCCCAGTGGGGTGCTCAGCGCCTGGGCGGCTGGGGTGCCGCTGCCCAGGGAAGCGGTGACCCGGCCCCATCGGGCCGCGGCCGCGATGTGGGTGCCGCCGGCGTCGCGTAGCAGGTAGGCAGCCGCCTGAGCGGCGTCGAGCGGGAGGAGCCGGATACCTGCGGCTCCGTTCAGAAGCAGGCCGGTGCCCGCGGGCGGGGTCAGAGCGCTGCGGTATTCGGTGGTGCGGCTGGAGAGCACCAGCGGCCGCCCGGGGCGTAGTACCTGGTTGATGGCATGCAGGGCGCGGGGGCGGGCTGCTTCGGGGAGTTCGTCCAGCCCGTCGAGGATGGGCAGGATGAGCCGGCCTTCAACCAGGGCACGCGCCCAGGTACCTGGACTGGGCTGCGGGGGTCTTGCGGGAGCCGCGTCGTACAGGGCGGGATGGTCCCGGGCGAGTTGGTCGGTCATCCACGCGTGCAGGTCCTGTCGCGCTGGATCCCATGAGGCCAGTGAGAAGAGGGCCGGCACCGGGCCGCCGGGCGGGCGGTGTTCGAGCTGGGTCAGAAGCAGACGGACGAGCAGCATGGTCTTGCCGGCACCTGGCTCACCGAGGACCACCAGGCGGCGCGTGGGAACACGCTCGAAGACCTGGCGGATCTCATCCCACTTGCCGGCCAGCACGCCGGGGCCGAGCGCCCACTCGGACGCGTCCCCCGGCGGGTCCTCAGGCCCGGCCTCGGCGAGATCCAGGAGCAGCGGCCACGACTCGACCAGATCCGCTTCGGCCGCCTCCCATTCCAGGGGCAGCGGGTAGGGGTCGTTGAGGCGGCGTACCCGCTCCTCGTTCTCCCACTGCTGGCGTATCCCTTGAGCCAGCTGGTCGGCCACGTCCTCCAGCCGGGCAGGAGGCGGTCCGCTTGTGCTGGTGTTGTGGCGCACGGCGGCGATCACCACTGCGGGCAGCCCTAGCAGCGCGACGAACACGCCGACCACCTTGCCCACGTCCTCCACTCGGTCCACGCCAAGGAGGACGGAGCACACGGCAAGAGCGCCCGCGAGCACTACCGCGTACAGCAGTCCAGCCCACTTCAGTGAACGTCTCACACGGTGATCATGCGTGAATCGGGAAGGGCTTCCCAGGATTGGCGCGGCCAGCGTTCTGACGCTGCCAGGGCTCAGTTTGCCGCTGAATTCCAGGGCTGTACGCCAATGCGCCCGTTACGCCCCCATGTGCAGCTCACACGTGCCTCGACACGTACCAGGCTTCACTACGCCCACTCCACGCCCAGCTCGGCGAGCGCGGTGCGCTGGTCTTGGGTGAGTTTGTTGCGGCGGGTTTTGGTGTTGGTGGTCCACACGCCCAGCTTCACGAGCGCCGGGGTGTCCTCGCCTTCGACCATGATCTGTTCTGCGTGGCCGCGGGGGACGCGGTGGTGGCCTTCGCGGGCGATGTACTGGGCGAGGGCTGCTACGCCCCGCTGGAAGGCTGCTGACGCTTTCCCCGGCGCGGCTGCACCCTTGGTTGCCGGGGCCGGGGCGGGCCGCGTGACGGGTTTCACGCCGATTTTCGACAGCCGGTGCTGCTGCGCCTGGGACAGTTCTGTCCATGAGTTGGCCTGTCGTTGGAGCCAGCGTCCGAGGTCGTCGCCTTCGAAGAGGACGCCGGGCTGGATGTCGGGCAGGATGCCGCTGGCTTCGGTGTCGGCGAGGTCGGCGAGGGCGCGGTAGTGGCGTTGCCAGTCCAGTGGCCAGGGGCATTTCCAGTCGGTGTCGATCGCGGTGAGCTGTGCGGCCCGGGTCTCGGCGGTCGTCTCGTTTTTTCCGAGGCCGCCGGTGCGCCGCAGGTTGGCCATCAGCTGCCCGATGGCCAGCTGTTCTCTGTCCTCGCCCCACACGGCATCTTGTCGGGGTGCGAGGTGGCCGTGGGCGCGCCGGTAGGAGCGGAGCAGGGCGAGTTTGGTTTCCCATGCTTCTTCGCCTGGTTCCCACACCATCCCTTGGCTGTCCAGCTGTTCCTTGCGGTGGTCTTCCAGTTCGTCGGCACGCAGGGCCTTGCGCTGCTGGTGGACCCACCGGCCGAGGGGGAAGGCGTCAGTGATGCCGACTTCGGTCTCGGTGTCGTAGGGGACGGCGTACAAGCCGGTGATCCCGTTCTCGGCGCGCCAACGGCGCAGCGCCTGGAAGCCCTCCAGCCACACCAGGGACTCGGGCCGGTACACGCGGGTGCGCAGGAATGCGGCGATGGTGGCGGCGTCGCGCGGGGTGGAGAAGTGCAGCAGCGCTGATTCCGTAGCGGCTTCGGTCTTGCCCTCGTGGTCCTGGCCGTCGCCTTCGCCGCTGGCCCCGATGATCCGGCCCTCCTTGTCGCGTCGGAGGTGGGTTGTGCGCTGCCCGCTGGTGAGGGCCCGGTTCGCGAGTTGTTCGACGATGTGTTCGGAGTGTGAGCGTAGGCCCTCTAGTACGGCGACGAGGGGTGCGTACGAGGCGGAGGCGATCATGTCGTCGGGGTTTTCGCCGGGCTGGAGGAAGACGGGCACGATGATCCGGGCGGTCTTCTGGGTGCCGTCGGGGTTCGGCCGCAGGGCCCGTCCGATGTTTTGGACGATCTCGACCTGCGACCCGCGGGTGTCGGCGAAGCAGATTGCTTCCACCCCGCGTTCGCCGACGATGTCGACGCCTTCGCCGAGGACGCGTACGGAGGCGAGGAAGGCGCGGTGGACCCGCTTGCCGTCGGCTCCGATGCCGTTGGCGAACTGGCGGATGACCTCGCGCCGCTCGGTGACGAGGTGGTCGCCGCACAGCCATGCGGACCACACGCGGTCCGGGGGTACGTGGCGGCCGGCCTCGAGCTCGTAGAACTCGGCGTCGATCGACGACTTCGGGAGCCTCGAAGCCTCGGCCAGGGCCTGGTCGGATGCTTCGGTGACGTACAGCTCGGCGGCGGTCTCGGGCATCTTCTCCGCGAACGCGGCGGCTTCCTCCACCCGCTGGTGGAACGTCATGACGGTTTTGAGGTTGTGGCGGCCGGAGTGCTCCAGGAGCGCCGTCTGCAGCAGGGCGAGGCGCCGTCCCCGCAGCGCTTCCTCGGACAGCCCGAGGGCGGGGGATGGGTCGCGGATCTCGAGGACGTCGATCTCGAATCCGGCGAGGATCTCGCGCGTGATCGCCTCGGACAGTCCGAGCTCGTAGATCCACTCGCCATAGGGGCCGTCCGGGTCGGAGACCATGGAGGCGATCTCCAGGCCGTGTCCGTCTTTGCCCTTCTGCGGCCGCGCCGCGGCCAGGATCCGCGGGGTGGCGGTGAGGTAGAGGCGGAAGTCGACCGGGATGCGGGCGTTGTCGTGGATCGCCGACCATGGTCGGCCGAGGTCCCCGGCCGTGCCGTGCGCTTCATCCACCACGGCGAAGTCGAAGTGGTCCATGGCTTGCCCGTAGAGCCGCTCCCCGCCCGCGAGCGCGGCTTCCAGAGGCCCCCGAACCCTCCGCCGGCCCGTCACATCCCCAGGATCATCGCGGTCCACGAGGGAGGCGTACGTGGCGAACACGACGACCGGCCCGGACCCGGCCCACAGTGCCAGCTGGATCGGGTTGGTCGTGGTGCGCACGGCGAGCTGCTCCAGGACGTCGTCTTTCTCCAGGGAGCAGACTGCCACCATGGGCGCCCGGTGGCCGACCCGGCGCCATGCCTGGGCGGTCTGCACGAGGAGGTCCAGGGTGGGGGCCGTGACGAGGATCCGGCTGTCCCGGAAGCACTCCAGTGCGGCCGTGGCGGCGGTGATCGTTTTCCCTGAGCCGGTCGCTGACACGACGGTGGCACGAGCACCCTCTGCCGGTACCGTGTTGCGTGCAGGGAATCCCGCCCAGCTTCTAATACGTGAATTCGCCTGAACCTGGTGTTCTCGGAGCTTGATCATGGAAGAGTGTCGCTCCTACCAGCGTCGTTGCTGCCCTGATGGTGAGATGACCGCTTCATTCGGTGCACATCGGAAACCCTCTATTTTCTCCAATGCTACATGCTGCATCAATGATGCAGGTCCTGGAGCGGGCCGGAGGCGTGAGGAGCCGGGCCGTACGAGGTGGTGGATGTTCCGCGTCGGCCGACTGGGCTCAAGTAGGCTGGACTGCAAGGGAAGTTGGAGGGAGGAGGCTTATGGGAGGGGCTCCGGCCACCCTTGTTCAACTGGCATTGATTGTCCTGTTTGTCGCCCCCGGGGTGACGTACCAACTCCTTCGGGAACGTCGGCGTGGGTCGACACCAGGTGAGCAGGACATTGCCCAGCGAGTGCTGCGAGCGCTGATCGCATCCGTTGTGCTGGATGCGCTTTACGTTTTGATGATCGGCCCGCAATTAATCAGCTTGTTCGATATCGGGCAGGGGTGGGATGGCCTGCGTCAGCATCCCCGGTCGGCTGCTGCCCTGGTTCTGGGACTGGTCTTCGCCGTTCCCGCTGGAGTCGCGTGGGGGTTCTCCGAGTTGGAACGCCGCAGACTTCGGGGTAGCTATCGCAGCACGCCGACTGCTTGGGACCATGCGTTCCGTGACTGCCCGCCGTCGTTCGTGCGTGTCCGCCTGAAAGACGGTTCCTGGATTGGTGGGTGGTATGGGGCGAAATCGTATGCCACTTCCTTTCCTCATCCTCCAGAGCTGTTTCTGGAGCGGTCTTATCGAATGAGGAGCGATGGCGGCTTCAGTTCCGAGGTGGCTCGATCCATGGGGATCTATGTCAAGTGCGCTGATATCGACTTCTTTGAAATTCTCGCGAACTCGGACAACGGAGGTACATGATGAGTCAGAGCGAGAACGACGCAGGGCAGGAAACCGCCCCCACCGGTGTGAACTCCGAGGTATCGACCTGGCTTTCCCCAGGTCGGGTCGGTGATCAGGAGCAGATCAGAGAGGGCTACAGTCCTGCCGATGAAACGGCTCAGCCGGGCGTACTCCCCGACGGACCTGCGGGCGTTTCCTCCAGCCACCCGGAGATCATCTCAACCGTATCCGACACCACACGCGGTACCTCCGGTACGAGCAGTACAAGCAGCACGGGCGGCTCCGGCATGGAAACGAGCTGAGGCCACCCACCAGGCCAATCGACCTCGAATATGCGGCCTCCGGTCACCGCTAGCCCAGCAGGAAGCCGGGCGGGCCTGTTCCTGGAGGCGGAGCTGGAAGGAGCCTGGGTGGGGGAGCGGAGCGGCCCCGCCCAACGGGTCGGAGGCTGGTCCGGTGAGACGTGGCCGCTTCCGCTCCGGATGCTGTTTGCGCTGAGATGTTGCGTCAGGGGCCCAGAAAGGCGCGCAGGAGTGTTGCGGCTATGGATGCGACGCCTTCGGCCCTGGTCCAGTCGATGGTCTGTTGGGGCGTCGTGGCGTTCCGGTTCCAGGCGGTGAGAAGGTCCCTGCTTTGGATGGCGAGCAGGCCCATGCAGACTTTGAGCTGCTTTCGGGCGAGATCGACGGGAAACCCGGGGGCGATGGGGAAGCCGGTATGTAGGCTGGGTTGGCCTTCGGGGCTGACCCCAAATGCTGGCAGGCCGTTCCAGTTGTAGGTGTCGGTCAGCAAGGCGTGGGTGTTGCGGATCGTAATATTGTTGAACTGGACTCTTGCAACCAGGCGCCCGGCTGACACGTTGCGCTCGACGTCTAACCATCGGTGGACTTCCCAGGTGACGATCTCAATTCCATCGATTGTCACCAGGTAGTTAGGGTTCCCATCAGCGGCTGACGTTATCCGTTGGATGGGTACCTCGTCGGCTGGGATGTTCCAGCCATCGGCTCGGTCGAAGATCTTGTCCAGCACCCAGGTTTCAATGGGCCTTGGTTCGTCCCAGTCCATGTCATCCCCCTCGTATCAGAGTGTAGGGCGGCCCGTTGACCGGGGCGAGGGCACCTGCGGATATCCACTGGAGGAGCCGAATCGAAGCGCCGGCCTAACGCGCCGTAGATGCAGACCGAGTGAAACGAAGTCAGCTCCGGGTGGAGCGAAGCGAAACCCGGAGACCTGTCAGGGTGTGCGGCTCCATGGCCGGCAGTGCAGACTCGCCCTTAGCTGCCCGCGGAGCGGGCCCATGCTGGAGTTGGAGGCAGGGCTGGAAGGCTTAGCGCGCGGCGGGGGCGGGCCGGATTCGAACCGGCGTCATCCCCTCCTGACAAGAGGGCGCGTCTACCTCTGCGCTACCGTCCCCGCCGCGGCTTGTACAGCCTATGTTGCTGCTGGCTGGGCCCGCGTAGCGGGTCCATGGTTCTGGAGGCGGAGCCGGAAGGACCCCGGGGTGGGGGAGCGGAGCGGACCCGCCCAACGGGCCGGAGGCCCGGACCCCGTGAAACGGGGTCACCCAGGCCTGCGGAGCAGGCCCCTCGGCTGGAGCGAAGCGAAAGCCGAACAAGGTCCTAAGCGAAGCGCAGGACTCCGGCCCGAAGGGCCGGCCCTGGCTCGGCGAAGCCGAGCCCCGTCGAGCGCAGCGAGGCGGTTCTCTCCTGAGCGCGCAGCGCTCAGGGACCCGCTCCGCGGG
>NZ_JBIVXF010000030.1:0-39600 GCF_044769045.1 Streptomyces sp. NPDC090741 | reverse complement strand
GCCTACTAGTTCGTGTCGTATGTGACGTGGGTCCTGTGGGGCGGGTCACCGGGCGGCGCCCGGAATCTCACTTTGTGTGGTGGTTCGCTACACGAAATGGTGTGTGGGCCGGGCCACTTTCAACCCGAACCGAAGGAAACGGGCGCCTCGAACGCCGCTTTCCGCACCGCCCGCCGCCCACCCGTGCCGGTCGGGTGGGGCCGGGTCGGCGGCGGCGCCGCCGAGGGCCCAGTGGTTCCGACATGACACCGCGATTGCCGTCGGTCCGTGACGGCGCGGACACTCTTGGTGCACCGCGACGCTCATTCGGATGCCCCGGGCACGCCGTCTTCGCGGTTCTGCAATCCCTCAGAAGCGAGAGGAAATCCGCATGTCCGAAAACGCTGCCACCACCGGGTACAACGACCTCGATCTGGACCTGGACCTGGACCTCGACCTCAGCGAGCTGACCGTCACCGCGCTGAGCGACACCGCCGCACTGCCCGAGAACGGCGCCTCGTGGGGCTCCTGCTCCTGTCAGGGCTCGTCCTCCTGCGCCCAGCCGCAGGTGGAGACGCCCGTCGTCTGACGGCCGTGACGAGGCCGCTCCCGTGCGGCCGGCCCACCCGGGCCGACCGCACGGCCTGCGGCCCGAGCCGCAGGACAGATCACAGGCCCAGACCGCATCACGGGAGCCCGCCTTGCCGCACCCCGCCCAGCCAGCCGCAGCGCAACACCTCGCGCCCGCCTCGGGGACCGCCCCGTACGCGCTGGTCCGCACCACGGTGACGGCGCATCCCGCGCAGCCGGAGAAGGCCGCGCCGGTACGGACCCTGCTCGACCGGCTCACCGCCCTCACCGCACAGGAGGACGCACTGCGTCCGGGCCTGTGCGACGACCTCTTCGCCTCCCGGCCCGGGCACGACGAGGAGTTCCACCGCCAGGTGGTGCTCCCGCTGCGCCGGGCGCTGTACAACGGCCGCGTCCCCCGCCCCGCCCTGCTGGCCCGCCTCGGCGACCTGCCCGTACGGGTCCCCCGGCTCGGCACCTGGCTGCATCTGCGCGAGCAGCGCGACGTACTCCTGACGGATCTGGCCGCGGCCGTCCCCGACGCCCTGACCGCCGAGCGCTCCGCCCTCGCGCAGCTGTGCCGCTCCCCCGGCCTCACCCGGGCCGTCGCGCTCACCAGTGCCGACCTGCTCCGCGCGGTGTCCCGGGCCGCCCGGGACGAAGGCGGGCGCAGGGCCCGCAAGGAGGAGCCCTCCGTACTGCGGCACGCCCTGCGCGCCAGTACGAAGACCAGTCCGCTGTCGTGGTTCACCGCCGTGGGATGGTCCGGCGGCCCGGACCCGTCGGCCGAGCCGGTACGGGTACAGGTACGGGTACCGGCGCCGCCGCCGCTGCGGTCCGTGGTGCGGGAGCACCGCACGCTCGTCGAGGCGCTCGTCGCCGCACTGCTGGACGAACCGCGCCGGCGGCGCACGCTCGCCCACCGCATGACCAGCAGTGCGCGGCACACCGCCGACGGACGGGCCCTTTACTTGCGGGACAGCACGGTCTTCGCGGGCGGCCGGTACCTCGTCACGCACGAGGAGACGGTCGAGCTCGCCGCCCGCCCCGCCCTGACCGCGCTGGACGCACTCGCGGCCGCGCCCGCGACCCTCGACGAGCTGGCGGCCCGGCTCGGTCCGGCCCTCGGCCGCCCTGGTACGGACCCCGCCGTCGGCCGCTTCCTCGGTCAGCTCACCGACGGCGGGCTGCTGGCGCCCGTGCAGCCCGTCGATCCTCAGCACCCGCACCCGTTGCGTGCGCTGGCCGACTGGTTGCGCCAGTGGCCCGAGGACGCGGCCCTGGCCGACCGGATCGACCGGCTCGCCGCCGACACCGCCGGGTTCGCGAACGCCCGGGCCCAGGAGCGGCCCGCCCTGCTCGCCGACCTGGCGGAGCGCTGGCGCCGCCTGCTGGCCGACGCCGGCCGGCCCGTGTCGGCCGATGCCGCCCCGCTGAACGTGCTCTCCGAGGACGTGCTGGCCGTGAACGTACTCGCCGAGGATGTCCAAGGAGAGGACGTACTCGCCGAGGACGTGCTCGCCGCCGGACGCGCGACCCCCGCCGACCGCCTGACCGGCGCGGACCGGGCCCTGCTCGGGGAACTCACCGCCCTGGCCGAGCTGTTCGACCTCGGGCACCTGATGCGGCGGGCCGCACTGGAGCGCTTCACCGCCCGCTACGGGCGCGGCGGGACCTGCCCGGCCCCCTGGGAGTTCGGCGCCGACACCGCCGCCGCGTGGGAGGAGGCCGCGCGCCTCGCCGTACGGCCGTCCGGCGACCCGGGGCTCTCCCCCGAGCTGGCCGAACTGGCCGCGCTGCGGGAGGAGTTCACCGATCTGGTACGGAACGCGGCGGCGGCCGCACCCGGCGGCTGGGCCGAGGAGGTCGTCCTGCCCGCCGAGGAGGTCCGCGCTCTCGCGGCCCGGCTGCCCGGCTGGACCGCCGCCCGCCCGCTCAGCTACTCGTGGTTCGTCCAGCGCGCCCACCCCGGCGGCCTGCTCTGCGTCAACCACGTCTACGGCGGCTGGGGCCGCTTCACCAGCCGCTTCCTCGACGACCTGCCCCACGGCGCCGCCGCGGAGGTGGCCCGCGAGATCCGCGACGGTCTCGGCGACGGCGCCCGGGCCGCCCAGATCCGGCCGGTGGGCGGATTCAACGCCAATCTCCATCCGCTGCTGGTCGGTGAGGAGATCGGCCCCGACCGGTACCGGAGCGCGCTCGCCGAGGCCGATGTGGAGTTGGTCCACGACCCGGACTCCGACCAGCTCCGTCTTAGGCTGCGGGCCACCGGCGAACCCCTCGACGTCCTCTACCTCGGCTTCCTCGCCCCGGTGATGCTGCCGCAGCGCCTCGCGCCGTTCCTGTGCGACCACCCGGGCGGCGTCGTCGACTTCCGGCGGCTCCTCCCCCGCCGCGCCCTGGCCGTCCCCGGCGGCGAGGTGCGGCGGACCCCCCGGCTGCGCCACGGCCACGCGGTGCTCGCCCGGCGCCGCTGGCACCTGCCCGCAGGGGTGGTGGCCGCGCTCCGCGCCGACCTCGCGGCCGACCCCGGCGTGATCCCCGGCGCCGCGGCGGCCCGTTGGCGGGCCCTGCTGGGACTGCCGGAGCAGCTGTTCCTGCACCCGGTGCCGGAGCCTCCCGCCGGGCGGCCCGCCGAGGACTTCGTACGGAGTCTGCGCTCGCCGAAGCCGCAGGCCCTCGACCTGGGCAGCGCCCTGCACCTGCGCTGCCTCTCCGGCTGGCTGGCCCGCCATCCGCGCGGCGTGGTGCTGGAGGAGTCGCTGCCCCTCTTCGGTGGCCGCAGCCGCCCCGCGCGTGCCGTGGAGCTCATCGCCGAGACCTACCGGCCCGCAGCAGGCACCGCGCGATCGGGCTGAGCCCCGGTGCGATCCGTGCGGCCCGTGCGGCCCGTGGCCCCCGCGCCGCGCGTGCCCCCGCCCCGCCCGCGCCGTTCCGGACGCCCGTCCCGGCGGGCCCCCACCGCCACCCCGCCCCTCATCCGCCGAGGAGACCCCATGAACGCGCCGGCCAACGCCCCGGCCACCGGCCCGGACACCGCGCGGCCCGCCTCGCGTACCGCCACCGCCCTTGACGTGGTCGTCCACCACTACGAGCCGGTCAAGGCGCCCCTGTTGCGCGAAGCCGTGCTGCCCCTCGCCCGACAGGCCGCCGAGGAAGGGCTGACCGCCCACGTCGAACGCCACTGGCTGCACGGCCCGCACCTGCGGCTGCGGCTGCGCGGCCGCCCGGAGGCGGTGGCCGCCGCGGCCGAGCGCGCCGCCGCCGCGCTGCGCGCCCGCGCGGCCTCGCACCCGTCGCGGGCCGCCGCCGACGGGGAGCGCTTGCTGGCGCAGGCCGCGGCGGCGGGGCGGGCGGAGCTGATCCCGCCCCCGTACGGTCCGCTCGTACCCGACAACACCGTGCGGGTGGAGCCGGTGGACCTCGCCTCCCTGAACGCGCTGATCGGCCCGGACGGGGTGCGGCTGCGCGAGGACCTGCTGGCCCTGGGCCTGCCCGCCCTCCAGACGGGCACCGCGTTCCTCGGCGAGCGCGCGGACACGTCCGCGGCGCGGGTCGAACTCGTGGTGGCGGCCCTCGCGGCCCATGCGGCCGCGCACCCCGAAGGACTGGTCGGCGGCCACTACTCGTACGTCTCCCACCTGGAGGACTTCCTCGTCCGGGAGGACCGCGACGGGCGGATGCGGGCGGCCTTCGACCGTCGCTGGGACGCGGCGGGCGGGCGGATCTCCGCGCTCGTGGGCCGGATCGCGGGCGGGGGTGCGGCCGGCTGGGAGCGGGCCTGGGCCGACTGGTCCGCCCGGGCCTGGCGGATCACGGAGGAACGGCTGCGCGCGGGCGCGGACTTCACCGGGGTGCGTGCGGAGTACCTGGGCCGGGCCGTGGCGCTGGGCGACCGGGCGACCGTCGAGCGCTGGGACCGGCAGGCGCGGACCCGGTACAGCGACTTCCACCGGCGGCTGCACCGCTCGGACCCGCAGGGCACGATGTGGAGCCGCCCCGACTACCTGGTCCACCGGGCGTGTACGAACGGGCTGTACCGGCTCCTCACCATCTGCGACGTCCGGCCCGTGGAGCGCTACCTCGCCGCCCACCTCGTGGTACGCAGCGTGCCGGAACTCACCGGGCACCGGTGGCAGGCCCGTATCGACGAGGTCATCGCCGCTGTCGAGGGGACGCCGTGACCGCCGCCGGACGGCCGCGCCTGCGACTGCGGCTGCGGCCCGGGGTGGCGGTCACCCGGCTGCGGGACGGTCTGCACCTGCGCGGCCGGGACGGGAGCGTGACGCTCGAAGGGAGCAGGGCCCTGCCCGCCCTGTGGGAGCTGCTGTCCGAGCGGCTCGGCCAGGGGCCCGAAGACATCACGGGCGAGGAGGGCGCGGAGAGCGAGGCGGGCGAGGCGGGCGAGGCGGGCGAGGCGCGCGAGGCGCGCGAGGCGGGGTACATCGACCCGGCGATCGGACGGGCGCCCCTCGATCCGGCCGATCCGCGGGTCGAGGCCGCGCTGGCCGCGCTGACCGCGCAGCTGCACGCCCACGATCTGCTCACCGAGTATCCCGCCGCCGCGGCCGAACCCCCCGCCTGGCTGGGGGCCTGCGTGCACCGGCCCGCACGCGCGGCCGCAGCCCTGGCCGCCGCCCGGCCCGTGGTCGCGGCGGCCGATCCCGGCGGGCCGCTCGCCACGGCGCTGATCGGCGTCCTGGGCCGTGCGGGGACCGCGCCGCGGGTGTACCGCGACACGGGCCTGCCGTCCGACCACGTGGTGGCGGTCGCGGGCACTCCGCCGGTGGCCGTGGCCGTGGTCCGTACCGATGACGGCGGCTTCGTCACGGCCCCGGCCGAGCCGGAACGGGCGCGTACGGACGCCGAGTCGATCGCCGTACGCCTGCGCCCCGCCACCGCCACCGCTACCGCCACCGCCACCGGCTCCGGCTCCGGCTCCGCGGACGGCGGATCCGTACCCGTACCCGGCGGGGCGACGGCCGGGGCACCGTCGGACCTGACGGCCCTCACGGCCCTGCTGGCCGGCGCCGCGGCGCAGCGGCTGCTGTGTTCCGCGGCCGGTCTGCCCGATCCGGCCGGGCGGGAGGAGGACCCGCAGCTGCTCCCGGACCGTCCCGCCGTACTGGTCGCCGTGGCCCGGCCGCCGCACGCGTCCTACCGCCCTTGGGTCACCGGGCCGGCCGACCCCGCGGGCCCGTCCCCCGCCCCGGTCGGCAACCTGGCCGAGGCGCTGCGTCGTATCGGGGCGCTGGCCGACCCGTACCTGGGAGTGCTCGACGCACCGCGGCCCGGGGATCTGCCCCAGCTGCCCGCCGCGCTGGCGGTCTGCGGTTCGGTGGCCGGGCCCCTGGTGGCCGGGGCTCCGCGGACGGACCTGGCCCGGCTCTCCGCGGCGTGCCGTGCGGCGGAACTGCACCTGGGCGAAGGGTTGCCGGGCCCGGTGGCGGTCGGCGCCGGACCCGGACACGCCCTGGGGCGGGCCCTGCGCCGGGCCGCCCTCGCCGCCGCGGGTTCCTCCGGCCGCCCCGGCCACGTCCTGGGCGAGGAGGAATGGCGCGAACATCCGCAAGCCCGCCACTGGTGGACCGTCCTGACCCGGCATCTGGAACTTCCGATGGAGATGACGGTTCGCCGGTTCACCGCGGAGCGGGCCTACCTGGCCGTGGTACGGGATCCCGCGGGCCGCGCCGGGACCGCGGGAGTGGCCGCCCGTGCGGTGGAGGCAACGGCCGCCGACGCCGCGGCCCTGGCCGCGCTCGGCGCGGTGACCCGGGCCATGGCCGCCGGGCACGGTCCGGCCGGAGCCGTGCACGCCGCGTTCAGCGGGGCCGAGGCGCCGCTCGCCGTTGCGGGAGTCGAGCCGGCGGCCTGGACGGACGAGGGATGGACCGACCGCTGGCTCGCCGGGATCACCCGGCGGGAGCCGGAGCTGTGCGCGGCGCTGGCCCGGCTGACCGGAGTGCACCCCGAGCCCTGGCGGCCGGGTGGGGCGGACCCGGCCGGCAGCGGAGCGGCCGGATCCGCCGGGCCGGTCCTGGCTGCCCTGCGGGCATGCGGGTTCACCGTTCTGGCCGGGTGGGGAGGAGCACGATGAGCGCGACAACGAAGAAGAGGTACGGGACGACTGCAGAGGCGCCGGTGGTGGCCACCGTCGCCGGCTCCGTACCCGTCCTGGATCCGGCGGCGGCGCTGAGGACCACCGGCGGCGCCGCCATCGTCCACCTCACCTCCTGGACCCTGGAGCTGGCGGAGCGGCTCAGCCGCCACGCGATGGCCCGTCCCGTACGCCTGGTGCCGGTGCGCGAGGACGGTGCGCTGACCGTGATCGGCCCCGTGCTGGAGCCGGCGGCCCGGGCGTGCCTGGCGTGCGTCGAGTACCGGCGACTGGCCACCGCGGGTGGCAGGGTGCCCTGGCAGAGCCCCCGGCTGGCGCTCGGCGGCACCGGTACGCCGGCCATGGCGGAGGCGGCCCTGCTGCTCGCCGCCGCCCTTCTGGAGCCCGGGCCCGCCGCGGAGTCGGAGGCGGAGTTGGAGACGGGGGCGGGGGCGGGGGCGGGGGTGTCGCCGTCCACCGTCCACATCGTCCAGGGCCAACGGGCCACCTGGTCCACCCACCACGTCCGCCCGGTCGGCGGCTGCCCGGTGTGCCGCCCGCTGCCGGCCGACTCCCCCGCGGTGGGCGCCTTCGCGGACGCGCCGCGGCCGCTGCCCGACCCCGCGGTGCTGCGCGGCCCCAACGACCGTACGGGAGCGGAGCGGTTGCGGGCCGAGCTGTACGACGAGCGGTTCGGCCCGGTGCGCCGCCTGTTCCGCACCGAGGACTCCGCCTTCGCCCTCACCACCGCCTGGGTGACGGACGGCCGCCTGGTCGACGACGGAGGCTACGGGCGCTCCGCCGATTTCCGCTCCAGCGAGCGGGTGGCGCTGTTCGAGGGCGTGGAGCGGCTGGCCGGCATGCGCCCGCTGGGCCGCCGTACCGTCCTGCGCGCGTCCTTCGCCGAGCTCGGCCCGGAGGCCGCCGTGGACCCCGCCCGGCTCGGTCTGCCCGATCCGGCCCACCGGGGACACCCCGCCTCCCGGACCGTCCCGTACCACGCGGACCTGGAGCTGGACTGGGTGTACGGCTGGTCGCTCACCGAAGGCCGGGCCCGGGCCGTGCCCGAGCACGTGGCCTACTGGGACCTCGCGCAGGGCCCCGGCCGGGCACGGGTGCTCTACGAGTCCTCGAACGGCTGCGGGCTCGGCAACAGCCCCCAGGAGGCCGCGCTCTACGGGCTGTTCGAGGTGGCGGAACGCGACGCCTTCCTCATGGCGTGGTACGCGCGCACGCCGCTGCCCGGCATCGCCCTGCCCGCCGGCGACCCGCTGGTGACCGCCCTGGCCTCGCGGGCCGCGCTGATGGGTTACCGGCTGAGCCTGCTGGACGCCACCAACGACCTCGGCATCCCGGCGGTGGTCTCGCTCTGCCGCTACGAGGGGAGTCACCCCGGCGCTCCCCGCGCCTTCCTGGCCGCCGGAGCCCACCACGATCCGCGCGCCGCGATCCGCTCGGCGGTGGCGGAGGTCGTCACCAACGTCCAGGACGCCGTGCACCGGCCGGCCGGTCCGGGCGGGGCGCGCGACCCGGAACGGCTCCGCCCCATGCTGCGGCGGCCCGAGCTGGTGGTCTCCCTCGACGACCACGTGGGCCTGAACGCCCTGCCGGAGGCGCAGTCCCGGCTGGAGTTCCTGTTCGCCGGCGTCCGGGAGGTCCCCTGGCAGGAACGGTGGCCGGGCGCTCCCACGCCGGTGGCCGACCTCACCCGGCTGCTGACGGAGACGGTTGCGCGACTGGCCGCCGAGGGCCTGGAGGTGGTCGCCGTCGCGCAGGACGAGCCCGGGATCCGGGACCGGCTGGGCCTGCACTGCGCCAAGGTGATCGTGCCCGGCACCCTCCCGATGACGTTCGGCCACGTCAACCGCCGCACGCTCGGGCTGCCCCGGCTGCTGGAGGTGCCCCACCGGCTGGGGCGCGCCGCCCGTCCGCTGCGCCACGACGAACTCCCCCTGTACCCGCACCCGTTCCCGTGAGGACGATCCGATGACCGAAGACCTGTACGCGCCCGCGTCCGCGTCCCCCGTGGCGGCGGGAGGCTGGCAGAGCCTGCACCTGACCCTGCACAACGACGGCGCGGACACCGATGCCTTCGTCACGGAGGCGCTCGCCCCTCTGATGGACGGCCGGTACGGGCCGGACGGCGGCGCCTGGTTCTTCATCCGCTACCACGAGGGCGGACCCCATCTGCGGATCAGGTTCCGCGGCGCGGCGGCGAGTTCGGCCGAACTCGCGTCGGAACTCGCCCTGTTGGCCGCGGGGACCAACCCCGTCACCGGTTCCCTCCCCGGCCGGCACGGGGAGGTGCGGGCGGCACGGTACGAGCCGGAGACCGAGCGCTACGGCGGACCGGCCGCGCTCCCGGTGGCCGAGGAGGTGTTCGCGCACTCGACGCGCGCTGCCGTCGCCGCCCTGCGCGCCGTGCCCGGGCGGGCCGACCGGCTGCGGCTCGCCCTGGACCTCGCCCACGCCACGGCGTACGCCCTGGGCCTGGACGAACTGGACTCGGCGGGCTGGCTGCGCCGGCACGCCGCCTCCTGGCGCTGGGCCGCCGAGGTGCGGCCGCTGCCCGGAGCCGCCGTCCACACCCGGGTCAACACGGTGTTCGCGGCCCAGCGTACGAACCTGGCGCGGCGCGCCCGGGCCGTCCGCGCCGGGCTGGAGGACGGCTCCGCCGATCCCTGGCTCGCGGAATGGACCCGTCAGGTGCGGGCGGCCGACGCCCGGCTGCGTACCGCCGTACCTGCCAAACCTGCCGTACCTGCCGTACCTGCCGTACCTGCCGTACCTGCCGCGGAGCGGCCGGACGCGCCGGTACGGACGGACCGCCGGCTGTGGGTGTGGGCCTCACAGCTCCACATGCTGTTCAACCGGCTGGGGGTCGCCCCCGACGAGGAGCGGGCCGTCTGCCGGCTCGCGGGGCGCGCCCTGCTGGAGACGGGCGACGGGGGCGGCTTCTTCGGGGCCGGGCCGCGCGCGGCCGACTACCAGTACCTGGAGCAGAGCAAGTTCCAGATCGGCCGGGCACAGGACACCGCCGTACGGAGCATCGCGCGGCCCGGCCTGCCGTCCGAGTACCGGCCGCCCGAGGCCGAACGGGCGCTCCCCGCAGCCCTGTTGCCGGAGCTGTCCCTCGCGGAGGCGCTGCGCCGCCGCAGCTCGGCGCGCGGTGCGCTGCGGGGGCCGCTCACCGCGGAGGAGCTGGGCGGGGTGCTGTGGCACGCCCACGCGCCGAGCCACGTGTCCCGGCGGCCGCTGGCCGACGGTACGGAGCGCACCCTGCACCACCGCCCGTACCCGAGCGCGGGCGCCCTCTACAGCGTCCGGGTACGGCTCCTTGCACTCTCGGTTGCGGGACTGGCCCCGGGTACCTACCACTGCGTGCCGGAGCGGCGGTCGCTGCTCGCCCTCGGACCCGCGCCGGACCTGGACGGGCTCAAGGCGTTGTCCTCGTACCTCTCTCGCCCGGCGCAGGACCCGGACTCCGTCGGGGTCGACGAGGCACCGGCCGTGCTGGCGGTCCACCTGGACCTCGGGCTGCTCCGGCGGCGCTACGGGCTGCGGGCGCTGCGGCTGGGCCTGCTGGAGGCCGGGCACCTGGCCCAGACCCTCCAGCTCACGGCCGGCGCGTTCGGGCTGGCCACGATTCCGCTCGGCGGCCTGCAGGACGACCTGGCGCACGAGCTGCTGGGCCTGGACGACCTCGAAGAGCCGATCCAGTACCTGCTGCCGCTCGGCCGCCTGGACCCGCAGGGGGAGGGGTAGACGTGGCTCAGGCTCGGGGTGCGGCCCCTTCCAGCTGCCGGACGGTGCCGGACATGACGGTCCGGACGTGTTCGGTGAGGTGTTCCGCGGGCCAGTCCCACCAGGCGATGGAGAGCAGGCGGGCGATGTCGTCGTCGTTGTAGCGGGTGCGGATGAGCTTGGCCGGGTTGCCGCCGACGATGCCGTAGTCCGGGACGTCGTCGACGACGACGGCACCGGAGGCGATGATCGCGCCGTGTCCGATGCGTACTCCGGGCATGACCATGGTGTTGTAGCCGAACCAGACGTCGTTGCCGACGACGGTGTCGCCCTTGACCGGCAGGTCGGTGAGCAGGTCGAAGTGCTCGGCCCAGGAGCCGCCCATGACGGGAAAGGGGAACGTGGAGGGGCCGTCCATGCGGTGGTTGGCGCCGTTCATGATGAACCGCACCCCGGTGCCCAGCGCGCAGAACTTCCCGATGACCAGTTTCTCCGGCCCGTAGTGGTAGAGGACGTTGCGGGTCTCGAACGCGGTCGGGTCGTCCGGATCGTCGTAGTAGGAGTACTCCCCGACCTCGATCAGCGGCGAGGTCACCAGCGGCTTCAGCAGCACCACGCGCGGCTGGTCCGGGAACGGGTGGAGAACGGTCGGGTCTGCGGGAAGGCGTTCCATGGCAGCCACTTTCGCAGCCCGGGGGGGGCGCCCGGCCATGATCCGCCGGGCACCCCCTCAAGCCGTCTCCGGCCGGCGTCAGGTGGTGGGCGGGGTCCAGTCTGCGGGCAGGCCGGACTGGGTGAGGACGGTGGCCAGGCTGTAGTGGTCCTGGTCGGAGGCGATCCGGCAGTGGTTCTCGTCGAGGTCGAGCAGGGTGGTCATCGGCACGGCGAAGGGCTTGGGTGCGCCCTTGAGGTGTCCGGAGTAGACGGAGCGGACGGTGACGCGGTCGCCGTCGAGGCGGGTGGCGCGGACGGTGACGTGGACGTTGTCGATCAGGGCGTCGGCGCGGGCCTTCCACCCCGCGATCTCCTCTCGGCCGCGGAAGGTGATGCCCACGGCCTCGTCGGTGTAGGTGCCGTCGGCGGTGAACAGGGCGCCGAGCGCCTGGGGTTCGGTGCCGTTCCAGGCACGGGCCCAGTCGGTGACGATCCTCGGCGACGCGCGCCGGCCGGTGTCCTGCGCGGCGTAGGCGGCGTAGGCGGTGGAGGTGGTGGCGCAGAGGGCTGCGGCGGCGGTCAGGACGGTCAGGACGGTCAGGGTGCGGAGCGCGCGGGACGTCATGGCTGGTGTTCCTCCGGGTACGAGTGCGGGTCGGCCCACAGGCTCGTACCGGGCGGTGTCCACTCTCCAGGCCCCACGGGGCCGATGGCTGTCCAGTGCTGCCCGCCCTTGTCCACCGGAAGCGGCGGTGATGCCCGGTACGGAATGTCCGTACCGGGCATCGGCGTTGGCGGGGCCGCCTGGACACCCCCTAGCGCAGGCGGGTGACCCGGGTGGTGAAGGAGGGCTCGGCCAGTTCGGTCCCGACCGCGACGGGGACGCTCTTCGCTCCCTCCCCGGCGCCGACCGTGAGGACGCCGACCTCGGTTCCCGCCTTCGCGGTGTGCGGGGTCCCGGAGGCACCCGGCCGCAGGGTGAGCTTCAGCTGCTGGCCCGGTACGCCGATGACGTTCAGGTCCTTCGTGGCCACCAGCGGGGTACGGCCGCCGAGGCCGTCGTCCACGTGGCCGACCGTCTGGCCCTTGCGGACCACCGGAGCCGCGTTGAGCGCCGTCCGCACCGCCTCGATGATCTTCTTGCTGTTGGCCTGCACGAGTTTCAGGCTGTTCTCCGCGTTGAGGTCCGGGCCGTCCGCGTGCTGGTCCATGAGCGTGCCGAGGATCAGCGGGGTCTCGTCGCCGATCGACTTGTACGCCGCCCACACCAGCGTGCCGCCCGCAGGGGTGCTGGACCCGGTCTTGATGCCCCGGATGCTGAGGCCGTTGGCCAGGAGCAGCTCGTTGTTGTTGGAGAGCTTCTTGGACAGCCCCTTGATCTCGGCGCTCGACATCGAGACCACCGCGCGGAACGCCTCGTCCTTCATCACCGCCTCGGCCAGCTTCAGCTGGTCGGTGGCCGTGCTGACCGTTCCGGCGTCCAGACCGCTGGGATCCGTGTACGTGGTGCTGCCCATGCCGAGTTCCTTGGCCGCGGCGTTCATCTTCTCGACGAAGGCCGCCTCGGAGTCGGTGCCGGTGTCCCAGCGTGCCAGCAGCCGGGCCACGTTGTTGCCCGACGGGATCATGAGCATCTTCAGCATGTCCTGCTGGCTGAACTCCGTACCGGCGACGAGGCCCTCGATCCGGGACTCGTGCTCCGAGGTGCCGTCCGCCACTGCCTTCGCGTCGATCTCGATCTGGGGACCGGCCTCGCCCTTGCGCAGCGGGTGGCCCTTGAGGATCACGTAGGCCGTCATCACCTTGGCGACGCTCGCCGTGGGAACGGGCTTCTGCTCGCCGAAGGTGCCGATGTCGCCGGAACCGGGTACGCGTACGGCGCCCTGGCCCTTGGCCGGCCACGGTACGGAGAACTGCCCGTCGAGGGTGTGCACCTGCTCGGCCGCGACGAGCTGCGGGGCGGGCAGCGGGCGCAGCAGCTGCGCGCCGGTGGCCGCGCCGGCCAGGAGCAGCAGGATCGGGGTCCAGATCTTCACGCGCCGCAGGGCGGTGCGGCGCGGGGTCTCCGGCGGGGGAGCCGTGTTGGTGAGCTCGGCCAGCAGATCCAGCGGGGGCTGCGGGGGCAGCGGGACCTCGCGGGTGGGCTCGACGACCTCCGGCGGCGCCGCGACCACGGCCTTGGCGGGGGCGGGGGTCGGGGTGGCGGCCGGTACGGCTTGGGGCCAAGGGGCCTTCTCTGCCGGGGCGTCCAGCTCCTTCAGGGCCACGAACTGGCTGGTCCGCTCCGCGTCGGCCTCGCCGCCCCGAGCCCAGGACGGCACCGGCCGGTGCTCCTTGACCGCGTCGTCGTCCGGACCGGCGTCCGCGGACTCCTCGGCCCCCTCGGCCTCTGCGTCAGGCGCGCCGCCGGCTTCCGCCTCGGTTTCGGACGCCTCCCCGCCGTCGGCCTCCGCTTCGGGCTCCGCCTCCGTGTCGGGCCGTGCTTCGGTCTCGGGAGCGGGCTCGGGCTCGGCGGCCGCCGGCTCAGATGCAAGGTCGGCCTCGGCTTCGGCTTCCGCCTCGGGCTCGGGCTCGGCATCGCCGGTGGCCTCAGGCTCGGGCATGTCCCGGCCGTCGGCCTCCGCTTCGGACCCGGCTGCGTCCCCGCCGGTGGCCTCCGCCTCGGGCTCCGCCGCCGTGTCCGGTTGTGCTTCGGCCTCGGGAGCGGGCTCGCCGGCCGACGGCTCGGCCTCGGAACCGGCTTCGGCCTCCGCCTCAGCTGCGCGGTCGGCTTCGGCTTCCGCCTCGGGCTCCGGCTCGGGCTCGGGCTCCGGCTTCGCCTCGGGTTCGGGCTCCGGCTCGGGCTCCGGCTCGGGCTCCGGCTCGGGCTCCGGCTCGGGCTCCGGCTCGGGCTCCGGCTTCGCCTCGGGTTCGCCCGGCGCGTCCTCCTCGGATCCGGCCTCGGTGGCGCCGTCGGTCTCGTCTTCTTCCTCGGAATCGGGCTCGGGCTCCTGCGGTGCCTCGGCCTCTGCGTGCTCGGGGGCCGTGTCCTGCGTACCGGGATCCGGGTCCGGTACCTCGGTACCTGCCGTCTCCGGAGTCTCCGGAGTCTCCGGGGGACCGCCCGCCACCGCTACCGCCTTCATTCCTGCCCCGCCTTGCCGCTCACTCCCGGCCGGCAGCCGCCCCACACGCTCACGCGGTGGGGCGGCTGCGGGCCGGATCTTGCCGATACCGTCGAGCGAGGCCCCCGAAGGAGCCTCGCCGACCGGCTAGATGTACGGCGCGCCCCCTCCGTTCCCGGAACCCGATCCTGTGACCGTCCGGTCATATTCCGGCCCTTCCTCTCGCTCTCTTCCGTGCGCGACGCCCCGTCAGGCCGGGAAAACGCGCGGCGTACGCTGAGGTTCCGCGTCACGGCACGTAAAAGCAGAATAAGGAAGGCTGATCGTGCGAACTCCCCTCTCATGGCTTGCCGGCAGGTACTCGCTCGGAGCGAGCAGCGTCAGACTGGCCGCACTGGGTTCGGTCGTGGCAAGTATCGCGATCATCGTGACCGGGGGAATCGTCCGCGTCACCGGCTCCGGTCTCGGCTGCACCGATTGGCCCATGTGTACGGGAGAGACCCTGGCCCCCACCGCGGAAATGGGGGTGCACGGTGCCATCGAATTCGGGAACCGGCTCCTGACCGGGGCCCTGTGTGCCGTGGTGGGTTGGGTCATCATTACCGCGCGCCTCCAGGAAAAGCCGATGCCCGCGGTGCTGCGCGGAGGCTGGGCGCAGTTCTGGATCGTCGTGCTGAACGCGGTCGTCGGCGGAGTGACCGTATGGATGCGGCTGAGCCCGTACATCGTCGCCGCGCACTTCCTCGCCGCCACGCTGCTGCTCACCGCCGCGGTGTACACCTGGCACGCGGCGTACGCCGATGCCGATACCCATGCCGGTGTCGACGGCGCGCCGGCCCCGCTCGCGCCGCGCTCGACCGGGCGGCTCCGGTCGCTGTCGGCGGCCCTGGTCGCGGTGACGGCACTGCTCGTCGCCGTGGGCACGCTCGCCACCGGTTCCGGACCGCATGCGGGTGACTCCTCCGACGTGCCGCGCATGCCCTTCGACTGGACGGTCGTGACCGTCGTCCACGGCGTGCTGGCCGGGGTGGTCCTGGTGCTGGCCGGAGCCCTGCTGTCCGCGCTGCCCGGGGACGGCTTCGGCGCCGCGCGCCGCAAGGCCGCCGCCTTCCTCGCCGTGCTCCTGGGGCAGGGCGTCGTGGGGCTGGTGCAGTCGCTGACGGCCCTGCCCTCGCTCGTCGTGATGCTCCACCTGCTGGGCTCGGCGCTCGTGTGGACCGGCGTACTTCAAGTGCACTTCACGCTCAAGAGGGCCTGCCCCGGTCCTTCGGATCCGCTGGGCGGTGCACCGCTGCCGCGTGCGCGGGGCGCCGACACGCACGCCTGATCCACCGGGAGATCAGCCCGTACGGGTCACACCGACGGCGGGGTCCCGCCGGTCGTGGCGGAGCCGCCTTCCGGCCCGGGCCCGGGCCGGCGGCCCCGTCCCCGGCCGCGGTCCGTGAGGTGGTCGGCGAGGGCCTCGTGCGTGAGGTGGAGCCCGGCCCGCAGCACGGCGTCGTGCCGGGCGGGGTGGGCCTTGCGGTGGGCCAGGTCGAGCGCACGGGCCCGGTCGAGGTCCGCCGTGAAGTCCTCGCCGAGCAGGGCCGAGTCCAGGGCCGCGGCTGTCGCCCCGACGAGCGGTGCGAAGCCGAGCAGGGCGGGGTCGAGGTCGAGGTCGAGGTCGGGACCGGGGTCGAGGTCGAGGTCGGGGTCGAGGTCGAGGTCGAGGTCGAGGTCGGGGTCGGGACCGGGGTCGCGGCCATCGGGCGCCCTCGACGCGGGCCGGCCCGGGCTGTCGGTCCGGGACCGTTCGCGCAGTTCCTGGCCGAAGTATTGGAGAGTGAGGGCGGTCCGGACCGCGAGGGCCAGTCGCCCGTCGAGCCCGTCCGGCGGCAGCCGGCCCGCCCGACGGCCCGGCACCAGCCGACTGGTCGCGGCCCGCTCGTACGCGTCCTGCGCGGCCTGTGGCCGCAGCCACATCCGCGCCCGCTCGGGCAGCGCCGTCGGCTCCGGCGCCGCCAGGCCCCGCTCCAGCCGGCCGGCGATCACGCCGAGCAGCTCCCGTACGTCGGCCCGGTAGCCGTCCAGCCCCGCCGCGGCCGACCGGTACGGGTCCGGCGGCCACAGCAGCGGCCCGAGCAGCACGACCACGGCGATGCCGACCAGGGTCTCCTCCACGCGCGCCAGCGGGTATCCGGGAACGGCGGTCGCGTAGACCATGAGCGCCGTGATGAGGACCTGCTGGTTGGGCGCGCCGGGCCGTCCCATCAGGTACATGCCCGCACAGCCGCAGACCAGCACGGCGGGGAACGACCACGCCGGGTCCGGCAGCCAGTGCAGCACGACCGAGCTCAGCACCACGCCCACGAGCACCCCGGCCAGGCGTTCCCACCCCAGGCGCGGCCAGGCGTACACGTCCTCGCGCAGGATCAGCACCGCCGGCAGCGCGGCGGGCACCGGCGCCGTGCTCGTACCCCACCACAGGCACAGGTACCAGGACACCGCGGCGCACAGGGCCAGTCGCGCGGCGGACCGCAGCCGCGCACCGGGGAAGGCGGCGTACGCGTCGGCGACCGGACCGGACATGACGGCATCGTAAGCCGTTCACCCGACGCCTCCCGCGATATGGAACCCGGCTGACGCGAGTCTCGCGGGGGAATTGGCGGAACGACAATCCCATATGCGCATCAAGGTGTTGCCCGTTGCCCGATGTATTGGCAACGGGGGAAATCGTTGGCGCTGCCGAGGCTCTCCAACGGAACGGAACTCCGGCCGGCAGGGCGGAATTCCGCGCGCCGCAGCCTTGGTGCCAGGTGCGGCAGGCCTGGCAACGGCCTTGACATCGATCGTCCGCCGACATTTGACTGCGGCTCGTCGTCCCGTGAGAAATGGGATCAGTTCGAAATTTCACCCCTGTCGGGCTTTCGAAAACAAGGACATTGCCATGTCGTTAGGACCTTCCGGGTTCTCCCTGATCGACCTGCCCGAAGCGCCGGCCGAGCTGCTGGCGAGCTACGACGACCTGCCGGTCGACTCGTACATGGGCCACGGAACCCGCTACAAGAAGTTCTCCCAGTACCGGCTGTCGCCGGCCGGGGGCGGGGGCGGGGGCTGGGACTTCGCGCTGCTGCCGCACCGGGACTACACCGCGTTCAAGAGGTTCAACGCGGTCGGCGGCGGGATGCGCCGCTCCTATCCGCCGGTGGCCGTCGACTTCACCCCGCTGATCGCCGTCGGCGCCGACGCGCTCGGCCTCGACCGTGGTGAGGACTGGCAGATCAACCTGCACCAGAACCGCACCCGCGCCGAGCCCGGCCGACCCGGCCCGCTCACCCCCGAGGGCGTCCATCACGACGGGCACGAGTTCGTCATGATCGGCGTGTTGCGCCGCGAGCGGGTGGGCGGCGGCGAGACCCGGCTGTGGCGACCGGACGCGGAGCAGCCCTTCTGGACCGGCACCCTGCAAGCGGGCCGGGCCGTCCTGCTCGACGACAAGCGGCTCGCGCACGACGTCACGGACGTCGTGGCCGCCGCCGGCGAGCCCGGCCACCGCGACATCTTCATCGTCGCCTTCTCCCGCTGGAGCGAGAAGTGGTACGGCGCCGAACACGATGCGGCGGCGCTCGCCGACGCCGACACCGACGCCCGATAGAAGAGAGGAAACGGTAAACCGCCGCATGTGTACGAACTGGAACCACCTGCTCTCCACCGGCCCGCTCGCCGTACTGAGGGGACTGGACGGGAGCACCGCCGCCGAGCTGACCCGGCTGTCCGAGGACTACCCGTTCCGGGGCCGGCTCGCCGAGGCGTGCCGGGCCCTGGCCGTCCGCGCGTACGACGACGGCGAGCGGTCCGCGCAGGAAGAGCTGCACACGGCGCTCGCCCTGGTCTACGAGCGGGACTTCTCCGGCGCCGAGGTCGCGGACGCGGACCACGAGCGGCAGCCGATCCTGCGGGACGTTGCCGCCCTGCTGGAGCGGGCCGTCCTGGGCCGTGAACTGGCGCGGATATCCGAGGCGAGCATCACCGGGCACCCCGTCTCGGGAAGCGAGTACGTCCGGTGGATCAAGAAGATGGTGGGAGAGCACCCGGCCGGCCGGCACCCGTTCTACCACCGGCACCTCGCCGAGCACGGCAGCCGCGAGGACCTGCGCCTGCTGCTCGCCCAGGAGACCAACCTCGATCCGCGTTTCGACGACATCCTCGCCCTCATGCAGGTGGGCCGGCACGGCGGCGAGAAGCTGGAGATCGCCGCCAACTACTGGGACGAGATGGGCAACGGCGACCCGGCGCAGGTGCACACGAAGCTCTTCGGCGAGGCGCTGGCTTCGATCGGGGCCGATCCGGACTACGTACGGGACACCTTCCTGCCGCAGGCCGGGGTCTCCGGCAACATCTCGGCCTGTCTCGCGCTCTCCCGCCGGCACTACTACAAGGCCGTCGGGTACTTCGGCGTCACCGAGTACCTCGCCCCGCGCCGCTTCCGCTGCGTGGTCGACGCCTGGCGGCGGCACGGCCTGGACGAGGTCGGCATCGTCTACCACGACCTGCACATCGGCGTGGACGCCGGCCATGCCGCGGGGTGGTTCAAGAACGTCGTCGCCCCCCTGGTGAACGCCGATCCGCGGATCGGGCGGGAGATCGCCCTGGGCGCCATGATCCGGCTGAACACCTCGCAGGACTACCTCGACGCCCTCCTGGAGCGCTGCTGCCCGGCGGCGCCCGCGACGACCTCCGCCGCGGCCTGAGGGGCCGCCGCCGTGTTCCGGAACACCCCCGCCGCCCCCGCCACCGACTTCGTGAAGTACGAGGCCCTGGGCAACGATTACGTCGTCGTCGACCCGCGGCACACCGCTTTCGAACCCACCCCGGACAACGTGCGCCTCGTCTGCGACCGGCACTTCGGGCTCGGCGCGGACGGGCTGCTGTACGGACCGCTCCCCGCCGCCGAGGACGGCTTCCGCGTGCAGATATTCAATCCGGACGGCACCGAATGCGCGAAGAGCGGCAACGGCCTGCGCATCTTCGCCCGGTACCTGCGCGAGTCCGGCCGGGCCGGCACCGACGCGTTCACCCTGCACTCGCTCGCCGGACCCTCCCCCGTGCACGTCCTCGACGGCAGTCCGGGGACGGTACGCATCGGTCTCGGACCCGCCACGACGGACAGCCGCGCCGTCGGGGCGACAGGCCCCGCCCGCCCGATGCTGCGCGAGCCGCTGCACGCCGCCGGTCTCGACCTGCGCGTCACCTGCGTACGGCTCGGAAACCCGCACTGCGTCGTCCTGCTGGACGAGGATCCGGCGGACGAGGAACTCGCCCGCCGGATCGGTCCCGCCGTACGCGACCACGCACTGTTCACCCAGCGGGTCAACGTGGAACTGCTGAACGTCATCGACCGGGAGAACATCCGCATCGAAATCTTCGAACGCGGGGCCGGCTACACGCTCTCCTCCGGCAACAGCGCCTGCACCGCCGCCTTCGCGGCCCGCGCCCTCGGGCTCGCCGGAAGCCGCACCACCGTCCACATGCCCGGCGGCCGGGTCACCGTGGACATCGACGGGGACGACCGCATCTCGCTCAGCGGTGAGGTCCGCCCTGTACTGCGCGGCCACTGGGCGCCGCGGCTCGGGCAGCGGTTCGCCCACCGGGAGCCCGTATGACAGTCATACCGGTCACGCCGGTCACGGGAGCGCACCCCGGGTACCCGATGCGCCACTGGGTCTTCCGGGACGCGCCGGGCCGCTACGACATCGACCTCGGCGACAGCAACGTGGACTGCGGCACGGTCGCCGAACTGCCCTTCCCCTCCCACCTGGTGCTGGACTACGGGACCGACCGGGGCGGCGACCGGCTCCGCGCACTCGTGGCGGGGCTCTACGGCCGCACCGCGGACGAGGTCGGCATCACGCACGGCGCGCAGGAAGCGCTCTACCTCCTCTACAGCGTGCTGCTGCGCCCCGGCGACCGCGTGGTGGCCTTCGCCCCCGGCTGGCAGCAGGCCTGGGAGGCGCCGGCCCGCATGGGGTGCCGGACCGACCTCGTCGCCGCCACCCCCGAGGGCCGGCCCGACGTGGCCCGGGCCGCCGCGCTGATCGGCCCGGACTGCAGGGTCGTGGTGCTCAACTCCCCGTGCAATCCGACGGGGGCGCGCTTCACCGATGACGAGGTCGACGTCCTGGTGCGGGCCGCACGCAGGTACGGCAGCCATCTGCTGATCGACGAGGAGTACGTCGCCGACCTGCCCGCCGACTCCCTGCTCGGCCGCTACGAGCGGGCGGTCTCCGTCTCAAGCGTCTCGAAGGTGTACGGGTTCCCCGGGCTCCGGACGGGGTGGATGTGCGGACCGGCCGAGGTGGTGCGTGCCGCCATGGACCACAAGCACTACACCACCATCTCCAACTCCGTGCTGACCGAATGGCTGGCGGCCGAGGTGCTGGAGCGGCGTGAGCACTACCTGGACCGCTACCGGCGGCTGACCTCGGCCGGCGGCCGGCTGCTGGGCGCCTGGGCGGCCCGGCACCCGGACGCGGTGACCCTGCGCGCCCCGCAGGGCACTCCTTTCGCCTGGTTGACGCTGCCGGGCTCGGAGTCCTCCCTCTCCTTCTGCCGAAGGGTGCTGCACGAGGCCCGGGTCCTGCTGATGCCCGCCGAGGTGTTCGGCGCGCAGCGCGGTGTGCGGATCACCTTCGCCCGCGAGGAGGACGTACTGAAGGAAGGACTGGCCCGGATCGACGCCGTACTGGAGGGCCGCCGCTCCGCAGCGGCGGCCGAACCGCCCCTCTCCCCCCAGCACAAGGAACGGTGATGACGCAGCAGCTCACGGAACAGCTCAAGGAAATGCCGACGGACTGGACGCGGGCCCTGGCCATCGTCGCCCACCCCGACGACGTGGAGTACGCCGCGGCGTCGGCGGTCGCCACCTGGGTCGACCAGGGCAAGGAGGTCGTGTACCTGATGGCCAGCCGGGGCGAGGCCGGCATCGACGGCCTGGACCCCGAGCGGGCCAAGGAGGTCAGGGAGCGGGAGCAGCGGGCCAGCGCGGCGGTGGTCGGCGTGACGGAGGTGGAGTTCCTCGACCATCCGGACGGGCTGATCCAATACGGGCCGGCACTCCGCCGGGACCTGGCCCACGCGGTCCGCCGGCACCGCCCGGAGCTCATCGTGACGCTGAACCACCACGATCACTGGCGCGGTGTCTCGTGGAACACCCCGGACCACCGCAACGTCGGCCGCGCGGCCCTGGACTCCGCCGCGGACGCGGCGAACCGCTTCCTCTTCGCGCAGGAGGGCCTGGCGCCGTGGGAGGGCGTGCGCTGGCAGGCGGTGGCCAACTCGCCGTATCCGACCCATGCCGTCGACGTCACCTGGGCGACGGAGCGCGGGGTGCGGGCCGTCCTCGCCCATGCCGCGTACCTGGAGGCGCTGACCGACGAGGATCCGAGGGCGTACGTCCAGGGCTTCCTGGAGCGGAACCTGGCGGCGGCCGGCGCGCGCTTCGGCGGCCGTCCCGCGGTGGCCTTCGAGCTGTTCCACCGGGACCAGTACCGCAAGCGGAACAGCGAAGTGCACTACCGCTGAGCCGGCGGACGGCAGCCTTTGCCTGGTCAGAGCCTTGGCATGGCGTGCATCGGGATCCGGCCAGTTGATAACGGCCAGGCCGGGAGGGGCGGTCGGAGCCGCATAGGATGCGGTTCGGGCGGCTCACTCGGCGGCCCGTCACTGGAGGCGGCATGTTGATCGGGGAACAGATACGTGCCCTGCGTGTGGAGCACGGCTGGTCCCTGTCTCAGCTGTCCCAGCTCGTGCACTACAGCAAGAGCTACCTGAGCCGGGTGGAGAACGGCACCCGTGCCGTGACCCCCGAACTCGCCCAGGTCTGCGATCAAGTGATGGACACGGACGGCACGTTCGCCCAGTTGGTCGCGGACGCATCGACCGGCCCGGCCCCGGACGCACCGCTTCAGGCAGAGGCTCTGTCCCGGCCCCGGCCCGCCGCACCGCCCGCCGGCGTGGCCGATCTGCTGCCGCGCGCGCCGCGCGGTTTCCACGGGCGGGCGCAGGAGCTCGCCGCGCTGTCCCGGGCCGCCGCGGGCGAGGCGCCCGTATGCCTGGTCACCGGGCCCGCGGGGGTCGGGAAGACCGCGCTGGTGGTGCAGTGGGCCCACCTCAATCGCGCCGTTTTTCCCGGCGGCCGGCTCTACGCCGACCTGCGCGGGTTCGGCGATACGGGCGAGCCGACGCTCGCCGAGGTGGTGCGCGAGTTCCTGCTGGCCCTGGGGGTCGAGCCGGGCCGGATGCCGGAGTCGGCGAACGGCGCGGCCGCGCTGTTCCGCTCGCTCGCCGCCGACCGGGAGCTCCTCGTCGTACTGGACAACGCGCGCGACTCCGGGCAGGTCAGGCCGCTCCTGCCGGGCGGCCCACGCTGCGTCACCGTCGTGACCAGCCGGCACCGGATGCCGGGGCTGATCGTCACGGACGCCGCCCGGCCCGTACCCGTGGACGTCCTCGCGCCGCAGGACGGCACGGCGCTCCTGGCCGGGGTGCTCGGCGAGGAACGGGTGCGCGCGGAGCCGGTGGCCGCGGGGCGGCTGGCCGAACTGTGCGGCGGACTGCCCCTCGCGCTGCGGGTGGCGGCCGCGAGGCTGGCCGACCGGCCGGACTGGCCGTTGAGCGCGATGAACACCGAAATGCTCGACGCGGCCCGCCGGCTGAGCCTGCTGGACGTCGAGGACACCGGCGTACGGGCGGCCCTGCGGCTGACCGTGCTCCAGCTCCCCGAGCCCGTCGCCCGTCATTTCGCCGCTCTCGGCCGCCACCCCGGCACCCACTTCGACCGGTACGTGGCAGCGGCCCTGACCCATACGGACCCGGCCACCGCGGAGGCCACCCTGGAACGGCTGGTCGCTTCGCACCTCGTCACGGAGACCGCGCCGGGACGCTGGACACTGCACGATCTCGTACGGATCTACGCGCGTGGTCTGGACGCCCGGCCCGATGCGGTCATGCGCGTCCTCGACCACTGCATCGCCACCGCCCTCGCGGCGGCGGCCACGGCCGAACCCGGCAACGAGACGTGCGTCCCGCTGCCCCAGGGCTTCCTCGCGCCGCCCGCCGTTCGCACGTTCACGGACCGGGACGAGGCCATGGCCTGGTACGCGGCCGAGCGCGACGACCTCGTACGGGCGGCCGGCGCCGCGCACGCGGCCGGACTGCACAGCAGGACCTGGCGGATCGTCATGCTGCTGTGGCCGCTGATGGCACGGTGGGTACGGGACGACTGGACCCCGCTCCTGGAGACCGCGCTGGAGGCGACGCGGGCCGAGGCCGATCCGGCCGCCGAATCCCGGGTACGGGGTCTGCTCGGCTGGGTGCTGACCGAGGAGGGGCGCATCGACGAGGCGCTGGCGTGCGTGGGGGTCGCCCCCGAGCTCTCCGCCCGGGCGGGCGACCCGGGCGGGGAGGCGAGCGCACTGGTCGTCCTGTCCTGGGCGCAGGCCACGGTGGGAGACGTGGGCCCGGCCGCGGAGGGATGCGCGCGGGCGGTGGAACTGGCCCGCAAGGCCGACGACCGGTACGTCGAACGACTGGCCCTCTACCACCTCGCGGTGTACCGGCTGGAGACCCGGCAATGGCAGTCGGCCCTCGACACGGCGACCGCGGCCCTCGCCTTCGAGCACTCCGGCAGCGTGGTCGCGTCCCGGGTGCTCCTGCTGACGACGGCGGGAGAGGCGCTGCTGGGCCTCGGGGACGAGGCCGAGGGGATCCGGCGGCTCGCCACGGCGGCGGCGGAGGCGGAGGGTTCCGGCAACGACGACGGGGCGGTACGGGCGCTCGGCGTGCTGCTCCGGGTGGCACCGGACGAGGACCTGCGGGCCCGGTACGACGCTGCGGCCACGCGGCTCACGACGCGGACATGAACATGAACATCAGGAAGGCAAGCATGCTGATCGGGGAACAGATACGTGCTCTGCGGATGGAGCACGGCTGGTCCCTGTCCCAGCTGTCCCAGCTCGTGCACTACAGCAAGAGCTACCTGAGCCGGGTGGAGAACGGCACCCGTGCGGTCACCCCCGAACTCGCGCAGGTCTGCGACCAGGTGATGGACACGGACGGCGCGTTCGCGCGGCTGGTCGCGGCCGAAGCGCAGGCACAGGATGCGGCGCCGACGCCCACGCCGGCACCCGCGCGGGGTCCGGAACCGGAGGTGCGCAGGCGCCCCGTCCCGGCCCAGCTGCCCGCCGCCGGGGAGATGTGGGGCCGGGACGAGGAGCTGGAGCGCGTCCGCGCGCACCTCGCACGGCACCGGGGGCCGGCCGTGGTCGCGGTCGACGGGATGGGTGGCGTCGGCAAGACCACCTTCGCCGTCTCCATGGCCCGGCGGCTGAGCCCCTCCTACCCCGGCGGGGTGCTCTTCGCCGACCTGCGCGCGCACGGACCGGCCGGCGTTCCGGCCGCTGCGGGTGACGTGGCCGCGGGACTTCTGCGCGGCCTCGGGACACCGCCGGAGGACATGGCCGGCGGGCCGGCCGAGCAGGCGGCGCTGCTGCGCAGCGCTCTGACGGAGCACCGGGCGATCGTGGTGCTCGACGACGCGGAGTCGGCCGCACAGGTGGCGCCGCTGCTCCCGGGCACGGGCGGCAGCCTGGTGCTGGTCACGAGCAGACGGCGGCTGGCGGGGCTGAGCGTCAGACACGGCGCCCTGCGGCTGCCCCTGGGACCACTGGCTCCCGGCGACGCCGTCTCCCTCCTGCACCGGGCGCTCGACCGGGGCGGAGCCGCGGCGGCCGGTCCGGCGGAGGCGGACGCCGCGGCGGCCCGGCCCGATGGCGCCGACGCGGTCCTGGCCGCGATCGCGCGGCACTGCGCGTACCTTCCGCTGGCGCTGCGGATCGCGGCCGAGCGCATGGCGGAGCTGGGTCCCGTGTTCGCCGCGCCGCTGGCCGAGCAACTGGGGCGGGCGGGCGAGCGATTGGACGCGCTGGCCGTGCCGGGCGAGGCCGAGACGGCGGTGCGCCCGGTGCTCGCATGGTCGTACCGCGGTCTCCCCGACGCACAGGCGCGGGCCTTCCGGCTGCTGGCTCTGCACCCGGGTGCCGTGGCGGGGGTGGACGCCGTGGCGGCGCTGCTGGGCGAGCCGCCCGCCGTCGCCGCACGGCTGGTCGGCGAGCTGCAGGCCGGGCATCTGGTGGCGGAGGTGGCGCCGGGCCGGTACCGGATGCACGATCTCCTGCGGGACTACGCGAGGGAACGCGCCGAGGCGGAGGAGTCCGGCGCGGCGCTGGCGGCGGCGAGGGAACGGGTGCTCGCCTGGTACCTCCACACGAAGGAAGCCGCGACCGATCTGCTCGTGGGGCGCGGACGCCACCGCGTGCCGATCGGTGCGCCGCCGTGCGAGTACGAGCCTGCGCGCTTCGCGTCCGTCGCGGAGGCGCTGCGGTGGTGCGAGACCGAGCGGGTGAACCTGCTGGCCTGCGTGCGGACCGCGCAGGAGGCGGGCAGCCCGGTGGCCTGGCACCTGTCCTACGCGCTGTGGGGTTTCCTCTTCCTGCGCCACCATCATCACGACCAGCTGGAGTCCGGGCGCATCGCCCGCGCGGCCGCCGCACGCGACGGCGGGGCGGTGGCCGAGGCGTGCGCCGAGCTGGTCCTGGCGAGCGCGTACGCCGGGCTGCGGCAACACGAGGCCGCGGACGGCCACTACCGCCGGTCGGTCGACCTGTTCACCGCCGCCGGGGACCAGGCCGGCGCGGGAGCCGTGCTGGTCGGGTACGCCATGTCCTGCATGCGCCAGGGCCGTGCGGCCGAAGCCGCCGGGCACATGGACCGGGCACTGGCCCTGTTCACCGCCGCGGGCAGCACCTGGGGCCAGGCACTGGCCCTGAGCGGGATCGGCGAGGGGCTGCTCGCGCAGGGCCGGCCGCAGGAGGCGCTGTCGACGCTGGGCCGGGCGCGTGAACTCCAGCGCGCGGAGGGCGTGCTGTGGCTGGAGGCGGCGAACTGCACGCTGCGCGGGACCGCGCACCGGGAGCTGGGCGCGCACGCGCAGGCCGAGGCCTGCTACCGCGAGGCCCTCGACCTGCACGGCCGTACAGGGATGCGCGCGGGCACCGCTCACGCCCTGCACCAGCTCGGCATCTGCTGGAGCCTCCAGGGCCGCACGCGCCGAGCGCGGCGGGCCTGGCTGCAGGCGTGGGCCGTGTACGACTCGCTGGGGGATCCCCGCGAACAGGAGGTCCGCGCCCGGCTCGCCGGGCTCGCGCCGTGCCGGGCGCCCGCGGACGGCCACCCCGGCGGAGTCAGCCCTGCTCGCGGTGGCGCTGGAACAGAGCGAGGGCGGCCAGCGACGGCGCGTCCTTGAACCTGCCCCCGGCGATCAGGTCCCAGACCTCGGCCTCCGGGAACCACCGGGAGACCAGCCCCTTCTCGGCGTCCTCGGGCCGCGGTTCACCGGCCTTGAGGTCTTCGGCGAGGAAGACGTGGAACCCCTGGTCGCAGTAGCCGTACGCCTCGAAGAGATGGCCGAGACGGACCATTCTCGCGGCGTACAGTCCGGTCTCCTCGGCCAGTTCGCCGCGGGCCAGGGCCACCGGGTCGGCGGCCGGGTCCTCCTCCCAGGAGCCCTGTGGGAACTCCCAGTACCGCCCGCGCACCGGGTAGCGGTACTGCTCCACGAGGTGGAAGCCGCCGTCCTCGTACGGGACGACGAGCGCGAAGTCCGGCTTCTCCACCACTCCGAACACACCCTCGCGCCCGTCGTGACGCAGTGTCCGGTCCTCCCGTACGGTCATCCAGCGGTTCTGGTACACGACGGCCGAACTCGTCGCGGTGAGCTCGTGTACCGGCTCCGGGGCGGTCATCGGACACCGCCCGGATGCCCGCAGGCCGGCCGGACGCCGTCCAGGAGCGTCGTGCCGATGTGTCCGTTGCTCGTCAGCAGTGCCCCCGACATGAGGTCATGCCTTCCCTCCAGGTCGCACCAGGAACCGCCGGCCTCCGCGACGATCAGCGAGGGCGCCGCGACGTCCCATACCGATGTGCCCACGGACAGGGCCCCGTCGGCGGCGCCCTCCGCGACCAGCATGTGGGCGTAGAAGTTCCCGATGCCCCACGCCGTACGGAAACCCGAGGCGAAGGCGCCCAGGGCGGCCATCCCCTCCGGGGTGTACTCGTGGGCGCCGCCGTAGCAGAAGGACGCCTCGGCCCGGCGGGCCACCGCGGAGACCCGCAGCCGCCTGCCCTCGCCGTCGTGGGCTCCGTGCCCCCGGCTCGCCGACCAGCTGCGGCCCAGTGCCGGGGCGCAGACCGCGGCGTCCGTCACCTGGCCGCCCGACTGCCAGGCGACGAGGACGCCCCAGATGGGGACCCCCCGACGGAAGTTCTCCGTCCCGTCGACGGGGTCGACGATCCAGTGGCCGCAGTCCGCGGCGGTTCCGCCGTACTCCTCGCCCATCACCTCCTCGCCCGGCGCGAGTTCGGCGAGCAGGCGGCGGACGTGTTCCTCGGTCGCGAGGTCGGCCTCCGTCACCAGGGAGCCGTCGTCCTTCTCCCAGTGCCGCACCTGGGGCCGCTCGAAGTAGGCGAGGGCCGTCGCGGAGGCCCGCCGCGCCACCTCACGGGCGAGGAGGAGTCGCTCAGAGGTCATGGTAGGAGGACCCCTCGATCTCCAGGCGCCCGATCAGTTCCTTGCAGAAGTCGTCGTTGGGGCCCATGAGCGAGGCGGCGAGCGCGTCGCGCAGATGCCGTTCGATGGGCAGGAAGCCGCGGGAGTACGCCACCCCGCCGCTCGCCATCATCGCCTCCTGCGCGATCTCGGCCGCCGCTTCCGCCGCCGCCACCTTGGTGGCGGTCATCAGCACGGCCATCTCGTCCAGGCCCTGCTCCTCGTCGATGGCGCGGGCCAGCCCCTCCACGAGACCGCGGGTCGCCTCCAGGCGGATCGACATGGTGCCGATGTGCCGGCGCGCGATGGGGTACTGGCTGAGGTTCGCGCCGAAGCCGCTGGGGTTCCCGCTGTAGCGGCGGGTGCGGATCCGGTCCAGGCAGGCCCGGTAGGCGGCGGTGGCGATGCCCAGGTACGCGGCCGAGACGCCCAGGTGGTAGAGCGGCTGGTTCGCCTCGTTGTACGTGCGCAGCCCGGCGCCCCCGGACCCGGAGTAGAGCAGCGCCTCCTCCCCCACGTCGGCCCGGAAGGTGATCCAGGTGCTGCTGTTGCCCGCCAGGCCCAGCCCCTTCCACTCACCGCTCTCGATCCGGCCCTCGTCGGCCCCGATGGCGAAGACGGCGTGGTCGCGGTCGTTGTCGGATCCCGGGGTGCGGGTGGAGACGACGTACAGGTCGGCGTGGCCGGCCGAGGTGGAGAAGCTCTTGTCGGCCTCGATCCGGTAGCCGCCGTCGATGCGTTCGGCGGTGCTCTCGACCGACCACCACTGGGAGCCGGAGCCGGGTTCGCTGATGGCCTCGGTCACCAGCAGCCGCTCCTCGCGGATCCGCGTCAGGTAGCCGCTGCGCAGCGACCCCTGCGGAAGCGCGAGGAAGGAGTTCAGCGCGGTCACGTGCATCACGTAGACCATGGCCGTGGAGGCGCATGCCGTCGCCAGGCGCAGTACGACGTCGCCCAGTTCGGCCGCGCTCGCCCCGGCTCCGCCGTCCTCGACGGGGATGGTGAGGGCCAGCAGGCCGATGTCGCCGAGGGCGCGGACGGCCTCCTCGGGGAAGAGCCCCTTCTCGTCGACCTCGCGGGCCAGAGGGGCCACGACGTCCCGGATGACCTCGTCCAGCAAGGCCGACCGGGCGGCGCGGCCCGTGGAGTCACCGATCATCACCATCTCCAGTTCCGTGTTTCATGAGTGCTCCGGGCACGAGTGTTCGGGCCAGGGCCGCGCCGACGACTCCGGCGCGGCGGCCCAGGGCCGTCGGCACGATCCGGCACGCGGCGGCCGTGGCCGGCATCGTGAGCCGGTTCGCGGTCCGTGTCAGGCGGGGACCGAGGAGGTCCCATGCGGCGGCCACGCCACCGCCCACCACGACGATTTCGGTATTGAGGAGGTTGAGGGCGGTGGCGATGCCCACGCCCAGCCATTCGCCGGCCCGTGCGAAGGCCTCCTGGGCGAGGCGGTCTCCGGCGCGGGCCGCCGCGGCCACGGCGGCGGCGCCCGCCACCGCCTGCCCGGTGCGCTCGCCGTACCAGCGGGCCACCGCGGTTCCCGAGGCCAGCTGCTGGAGGCAGCCGCGGCCGCCGCACGGACAGCGGGGGCCGTCCGGAAGGAGCGGGAGGTGGCCGATCTCGCCGGCCGTTCCGCTGCTGCCCGTGAACAGGGCGCCCCCGGCGACGAGGCCGCCGCCGACGCCGGTGCCCACGAAGACGCCCAGCGCGCTGCGGGCGCCGCGGGCCGCGCCGTGCAGCCATTCGCCGATCAGGGCGGCGTTCGCGTCGTTGACCACATGGGTCACCTGCACCGGGCCGAGGTCGATGTCCCGCGGGTCCAGGCCCAGGAGGTCCTCCGCGCCGGGCGCCGAGGACACCAGGCCCGTACGGGGGTCGAGGTGGCCGGGAACGGCGATGCCCGCCCCCGTCACCCGCATGCCCGCCGCGGCCGCCGGGCCGAGCAGGCCGCCGGCGATCTCCGCCAGCTGACCCCGCAGGTCAGGGCCCCGCGGTACGTCCACGAGCGGGACCGGCGAGGAGCCGTCGGCCCGTACCAGGCCGGCCCGCAGGCCGGTCCCCCCGATGTCCACGCCCAGCATGAGGCCGGGCGTCATCCGAGACCCACGGGGAGCCCGCCCTGGCGCGCCGACCGGTAGGCCGCCTCGGTGATCCGTACGGTGGACAGCGCCTCGTCCAGGGGGCGGTCCCACTGGGCACGGTCGCCGACGGCCTCGGTGAAGTCGGCGAACATCGCGGCGAACCACTCCTCGTGCGTGGAGCTCGCCGTGGGTGGGGTCAGGCCGCGTTCGACGCGTCCGGCGGGGCCGTCCGTGACGACCAGGTCGTCACGGACCTCCACGGTCCTGAGCCCGGCGGCGAGGCGGTACCTGTTGCTCCGCACCTCGCTGATCCAGCTGAGGGCGATCTCGCAGACGCCGTTCGGGAACTCCATCCGCAGGTCCGCCCGTACGTCCACGGCGCGGTCCCCGGCGGCCTGTTCGTCGTGGACCATCAGGCAGGCGACCTTGTCGGGGACGGCCCCGAACAGGCGGGTGGCCATGTAGACGCAGTGGGTTCCGTGGTCGAGCAGGATGCCGCCGCCGGCCACGGCGGCGTCGGTGCGCCAGTCCGCCTGCCACGCCTGCACGCCGACGGCGTGCCGGGGGCGCAGGATCTCGATCGCCAGCTCCATGGGGACGTCGCCCGCCGCCCGGGGAACGGCTTCGGTCAGCGCCTGCATCATCGGCGAGAAGACGTAGTTGTGGACGGGGTAGAACAGCCTGCCCCGCCGGCGCGAGAGCGTGACCAGCTCGCGTGCCTCGTCGCTGGTGAAGGCCACGGGCTTCTCGCAGATCACGTGGTGCCCGGAGGTCAGCGCGGCGCGTGCGTGGGGAACGTGGAAGACCGGCGGTGCACAGATGTCGACGACGTCGGCGACCCGGTCGGCGAGCAGGGCGTCGAGGTCGGCGTAGACCGTCAGTCCGGGCGAGAGGGCGGTGGCGCGCGCCCGCCGCTGGGGCGAGGGGTCGACCACGGCGACGACCGAGGCGTTGGGGACCGGCCGGTAGGCGGCGATGCGCGCCTCGCCCGCGGTGCCGAAGCCCACAAGGGCGACCTTCATCGTGCACCTCCGGGGCGCGGCGCCGGCGAGGGGATGGCCCGCAGGGTGCGGCAGATGATGTCGATGGCCTCGGCGGCCTGGTCCTCGTCCACGGTGAGCGGCGGGTACAGCCGCAGGGTGTTGCCGCCCGTCATCACCAGCACGCCGGCTTCGAGCAGCGCGAGGTAGACCTGACGGATCGTCGCCGCGTCTGCGGGCTCCTTCGTCCGTTTGTCCACGACCAGCTCGATGCCGAGAGCCAGGCCGAGGCCGCGGACGTCGCCGACCAGCGGGGCGCTGTCCACCAGGGGCCGGAGCGCGTCCAGGAACAGCTTGCCGAGCCGCGTCGCCCGCTCGGCCAGGTTCTCCTCCCGGATGATCTCGACCGTCGTGGCGACGGCGCGGCAGGCCATGGGGAAGGCGCCGAAGCTCGACGAGCTGGCGCTGGGCTCGCTGAACGGAGCGGCCGACATCGTCTCGGCCGAGGCGATGACGCCGGAGACCGGGTAGCCGGCCCCCATGCCCTTGCCCACCGTGACGATGTCGGGGACGACCGGTTCGTGCTGGAAGGCGAACGACTCGCCGGTCCTGCCGAATCCGGTCATCATCTCGTCGTCGATCAGCACCGCGTCGAACTCCCGGGCCACGGAGGCGAGCGCCGGGAGGTATCCCGGCGGGGGCACGACGTTGCCCGAGCGCCCCTGCACCGGTTCCACGACGATCGCCGCCAGGGCACCGGTCGAGTTCTGCTTGATCACTTCCCGGGCGCTGTCCACGCAGGCCAGCCCGCAGCCGGGGTAGGTGAGTTTGAGCGGGCAGCGGTAGCAGTTCGCGTACGGGGCGCTGAAGTTGCCGGTGGGCAGCGGGCCCAGCTTCGACCGGGCGCTGCCCGTGGTCAGGGCGAGGCTGCCCATGGTCTTGCCGTGGAAGCCGCCCCAGAAGGAGAGGAACTCGTGCTTTCCGGTGACCGACTTGGCCAGTCGCAGCGCGGCCTCCACGGCCTCCGTGCCGCCGCTGTAGAGCTGGATCCGGTCCAGCGGGGCCGGCAGGTACTCCTGGAGGGCCCGGACCATGTCCAGCCGCGCCGTCGAGCCGAAGGCGCCCGCCGTCCACGTGGTCAGCTGCCGGGTCATCTCCTCGACGAAGCGGGGGTTGGCGTGCCCGATCGAGTTGACGCCGCCCGCGCCCTGGAAGTCGAGGACCTGGTTCCCGTCCTGGTCGGTGATGACCGCGCCGTCGGCCGACTCGACGCAGAACCGGGCCCACAGCATGACTGCCTGCAGTCCGGGGCCGATGGTCTCCTGTTCCGCGCTCCAGTGCGCCCGGGAACGCACGGCCGGCGCCCGCATCCCCCAGGCGACGGGCTCGATGCTGCCTTCGCGAGTCATTCCTGCTCCGATCGGGACGTGACGTTCGTGGTGCCGAGGGGCCGGGGCCGACCCCCGTGGGTACGGCCCCGGCCCGGTGCGAGCCGGATTTAGAAACGGCTCTCCAGCAGACGCATCTCCTGGATCTTCTTGATCGCTTCGAGCTTGGTCATGGCGGACACCTCCCTTCGGTTTCCGAGAATGGGTGGACCGGATCCCCAAGGGGTCGGGGCCGGCGTTCGGCGCGGAAATCCGTGGATTTCCGCAAGCTTTTAGTGGGCGGGGCGCAGGTCGAGGTAGTCGACGGTCTTGCGCCTGCCGTCCGGGAGGAATTCATCGGGTCCGACGACACGGACGGCGACGGACCGGTCCGCCAGTTCCCGGGCCAAGAGGTCGCGCATCCCGGAAAGCATCTCGTCCTCGAAATCCGGCGAAGGCTGGATCCGGACCGTGAACCCCGATTCGGATTCCCGGGCGATCTGGAATCGCAGGAGCGGGTAGCGGCGAAGAATCCGCGTCACTCCGCTGAGCCTGACCTGCGCACCGTCCTCGAAGGCCACTACTCCGGACCCTCGGCCGACCAGGCCGGTGATCACCTGGCTCCGCTTTCCGCAGGGGCATTCGGGGGAACTTACCGCTCCAAGATCACCTGTACGGTACCTTATCAGCGGCATGACGTCATTGTTAAGGCCAGTGACGACAATTTCTCCGGAAATTCCCGGAACGACCGGAAGTCCGTCCGAATCGACCACTTCAACATACACCTTGTCCTCGACATGGTAGGCACCATGGAGGCACTGCACGGCAATATTGCCGAATTCATACATGGCGTAGAAGTCGACGACCCGCGCCGTGGCGAAAGCCGATTCAAGGTATTCCCGCACGGTGGCGGACATGTATTCCCCGAAGGTCGCCACCAGTGTGGGCGACACACCGACATCGGCCGCCCCGAGGGCCTGCGCCAGGACCATGCAGTCGGAAGGGTGCCCGTACACCACGTCCGGAGCGAACTTCCGGACCCGTTCGAGGAGTTCGGCCGGGTCCTCGTCCTCGTAGGCACCCGTGCCGAATTCGGCGATGAGGGAGTACCCCTTCGCCGGTGACTCGTACTCGGTCCACGGCAGGGGGACGGTCTTCATCGGCATGAGGATGCGGCGCCGGCCGGGCAGCCCGGACTCCCGGTTCCTGCGCAGCCCGGCCGCGAACTCGGACGCGATGAAATCCAGGCTGTGGATGACCTTCAGCGGCATGCCGGTGGTTCCCGAGGTGGTGCCGAAGCGGCATTCGTCGGGGTCGATGTCGTCGCTGCAGAAGTCCGCCAGCCGGTCCCTCAGGTCGCTCTTGTCCACCAGCGGGAAGCGGGACAATGCCGACAGCGGGTCCTCGAAGGCCTCGACGTCCTCGCCGGACAGTCCGACCGCGCGGTAGGCCGGGACGTCCCGCACCGCCCGTACGAGGGTTGCCGCAAGGCGTTCCGCGAACTCCCGCGGCTGCTCCTCGGAGAGGGACAGTGCTCTGATCCGGTCGACCAGCAGTGCCTCCTGCGCCGCGGTCGACGCGAGGGTGGCCCGGTAACTCGCCCGTATGTCATCGTCAGTTGTCGGAATCGGCATCATGGAACTTCCCCACGGCTTGTGCATGGTCGGTGCGGATGGACGGGGTTCGGGGGTCGCGTTCGCTGCTCGCTGCTCGCTGCTCGCTGCTCGCTAGAAGAGGTTCGCCACCATGGCCGGCCAGACGGCCGCCGGATCACCGAAGACGGTGTTCTCGACGAGCGCGCCGTCGGGTACGGCGCAGCCCGGCAGGAGCACGCTGTCGACGACCCTGGCCCCGGCGCCGATGACCGCCCGGTGACCCACGACGAGCGGGCCGGACAGTTCACAGCCGTCCCCGAGCACGACCTCCCGGCCCAGCAGCACGGGGCCCGTGAGCACGGCAGCGGGACGCAGGTCCGTGTCGCCCTGGTCGTACACGCCCGGCGCGGCCTCCCGGGCCCGGTGGTCGGTCCGGAACACCCCCTCGATCCCCTTGGTGTTCGCGAGGTGGAGGAGCTCGTACTCCCCGACGTCGCAGAGCCGGACCCGGTCGTCCTCGAAGACGTCCATGGTCCTGGGGCCGGACGGCAGCGCGGTGAGGACGTCCCGTGACACGTCGAAGGCGTCGGGTGCCGCCCCGTCCAGGAGATCCGGTTCGGCGATCCACGTTCCGTAGCAGCCGGTGACCGAATCGCCGACGGGTCTGCCCGGTTTGTAGGAGAAGGAGCGGACGGAGATCCCGTCGGAGGTCTCGACGTAGTCGCCGCTCCAGTCCGCGGTGACCGGAACCCCGGCCATGGTCACCGTGGGCCGGCGCCGCATGTGCTGCTCGATCAGGCCGGCGAAGTCGGTGGTGCTGATGATGTCCGCGCAGGTGACCAGTACGGGCCCGTCCGCGAAGAACTCCCGGCAGCGCCGGATCGTACCGACCGATCCGAGCAGTTCTTCCTCGTGGAAGACCGACAGCCGGTCCGCGTCGTCCCTGTGCTCCGTCAGGTACGCCGTCATCTTGTCGGGGAAGGCGTGGACGTTGATGCCGATCTCGGTACAGCCGGCGGCGAAGAGCGCGTCGATCACATGACCGATGACCGGCCGGTTGAACACCGGAACCAGGGGCTTGGGCAGTGCTCCGGTCAGCGGACGAAGGCGTTCGCCGAGCCCGGCCGCGAGGATGAATGCCTTCACTGGACGTCCTGTCTCACGTGGTGGGGAGGTAGTGCCGCAGCCGCAGCCGTATCCGTACGCCGCTGCGCCCACGCGGCGGCGGGGCCGACGGCCGCTCCCGCGCCCAGCACCACCACGGCGATGCCGAGCCAGGCGGCCCATCCGCAGGCCAGGGTCAGGCCGGTCAGTGCGACCGGGCCGACGACGTCCATCAGCTGGGGCCCCAGACCGAACACCGCCAGGTACTCGCCGCGGCGGTCGTCCGGTGCCAGCCCGTACGAGATCCCCCAGGCGGCCGCGGCCTCCAGGAGCTCCCCGGCCGTCAGGAGCACCGTTCCGGCGGCCAACAGGCCGAGCGTCTGCCATCCGGAGGTGCCGCTGGTGGATGCGAAGACGACACACGAGGCGGCGATGGCGTAGGCGGCTCTGCGCTGGGCGCGGGCAGCGCCGGGAATCTTCTCGGCGCTGCGGCCGACCCGTGTCTGACAGAACACCACGAGCGCGGTGTTCAGGAGGAACAAGGCCGCGACGGTGGCGTGCGGCGCGTCCGTCCGCCGCAGCACCCACAGCGGTATCACGATGCCGAACAGCGTGTCGTTCACCATCATGATGCCGTTGATCACGGTCAGCGTGAGGAACGGGCCGTCGCGCAGCGCCGCTTTCCCCGTCCGCGTGCGGTCACGTGGCAGGGGCTGCGTCCGCGGCATGAAGAAGCCGATGAGGACCAGATCGACGAGGTAGCTGGCCGCGTTGACGATGGGCAGGGCGATGTACGCCTCTCGCGTGCCGATGGCGAGACAGGCTCCCGCCAGCAGCATGCCGAGGGCCGTTCCGATGTTGGCGTTCACCCGGATCCGGGCGCTGACCCTGACCCTCGACTCCTTGGCCAGGACGTCACCGATGTAACGGCCCCGGCTCAGGCCGCCCAGCGTCGAACACAGGGTGCACGCCACGACGACCACGAGGAAGGAAGCGAAGCCCGTGACCGCCGGATAGCAGGCGAAGAGCAACGCGAGGAGCAGCACCGCGGCGAGCCAGCAGCGCCAGGAGCCCATCCTGTCCACCAGCATCCCCAGGGGCACCTGAGCGGCGAACGCGATCAGCGCGGCCACCGAGAGCCCCAGACCCACCTGCGCGCCGCTGCACCCCACGTACCCGGTGAAGAAGACGGCGCTGCCGGCGGCGAACACCCCGGACCCGATGGCGGTGGTGACCGACCCCAGGGCGAGCGCGGGCGGCATACCGGAATCGGCGCCGAGTAAGCGCTTCGTCCATCCGACGACCATGCCGCACCTCCTCTCCCTGTTTCCCGCAGTTCCCCGCGGTTTCCCGGCTGCTGCCGGACCGGCGTTCCGGCTTCTGTGAACAGCCTGTTCGACCCGGAACGGGTGATCAAGGTGTTGCCCGTTGCCCCTGCGGCCAGGCAACGGCTGACAACGCCCGATCCATGGCCAGCAGCAGCAGGAGGACCATCACGGCCGCGAAGCCCGCGCCGGCGAAGTACGCGTACCGCAGGCCTGCGGCGACGCGGTCGCCGCAGGCGGCCGCGCAGTCGGCGGCCACCGCGATGCCCTGGTTTCCGGCGGCGTTGAACAGGGCCCCGAACAGGGCCGCCCCCAGGCTCTGGCCCATCTCCCGGCAGAACATCAGGTTCGCCGTCGCGGCGCCCCGGCCGTCCCACGCGACGGCCGCCTGGACACCGACGAGCAGCGCCGGCTGGAGCAGGCCGAAGCCGATGCCGAGCAGTGTCGAAGCCGCGGCGAACGGCACGGCGGGCGCGCCGACGAGGGTGAGGGACGCCGTGGCCACGAGGGCGGCGGTCACCGTCGCCGCGCCGGCCAGCGCGGCCCCGCGGAACCCGATGCGCAGGTACACGGCGCTGCTGAAGGCCGCCGCCGTCGGCCAGCCGAAGGTCATCCCGGCCAGCACGGCCGCGCCGGCCGCCGGGCCCAGTCCCAGCACCGCTTGGGCGTAGGCCGGCAGCAGGAGCAGCGGCGCCACCATGACCACGCCCAGAAGTCCCAGGACGAGGCTCGGGACCGCCAGTTCGCGCCGCTTCCACACCCAGCCCGGTACGAGGGGTCGGACGGCGCGCCGTTCGATCCGTACGGTGGTCAGCGCCAGGGCCACAGCGGCGGTGAGCAGTGCTCCGCTCGGTACGGAGAACCAGGGCCACGCGGTACCGCCCTGGACCACCAGCGTCATGAGCGCCCCGCAGGTCAGCAGGAGGCCCAGGGCGCCGCGCCAGTCGACCGGACCGCTCGGGCCGCCCGGGCCGCTCCGGATGTCTTCCACGGGGAAGCGGCGGACCAGCAGCCACACCGCGACCAGGCCGAGGGGGAGGTTGAGCAGGAAGATCCCCCGCCAGTGGCCGTACTGGGCGAGCGCGCCGCCCACGGCGGGGCCCGCCAGGGCGGCGACGCTCCACACGGAGGCCAGCGCCGCCTGGATGCGGCCGCGCTCGTGCGGCTCGTACAGATCGCCGGCGACGGTCTGTACGGTCCCCTGGATCGCGCCTGCTCCCAGGCCCTGGACGAAGCGGAAGACGACCAGGCTCGGCATGCTCCAGCCGGCCGCGCACAACGCGGAGCCCGCCAGGAAGAGGAGGGTTCCGCCGATGAGAACGGGCCGCCGTCCGTGGGAGTCGGCCAGCCTCCCGTACAGGGGCACGGACACGGTCGCGGCCAGGACGTATGCGGACAGGAGCCAGCTGAAGGCCGCTGCGCCGCCGAGATCGGCCACGATCTGCGGGGCGGCCGTGGCCGTCACCGCACTGTCCATGGCGGCGAGGAACATGACCAGCAGCAGCGCTGCCACGAACCCTCGCCGCCGCCCGACAGGGGTTCTGGTCACCCGGCCAGCTCGACGAAGCGCTCCGGGGAGCCGGCCCCCGAGGCGTTCGCGGCGTTCGCGGCGATGAGCTCGTAGAACGTGCCGAACAGGTGGTGGCTCAGCCGCTGGTCCTCGAAGAACGCGATCCGGTCGGCGACCTGGGCGGGGGCGGCCTCACCGCTCGCCAGGCCCACCATCGCGCGCAGGACGTCCTGCGGGGTGACGGAACTTCCCGCGTGGGCGTTGTCGAACACCTCCTCGACGTAGGGCTCGTCGGCCACGACAGGGTTGCGGCGCCGTTGCACACGGATCCGGTAGTCCTCGCCGACGACGTCGTTCTTGAAGACGCCTATGTGCTGGAGGCTGCCCTGATTGATGTCCAGGGTGAACTGGGACATCCTGCCCTTTTCGCGGAACGGCTGCCGGTCGGTGCGGTCGAACTCCTGGAGGCCGACGGAGCGGTGGGAGTAGGTGTTGGAGTGGCAGGCGTAGGACACGAGTCCGGCCTTGTGGCCGTCCTGCCCGAGGAGTTCGAGGTTGAAGACGAAGTCGGCCTCGGCCGCCAGCACCTGCGGCGGCAGCTCGGGAATCCGCACCCCTGGGCGGCCGTCGACCAGCTCCGCGAGCACGGTGGCCTGCCGGGTGCGCAGGAACTCTCCGACCCTGCGTACGTACGGGTTGGTCACCCGTACGGCGGTCGCCTCGCCGGGAGCCAGCTCCAGGTACCAGGCCAGCAGATCGATGTAGTGGTAGCTGGAGAAGGAGAGGGCGCCGACGCCGCTGCGGTACCCGTGCGCATCGCCGAACAGGTACTCCTGCGGGTGCCGGAAGAGGCCTCCGTTCTTGATCAGCTGCATGGAGGTGATGCCCTGCCCCTGCGTCTGCTGGATCTCGGAGATGTCGGCGGCGATCGACCGGTAGACGTCATTGGCCCGCCGGCGCAGCGGCATGGCGAGGTGGACCGGCCCCGGTGCCGAGGCGCGGGCGCGGGTGAGCTCGCGGTCGAGTTCCGCGTAGCCGCCGATGATCCGCTCGGCGGCGGCCGGCTCGTACGCGGCGCCCTCGGCGACCAGCAGGGGTTTGTCGCACAGCACGCTGATGCCCCGGGAGACCGCCCAGAGGAGGTAGTCGCGGTGGTGGACGGGGTTGCAGGCGATGATCGCCAAGGAGAACCGGTGGGTGGCGTGGGCACGGTCCAGTACGGCCACCAGCTCCGTACGGTCGAGTCCGTCGGGGTTGAGCCACTCCGGTGAGTCCCTCCACAGCAGTTCGCGCAGCGGCGCCATGTCCTGCTCCTGGGCGCGCTTCTCCGGGTTGCGCGGGTCGCAGATGACGGCGGTGCGGACGGGCCATCCGGACTTCTGCATGTCGAGCAGCGCCGGGGCATGGTTCTCCCGGCCGGCCCAGTGCCCCGAGCCTCCTATCAGCAACACCGTGGTGGTTCGGGCCATGTGTCAGTTCCCTCTCTCGCGGCTGTCGTACTGGTGCGGGGAGCCGCGAGCGGAGTTGAGGGTGCCAAGAAGATGCCGACGCCGACGCCGGCGCCGGCGCGCCGGTCGGCCGGCTGATGCGGTACGAGAACCGCCCGCAGCTCCCGCGCCCGTACCGGCATGCGGACTCTGCGGACAGCCTGTTCGCCGGGGATCGACCGATCAAGGTGTTGCCCGTTGCCCCTGCGCCCAGGCAACACCAAGGGCAGGGCAGGAGGCCGACCCCACCTCGCCGGAACGGGGGCCTAGGTGTATTGCCCAGTGAGGTTGGGGACGCGGCTGGCGGGTGGTTTGCCTGCGAGCGCGGTGTGTCCGCGGTGGTGATTGTAGGTGTGCA
>NZ_JBIVXF010000029.1:0-41201 GCF_044769045.1 Streptomyces sp. NPDC090741 | reverse complement strand
GCACCAGGCCCTGCGTGATCAACAATAGCGGGATGCCGATGGGCAGCATCGTGGTCCGACTGGCGACGCCGACACCAGGCCCGACCCTTGCCAGCTACTGTCAGCGGCAAGCCGCTGATGCATAAAGATCACGATCTACAGCCGGAGTACTAGGCCTTACGTGATCACAAACCGGGGTCGTGTCCCGCCGCGTGTGTATCCCGTGGGCATCTTGCGGGGGTCCGGTACAGCACACGCTGGCGAAGCGGCCTTCGGGCACGCTCGGATCCTCGAAGTCGTCGGCCGGGTCACGGGTCATTCCGATCCGGCGCATCACTGCCTGGGAACGAAGGTTGTTGACGGTCGTCGACGCAACGACCTCCGGCAGCCCGAGGGCTCCGAGGCCGAGGGCCAGGCAGGCCAGGCAGGCCAGGGCCGCCTCGGTGGCGTAACCGTGGCCCCACGCCGAACGCATCAACCGCCACCCGATATCCACCCCCGTGAACGGCGTGCCCTCGTCCACCTCGTCCAAGCCGGCGCGGCCGATGAACTCACCACTCTCCCGTACTTCCAGCGCCCACCACCCAAAACCTCGCTCGTCGAACCCGGCCTGCATGAGTGCCACCGCGCCATCGCTCTGCTCCCGCGTCAGCAGTTCCCCCAAATATTCTCGGACTTCGGGATCGGTGTTCACCGCCGCCCACGGTTCGAGGTCGGACTCTCGCCACCGGCGCAGCGGGAGACGATCGGTACGCAGTTCTGGCATACCAGCCAGCTAAGAGCTCGTAACACGATCATGAGTCGGGCTTGTTGAGACGTCGCCAGCAGATGAGGCTGCAGGCGAGGGAGACGAAGGCGTCGTGGAGTTCGGTGCGGCGTTCCCATCGGACGGCGAGTCGTTTGAACTGGTGGAGCAGGGCGAAAGTCTGCTCGACGACGTAGCGGAGCTTGCCCATGCCCTTGATGTTCGGGGCTCCTTTGCGGGAGATGACGGGCAGGATCCGGCGCTTACGCAGCTCATCGCGGTTGGGGTTGGAGTCGTAGCCCTTGTCTCCGAGCAGGGCCTCGGGCCTCCGGCGGGGCCGGCCGGGACGACCTGCCACTGGTGGGATGCCGTCGACCAGGGTGAGGGTCTGGGTGACGTCGTTGACGTTCGCCGCGGTCTTGATGACGTTCAGCGGGGTGCCGCGTCCGTCGCAGATCAGATGGTGTTTGCTGCCCGTCTTCCTCCGGTCGACCGGCGACGGACCGGTGTCGGCTCCCTCTTTTTCGCCCGGATGTGGGAGCCGTCCACGCAGGCCCTGGACCAGTCGAGGCGGCCGGCCGTGTTCAGTTCGGCGAGCAGGATCCGGTGCAGCTGGTCGAAGACCCCGGCCTGCTGCCACCGCTCCAGTCTTCGCCAGCAGGTCTGCCCCGAGCCGAAGCCCAGCTCAGGAGGCAGGAGTTGCCAGGCGATGTCGTTGCAGAGCACGTACAGGATGCCCTGCAGACACAACCGGTCTGCCACCGGCCGCGGCCCTGGCGACCTCGTCGGCCAGGGCGGCAGCAGCGGCTCGATCAGTACCCACAAGTCGTCGTCCACGATCCACGGCCGAGTGCTCACGCACTCACGAACGGCCGAATCATCACACTGGTTACGCCCGACCAGGGCCCATCTCAACAAGATCCTGTTACGAGCTCCTAGCGATGGCCACCTGGCGCAACCTCGCCATCGGAGCCCTCCGCACGGCCGGAGTAAGGAACATCGCGGCCTGCCTCCGCCGCAACGCCCGCGACCCTCGCCGCCCCCTCGCACTCCTCGGCCTCGGATGATCACGAATCGGACGTCATTGCGACTACGCCGAAGCCCTGACCTGCATACCTACGAGATCACTGCGACTTTGCAATCGCCCTGCCCCCGCACCACCCCAAGGACTTACCGCTCTTCCAGAACGCGAAACTCCTCGCGATCACCGTCCCTCAAACAGAGCCGCACCCAACTGAGAACCCATCAGCCCTGGGCTCTTGCAGGCCTGTTGTTGCTGTGCAAAGATCTCGCTGCGGGTCGACGGTAAGCATTAACCGCAGTTTTCGCACATGCGCGTAGACCTAGTTCGCAGAATGCCCAGGGAAGGGAAACGTGAAGATAACGAAAAGGAAGACGTGCAGGGGCCTGATTGGCGTGGCAGCTGCGGCGGTTAGCACAGTAGTGCTGGCTGCCTCGCCCGCCTTCGCGTACTACGCCTATTCGTACCTCCCTTACGGTGCTGGGTATGGCCACATCGACGGAGGTTACCTTTCGGCTTGTGACACCAAGGCGGACAATCGGGGTGTCGTCACCCTGTACGAGTATGTCGGCGGCGGTACAGGCAGTGTCTCAGACACCAACGGAAGTTCGAGCGGGTGTGGGACAATGTCGACAAGCTTGACCATTGCCTGGTTTCAGGTCTGCCTGCGATACCCCGGCTCGTCAACTATCGAGTTCTGCGAACCCCGAGTGATAACGGCATAGCCAGACGCTCTCAATCTTTCAGCAATGAGTCTTTTCCCAACCTATTTCTGAGGTACGGAAGTTGGGCTGACAACGCGGTGAAGCCCCTGGTAGATGAGTTTTCGACCAAGAGAACCGTCTCAACCAGAGGCTTCACGTGCTTGTTTACCGTCGGGCGTCGACGTGTCCAGCTCTGCCCTCCGCTTCCCCACGCAGCAGTTGCGGCGGCACCACCATACGATCGGCTCCCGCTGGCGGCGCCTGAGCGCCGGCCGCCAGGCCCTGCTCACACTCGCCCATCTGCGGATGGGACACACGTACGCCCAGCTCGCGGCCGGGTTCGGCGTCGGAACCACGACGGCCTACCGCTACGTCACCGAGGCTGTCGAACTCCTGGACACTCTCGCAGGCTCAGGGTCAGGGCTTCGGCGTAGTCGCAATGACGTCCGATTCGTGATCATCCGAGGCCGAGGAGTGCGAGGGGGCGGCGAGGGTCGCGGGCGTTGCGGCGGAGGCAGGCCGCGATGTTCTTTACTCCGGCCGTGCGGAGGGCTCCGATGGCGAGGTTGCGCCAGGTGACCATCGCGCGGGGCGCGTTGCCGGTCCGCATCTGGGAGGCGTCCTCGGCGAAGGTGGTGTCGCGGACATGGTGCAGGGCCTCGATTTTCCAGTGGTCGCGGACGAGTTCGGCGAGCTGGGCTGCGGTGGCCTGTTCGGCGGTCAGGCTGGTGACGGCGTAGACCGTCTTGACGGTGGTCTTGCCGGACTTTCGGTCGGTGTGCCGGCGCTTGATCTGGACAGCCTGGCGGGCTCCGGGGAAGAGGAGGCTGTTCACGGTGGCGACCTTGATCCGGCGGATCTCCGAGCGGCCGTGGCCGATGCCCCGGGTGCGTCCCTGAAGCGGGATGTCCTTCCAGGGGAGGGACTTGAGCTGCCGGCGCAGCTTCTTCTGGTTACCCTTGACGATCACGATGTAGTGGGCGCCCCGGCCGAGGAGGTAGTCGGCGTGCTCGCGCTGGGTGTGCATCGCGTCGCTGGTGACGACGACGCCTGCCAGGTCGGCGACGGTGTCCAGCAGCGGCTGGAAGCAGGTAATCTCGTTTGTCTTCTCGCCGACGTCCAGCTGGGCCAGGACCAGGCCGGTGGTGTGATCCAGTGCGGCAAGCAGGTGGATCTTGCGGCCCTTCGCTCTGGCCGCGCCGCGCAGGCTTTTGCCGTCCACTGCGAGGTCGCGCAGCCCGATCGCCTCCGGGCGTCGGTCGGCGAGCCAGCGTCCGACCGCCCGGTCCAGCGCGTCGCCGTCGATGCGGGCCAGCAGCCGCCGGACCGTCGTTTCCGCAGGCACGAACCGCTTCGGGAACAATGGGTCGAGGCGTATGCCGAGGCGTTCCAGGATGTGCGGCGGGGCGTCGGCGATCCACTCGCTGACTGCCAGCACAGAGGTCGCCCCCGCAAGAACCGCGCACGCGGTCAGCGCGAGCACGGCAACCAGAGCGTGCCGTAAGCCGCGCGGGTCTCGCGGGTCGGGCACCTCGGCCAGCCGCTCCAGCAGGCGCGGGACCTCGGCGGATTCGACTTCGGGATGCTCGCGGAGCTGGTCAAGGGCAGGCGGGATCAGCAATGATGCGTCGGCAGGCACGGTCTTCCACTCGGATCACGGGGCGTCGAGAACTCCATGATCTTGGAAGCCGTGCCTGTCGCGCTCCGGGGCACCGCCGAACTGGCAGATCGCCACGAACCGGGCGTCACGCGACTACGCCGAAGCCCTGCCCAGCGGAGGTGGTGGGCCGAATCCTCTGGGCGGCGCGCCCCGCTCCGGTGGTGGTAGTGGTGGTGGAACTGCCGTTCCCACAAGTGCCGCAGCACTGGAAATCGCCGTTGATCTCGTCCGCCTCTATCCGCCAGAGAGCCCTAATGCAACGCTAGTGGTGAGGAGCTTTGATGAGTGGGTGGAGCGGCGCCCACTCTATCGCGGCCTGGCCGATGCCATCCGGCCGGCGATTCAAGGAGTTATCGACGGCGTCAATCACACGGAAGACTCCAGGGAGGATTCTGTCGAATTTCATGCTGCGCTTGACCTGTGGAAGTCGCTAGACGATCCCGGAAAGCGCCTTTTGGCAGCGTCATTTACCCTGGCTCAGATGTTGCATCTACCGGCTTCTTTTCTGCCTTTCCCGCTGCGCCGCCTGGCCGTTGCTCTGAAGATCGAACTCTCCGAATCACTGCCGGATCGTTCCTGGGTCATCGGGGAATGGCAGGCCCAGGCGCAGGCCAAAGCGCCACTAGAAATGGAAGCAGGGGTAGAAGCGGATGAATGGAAATGATCAGGCGCCGCATGCGCAGTCTGCTGCACCAATGATCGTCATGCCGGGCGGCTGGCCGGTGGAATTTGACAGCAACTGGGACCGATGGCAAATCGGCATCCCTGAGGCCACTCTGCGCAGACGACAGGCCCAGGATTACATGGATACCGTGGGAGAGTACCCGCCGGCCGGGTGGGATGGAGAGAACTCTCGTACCTACGCAAAAATAGGATTTAAAAGCGGACGCAGAGTGAAGCGCGTGGTACTGCAGGTGAAAACTGTCAAAGGAGGAGAATTTGACGGGGTTAGAGTCTCCCTGATCATTAGCAATGGGAGGGTGCTCTCCAGCGTTGAACTGGAACACGGAACTACGAGAGGATTTTAATTCTCGAGATTTCGTGCGCATGCGACGATGATTCGCCTGGTCGCTGTGGTGATGACTGTAATGGCCGCCTTCATCGCTGCCGCTTTCGGTGTGGGGAAGTTTCTCGTGCTCTACCATGTTTCAGGCGCTGAGGCGGCAGCTTGGCTCCTCGTTGCCTTCGCCCTTGGGGCCATAGGCTCTATTCTCAACCTGATCGCTGGCAACTTCTTCAAGGACGCCCCCCTTGAGCGGGTCGGACTGGACTCCTGATGGCCATGCGGAGGACCGTAGTTACTGACCGCAGTCAGTGCCCACGGAACCGCTAAATTGCCCACCTGGCGCCCATCTCGCAGGTAATTTGCCCAGCAAAACGCGGAACCTACAACGGGGCGGGCACCGGACGTCAGCCACGTGGTCACCGCCTGCATTCGCGCCTGCATCCCCGCCGTGGTGATGATCTGACGAATGGACTTCTCCGCGTTCCGCATGTCTCATGAGACAGCCAGCCCCTCACAGATCGCTTGTCATTGCGGTCTTGAGGATGCCTGGACGACCCGCTCCGATGGACGTTGAGACAGGACGCACCCGAAAGTGGTGGGGCGCGAGGATCACTCGGACGGGGCGGGGGCTGAAGGCAAAGCTCGGCCACGAGATGGAGGACTACCTGATCCTGGGCGCCTGCAACCCGTCGCTGGCCCACCAAGCCCTGGAGGCGGACCGGAACATCGGTCCGTCCCCTCGGCGCAACCAGCATCACCCCGTGCCCTCTCGCGCCGCCGCCGGCCGACGGCGCGGTGATCGAAGTCCCGCAGGTCTGTCGCGCGAATGCTCACCGCCCTGTCGCCGTGAAGTTTTGCCCGACTGCAGGGGCCGGACCTCCCCCAGGCGGCCCGGCCGCGGTCAGCCGGTTAACGCGGCGAGTGCGGCGGCGAGCCGGGGCGAGACCACACCGGTGCCGCACACGAACGGACCACCGGACCGAACGAGGCCGCCGCGGGGAAGACCGGTGAAGATGGCGGCGGATCGGCCACCAGCTGCGGGCTTATCCAGCGCCGGAGCCCACCAGTCCGGCTCGATGGGCGGTGGTGGTCGACAGGGAGCGGTCAGCTGTCGCTGGCGGGGAGGCGGACGAGGAGGCGGACGCCAGGGGTGTTGTCCTCGATGTGGGTGGTGCCGTGGTGGGCGGCCACGATGTCGCGGACGATGGCGAGGCCCAGGCCGCTTCCGCCAGCGTCCCGGGCGCGTGCGTCGTCCAGGCGGGTGAAACGGTCGAAGACACGTTGCCGGTCGGGGGCGGGGATGCCGGGGCCGTCGTCGGCGATGACCAGGTGGGCGGCGCCGTCGATGACGGCCAGCTGTATGTCGATGCGGCTGGTGGCGTACCGGGCGGCGTTGTCGAGCAGGTTGCGTACAACGCGGGAGAGGGCGTCGGCGTCGCCGTCGATGCGGGCGGCGCTGACCGCCCGTTCGTCGATGGCGAGAGGCGACTGCTGCCGGACGCGGCGGACTTCTGCGAAGACGATCTCGTCCAGGTCCACGGGTCGGCGCCGGAGTTGAGGGCGGGCGTCGAGGCGTGCGAGTTGGACGAGGTCGTCGACGAGCCGGGAGAGGCGTTCGCCTTCTTCGAAGAGGTCGGGGGCCAGGGTGTGCCATTGCGCGGTGTCGGGGCGGCGCACGGCTACCTCGAGCTGGGTGAGCAGGCTGCTCAGGGGGCTGCGCAGTTCGTGGGCGGCGTCCGCGATGAACTGGCGTTGCTGGCGGGTGGCGGCGTCGAGGCGGCCGAGCAGGTCGTTGAGGGTGCGTGCGAGACGGCCCAGTTCGTCGTGCGTGGCCGGGACGTCGAGGCGCCGGCTGAGGTCGGAGGCGGTGATGGCGGCGGCTTGGGCGCGCAGGGTGTCCACAGGCCGGAGCGCGCGCCCGGTGAGGAGCCAGGCCACCGCGGTGAGCAGGGCGACGATCACGGGCACGGCGGTGGCCAAGGCGGCGGTTAGCTGTCCCAGGCTGCGGTCCACGGTGGCGGTGGGCACGGCGACGTACACGGAGAGGGGGTCGGGTGGTTGGCCGGCGGGGATGGCGACGGTGCGCCAGGCTCCATTGTCGCCGAGGGGCAGGCCGTTCACGGTGCGGGCCCGGGGGTCGCCGGTGGCGCTGGCGCTGAAGGTGAACAGGCGCTGCTCGCGTTCCAGGTTGGTGGAGCTGGCCCGTACTGCGCCTTTGCTGTCGATGACTTGTACGGCGGCGTCGCCTTCGGCGGACGCGGGGAGGGAGGTGGTGAGTTTGCCGGTGTCGATGGCGGCGGCGATGACCTGGGCGCGTTGCAGGGCGGTCTGGTCGAGGCCGCCGATGAGGCTGCCGTGGAGCCAGGTGACCAGCAGTACGGCCGCTGCGGTCAGTCCGGCCGCGGTCACCGCGGCCGCGGCGGCGGTCAGGCGCAGCCGCAGCGACCGCCGGGCCCACCACCTGGTGATGCGGGTACTCACGGGTCACCCTGGGTGCCGCGCAGCCGGTAGCCGGCGCCGCGGACGGTCTCGATCGTCCGGCATCCGAACGGCGTGTCGATCTTGCGCCGCAGGTAGCCGATGTACACCTCGACGATATTGGTGTCGCCGTCGAAGTTCTCGTCCCACACGTGGGTGAGGATGTCGGTCTTGCTGACCACCGCATCGGGGCGGCGCAGCAGGAATTCCAGAAGGGCGAACTCCCGTGCAGTCAGGGGGATCTCCCGCCCGGCGCGGTGGCACTGTCTGCGGGAGGGGTCGAGGGTGAGGTCTGCCGCGGCGAGTACGGCGGGGCGCTCCGGCGCCCCGCGCCGTAGCAGGGCCCGCAGGTGCGCGACGAGCACGACGTAGGAGAAGGGTTTGCTGAGGTAGTCGTCGGCTCCGAGGTCCAGCGCGTCCGCTTCGTCGTACTCGCCGTCCTTCGCCGTCAGCATGAGCACAGGCGTCCAGACCTTTGCCGCCCGGAGCCGTTTGAGGACCTCGTATCCGGACAGTCCGGGCAGCATGATGTCGAGGATGATGACGTCGTGCGGCTCGTGGGTGGCGCTCCACAGTCCGTCCACGCCGTTGTGGGCCGCGTCGACCGTAAAGCCCTCCTCGGCGAGCCCGCGGGCGATCGCCGCCGCGAGGCCGCGTTCGTCCTCGATCACCAGCACGCGCATGGCCGCCTCTTCTCCTACGGTACGCCGCACCGTAGGAGCCGTCTGCTGAGAGGAGGCTGAGAGCCCGCTCTCTCAGTGTCCTCTCAGCGGCCCGGTCGCAGGTTGGGGTTTGTCCACCCGGACCTACCAATCCGAGCCAAGGGGAAAGCACCATGACCATCATCCGACGCAGGATCGCCCTGATCGCGGGAGCGGCACTGCTGGCGGGCGGAGCGGCGAGCGGAATCGCGATGGCGAGTTCCACCACCGCCGCGCCTGTCGCCACGCCGTCCGTCTCCGCAAACGCCCATACCCCCGACCCGGACGAGAACGCCACCGGGCCGGACCGGGACAACATCCAGCAGGGCGACCAGACCACGCCCGACACCAACAAGTCCGGCGATGCCGTCGACCGTGAGGGCGCCGGCGACGCCAAGGAGCAGGAGCGGGCCGGCGAGGCGCCTGAGAACGCGGTCTCCGACGGCCCCGGCGGGCACGCCGACGCCAACAGCTCCGTCGACCACCAGTTCACCGGGAAGGAGTGACCGGCCGGGCGGTGGTGCCGTTCCGTGCGGCTGGGCCAGAGCGGGAACGGCACCACCGTCCGTCGCCTCGGTTTCTCACGCCGGCCTCTGCGTTCAGGGCTGGCCCGTAATCCGTCCCGCCGGCTCGGCGCCGGGCGGATGCGAGCGGGCCGAGCGGTGAAAGGGGCAACCGTAGAAGGACACAGCCACCCACACCTCATCGAGACTAAGGCAGTACGACAGACAACCCGACGGCCACCAGCCGGGTGGGGACCTGAAACAGCAGCTACGTCCCGCGAACCCTCCCGGACAGCCGGAGCCACTGCGAAACACCACCCTCATCGCGAAAGCGATCCCGTGACCGGCGGGGGCCGCATCGCCCATCCCGGCCCTGTCGCAACAGTCGTGAAAGCCATGGCCGTCATGGCCGCCATCCGACTCACCAACGCCCCTGCCACCACTGCCGCCGCCGAGCCGGTCAGCTGGTGTGCCGCCGGGCAGCACTTCTGGCGCTGAAGAAGCCATCGCATCCACCGAGGTACGGGGAGAACCGCTGCCACGGTCGACGCCGATCGGATTGCCGCAGACGCAGTGGCTGCCGGCCGTGGCCCCGCGGCGCCGCGGCTGAGGACACCGGGGGCCCTCGGCCGCCGCGGGCCGTCCAGCGGCGCCGGGTGAGCCACAGGGCCGCGAAGATGCCCGCGATGATGCACAGCGCGTAAGCGCGCAAGGGGACCGGCCCCAGGTACCAGACCCCTTGGGAGGGGCTGGGCAGCCAGGGGCATCGAGGTGGCCTTTCAGCGTGGGCGGGATCCGGCACCCGCCGGAGGACTTCGGGTCGAGGCTATCCAGCGGGGCGAGGGGGCCTGCGGCCGCGGTCGCCCAGAGGGGCCGGGAGTGCGGGGCGGGTGTGGAGGAGGCGGTGGTCCAGGTGGCCGGCCGGGGCCGGCCTGGTCAAGCCCGGCCGCGGCGACAACACCAGCAGGCTCGGGGCAGGTCGGGGACGGTCAGTGGTCCGTGACAGGTGGGGCCCGTACCCGCGGGCGGGGGCTCGGTCGAGACGACGGAAGAGCGGGGAATCGACTGGGCTGAGGCCGGGGTGAGCATGAGCGGCAAGGCCCACGATGCGACCCGGCCACCCTTGCCCCGGCATCACCCATCCGGCAATTCTGCGCCTGCAAGATGGGTGTCGCCACTGCCCCTGTCGCGGTAGTCGAGGTAGCGGAGAGGAATCTTCTTCCATCCGCGGGGATCTCGGCGTGCTTTTGCGCCGGAGTGCGCGTGCGGGAGTGTTCGCGTAGTAGTGGTGCTGTCGCCTGTCGCCTGTCGCTTCCGCCGCCGTTCCGTCGCGCGTAGCGCCGCTCCTGGCCCCGGCCCGTCGGCAGCCGGGGCAAAGCCGCCCGTGTTCCTTGGCTGGGCGGCCAGTAAGTGCACGGAGGAGGAGGGACCGGTGGAGAACATGATCAGGCGAGGCAGGACGGGCCTGGCGCTGGCGGCCGCCTCGCTCCTGACCATCTGTGTGGCTCTGGGCTCGTGGAACCCTCCCCCTGCCGCCCCTGGCGATGCCGGGCAGGCGTCGCGGCCGAAGAGCGGAACAGCGGGCCAGCAGACGGCCTGTAGGCGCACCCTCGTGGGCGTGGCACACCCCGACGATGATCTGCTTTTCATCAATCCGGAAATCATGAACACTATCCGGGCCGGATGCTCCGTCACCGCGGTGTACCTCACCGCCGGGGACGGCGATGAAGAGATCCCGCAAGAAGTGAAGAATTATGTGGTGAACAGGGAGAACGGGGTCCGCAAGGCGTATGCGGAAATGGCAGGCGTCGAGAACAAGTGGATGCTGGAGCAAGTGACTGCAGACGGCCGCAGACTCCGCTCGTTCCGGCTTGCCGGCCGGGGGGCGGGCTCGGATGTGCGGCTGACTTTCGTGGGGCTGTATGACGGCAGGCCTCACGGGCTGGAGCCGGAGAGTCTGCTCCGGCTGTTCGACGGAAATAGGAAAGCGATCACCCCGGCTCAGGGCGGCAGGAGTTACAGCGAGGAGCAGCTGCTGTCGGTGCTGTCTTCCCTGGCCCGACTGGCCCAAGCGGAGAGGATCCTCACCCTGGACCATGACAATGCTTCGTTCGCGGCGGGAATGGGCGGGCGGGTGGACCACAGCGACCACGGCATCACGGCACGCTATTTCAGGCAGGTCGCCTATCGTACCGGAATTCCCTTGACGTCCTACCTCGGGTACACCATGGCGCGACTGAAGAGAAATCTGACGCCGGCGCAGGAATCCGGGAAGGAGAACATCGTCCGATGGTACATCGCATACAGCGAGTGCCCTCGCGAGAACGTGTGCGGACCCAAGGGGATCTATAAAGGGGCGTTCCCGGGCACGTACCGGCACTGGGTGCAAAGGCAGTACACGCAAACGCACAGAGCCCCGCGGCCGGGTGAGATCATGGGAGATATCGGCCGGACGACGATGTTCGGGACCAGGGCGCCGGAACAGTGTCTCGATGTGAAGGGTGCTTCATGGACGGCGGGCCTGGTGCAGATCGCCGACTGCAATGGCTCGGACACGCAGAAATGGGATGCGGGAAATGACGGGACCATCAGGACCCGGCTGAACGGGAACTACTGCCTCACCGCATCGGGCCGCGATGTCAAGGTGGAGGCCTGCCAGGTTGCGCGGGCGGAGCAGAAATGGCAGCGCGTGCCGTGGGAGAGCGCGACATGGAAGCGTACCGCCTGGAAGATCGTCGGGGCCAGGAACAGGTGCCTCTACCAGAATGACCGGTCCCTGCCCCGGTGGAACAGGAATGAGTGGAAGAATCCTCGGCTGGGCCTGGCCGGTTGCGACAGACCGGTTCAGCCCGAGTTGTACTGGCAATGGGGTCTCTGACGTTGATCTCGCGCGGTGCCCGGGCCGAATGCCGCGGGATGGGCTCATGTCCGGCAGCGCGGCCGGGCAGCCGGGCCGGGTGGGTGCCTGCGCCTGCGAGGCGTCGATTTGCATCGCGCAAACGCCGTCGCCGGCGCGGTGATGGTTGCCACCTGCTCCTCTGGACTGTGCTTGGCCCTCGCCGTGCGGTCGGGCGGCGCTGCGGCTGGAAGGCCTTGGTGCACTCGCCTGCATACGGCCCCGGGGATGTCACGTGTCGCTGCCGGCTCCTGGCGACGGTTGGGGTGGGCTGGTCTCCAGGCGGTAGCCATGGCCGCGCAGGGTGGTGATCTGGGGCAGGTTCAGGGGGTTGGGTGAGGTGGCGGCGGCTTGGTGCAGGCGGCGGCGCAGTGAGGCCAGGGTGACGTCGAGTGTTTTGGTGGGGCCGAACCAGTTCTCGTCCCAGACCTGGGCCATGAGGGTTTCGCGGGACACGGAGGCGCCGGCGTGTTCGGCGAGGGCGGCGAGCAGGTCGAATTCCTTGGGCCGCAGCGTGATCTCGGTTTCGGCCAGATGGCAGCGTCGTGCGGTGGTGTCCAACACGGTGAGGTCGCCGATGCGGAGGGGGCCTTCTTGCTGTGTGGGGGCTTGCGTCCGGCGGCGCAGGTGGGCGCGGAGGCGGGCCAGGAGCACGGTGAGGGTGAAGGGTTTGATGAGGTAGTCGTCGGCTCCGGCGTCGAGGCCGGCGATGACGTCGATCTCATTGCCGCGGGCGGTGAGGATGACGATGAGCAGGCCGGGGAATTGCCCGCGCAGGGTTCGTGCGATGTCGATGCCGTCGGCGTCGGGCAGGCCGAGGTCCAGGACGACGACGTCGTAGCCGCCGGTGCGGGCTTCGGCAGTGCGCTGAGGCCGGTGCGGCACCAGGTGGTGCGGTAGCCGTTGCCGCGCAGTCCGGCATCGAGGTGGCGGCCGATTGTGTCGTCGTCCTCGACGACCAGGTCGTGGGTCCCCTCCCGGGGTGCGGGCGTGCGCATGGCTCGTAGCGTAGGGGCCGTCCGGTGCGAGGGCGGCTGACGCCACTGGTGGCGGCGCGGAGGGACCGGGGCGGGCGCCGCTGGGGGGGATAGCGGAGCCCGCCCCGGCCGTTTGGGGGCCGGTCGTCACAGTTCGCGGAGTTCTTCGACGGCCGGACGGGAGGAGCTGCGGGCGGAGTTCAGGGCCGCGGCGGCGATCGCGACGACGGCTGCCAGGACGGTGAGGGCCAGGTAGGTCCAGGGTACGGCGATGGCCGCCGGGGGTGGGTCGAAAACGCCGGTGAGGACCTTGACGAGCATCTGGGACAGGGCCCAGCCGATGAGCGCGCCGCCCGCCAGGCCGCCGGCGGTCATGACGGCCGCTTCGCTGAGGACCAGTCCGCGCAGCTGGCGGCGGGTGGCGCCCAGGACGGTGGTGATGGCGAAGGTCCGCCGGCGCTCCGCCAGGCCCAGGGCCAGGACGATGCCGCCGGAGGCGGCGGCCAGCACGACGGCGAAGCCCAATTCGATGCGAGTGAGCCCGGCGAGGTCGACCGAGGTGAGGCTGGAGCCGACCTTGGAGCGGCTCTGGGTGACGTCGGTGACCGTTGCCGCGGTGCCCACCTGTCCGCGCAGTGTCGTGGCCACGCTCTTCTGGTGGGTACCGCCGGTGTCGATCAGGAACGCGCCGACCGCGTTGCTTCCGGTGCTCTTGGCGATGTAGTCGGCGTTGGCGACGAAGAAGCTGTCCTTGGGGGCGGTGGGGAACTCCTTGACGATGCCCGCGTAGTGGAACGGAACGCTGGTCAAAGCCTTGGTGCGGCTGTCCTGCAGGCGCAGGTTCACGGTGTCGCCGAGGGCGAGCTGGAAGTCCTTGACGGTTTCCTGGCTGACCAGGAGGGAGTCGGGGCGGGCGGCCAGCTTGTTCATGAGGCTCTTGGCCGTGCCGCCGGCGAAGTAGGCGTCCTGCAGGGAGGTGGCGGAGGTGATGGTGGCGGGCTGGACTCCGTACAGGTCCTGGAGGTCGGCGCCGACGTAGGCGAAGCGGTGCTGGAGGGGCTCCACGTGCCGTACGCCGGCCACCTTGAGGGCGCTTCCGGCGTCGGGGCCGACGCTGACTCCCGGGGACTGGGTGACCGTGACGTCGGCGCCGTTGGTGAGCTGGGCGTCGACTTCGGCCTGCTGCTTGTAGGTGGCGTTGAAGGTGGCGGTGGAGGCGGCGAAGGACACGGCGAGTGCGAGGAGCACGATGGCGCGGGCCAGCGGGCGGCGCTGGCGAGACATGCTCGCCGCCGTGGTGGCGGCGAGTGTCCCGGTCAGGGGGCGGGCCAGGCGCGCCAGGGGCCTGCGTCCGTGGGCCAGGACCAGGGTGGCGAGGCGCCATAGCAGCAGGGCTGCGCCGATCCAGAGCAGCGCCGGTCCGAGGAAAGCCCAGTACGACACGGAGATGCTCGCCACCCCTTCCGGGGCCAGGACCAGCGCGTACTGATTGCCGCTGGAGGCGCGGAAGACCAGGAGGGAGGCGGCGAGGAGGATGAAGTCCACGCCGAAGCGCATCCACCACGGGGAGCGGGCTCGGCCGACGACCTTGCGGGCGGCGGCGACCGTGCCGGTGCGCAAGTCGCGCAGCGCGGGCACCAGGACCGCGGCGGCGGCGACGACCAGGCCCAGGATGAGGGCGAGGGCGAACCAGAGCGCGGCCGAAGTGGTGCTCGCGCCGAACGAGGCGGTTCCGAACGCGGCTTGGCCGGCCAGGGCGGCGATGCCCACCCCGAGGAGACCGCCTGCGACGCCGACCACGGCCGCTTCCGCGCCGGCCATCGCGGTGACCTGGCCGGGCCGCAGCCCCCGGGTACGGAGCAGGGCCTGCTCGCGGCGCCTGCGGTCGGCGCCCGCTCCGGCCACGGCAGCGGTCAGGAGGGCTGCGAGCACAGCGCCGGGGACGCCGAGGAACAGGAACAGGATCTGGGCGTACAGGGCGTCCTTGCGGGCGGCGTCGAGGGCGGCGCCGAGGTTGTCGCCGACGACCGCTCCGCCGGAGGTGCGGGCCTCCAGGTTGCGGGCTGCGGCGGTGACGGAGGTGTAGGCGGCCGCGGGGTCGGCGGGAAGGGGTGCGTTTCGGGCGGTGTGGATCTGGGTGGTGACGGCGGCCGGGTCGACGGCCGCCACCGGTGCGGCCAGCGTGTTGAACAGGTCCGAGGGGAGCAGGATGACGTTGTCGGGCGGGGCGGCGGGCTGGGACTGGGGCGGCGCGCCGACCTTCTGGAACAGGGAGTCGGCCTGCGGAAGGTCGACCACCCCGGCCACCGTCACCTTCGCCGACCCGGTGCCGGTGCCGGTGCCGGTGCCGGGCAGGGTGATGGTGACCGTGTCCCCGGCCGCGACGTGCAGGTTCGCGGCGGTCTGCTGGGCGATCAGGACACCGGAGGAGGCGCCGGTCAGCTGCCGGATCTCGCGGGGAAACGTCGCCCGGTAGGTGTCGGGCAGGCCGAGGACGACGCCGGGGCCGGTGCTCTGGGTGCTGCCGGCGACGGTGGCCTGGAAGCCGGTGCTGCGGGCGAAGCCGACGCTCTCGGCGCTCTTGGTGCCGCTCGCGGCCCGCACGGCGCTCAGGACTGCGGCGGGGTCGGCGCCCGGCTGGACCTGGACCTGCCAGTCCACAGCGACCGAGTGCACCGCACGACCGGTCATGGTCGACTTCGACGCGGTCAGGAACGAGCCGAGGGATGCCACGAGGGCGACGGCGAGGGCGATGCCGAACGCGGTGGCGATCAGCCGTCCGGTGCGCCGGCGGAGCAGTCCGCCGATCCAGGTGATGATCATGACATGTCTCCCTGGGGTGCCGGCGCGCTCCGCCGGCGGGTGCCGGGTGCGGGTTGCAGGCGGCCTTCGTGCATGGCCCACTGCTCGGCGAGGCGGCGGGCGACGGTGGGGTCGTGGGTGGTGACCACCAGGGCGGCGCCGATCGAGTCGGCGGTCGCCAGGAGGACGTCGATGATGTGCTGGCCGGTGGCGCGGTCGAGCTGTCCGGTGGGTTCATCCGCCAGGACCAGGCGGGGAGCCAGGGCCAGCACGCGGGCGATGGCCACACGCTGGGCCTGGCCACCGGAGAGCTCCTCGGGCAGCTTGTCCGCCAGATCCGCGGCATCGACCAGGGCGAGGGCATCCAGGGCCCGGCGGCGGGCCCGCTCCTCCGGGATACCGGCCAGGACCAGGGGCAGTGCCGCGTTCTCCGCGACGTCCAGCGCCGGGATGAGACTGGGCCCCTGGAAGACGACCCCGACCTGTGCCGCCACCGGCCCCTCGGCCAGACCGGGCCAGGTCACCTCGCCGGTGGTGGGCTCCTCGAGTGCGGCCATCAGGTGCAGCAGGGTCGACTTCCCGGAACCCGACGGTCCGGTGATCGCGATCCGGTCACCGGTGCGGACGTGGCAGGTCGCACCGTGCACCGCGACGACCGCGCCGGGCCCCTGCCCGTAGGTGCGGGCGACGTCCTCGCAGCGGACGAGCACCTCCTGAGGGGTGGTCATGACCCGATCCTTCCGTCACGCAACGTGATGACCCGGTCGGCGATCTTGACGGCCTCGGGACTGTGCGTGACGAGCAGCACCCCGCCGCCCGCCTGCGCGCGCTCGCGCAGCAGGGCCAGGATCCGCTGCTCGGTGACGCCGTCCAGTTCACCGGTCGGCTCATCCGCGAGGAGGATGTCCGGGTCGTTGGCCAGAGCGACGGCCAGGCCCGCGCGGGCCAGTTCACCTCCGGCGAGCTCCTGGGGCAGGGCGCGGGCCCGGTGCCCGAGCCCGACCTGCTCCAGCAGCTCCGCGATGGACTGCTTGCCCGCGCCGGGGGCGGCGGTCCGGGCCAGGCGGATGTTGGCGCCGATGTCCAGGTGGGCGATGAGGTTCCCGGACTGCAGCAGAACACCGATACGGCGGGCGCGGACGCGGGCCCGCTCGGCCTCCGGGCGGTGGCTGATGCGCTCCCCGCCGACGTGGACGGTGCCGCCATCGGGTTCGTCCAGCCCGGCCAGGCAGGCCAGCAGAGTGGACTTGCCCGACCCGGACGGCCCGATCACCGCGACACTCTCGCCGCGCCGCACCTCAAGGGCGACCCCGCGCAGGGCGAGAGTCTCCTCCTCGCCCGCCCGGTAGAACCTGTACAGATCCCGCGCTCTCAGCGCGGCAGTGTCCGCGGACTGCTGGGTGGGTGTTGCGGTGGTGGTCATCACTGCCACCTGAAGGACTCGGTGACGATGCGCCACGGGTCCACGTTGTCTGCGCCGACCGGCCCGGACAGCGTCAGATCGACCTGCCGGCCGCCCTGGAAGAAGCTGTACCGCTCGAACGCGGAGTGAACGACCTTGCCGGTCACCGCATCGGGCGCGCTGTCACCCCGGTAGGTGAGCAGGACGGCCTGCCCGGCCGGCCGGGAAACGACAGTCGCCTTGCCCATCGCGAACTTGGGCACCTGCTGTTGCAGGACAGGGACCACGGTGGAGTTCACCGACTGCACGGTGGGGGCACTCGTGGCGCTGGCGGAGGCGATCTCGATCCGGTTCAGCTTGTCGGTGAAGATGACCGCGTTGCCGCTCTCGGAGCGTGCCCATCCCTCGGGCACCTTGACCGTGAACCCGCCCTGGGCGGGCTGGTAGGCGACATAAGCCTGGTTGTCGGGGATGTCACCGGCAGGGTTGGATTCCGCGGGCACCGGCTTCGTACTGGTGGTCGTGGCGCCGCTAGGCGGTGCGGAGGTACTGCCGCTGCCGCATCCCGCCACCACGCCTGCGGTCAGCGCGAGACCGGCAAGGGAGAGAACAAGTGTGCGTCGCATGATCATGGCGCCCTTCAGGAGTAAGGCGAACTGCCCTACCTGCGACGCTAGGCAGCAGCAGGTAAGAGCCCGAGCCGAGCACGGTTAGACGACGGCAAAACCGCACCCCCGACATCCGCCGCGGCCCCTCCCGCAGGCAATGCGCCTTCATGATGGGCGCATGAGACAGCGTGTGGTCCGCGTGGCCCTGGTCGCCGCCCTGGTGGCCCTTGTCCTGCTCGCCGTGCCGCTCGCCGTGGTGATCCGGGCCTCCTTCTTCGCCGACGAACGCGGCGAACTGCAACGTGACGCCTTGGCCGCCGCCGCCCGCGTCAGCACCGACTTCACCGCCGGCGACCCGTCGAACTACCACCCCCGGGGCAATCCGAGGGACAGCTGGGCGGCTACGACCTGCAACTGAGCCTGCGCGCCGGCACCGGCCCCAGCACCGGCGACGGGGCCACCCGCCGCGCCACCGCCGACACCGTGGTGCAGGAGCACACCGCCTCCGACGGCTGCGATACCCGCAAGGAGGTGATTCTCTCCGAGGCGGTCGAGGCTCCGCAGGTCGCGGCCGGCTGCAAGCTGACCGGCGGGGTGTGGCGCAGCGCTTACGACGACGTGGTCGTCACCGACGCCGCCCGCCTGGACGCCGACCACTTCGTCCCGTTGGCCGAGGTCCACGACTCGGGTGGTTTCGGCTGGGATGCGGCGCGGCGTGAGGCGTACGCGAACGACCAGGCCTCCCCGGACACTCTGATCGCGGTCTCCGCCGCCTCCAACCGGTCCAAGGCGGACAAGGATCCGGCGCAGTGGATGCCGACGGACGGCTCGTATCACTGCACCTATGCCAAGACCTGGGTGGGCACGAAGCTGCGCTGGGGCCTGGCGGTGGACGAGACCGAGCGCCAGGCGCTCCTGGGCATTGCGGAGGACTGCCCCACGACCACCGTCGTCTACGAGCCGGCCGCGTGATGGCCGTGGCGGGCGGACCGGGCCCGCACCTGACCCACGCCCCGCTCCCGGCGGGTGGCCCGCCGGTCAGGTGATGGTGCCGTACTTGGTCGATGCGGGAGTGGTCATGAGCCTTTCAGCAGCGCCCCGGGAGTTCCCCTTCACCCTTCCCCACGGGTACACCGATCCGGCTGGTGTCACCCACCGGGAGGGTGTGATGCGCCTGGCCACCGAGAACGACGAGCTGGCCCCGCTGGTAGACCAGCGGGTACGGGAGAACCCGTCGTATCGGGGTGTCGTGCTCCTCAGCCTGGTGATCACACGCCTGGGCACGAAGGACCAGCCCGACCCGCAGGTGATCGAATCCCTCTTCCCGGCTGACCTCGCCCACCTGCAGAAACTGTACCGGGAGATCAACGGGACAGAACTGCCCGGCGGACTGCCGGACACCGTCTGACAGCCGACACCGCTCATGCCGGCAAGGACGATGCCCTGTGGAATGCGGCGAGGCTGCGCTGGAGCCTCGCCGCGGACGACGCCGAGCGCCAGGCCCGCTCAGGGTCGCGGAGGACTGCCCGAACACCACCGCCGTTGCCGAGGCGGAGCGGGACCGGCTCCGCCTCGGTGTCTGCAGGACCCACTTCGAAGCAGGAGGCCAACCCCGAGTGGTCCTGACCCCGTCCCTTCGAGCCGATGCTCGCCCAGGCCGCCGAGTCCGTACCCGGCCCCGGCGTCCTGGCGGGCGGCTGGCCCTGGAGCAGAAGTTATGGACAGAGTTGGCAAGTGTCCGTTGTCCGGTTGGAGTTGCTTGCAGCGGGCCCCGAGGCGTGGTGCGGAACTGGGCTCGTGCTGGCCCACCCTTGAGCCTGATGCGGCCGGGCTCTCTGGCCGAATCCACGAGCGGGGGCCGTCTTGCCGGGGGAGGCTGTGCGAGCCAGGCTCGGACCGGCGGGCGCTGTCACCGCTGTTCTGGACGTGCTTGAACCCCTACGGCCGTTCGAGTTGGACATGAACGGCCGCCTCGACCTGGACCTGACCGCCCGGCTGGCGACGGTGCCCGGACCCTGGCCGGCAGGGTCCGCCGGCCGCTGTCCTCACCTGAGTGACATTCATCGGTGGGAAGGTGCCGCCGGGCGGCACGACCCGGTTCTGCGGGCCGCGCCGGTGCGGGTTGTCAGTGGCTGTGGCCGTCGTTGTGGGCCGGTGCAGGGGTGGCTGGCCTCGGCGGGGCGGAGGTGGCCGGCGCGGGAGTGGCTGCGATGGAGGGGCTGGTGGCGGGAGCCTGATCGTCCGCCGCGGGCTCTTCGGCGGCTCCGTGGCTGTGACCGCCGCCGGGCGCCGTCTGTATCGACGCCGCGACCTCGCGCAGGCCGAAGAAGGCGAGGGCCGCCACTGCCAGGACGGTCAGGCCCAGCAGGCTGAAGACACGCTGCCAAGGCGTGTCGGCGTCCTTGATGACGTACGCGATGAACGAGACGACGATCCCGGCGGGTACGAGGACGGCGCCGCGGTCGGGGAAGTCGTCGAAGTGCTGGAGGCCGCCGCTGAGCATGCCGATGCCGAACGACAGCAGCAGGGAGGAGCCGATCACCACGAGCATCCGCGCGGGTCCCGGACGCTCGCGGGTGAGGAGGAACTCGTTGAGGACGGTCGCGGCGAGGAAGACGAGCGCGCCGTAGCCGGCGATGCGGGTGTAGCGGTCGGGGTCGAGGGGGTGGTGGACGACGGCGCCGCTGATGAGGCCGGCGCCGACGAAGTAGCCGACGTATCCGAGGTAGCGGGCGGCCAGCGAACGCTTGCGGGACGAGTGGGCCTTGCGCCGGGCGGCCCGCCCCATGGCGGGGGCCTGCGGTGCGGTCTGGGGGGTGTGGGCGTCGAGGCGCTGAGCGGAGGTCATGCGAAGTCCTTGGGTGGCGCGGGTATGGCTCATCACCCGGCGCGTCACCGTGGCAGGGGCCGGGGTGGGCGATGAGAGTCAGGGCAGATCGGGGCAAAGGGCCCGGATCTATACCTGCTGCACCACTGAGGTGAGGGAACTTCGCAAGGGAGGAAGTCGGCGGTGCGGGGTCCGGGTCCAGGGCTGCGGAGTCGGCGCGGCGACGGCGTCAGTCCGCTCGCGGAGGGAAACCAGGGTCGGGCCGGGCAGGTCGCAGCCCTGATGCGGGTGGCCGGAGGCGCATTCCTGCGCGGGGTGGGAGTGAGCGCCGCCGTCGTCGCGGCGTTCGTGCCGCGAGCCGTCGTGGTGTTCGGCGCTGTCGGTGCCGGTGGGCGTCAGGTGGGGCACGGTGACGGCGCCGCCCGTGACGTGGGCGGAGGCGCTGTCGGCTCCGGCGGCGTGGGTGTAGAGGAAGGCGAGCAGCAGGGCGGCCAGCCACAGCAACTGGAGCGGGCCCGCCATTCGGCGGGTCCGCGGCGTGCCGAGTGCAGCCCTGACCGTGATCACTCCGTGACCCTATCCGGCGGCCGGAAGGCGCTGTCCGGCGACCCCGTTGTCGATCACACGAAGTGGCGGTCTTGGCGGATTCAGGGAACCGGGCGCATGCCGTCGAGGGTGACGGCGACCAGGCGGGCCACTGCGCTCTCGGAGGTCAGGGCGGCTGCGGCGGTCAGGGCGTGCAGGCAGTACTGGGCGAGCTCGGCGGGCGGGACGTCGCCGCGCAGGTCACCGGCTTCGGCGGCCTCGGCGAGAAGGTGCTGGAGCATGCCGTGCAGGTGCCGTTCGGCGTCGGAGAGATGCTCCCCCTGGTGCAGGAGAGCGGCGAGTTCGCCGCCGTGGCGCTGGCGGGCGATGCCCGCGTAGGTCTCCAGCACCGAGGTCAGGCGCTGGACGGCGGTGCCGCCCTGGTCGCGGGTGCCCGCGAGCTGCTGGAGGTGGCCGGCGATCTGACGCTCGTGCCAGGCCAGCAGCACGGCTTCGACGTCGGAGAAGTACTTGTAGAGCGTGGCGCGGCCGATACCGGTCCGCTCCGCGATCTGCGACATGGTCACCGACCGCAGGCCGCCCTCGGCAATCAGCGTGGCAGTGGTGTCCAGGATGGCCTCCCGGACTGCGGCGCGGTGCGCGTCGATCGTCTCGTTCCACAGCTTCGGCACCCAGCAAGAATACAGGCGTCCACGAGGGATACACTCAGTTCCAGGTAGAGACGGTGTGTCTCGAAAAATTGGTGGAGTTCCCTCCCGCACGTTTCCTGGAGGTCGTTATGGCCGGCTCATCGGATCGCAGAGACGACGACGGCGAGGGGGCTCCGCGCTGGGTGAAGGTGTCCGCGGCGGTCGCGATCGTCCTGGTCGCGGTGTTTGTGATCGTGCACTTGGCCGGTGGCGGCATGGTGGGGCACACGCCGTGATGGCGCCGTTCCCGCTGCGGCTGCGCAAGCTGACTGCCCGGGCGGCCGCATCGGCCAGGTGCCCGACCGGCTGCATGTGGACCAGCAGCAGAAGGGTGGCGATCACAATCGCGGCCTCCGGAACTCAGCTCTGCGATGCGGCGTATTTGACCAGTTCCAGCAGGGATTCCAGGTCGTGTGCGGCTTCGGCTGCGCAAAGTGCCGTGGCGAGCAGCAGGCACGTGATCATGGCCAGCGGCAGTCCCCGGCCCCGCAGGGGCGGGGCGAGGAGAGCGGCGACCCGGCGGGGTACCGGGCCGGGGCCGGTGGAGGAGAAACGCCCCACCAGGGCCAGGGCTGCGGCGGGGATCCGGAAGCGGGTACGGGTTCGTTTCGCGGCCAGGGCGGCCTTGCCCACGGTGCGGGCGACCCGCACGCGGTCGCCGGTGCTCGTGGCGGCGCTCTCGTCCGCCCACCGTTCGATCGTGTAGGTCACGGTGGTGGCGAGCGGGCGCAGCAGCGGGTTGGCTGCGGCTGCGAGCTGGGCGGCGGCGATGAACAGGTAGTGGTGGTGCCTGAGGTGGGCACGCTCGTGGGCGAGGAGGATCTCGTGCTCGGCGGGGTCGAGGGCTGCGAGCATGCCGGTGGAGACGACGATGCGGCCGGGCAGGCCGGGGACGGCGTAGGCCTCGGCGGCGGGGTCGTCGACGATGACCAGCTGGTCCCGGCCTGGGAAGCACTTCGCCTCCGCGGCGGAGCGTGCCAGGGTGCGGATGCGGAGCCACAGCATGCGGCCGGCAGCCGTGGAGGCGGCGGCCAGGAGGACGCCTGCGAGTAGGGCGACGGACAGTGAGGCCGGGTCGTTGTGCTGGGCCGCCTCGGCCGACCAGTGTCCGTGCGCGAACCGGGCCAGGAGCGGAAATCGGAGCAGTCCGGTGATGGTGAGCATGGCCAGGACGGCGGTGCTCGCGGCGGCCAGGAGCAGGGCCGCGGTGGTCAGCAGCCAGGTGGCCAGGCGTGGCGGCAGTCGCTCGCCCAGGGGGCGGGCGGCGAGGGCTGCCAGCAGTGGGAAGAGCAGCGGCAGGTAGACGACGTAGCGCATGCGGGCCGCGCCTACTGCCCGGAGTCCAGGAGTTTGCGCAGCAGTTCCTCGTCGTCGGCGGAGAGGTCGTCGACGAAACGGGTCAGGACGGCTTCGCGGTCGGGGCGGCCGTCCAGCACGCGGCGCATCTCGCGGGCGGCCAGGCCGGATTCGTCGGCGACCGGGAGGTAGGCAAAAGCCCGTCCACGCGCGGTGCGTGTCAGCAGGTTCTTGGCGTAGAGGCGGGACAGGGCGGTGACCACCGTGCTGTAGGCCAGGCCGGCGCCGATCCGGTCCTTGACCTCGCCGGCCGTCAGAGCCTGGGGCGCTGCGTCCTGGAGTGCCGCCAGGACCTCGGCCTCCAGCTCACCCTTGGCCCGGCCCCCGGGGGCGTTGGGTTCGGACACGGCCGGTCACCTCCTGCGCTATCTTCTACGTCCATGTAGAACTTCTACGTCTTCGTAGAAGTTACTCGTGTCCCGAGTCTGCCATGCCCGTGCACCCGCTCACCAGCAGCACCGGGCCCGGTGCTCATGGAGCGGACGGTCGGGCCGAGAACCCAGGAGGATGTGCGTGAGTACAGCAGCACCGGTCACCGCCGCGCAGGGGACCGGCCATGCGCCGGCCGCCCGCGCGCAGGGCCTGACCAAGGCGTACGGCTCTGGCGACACCCGAGTGGTGGCGCTGGACGCGGTCGACGTGTCCGTGACCGGCGGTGAGTTCGTCGCGATCATGGGCCCGTCCGGGTCGGGCAAGTCGACGCTGATGCACTGCATGGCCGGCCTGGACACCGCCTCTGCCGGTCAGATCTGGATCGGCGGCAGCGAGATCACCGCCCTCAAGGACAAGCACCTGACCCAGCTGCGCCGGGACAAGATCGGGTTCGTCTTCCAGGCGTTCAACCTGCTGCCGACGCTCACCGCGCTGGAGAACATCACCCTGCCGATGGACATCGCCGGCGCCAGGGCGGACCAGGACTGGCTGGACCAGGTCATTGACACCGTGGGCCTGCGGGAACGCCTGTCCCACCGGCCTGGTGAGCTGTCCGGTGGCCAGCAGCAGCGAGTCGCGTGCGCGCGGGCGCTGGCGAGCTGTCCGGAGATCATCTTCGCGGACGAGCCCACCGGAAACCTGGACTCCCGCGCTGGCGCCGAGGTGCTGGCGTTCCTGCGCCGCTCGGTGAGTGAGATGGGGCAGACCATCGTGATGGTCACCCACGATCCGGTCGCCGCCTCTTACGCGGACCGCGTCGTCTTCCTCGCCGACGGCCGTGTCGTGGATGAGCTGACCGGGCCGACGGCCGGATCGGTGCTCGACCGGATGGGCCAGTTCGACGGCGCCGGACGCAGGAGCTGACAGATCGTGTTCAAGGCAAGTCTGCGCAACTTCCTCGCCCACAAGGGCCGCATGGCGCTCTCCACCCTGGCCGTGATGCTGGGCGTGGCGTTCATTTCCGGCACCCTGGTCTTCTCCGACACCATCAACAGCGCCTTCACCGGTCTGTCCACCTCGACCGCCGCCGATGTGACGATCAAGCCCAAGCAGGCCTTCATCCCCGAGGTCGAGGACCGGGGCCTGTCCGGCGAGACGCCCGTCCTGCCCGCCGCCGTCGTCGCCCAGGTCGCCCGTGTCCAAGGTGTGGCAGCGGCCCACGGGCAGGTGAGCCTGCAGAACCTCACTGTGGTCGGCAAGGACAACAAGCCGGTCGGGGCGACCACCGGTGCTCCGACGATCGGCCAGAACTGGTACGACGACCCGCAGGTGCGCATTGCCCAGGGCCGCGCACCACAGAGGGCCGGCGAGCTGGTCATCGACCAGGCCAGCGCCCGGCACAAGAACATCCACGTGGGCGACGCGCTGCACGTACTGGCCCCCTCCGGGTCGACACCGGCCACTGTGGTCGGCCTCGCCGCGTTCTCCAGCCCCAACCCGGGCGTGACCATGGTCTACGTCGACACCGCGGCCGCCCAGCAGCAGCTGCTCGGCAAGCCGGACGCTTTCACGACCGTCACCGTGGAGGTTGCCCCCGGGACCACGCACGCGGCGGCGCAGCAGCGGATCAAGGCCGCCCTCGGTGACGGCTACTCGGTCGCCACCAAGGAAGAACAGGGGCAGTCCGCGTCGCAGCAGATCACCGCGTTCCTCGGTGTGGTCACGTACGCGCTTCTGGGCTTCGCGGGGATCGCGGTGCTGGTCGGGATCTTCCTGATCCTGAACACCTTCTCCATGCTGGTCGCCCAGCGCACCCGGGAACTGGGCCTGCTGCGCGCGCTCGGCGCCGGCCGCGGCCAGGTCACCCGCTCCGTGCTGACCGAGGCTCTGCTGCTCGGCATCACAGGATCGACCCTCGGCCTGGGTGTCGGTATCGGCCTGGCGGCCGGGCTGAAGTCCCTGATCGGCCGGTTCGGCGTGGATCTGTCCCACACCGCGCTGGTCGTCAACTGGCCCGCCCCGATCGCCGCGTACGCGGTCGGCGTTCTCATCACCCTCGTCGCCGCCTACCTGCCGGCCCGTCGCGCGGCCCGCATCTCACCGATGGCCGCGCTGCGCGAGGCAGGCACGCCGACCGTCAAGCCGCTCGGTCGGCGCACCGCCGTCGGAGCGGTCGTCCTGCTGGCGGGTCTAGCGGCCCTGTACGGTGCCGCGACCCGCCACGACACCCTGGTGGCGGCCGTCGCCCTGCTGGGCGGCGGGATCGTCGCCACCCTCGTCGCCCTGGTCATCCTCGGCCCGGCCCTCTCCCGTGTCGTCGTGCACAGCCTCGGCGCGATCTACCCGGTGCTGTTCGGCACGGTCGGGCGGATGAGCCGCCTCAACGCCGTGCGCAACCCGCGCCGTACCGGCGCCACCGCCGGCGCGCTGATGATCAGCCTGTCCCTCGTCGGCGCGGTCGCGGTGCTGGCCGCCTCGATCACCACCTCCGTCAACCGGGATGTCGACCGCACCTTCGGCGCTGACTACATCCTGACCGGCAACGGACAGCAGCCCATCGGGCAGGAAATCACCGCCAAGGTCCGAGCCGTGCCCGGCGTCGCGGCCGTCACCCGCCAGCGATACTCCCTGGCTCACGTGAACGGTTTCCAGGTCGTGGTCTCGGGCGTGGACACCGCCACCGTCGACCAGGCCCTCAGGCCGCAGTACGTCGCGGGCTCCACCGCCGAGGTCGCGGCGGGAAAGCTGATGGTCGACCAGACCACCGCCACTGCCGACAAGCTCACCATCCGCTCCCCCGTCGAGCTGCACTTCCAGAACGGCACCACCGCCACCATCCCGGTCGGCGCGATCAGCAAACCCCCGGCCGGCGCAGGCAAGGACGGCGGCAGCTTCGAAGTCTCCCTCGACACCCTCACCACCTACGCCCCCGACGCGAAGGACTTCACCCTCTACGTCAACGCCGCCCCCGGCACAGTCAAGCAGCTCGGGGCAGCGCTCGACAGCACGCTGGCCGGATACCCGCAGGTGAGCGTGGAGAGCCAGGCCGACTACAAGAAGCAGATCACCGGCCAGGTCGACAGCATCCTCTACCTGATCTACGGCCTCCTCGCGCTCGCCATCGCCATCGCCGTCCTCGGCGTGATCAACACCCTCGCCCTCTCCGTGGTCGAACGCACCCGCGAGATCGGCCTGCTCCGCGCCATCGGCGCCTCACGCCGCCAGATCGGGCGCCTCATCCGCCTCGAATCAGTCCTGATCGCCGTCCACGGCGCACTCCTCGGCCTCGGCCTCGGGCTGGCCTGGGGCATCGCCGGACAAAAGGTCCTGACCCTGTACGGGATCACCGCCCTGACCATCCCCTGGACGACCATCCTCGCCGTCCTGGCCGGCGCAGCCATGGCCGGCCTGCTCGCGGCGGCACTGCCCGCAGTCAAGGCGGCCAGGACCAAGGTCCTCACCGCCATCACCACCACCTGACACCCTCCGCCCCCGGCGGGTCCACGGGTTCCCCTAAACCCGCGGACCCGCCGCGGACTACAAGCCGGGCCGGCATCAGCGCAGAGGATGATGCAACTGCTGTTCGCCGTGCTGGAGGCCGACGATGCGGCACTCCCGCCGCAGTGCGCGGCGGCCTGCGAGAACTGCGCGGAGCGCGTCTCTGCCGCACCGCACCGGAGTGAAGCGGAGGACAGCCGATGACCGGCTCGACCACCCCTGCGGTACCAAGGCGGCAGATGTGGCCGCTGTACGGGGCCGCCTTCACCACCGCGTTCGGCGCGCACGCCATCGCCGCCAACCTTGGCCGGTTCTCCGAGGACGCGGTCACCTCGCTGCTGGTGCTGGGTGGGCTGCTCGCCCTGTACGACGGGGCCGAAGTCCTGCTCAAGCCCGTCTTCGGCATCCTCGCCGACCGCATCGGCGCCCGCCCGGTGATGATCGGCGGGCTCATCGCCTTCGCCGCGGCCTCGGCACTGTACGCGGTCGCGGACAGTCCCGGCTGGCTGTGGGCAGCCCGCCTCGGCCAGGGCTCGGGCGCCTCCGCCTTCTCGCCCTCGGCCTCTGCGCTGGTGGCCCGGCTCAACCCGGCCGCCAAACACGGCCGGGCGTTCGGCAGTTACGGCTTCTACAAGTCCATCGGCTACACCGCCGGCCCGCTCCTCGGCGGCGTGATCGTCTGGGCCGGCGGCCTGCGACTGCTGTTCACCGTGATGGCGGCGCTCGGCGCGGCCGTCGCGGTGTGGGCCGCGCTCGCCGTCCCCCGCGTGCCTCCGCTGCCGCGCAGCCGGCAGACACTGCTGGACCTGGCCAGGCGGCTGGCCGATCCGGCGTTCCTGCAGCCGACCGCAGCCCTGGCGGGAGCGACCGCCGCCCTGTCCGTCGGCGTCGGATTCCTGCCAGTCTCCGGCGCGGCCGCCGGTCTTGGCACGGTGGCCACCGGCGCCGCCGTTTCGACACTGGCCCTGTGCGCCGCCATCATCCAGCCACGAGCCGGACGGGCCCTGGACGACGGGCGTATCACCGCGCCCACCGGAATCGGGATCGGACTGGCCCTCACGGCCGCGGGCCTGGTCTGCGCAATGCTGCCCGGCCTGGCCGGCGTACTGACCGCAGCGGCGCTGATCGGTACCGGTACAGGGCTGATCACCCCGCTCGGCTTCGCCGCCCTGGCGTCCTCCACCCCCAAGGAGCGGCTCGGTCAGACCATGGGATCCGCCGAACTCGGACGCGAACTCGGCGACGCGGGCGGCCCGCTGCTCGTGGCAGGGGTCGCCACACTCTCCACCCTCACCTACGGTTTCGCGGCGCTCGCCGTGCTCCTCGCGACAGGCTCGGCCATCGCACTCGCCACACACCGCCGCACACCACCCGCAAACGCAAGCCAGTTCGAGGGGTAGCCACACCATCAGGCGCCCCACCAACCATCGAGGCGGCGCAGCAGACGGCGGAGGCAAGACCCTCTGCCTTCGAGATCACCTACGCCCTGGGTAACCCCGCTGCCCAGGACCCTGCAGCGGCACGGTCGGACACTCACGCAGAGTATTGAGCCGCGTTTCGTGCAAGTCCCGTCTGGTGCGCGGCGTGGTCATGCGTGGTGCTGGTTTGGTGTGCGCTGTGGTCCATGGCCGTCATCCCCGTTCCCGTCCAGTGTGACCCCGCTCCCGCGGACCCCCCACTCCACAAAACATATACCCACCAGGGGTATTCTGCGGGTGGAAACCCCTGAAAAGCGAAGGGGGTGTGCCGGGCCTTCGCGGCCCGGAACACCCCCTTCGCAGGGTGGTCAGCTCTTGCCGAGCAGGCTGTTCATCCGGGCGATCTCGGCAGTCTGGGAGGTGACGATGGCGTCAGCCATCGTCTTGGCGTCGGGGAAGGCGCCGTCGGCCTTCTCCGTCTTGGCCATCGCGACCGCGCCCTCGTGATGCTTGATCATCATCTCCATGAAGGCGGTGTCGAAGGCCTCCTTGCCGGAGGCCTTCTTCAGGTCGTCCATCTCCTCGGCGGTCATCATGCCGCCCGCGGCGTGCATGGAGTGGTCCATGGCGCCCTCGGCGGGCACCTGCTCACCCCAGGAGGTCAGCCAGTCCGAGAGGGTCTTGATCTCCGGGTCCTGGGCCTTCTTGATCTCGGCGGCGAGCGTCTTGACGTCTGCGGACTCCGCGCGGGTGGGGGCGAGGTCGGCCATCTCCACGGCCTGGCGGTGGTGGGGAATCATCCCCTTGGCGAACGCGACGTCGGCGGCGTCGTGCTGGCCCTGCGAGGCCGAAGGGGACGAGGCGGCCGACGTCGTCGAGCCGTGGCCGTCATGCCCGGTGGAGGTGTCGTCGTTCGACCCGCACGCGGCAAGGACGACCGAGGCCGCGCCCGCGGCAACGGCGATGGCGGTACGGCGGATGAAGTGCTTGTTCATGGTGGTGCGACTCCTTGATGCGCAGCCCTGAAATGGGCATGCGCCGAGACGGAAGAGGTCAGAGCGGAGCGCGGCACTACTTCACCCGGCAGGGCGGGGTAAGGGGGTGCCGTGCGGGCCGCTCTATATCCGCAGGAGTTGCAGCTCGGCCAGGTCGGGCGGGGCCCGCCCGCTCTCCGGAGCCCCGGCCGCGCTGGCCGGCAGCGCCACAACCGCAGGCGTGACGCCAAGGGCAGAAGCCAGCGCGGGCGGCGCGTATGAGACGCCGACGCCGGCCGCCGCACACACCGCATCCGCGTGATTGGCATGACCGGTTCCGCCGGCGGTGTGAGAACAGTCCCCGGCCGCAGCGTGGCCGGCCCCGTCCGGGGACATCACCATGACGTGCGAGGCGGCACTCGCCGACGCCTTCGCAGACACCGGCCCAGGGCCCAGGCCGTGCATCGCCAGCACACCGGCCAGCACCGCCAGCACCAGCAGCACAAGACCGCGCCCGGTAGGGCGGCGGCTCGGCGACTGGACGGCGGCGGTCATGCGGTCATCCTACGAGTCGGCCACTGGGGGCCGCTTCTTCAACCGCCAGGGCTTCTCACAAACGGGGGGGCGCTGTCCCACACTGCTCGTGACGTGGGCGGCGTGCTCGACGGTCCTGACCCCAACGGGCCGCCTCATCCCGCGCTCGGCGCTGCCCGAGGAGCGGACCTCCGCCTTCGCCGCCCAGTTCTCCCTCTCGCCCGCCTGCTGGCTGCTGACGTACGTCCAGCCCCGAAACGGCTTGCTCCGGAAGACGCCAGTAATGGAGCGCGACACCGTTAGGGCCGAGAGCTGGGTCGAGAGCCCTGGGCGTGTAGGGGGATGATGCGGGCGTCCGTGCGGAGGGCGTCGTTTTCGAGGGTGAGTCGGCGGATGGCCTCTTCGTACAGGTGCAGGGTCTGGCGCAGGTCGGCGTTCTCCTGTCGCAGGCGCCTCAGGTTGTCCAGGACCCGTTCGCCGGTGGCCGGAGACGGGCCTTCCTGCTGGCGGGCGGGCGTTGCGCGGGGTTGGTAGTAGCTGGTGATCAGGTCCTGGTGGTGGCGATAGAAGGTGGCGTGGGTGACGCCGAGGCGTCGCTCGACCGCGGTGACCGTGGCGCGGCGGCCGACGGCAGCTTCGGTGAGGACGGCGTTCATGGCGCTGCGGACGCTGTCGGCGTCCGGGATCGGGGGTTTCACGCTGGCTCCGGGGCGTGTCGGGTCAGGAAGTCGCTCGTGTCCTGGCGCTGCTGCTGGAGGCGGTGGCGGATGTAGGGGGCGAGGCGGTCGCCTTGGGCCAGAGCGCTGTCGAGGTCGGCGACGTGCCGGGCGTGGGCGTCGCGGTTGTCCGGGGTGAGGGCGGTGTTGCGGCAGGCGAGCGGCCGGCAGTCCCCGAGCTCTGGTTGTTCGGACGTGTCGGCGGGAGGTCGGCACACGGCGCGGTCGGGATTGTAGACGCAGGTGACAAAGGTGCCGGGGTCGTGGCGTTTCATGATCCTTAGTAGGCGGGCTTGATCGGTGACGACCTGGCCCTCGAAGAGGGCGTGGCGGGCGAACGCGGCCAGGCGCTGTTCGGCTTCCGCGCCGGCGGGCCGGTGAGCCGGGGCCGGTCGGGGTCGGTGGCGCTGTCGGCGAGGAGCTGGCCTCGGGTGAGGGCTTCTTCCGCTTCGACCTCGGCGCGGAACCCCGAGTCGCTGGTTCCGGCGTAGCCCTCGAACATCTGGATCCGTTGGTGGCGGAACTGCAGGGCGCCGGCGATGGCACCCGCGGGGTGGCGGGCGATGAACCAGGCCAGGGTGCGGCGGAACTGCCGTGTGGTCAGGTGCGGTGGTCGGCCGTTCACATCGGGGATCCGGTCGGTGCGGCCGGTCGTGGCGCAGTAGTCGTTGACCCATACGGTGAAGGCGGCCAGCTTGGTGACGGTGGTGGTGCTACCAGCGACCCGGCCTGCGGCGGGGAGCCGGGAGACGGTGAGGGCACGGCCGCCGGCCGGGGTGAACAGGAAGGCCTGGGTGTCGGGCTGTAGACGTTCGAGGACAGCCACCGCGCGGGCGACAGGGGCGGTCACGATCCACCTCGCCGTCACGCCGCGGGGGTCGGCCTCGCCCTTGAAGGCGAGACTCGTCAGCTCGTGCCGGTAGACCTTGCCGCCCGGGTCCTGGAGGGCGGTGCCGCATCCGCGCTTGAGGTGCTTGATCTCGGAGTCGCGCATGCCGGAGAGGTAGGCGATCACGACCCAGCAGGCCGTCTGGAGCAGGGAAAGATGGCGGGGGACGTCGTAGTACGAGAACTCCGCGAGCCACGGGCGGCCGTCCAGCCGACCCCGGACCCGATGATCGAGGTAGCTGTCCTCGGCAATGCCCAGGTCGACGGCGGCCTCCTCGATCAGCCGCGCGGCGGCCGTGCTCTTCTCCAGTCCACGGCCGCAGCCCATCAGACGGCCCAGATGCGTGATGTTGGCCGTCGCGGGGATCCTCTGTCCACCGCGTCCCCTGGGTGTGGCGGGCAGAGGGGTACCCCGCTCACGGAACTCGGCCAGCAGGCGGGCCAGGGCGGGCAGCGGATCCAGGCAAGGCGCCGGCCGCGCATCGAGGGCGGCCCGGACGGTGCGGACGCCGAGCACGTCGTCGGCGAAGTCGTCCACCCAGCGCAGGGCCCACGTCAGCAGCGGCCCCATAACCTGCTCAGGGATCCGCTCAGTGAGGTTCTCCCCGCCTCGGTGGGTCTGGGTGCGGGCCCACGCCTGCCAGTCCGGAATCCGGACCGGATCGCACACCAGCCGCTGGGAAACTGGCAACCGGGTGCGGTAGGCCCACAGCATCCGCACCGCCCGCCGGTGGCGCCTAGTAGACCCCGGAACCTGCCGCAGGCCCCCCACCTCGTGGTGGTAAGCGGCGAGGTCCTGCGCCGTGAGTTCGGCCAGCGACTCGGCGCGAGGCTGGGCCCAGAGGAAGAACCGACGCGTGCAGCTGAAGTAGCTGTGGATGCTGGCGATCGTGATGGGCCTCTCGCCCGGCGGCGTGTCCTGGGTGAGCAGCGCGTAGAACAGGTGCTTCGCCACCGTCACGTGCGCGGCGGGGAGCCCGGCGAATTTGAGGCTGGTCGGCCGGCGGTCCGCGCGCAGCAAGGCGGAGTCCAGGATCCACACGTCGTCGGCGAAGACCGAGGTCTCCTCCGGCACGGCGTCCTCGCGCAGCGGACGTTCGGCCAGCACGAGTGCCTTCGCCGGTACCGGCTGCCAGGCCACGACGGCGGAGGTCAGAGTGGTCATGGCATCTCCTGGGGGCCGTCGAGGAGGTCGAGCGGCAGCACGGGCGGCGTTCGCATGCTGGGCCGCAGTGAACCTGGGCAAGATCCCGGCGGTGATGATCTGCCACGTCCGGCCGTGACGGCGCACCCACTGCTCGGCGTCTCGCCGTTCCAGGTCGGCCCGCAGCATGTCCGCCAGGGCGAGAAGAGTCGGCAGGTGCCGCTCCAGCACCATCGCGTTCGGGCAGTCCAGGCAGGCCAGGAACGACTCGCGGCAGCGCCCTCCATGAACGGGGTGGTGGTCGATGTCCAGGCACGAGGCGGCCAAGGTGTCCAGCTCGCCGGCGCCAGCCCTCAGCTGGTCCGCCTCGGACCCTTCGCGTCGGGACGGCGCGACGACAGCGAGGGTCTGGTCGTGGGCGTCAGTGATCGCCTCGGTAAGGATCTCGGCCGCCCACTCCCTGACGAAGGGGTCCTTGCGCAGGTAGCGCATCCGCGTCAGCCTCAGGTTCAACGGCCGGCCGTCATCGCCCAGCAGCCCGTGGCGCAAAGCCCACCGGCCGAGGTGCAGTTTGCGGGCAAGCTCGGCGTCGAAGGGGCCGACGTGTCCGCCGGTCGCGGCGTTGGTGGTCCGGCCGCTTCCGTTGCCCGCCCAGATCGACCACAGGCTCGCCGTCTTCGACAGGGCACGGCTGCGGGCCATCATCTCGTGCAGCAGCAGGTAGAAGCCGCCCACCGTCCGCAGCCGGCGGGCCGGATCCGCATCGGTGCTCCAGTGCACGGTCGTCCGGGAGTTGGCCTTGCCCCGCCGGCGCTTCGTCAGCGTCACCACTACCGCCCGGTCCTCCAGGATCCGGTGTGCGGCGGGCAGCTCCTTGAGCGTCTCGGGATTGCGGCCGCGCAGCCCCGCCGCGTAGATCATCAGCGGGGCCAGATCGGTGTCCACGACTAACAGCTGGCGCGCCTGTTCCGTAGCGGCCGCGGCGTACTGGCCGATGCCCAGCCCCCGGTAGTCCACCTCCGGTCGTCCGGTCCGCGCCAGCTCCACCAGCGTCCGACGGCGTTCCCGCTCCTGGCCATCCAGGGAATCCGGGCTGTCGAGGTACCGGTCGAGCAGCGCCTCGCCGGCGGCGAGCCGGTCGCGGATCGCGACCACATCCGTGCGGGCCGCGGCCATCACGGCAGCGAAGGTGATGGTTCAGGCGCGGGTCATCCAGCAGAGGGATGCAGGCGGTGACGGCCGCTTCACGCACGTGCGGGTCGTGGTCGTCGAGGAAGGGTGCGACTGCGGAGTAGGGGTGAAGAACGCTGTCACCGATCCTGCTGGCCTATTCGGTCACGCGGCGATGGAGAGGTCGAGGCGGACGAGGTGGCTGACGCGAGTGCGGTCGAGCGGGTGGCCGTTCCACCAGTCGTCGAGGCGGATGAGGTTGAGCGTGACCGCCGCGTACGCGTGTTCCAGATGAGTCTTCTGCAGGCCGCCCGCCGCGCCATACCGCCCACGTGCGATCGCAATCAGGCGATCACAAGAGGGCAGACGGGACAGGCCCTTACGATTGGCAGTCATGACATGGAAGCGGCACGCCCGGAACGTCGAGCAGTTTCTCCAATGTGCTCTCGACGCTCTCAGGGGTGATCTGGATGGGATTCTGGATGCGGAGCAGATCCTGGCTACAGCCCTGCAGGACCCGGCCGATGAGCAGGGGATCGTCTCGTGGGTGATCACATTCGGTTGGGCGGAACGCGCGGTCGACGGGGCCGACGGTAGCTCCCCCATGATCCGGCTGACTCCGCTAGGAGTGGCCAGGGCTCAAGAGTTGCGGGACCACCCTCATTCCCGGGCCGATCGTGAAACGTACCTGCACTACGTCCTGCCTCGCTGGGCATATCAGAGCGCACGCTCGGGGGACTGGGCCAGTCTTCAGACGTTCGCCGCGTGCGACCAGTGGTGGTTCCGCGGCGCCGCGATGACCTGGGGCGAAGTGGATGCCGCTGTCAGCTATCTCGAAGACAAAGGCATCCTGAAGGTCCAACGGGCTCCGGGAGTCAATGCCACGCATATTGCACCGACCGCCGCGGGAATCGATTTCGTGCTCTCCAAAAAGATGCTGAGGACCTTCATGACCAACCAGCGACCGGATTTCCGGGCCGATCGTGAAACGTACCTGCACAACGTCCTGCCTCGCTGGGCATATCAGAGCGCACGCTCGGGGGACTGGGCCAGTCTTCAGACGTTCGCCGCGTGCGACCAGTGGTGGTTCCGCGGCGCCGCGATGACCTGGGGCGAAGTGGATGCCGCTGTCAGCTATCTCGAAGACAAAGGCATCCTGAAGGTCCAACGGGCTCCGGGAGCCAATGCCACGCATATTGCACCGACCGCCGAGGGCATCGACTTCGTGCTCTCCAAAAAGATGCTGAGGACCTTCATGACCAACCAGCGACCGGCGACCCAGAGGGTTACCAACTACTACGGCAACAACAGCAATTACGTACACGGGGATGCCCCCGGCTCCAACCTGGCCACCGGAGGCGGCAACACCCAGACCGTAAACCAAGGCATTGACGCTCAAGGTCTCGCTGCGCTCGTTGCCCAGCTCCGGGCGATTGCACCGAACCTCGGGCTCTCCCCTCAGGACGCTGAGGACTTCAACCAGGACATTGACGAACTGGAGCGGGATGGAGCCGATCCGCAGAGCGGGGGGAGGATCTTCCGGAGGCTTCTCCGAATGGTGCCGCCCGAGCTGGTTGCAGCGGGCACGGACCAGGGCCTCGCAGCCACCATCGCGTTCGGTACCTCCCTCTTCGGCGGCTGACCGAAGGAAATACAACATTCCGCGTGTCCCATCATGCGCTAAGAGCTCGTAACGCGATCATGAGTTGGGCTTGTTGAGGCGTCGCCAGCAGATGAGGCTGCAGGCGAGGGAGACGAAGGCGTCGTGGAGTTCGGTGCGGCGTTCCCATCGGACGGCGAGTCGTTTGAACTGGTGGAGCAGGGCGAAGGTCTGCTCGAAGACGTAGCGGAGCTTGCCCATGCCCTTGATGTTCGGGGCACCTCTGCGGGAGATGATGGGCAGAATCCGGCGTTTACGCAGCTCTTCCCGGTTGGGGTTGGAGTCGTATCCCTTGTCTCCCAGCAGGGCGTCCGGGGATCTGCGGGGACGGCCGGGGCGGCCTGCCACTGGCGGGATGCCGTCGACCAGGGTGAGGGTCTGGGTGACGTCGTTGACGTTCGCCGCGGTCGTGATGACTTTCAGCGGGGTGCCGCGTCCGTCGCAGATCAGGTGGTGTTTGCTGCCCGTCTTCCTCCGGTCGACCGGCGACAGACCGGTGTCGGCTCCCCCTTTTTCGCCCGGATGTGGGAGCCGTCCACGCACGCCCTCGACCAGTCGAGCCGACCGGCCGTGTTCAGCTCGGAGAGCAGGATCCGGTGCAGCTGGTCGAAGACCCCGGCCTGCTGCCAACGCTCCAGGCGGCGCCAGCAGGTCTGCCCCGAGCCGAAGCCCAGCTCAGGTGGCAGGAGTTGCCAGGCAATGTCGTTGCAGAGCACGTAGAGGATGCCCTGCAGACACAACCGGTCAGCCACCGGCCGCGGCCCCGGTGACCTCGTCGGCCAGGGCGGCAGCAGCGGCTCGATATGTGCCCACAAGTCGTCGTCCACGATCCACGGCCGAGTACTCACACCATCCCGAACGGCCGAATCGTCACACCAGTCACGGCTGACCAGGACATCTCATCAAGATCCTGTTACGAGCTCTAACGACAATCAGCCGCGGCGTCGCAAGTTGCCGCTGGTGGGCGTGAACTCCGTCTGAGGGGCCGAGGCAGCCCTGTCGCTCATGGTGCGGGTGCCCGGGTTCTCCCCACCGCTGCCGACCGGTACGCTCCCGCCCGTGAACGATCTTCGGGTGGGAGCGTCCGTAGTTGCGGGCGGACTGGTCTTCGGCACACTCACCGTCATGGGTGGCTGGTGGTCCCTCAACGGCGGGATCTACGGCTGCACCGCCGCGGACGCGGCACTGCAGGAGCCGATGGCCGCCCAGGTCCGGACGCTCGGCACCCCGCAAGGAGCACAGGCCGACGACGGGTCTTACTCCGGCTGCGACGACGACGACCGCTTCGCGTACTTCGGCCGGGGGTACACCGAGCCCGCCCGCCGAGCGGACGTCGCCGCCTACTACAGGGCGGCCGCCGCCCGCAACGGCTGGCTGCCGGCACCGCCCGAGCCGGACGAGCCCGCCTGGCGCCACGACCCTGCCGGCGAACGGATCGGCCTCTGCTTCACCAAGCAGATCGACGGCGCCACCTCCCATCTCGCCGTGTCCTGGGCATCCGACGGGGAGCACGGCTACACGGTGGAGGCCAGGGCGAGCCGGAGCGGCGGCTCCTGGTGTCCGTGAGCCCGGCCCCGGGCGACGGCGGTGGTTTGCCCGCCGGGTGTCCGCCCACCTCATGCCGAACAGCCAGGACCGTGCTCGAAAGGCCGTCGATCGGCTTTTTCCTACCGGGCGAACCGACCGACTGACGGCTGTCTCGGACCAGTGAAACTGCGCAGTGCCCAACCAACCTGCGCAACCGGACCCGAAGCTAGGAACTCCGCGGGTCAGACGACTGGCGCGCGCCGTACTCTGCGCAGATTGAGTGAGCCAGCACAGCCGCCAGCCCGCTCAGCCAACCTGCACAACCCCAGGTCACAAGCGTGACGACTGCTCACTTTCACTGACCGGCGACACAAACGACTGCAGCGCCTCGGCGCGGAGGCCGAAGCTCACGCGCAGTGCTCACCCAACCTGGCCTGAACCACCCTCAGGATCCCTTTGACTTGCGGATTTCTCAGGACTTTTCAGTGACGCCGATCACTGACGACAGGTGACGCAACCACCTCCAGGATGTCGCGTCCCGCCAACACTCCCCGCCGCGACCGCAACCACCTGCCACCGCAGCCGATCCGTGGGAATCCGCACCACCCTGTCCAGCAAGAACAGGACACCAGCGTGGTTGGCTCGGCCGACCTTCTGGGCGCGGCCGCGGAGGCGTCGCCCTCAGGGCAGACCCGGGCGACGTCGGTGACGCGGCGGGCGCCGTGGACTGGGCGGCGCAGATACTCGGCCGGCTCGCTCAACTCGCCGTTGACTCCGGCTGGTCATCGACGGTGTAGATGCTCTGGACGAACCCGGCGCCGAGCGCGCGGGTCTCCCGGTGCGCGAGGTCGATGTCGCGGTCCAGGCGGCCGAACAGGGGGAAGCCTGCGCCCAGGAGGACCGGGGCGGTGGTGATGATGAGTTCGTCGAGGATGCCTTCGCGCAGGAATGTCTGGACTATCTGTCCGCCGTCCACATAAACGTTCTTCGCGCCCTCAGTGGCCAGACCTTCCAAGAGTGCGTCCAGGCTGCGGTAGACGGTGACGTTCGCGTCATCCGTCGTCAGCTGGGTGCTCAGTACGGCCACGCGCTTGCCTTCGTAGGGCCAGAAGCCGAAGGTGAGGATCTTCTCGTAGGTGTTGCGGCCCATCACCAGCGTGTCGATGCCGGCCATGAACGCCTCGTACCCCATGTCGCCGGCCCGCGCGCCGCGCTCATTGAGCCAGTCGATGTCACCGTCCGGGCGGGCGATGAACCCGTCCAGGCTCGTGCCGATGTAGACCAGGGTACGGAAAGCACGCTCAGGGGCTTCGGGAGTGGAGGAGGTAGTCATGATGGTCTGGCTCCTTGCCGGAGAAAGGGAAACGCAGGTCACGGGGCGGGGCAATGGGGGGCGAGAACGGCGTCCAGGGCGGCCCGCTGCCGCTCGGCGAGGGAGCCCCGTCGGTCGACCGCCCAGAGCAGAGCGACCCCCAACGTCGCGGCCTGCACCGTCGCGGCCAGGGCAGTGGTGTCCGTGTCCGGCGCCAGTTCGCGCGCGTCCTTGGCGTGATCCAGCAACTCTCCGATCCAGTGGGACTGCGCCTGCTGGGAGACGAGGGCGCAGTCACGGAACTGCGTGTCCTCCAGATCCGCGCACAGGAACGCGAGATGGTTGGCGAACGCCGCGGGGCTGGCGGCGGCCGCCCAGGTCTCGACGACCAGTGCCGCGAGCGCAGCCAGCGGCGAGTCATGTTCGGCGCGTACACCCTCGTACAACGCGCATGCATCCTTCGCCGTGTGCTCAGCCAGCGCCAGCAGCAGACCGCGCTTGGAACCGAACCGCTGCACCAACGTGCCCGGCACCAACCCGACCTCCCGCGCCAGCAGGGCCAGTGTCAGCTTTGCCGGGCCCGTCCGGCCCATGACGCCCACCGCCGCCCGCAAGATCGTCGCGTCATCGATACCCCTTGGACGCCCTGCCACCACCCACACCCCTGATTAATAAATGTCTGTTCATTTATTAAAGCGGGGCGGCGCACGCACGGCAAGCCATTGGCGGTCCGTCGGCGTCCGGAACATGGGTGCCGGCGAACGCGTCCACGAGGCGTTCGAGCCCCGTCACGGAAGGCCTGATGGGCTTCGGAGAGCCCTGAAGCGGACACAGTTCCCCCGCAAGGCATCCGCCGGGACAGCGTGGTGAGGCAATCAGCGGTCCCAAGGGACCGCTTCGAGGACCCGGCCCGCCTTGCCTCGGTCAGACTCGGCTTCCGTCATCGTGCTCCCTACCCTGCGGGCCCCGCGAACGACGGCGTTGAGCGCCCCCGTCCACGGCCCTTGCCGTGCTGCTCGAACGCTACGGCGTCCACGGAGGCAACAGCCTCTGAGGCTGCACCAACGCGCGTTGGGCGGACCGGTGGTACTGCCCCCGAAGGTCCCGGCGCCGGGCCTCACCCGCGCACGCCAATTCGCGCGGCAGTGAAACCGCACAGCCTCAACGCGGAGGCCTGAGCTCGCGCAGGCCATAGTCCGGTGGCAGCCATCCCTTCTTCCGCCTGTCGATGGTCTTTCGAGTGTGCGGAGGCGGGTACGGGCAGCCCTGCATCAGATCGGGTTCAGTCCTGGCCCACAAGAGCCCGTAATGGGCGGTACACACAGGCCAGATGGTCTTCACAGGCTCCTTCACGCTCGGAGTCGGCCCACACCGGCCCCGGCGCAGCTTGGGACGCAGCGTCTGGGGCGGGCGCAGCCTGCACTCCTCAGCGAAGGCCGTCAGGGACGGTAGTCCCCCGCAACCCAGCGGATCGCTGAAAAGTGGGCCCGCTCGGCGGGGCCTTCCACCGTGGGCACGCCTGCCCGCAGGGTCGGGGAGTGGAGCAGCTGTCCGGCGAGCCACACCAGGAGGTGGTGGCATTCTTCGAACAGCTGCGCTCCAGGAGTACGACCAGCGCACCCCGTGCCACCACCGAATGGGCCACTCGCGTCGCGGACCGGCTCGGTTCGGCTTCGCATGGAGGGGAGCCGCGCGCCACCGCCGCGGGAGCCCCCCTCCGACAGGACGAGCCATGCAAACCTGGTACGTGCGCACCACCTACGCCACCGGCGACCCGGCCAAGCTCGAGGGTGTGCTCGACGCGCTCCGCAGCGAGGCGCCCGGACTGCTCATCCAGAACCCCGGCTACCACCGCTTCGGGCTGTTCGCGGACGGGGAGATCGGCAAGATCCTCATGGGCTCGTGGTGGGAGAGCGAGAGCGCCCGGGCGGAGAGCGATACGCGGCTGCGCGAGCGCCGTCTCGAGCTGCTGGCGCCCTTCGCAGACACCGTGACCGTCGACGACTGGGAGGCCGTGTCGTACACGCCCGCGCCCAAGGTGGCGCCGGGCATGTGGATGCGGACCGGGTACGTGGAGTTCGACCCGTCCGACGCGCCCGCGTACCGGCAGACGTTCGAGGAGCTAGGCCGTCCCCAGCTGGAGGCCCTGGACGGTGCGGTCAGCGCGACGCTCTTCCTGAACGCAGCGGCGGGGCGCGCGCACGTCGGCGCGCTGTTCCGCGACAAGGCCGCGCTAGTCGCGACGCGGGGGCCACAGTCGGCGATCCGCGGCGCGTCCCTCAAGAAGCTGAACGCCAGGTTGCTGAGCCTGGAGGAGTTCGAGCTGATCATGGCGCACCGACCGCAGGGGTAAGGAGCGCCGTCGATGGCCCATCTGGCCAACTGCACGCTCGCTTGCTTACTTCGGCACCTAGCCTAGGCCCCGGCGACCTACTCGAATTCCTACGGCGGGCTGGCCTGGACCCTGACGACGTCCACCTGGACGACGCGCTGCTGATCGAGTGGCGCGGCGGCGGGCCGGCCGTCTGGAGCCCCGACCCCAGGGAGTCCTGAAGTACCTGTCTCTCAACCGCTGTCCACCTCCGACATCCACCAGAATGACGACTCAGCAGTTACTCCTGACCAGAGTGGCCGTTGATCCGTGATGCGAGCGCTGCTCATCGCACGGTCGAAGCCGACCAGCTAGGAACACGGATGAGGGATGGCAAATGTTGAGGAACCTCGGTCGGGCTGGATCGATCGGCGCAGTGGCCGTCTTGGCCATCATGACTTCGAGCGCAGTGGCCAGCGCAGATTCGACGCCGAACGCAGCTGCGGTGTCAGCTGCACCGAGTGGAGCTTCAGACCAGATCGACCTGTTTCACTTTGCTCTGATTCAGGAGAAGCTTCTGTACAACCTGAAGCGCACGATCTTCGGCTAGACGTAGGCCCTCGGCATCGGTAAAGAGCAGCAGTGCGGGGCGCCCCCCCCGCGCGGGGGGGGGGCGCCCCCCCGGGGGGGGGGGGGCGCCGCCCATGGCGCCCGAACGGGGGCCCAGGCCCCCCCGTGAAACGCCCGGACGAACGGGGGCCCCGGCGCGCCCCCGGG
>NZ_JBIVXF010000028.1:0-54121 GCF_044769045.1 Streptomyces sp. NPDC090741 | reverse complement strand
AGATCACCAAGTCCACCCCGATGGGCTCGCTCGACGCGCCCTTCAACCCGGTCTCACTGGCGCTGGGCGCGGAGGCCACCTTCGTCGCCCGGACCATCGACTCCGACCGCAAACACCTCACCGAGGTACTGCGCGCGGCCGCCGACCACCAGGGCACGGCGCTCGTGGAGATCTACCAGAACTGCAACATCTTCAACGACGGCGCCTTCGAGGTCCTCAAGGACAACGCGCAGGCGCAGGAGGCCGTGATCCGGCTGGAGCACGGGCAGCCGATCCGCTTCGGCGCCGACGGGCACAAGGGCGTCGTACGCGACCAGGCCACCGGGGAGCTGGAGGTCGTCACGGTGACCCCCGAGAACGAGTCCCGGATCCTGGTCCACGACGCGCACGGCGCCGGCCCGACCACCGCCTTCGCTCTGTCCCGGCTGGCCGACCCGCACACCCTGCACCAGACGCCCATCGGGGTCTTCCGCAGCGTGGAGCGGCCGGTCTACGACACGCTGATGGCCGAGCAGCTGGATGCGGCCGTCGACGCCAAGGGCAAGGGCGACCTCAGCACCCTGCTCGCCGGCAACGACACCTGGACGGTCGTCGGCTGACCCGCGCCTCGCCGAACGGACGGCCCGGAGTTCCTCAGGAGCTCCGGGCCTCGTCGTACGCGGCCCGCGCCGCCTGGACGTCGGTGGTGCGCCGCTCGGTCCAGCGGGCCAGCGCCCATACCTGCTCGGCGGCCTCGCGCCCCAGCTCGGTCAGCGAGTAGTCCACGCGCGGCGGGATCACGGGCTTGGCGTCGCGCAGCAGGAATCCGTCGCGCTCCAGCGTCTGGAGGGTCTGGGCCAGCATCTTCTCGCTGACGCCGCCCACCTCCCGGCGCAGCTCGCTGAACCGGTACGAGCGCTCGACGAGCGCGGCCAGCACCAGGACGCCCCAGCGGCTGGTGACGTGCTCCAGCACTCCGCGGGAGGGGCACATCGGAGCCTTCACACTTACTTCCATACCAGTACCTTACTTTGAAGTGGGTACTTACGAAAGGTTAGCGCTCTCCCTAAGGTGGTGCCATACCCCGAAGCAAGACACGGCCCCACGCAAGGAGCGCACCCCATGAGCATCGTCGTCACCGGAGCCACCGGAGCCCTCGGCCGCCTCGTCGTCGAGGAGCTGCTGAACCAGGTCCCCGCCGAGCGCGTCGCCGTCGTCGTCCGCAGCGAGGAGAAGGCCGCCGACCTGGCCGCGCGCGGGGTCGAGGTGCGCGTCGCGGACTACGACGCCCCCGAAACCCTGGCGGGCGCCTTCCGCTCCGGCGACCGCGTCCTGCTGATCTCCGGCAACGAGGTCGGCCGCCGGGTGCCGCAGCACCTGGCCGTGATCGCGGCCGCGCAGGCCGCCGGCGTCGCCCAGCTCGCGTACACCGGGATCCTCGGCGGCCCCGAGGCCGACTTCGACCTGGCCGCCGAGCACAAGGTCACCGAGCAGGCCGTCCTCGACTCCGGCCTGCCCCACACCCTCCTGCGCAACGGCTGGTACCACGAGAACTACACCGGGAACCTGGGCACCGTCCTGGAGCACGGCGCGGTCGTGGGCAGCGCGGGCGCGGGCAGGATCGCCTCCGCCGCGCGGGCGGACTACGCCGCCGCGGCGGCCGCCGTACTGACCGGCGAAGGCCACCTGAACCAGGTGTACGAGCTCTCCGGCGACTCGGCGTGGAGCCTGGCGGAGTACGCGGCCGAGGTCGCGGCGCAGACCGGCAAGGAGGTCGCGTACAGCGAGGTCCCGGCCGAGGCGCACCTGTCGATCCTGACCGGCGCCGGGGTGCCCGAGGGCTTCGCGGCGATCCTCGTCGACGTGGACGCGGCGATCTCCCGCGGCCGGCTGGCCCACACCGGCGGGGACCTGGCCCGGCTCATCGGCCGCCCGACGACCCCGGTGGCCCACGCCATCGCCTCCGCCCTGGCCTGAGCGAGCCGTCTCGGCCTGAGTCCGCGCCTCCGCGGCCACGCAAGGCCCCGGAGGTGTCATGAGTATCTCCCGTAGACGGGCATGACAGCCGGTCCGCCCGGCGCTACCTTCGTGAGGTTGGCCGAATTACGACTGGAGGGCCCCGTGAAGGCGGAGAACGAACAGCACACGGGTTTGCTCTACGGATTCGGCGCATACGGGATGTGGGGGCTGGTCCCCCTGTTCTGGCCGCTGCTCAAGCCGTCCGGGGCCATCGAGATCCTCGCCCACCGCATGGTGTGGTCGCTGGGCGTGGTCGGGATCGCGCTGCTGGCCATGCGCCGCTGGGCCTGGATACGTGACCTGCTCCGCCAGCCCCGCAAGCTGGGCCTGACCGCGCTGGCCGCGTCGGTGATCTCCGTGAACTGGGGCCTGTACATCTGGGCCGTCAACAACGGCGCGGTCGTCGAGGCCAGCCTCGGCTACTTCATCAACCCGCTCGTCACCATCGCGATCGGCGTGCTGCTCCTCGGCGAGCGGCTGCGCCGGGCGCAGTGGGCGGCGGTGGGCATCGGAGTGGCCGCCGTACTGGTCCTCGCCGTCGGGTACGGGCGGCCGCCGTGGATCTCGCTGGTGCTGGCCTTCTCCTTCGCCGCGTACGGGCTGATCAAGAAGAAGCTCAACATGGGCGGGGTCGAGTCGCTCGCCGCCGAGACCGCGCTGCTGTTCCTGCCCGCCCTGGGCTACCTGCTGTGGCTGGGCGCTCAGGGCCGGTCGAGCTTCGCCGCAGAGGGCCTCGGGCACGCCTCGCTGCTCGCCGCGACCGGGCTGGTCACCGCGATCCCGCTGGTCTGCTTCGGGGCGGCCGCGATCCGGGTCCCGCTCTCCACGCTCGGGCTGCTCCAGTACCTGGCCCCGGTGTTCCAGTTCGGGCTCGGCGTCGTGTACTTCCACGAGGCGATGCCGCCGGAGCGCTGGGCCGGGTTCTCCCTGGTCTGGGCCGCGCTGGCGCTGCTCACCTGGGACGCGCTGCGCACGGCACGCAAGAACCGGGCCCGGCTCGAAGCGGCCCGCGCCGCCGCCGGGCCGGTGGCGGCCGCCCCGGCGCCCGAGCCGGCATAGCCCCACCGCGCGCCCCGACACCCCCACGATCCCCGCTACGGAACCTCCGTAGCGGGGATCGTCCGTTTTCCGAACCACCCTGACCGAATCGCGGTCTTGACGGGCAGTCACCCTTCCACTGAACATCAGGCTCGCACTGACGCACGATCGCTCAATTGCGCCACCCCGCACGTTCCGTTCAATCCCCAACGGAATCCCGGAGTCCCCCACATGAGCCTGTCCGTCTCCCGGCGTCTCGCCGCCGTGACCGCGATCGCGGTCGCCGGCCTGTTCGCCTCCACCGCTCCCGCCGCGCTCGCCGCCCCCACGGCGGCGACCGCGGCGCCGGCCCCGCCCGACATCCCGGTCGCCAACGTCAAGGCGCACCTGGCGCAGCTCCAGTCCATAGCCACCGCCAACAGCGGCAACCGCGCCCACGGCCGGGCCGGCTACAAGGCCTCGATCGACTACGTGAAGGCCAAACTGGACGCGGCCGGCTTCACCACCACCCTGCAGACCTTCACCAGCAGCGGCGCGACCGGCTACAACCTGATCGCCGACTGGCCGGGCGGTGACCCGAACTCGGTGCTGATGGCCGGATCGCACCTGGACTCGGTGACCGCCGGCCCCGGCATCAACGACAACGGATCCGGCTCGGCCGCCATCCTGGAGACGGCGCTGGCCGTCTCGCGCGCACAGCTCCAGCCCACCAAGCACCTGCGGTTCGGCTGGTGGGGCGCGGAGGAGCTCGGCATGATCGGCTCGAAGTACTACGTGAACAACCTGCCGGCCGCCGAGAAGTCGAAGATCTCCGGGTACCTGAACTTCGACATGATCGGCTCGCCGAACCCGGGCTACTTCGTCTACGACGACGACCCGACCATCGAGCAGACCTTCAAGAACTACTACGCGGGCGTCGGCATCCCGACGGAGATCGAGACCGAGGGCGACGGCCGCTCCGACCACGCCCCGTTCAAGAGCGCGGGCATCCCGGTCGGCGGTCTGTTCTCCGGCGCCGACTACACCAAGACGGCGGCGCAGGCGCAGAAGTGGGGCGGCACCTCCGGGCAGGCCTTCGACCGCTGCTACCACGCCTCGTGCGACACCTCGGCGAACATCGACGACACCGCCCTTGACCGCAACTCCGACGCCATCGCGTACGCGATCTGGAACCTGGGGGCGGCCACCACGGTCCCGCCGGGCCCGTCCTTCGAGAACACGGCGGACGTGAACGTCCCGGACTCCCCCGGCGCCGCGGTGACCTCGCCGATCACGGTCTCCGGCGTCACGGGCAACGCACCGGCCACCACCAAGGTCGACGTGAACATCGTCCACACCTACCGCGGTGACCTGGTGGTCGACCTGGTGGCCCCCGATGGCACGGTCTACAACCTGCACAACCGCAGCGGCGGCAGCGCCGACAACCTCGTCCAGACGTACACGGTCAACGCGTCGAGCGAGGTGGCCAACGGGGTCTGGAAGCTCCAGGTCAAGGACGGGGCGGCGCAGGACACCGGCTACATCGACAGCTGGAAGATCACCTTCTGAGACAGGAGCGGGTCTAGGACGGCGGGACCGTCTGCGACTCCTGTATGAGGGCGCGCAGTTCCTCGGCGACCGCGGCGATGTCGGCGCGGCCCAGCTTGGCCGCCTCCACCAGGTCGCCGAGGTCCTCCGGCGAGGGCAGTTGCTTGGCTCCCGCCACGCGCAGGTACGAGCGCGTGGCGGCGGCCGCGTAGAACTCGTTCATCGGCGATTCCAGCGCCGGGCACACCGCGAGGGTGTGCAGAAACGCGGCGGCCCGCCACGCGGTGTCCGGGGCGGGCTGTTCGGGAACCAGGACGAGGTCGTTCTGGTGCCGGGCGACCGCGGCGGCCACCCCGGAGGGATCCCACACGGCGGGATCTGACGGGAGATGGTGGGCCAGAGCGGTCCAGGCCCACTCCATGGTGATCTTCAATTGCCGAACCGCTCCTGGAAGTAGCCCCAGTGGTCGGCGAACTCCTCGATGCCGGACAGGAACTTCTTCCGGTCCTCGTCGAGCTCGCGTTCCGTTACCTCGGTGATCAGCGCGGTGACCGTCGTCCCCAATGCCGCCGCGCGCGCTTTGAGGCGCTCGTGGAACTCTTCGTCCAGGCGGATGGTGACGTGTCTCGACATGCTTTTCACGGTACAGCGGGGCCGCTGTACACGGAGCCGGAACGGCCGAAGGGTGGGCAGGGACACAGTCCCCGCCCACCCTTCGGACAGTCCTACCCGCCGTACGGCACTACTTGTTGGCGTCGGCCGCCTTCACCAGCGCGTCCTTGGTGACCGCCCCGACGTAGACCTTGCCGTCGTCCGTGATCAGGGCGTTGACCAGGCGGGTCTTGAAGACCCGGCCCTCGCCGAACTTGCCGGCGACCTTGCCCCCGAGGGAGTCGAGGAACTGCTTGGCCTCCTTCGGAGTGTCCTTGCCGTTCTCGATGTCCTTCAGGCTCTTGCCGGCACCCGTGTCGACGCGGGCGATGGTCGCCCAGCCCTCGCCGAGCACCTTCGTCTCGCCGCCCTTGCCGGCCGCGCCGCCCATGCCGCCGGTCAGGGCGTCCAGGCCGGGGAAGGAGTCCAGGCCCTTGAACTCCTTGCCGTGGCCGCGGCCGTCCCTGCCCGCCTCGGCAGCGCCCTCGGTCACCTTGGCGCCCTTGGGCGCGGTGAACGCGAACGTGTCGGCGGACGGCTTGGCGAAGTCCACCTTGGTGAACCCCGCGTCGACGATCGGCTTGCCGCCCTCGGCCGCGAGCAGCTGCACCCGCAGCGGCACACCGTTCTTGGCGTCCACCGCGATCTTGACCGAGCCGACCGTGGATCCGCTCTGCTTCGGCTTCAGCACCAGCTGGTAGGCGTCCCGGCCGGCCACCTGCGCGCTCTCGCCCACGCTGACGTCCGTGGTCGGGCCGGCGGCCTTCAGCACGTCCTGGGCCAGCTGCTGGGGCGAGGCGCCGCCGAGCCGCTCGGCCGTCTTCTTCTGGTCCTTGCCGGCCGCCGCCCCGGGGTTCTTCTCGTGCCAGACCTCGTTGGCCTTGCTGTCGTACCCCCAGACGTCGGCGCCGTTGTGGATGAGGCTGTACTCGTCCTTGCCGTCCACGAACGTGAGCTTCTGGCGGTCCGGGCCGTCGGCCGCGACGCGCAGCGTGTGCGAGCCGTTCGCCAGCTGCGCGATCTTGTCCTCGGGGTTGGCCGAGCCGCCCGCGACACCCCCGCCACCGAGGAGGCCGCTCGCCAGGGTCGGCAGACCCAGGTCGGTGCTGATCTTCGCGCTGCCGGACAGCTGCTGCACGTCGGAGGCCGCGACCTTCTCGATGAGCTGCTGCGCGGTCATCTTCGGCAGGTCGGGGCCGCCGGAGTTCGCGAAGGCCGGGACCATCGCCACGGTCGCGGCGGCCACACCCGCCACCGCTACCGGTACGGCGTACCGGGCGGCCTTGCGGGTCTTTGCGTTCGTTGCCATGTCTGCCCTACCTCTGTGTCACCCGTTCTGGTGTGTCTCCATCTGACCAAAAGGGGAGGGGTCGGGGCGTCACTCCCCGGGGCCAACTCGGCGTACGCCGCAGGGATGACACGGCGAGGGCCCGGCATCCTCCACCCTTAGGGGATGCCGGGCCCTCGCCTCTGCCGAACGGCTTGTCCGGACGTATCCGGGCGTACCCGGCCCGTACCGGGCCTCGTCCTAGCCGGCGCGGTGCACCACCGCGTCGCACAGCTCCTCCAGCGCCGACTTCGCGAAGCCCTCCGGCAGCGGCGCCAGCGTGGCCCGCGCCTCCTGCGCGTACCGGATGGTGTCGCGGCGGGCCTGCTCCAGCGCGGGGTGCACCCGCAGCCGGGCGAGCACCTCGGCGTGCGCGGCGTCGTCGGTCAGGTCGCCGTCGAGGAGGCCCACGAGCTCCAGGTCGTCGGGGTCGCCGCCCCGGGCGGCCATCTCTCGCAGCCGCAGTACGGGCAGCGTGGGGATGCCCTCGCGCAGGTCCGTGCCCGGGGTCTTGCCGGATTCGTGCGAGTCGGAGGCGATGTCCAGGACGTCGTCGGCGAGCTGGAAGGCGATGCCGAGGCGCTCCCCGTACTGGGTCAGGATGTCGACGACCGACTCGTCGGCGCCGGAGATCAGCGCGCCGAACCGGCCGGAGACCGCGATGAGCGAGCCGGTCTTGCCGGCCATGACGTCGAGGTAGTGGGCGACCGGGTCACGGCCGTCGCGCGGGCCGGCCGTCTCCAGGATCTGGCCGGTGACCAGCCGCTCGAAGGCCTCGGCCTGGATGCGTACCGCCTCCGGCCCGAGGTCGGCCAGGATGTGCGAGGCGCGGGCGAACAGGAAATCACCCGTCAGGACGGCCACCGAGTTGCCCCAGCGGGCGTTGGCGCTGGCCACGCCGCGGCGCTCGTCCGCCTCGTCCATGATGTCGTCGTGGTAGAGCGTCGCCAGATGGGTGAGTTCGACGACCACCGCGGCGGGCACGATGCCGGGCGCGTAGGGATCGCCGAATCGGGAGGCGAGCATCACCAGCAGCGGCCGGAACCGCTTGCCCCCGGCGCGCAGCAGGTGCTGCGCGGCATCGGTGATGAAGGGGACTTCGCTCTTGGTGGCCTCCAGCAGACCCGCCTCGACGGCGGCCAGTCCGGCCTGGACATCGGTCTCAAGAGCCTGGTCCCGCACGCTCAGTCCGAACGGCCCGACGACGGTCACGAGGGGTACTCCTGTCTGCTGACGATCACGGTGACGATCACCTGGATTGTCGATGTGTCGCTGCCATCACTCAAGCCAGCGTATCCGGTCTGTTTTCGATCACCGAGAGCGGCCGCCATGTCGCGACCCGCGCACTGCCCGATGCGCACCGGTATGTTCGTGAGGAGCCGAAACAACCGGAGAATACGTTTTGTCCAGAACTACCACCGCAATAGAGGAACCGGCGGAACCGGTAGACCCGGAGGCGGACCAGCCGCCGCCCGCCGACGACCACGCGTTCCTCGGCCACCCCCGGGGCCTCGCCACGCTGTCCGGACTGGAGGTCTGGGAGCGCTTCTCGTTCCTCGGCATGCAGGCCATCCTCGTCCTCTACTTCGCGGACACGGTGGCCAACGGCGGCCTCGGGATGGACCCGGGCACCGCGGCCTCCGTCGCGGCGGCCTACGGGACCATGGTCTACCTCGTCTCCGTCGCCGGCGGGTGGCTCGCCGACCGGATCCTCGGTTCGTACCGGGCCGTGCTCTGGGGCGGCGTCCTGATCGCCTGCGGCCACTACGCCATGGCGGTGCCGACGGCCGCCATGACCTGGACGGGCCTCGGCCTGATCAGCGCGGGCACCGGCCTGCTCAAGCCCAACGTGGCCAGCATGGTCGGCAAGCTGTACCGGACGGACGACGAGCGGCGCGACGCCGGATTCGCCCTCTACTACACGGCCATCAACATCGGCGCGTTCGCCGGACCCCTGATCACCGGCTGGCTCGGCGAGCACCAGGGCTGGCACCGGGGTTTCTCCGCCGCCGCCGTCTGCATGACCGCGGGACTCATCCAGTACGTCCTCGGCCGCCGCCATCTGGCCGGGCGAAAGCACTCGGCCGAGTACGCCCTCGCCCCCGACGCGATGCGCCGCGCCGTGCGCCGGATCGTCGCCGGACTCCTCGCCGCGGGCGCGCTCGCCACCCTTCTGGCGGGCCTCGGATGGCTGACGATGGGCCGTTTCGTCGACCTGCTCACGCTCGTCTCGGTGATCGCGCCCGCCGTCTACTTCGCGGTCATGTTCCGCAGCCCGCGGGTGACGCGCGAGGAACGCGGACGGCTGCGCCCGTACGTGGTGCTCTTCCTGGCCTCGGTCGCCTTCAACTTCATCCTCTTCCAGGCGTACTCGACGATGATGCTGCTCGCCTCGACGAACGCCCGGACCGAGGTCCTGGGCTTCCACTTCCCCGCGAGCTGGTACGCCTCCGCGCTCGGCGCGTTCGAGGTGGCGCTCGCCCCGGTCGTGGCCGCGCTGTGGGTCCGGATGGGCCGGGGCCAGCCGCACGCCTCCAACAAGATCGCCATCGGGGTCGTCCTGGGCGGCCTGTCCTTCCTGCTGATGGTGATCCCCACCTCCGGGCACGGCGGGGAGGCGTACCGGATGGCCGCCTGGTGGATCGTCGGCTCGTACCTGCTGCTCGGGCTCGGCGACGTCCTGCTGGAGACCTCCGGCATGTCGGCCACCACGAAGCTCGCCCCGAAGGCCTTCGGCAGCCAGACCATGGCCCTCTGGTTCCTCTCGCTGGCCCTGGCCAACGGCATCCAGGCACAGGTGGTCAAGGTCTACGGCCAGGTGTCCGCTCCCGTGTACTTCGGCGTCAACGGCGCGATCGCGGTGGTGGCGGGCCTGGCCGTGATCGCGCTGGCGCCGTGGCTGCGGCGCACGATGCACCCCGTCCACTGAGGCGAACGAGGTGGTTCCCGCATGATCATCCGTACCGAGTTCCCGTACGAGACGGCGCACGAGGACGTCCGGATCCCGATGCCTGGGGGCACCTCCCAGGCCGAAGGCTCTGGGGGAGGGGTGGAGCTGTACGCCCGGATCTGGCGCCCGCTGACCGACGAGCCGGTCCCGGCGCTGCTGGAGTACCTGCCGTACCGGCTGACCGACTGGACCGCGCCCCGCGACTGGCAGCGCCACCCCTGGTACGCGGGCCACGGCTACGCCTCGGTCCGGGTGGACGTACGGGGCCACGGCTGCAGCGGCGGGAACCCGGGCGACGAGTACGACGCGCGGGAACTGGCCGACGGGGTCGCGGTGGTGGAGTGGCTGGCGGCGCAGCCGTGGTGCACGGGGTCGGTGGGGATGTTCGGGATCTCGTGGGGCGGGTTCAACTCCCTCCAGATCGCGGCACTGGCCCCCGAGGCGCTCAAAGCGGTCGTCACGGTCTGCTCGACGGACGACCGGTACGACAACGACGTCCACTACATGGGCGGCTCGGTGCTGGCCGTGGACATGCACGCCTGGGCGGCGACCATGCTGGCCTTCGCGGCGCGGCCGCCGGACCCGCTGTTCGTCGGCGACGGCTGGCGCGAGCAGTGGCTCGCGCGGCTGGAATCCGTCGAACCCCTGATCCACACCTGGCTGGCGCACCAGACGCGGGACGACTACTGGCGCCACGGCAGCGTCTGCGAGGACTACCCGGCGATCGGCGCGGCCGTGCTGGCGGTCGGCGGCTGGCACGACCCGTACCGGGACACGGTGCTGCGGCTGGTCTCGCACCTGCCCGCCGACCGGGTACGGTGGCTCATCGGCCCGTGGTCGCACCAGTACCCGGACCGGGGGCTGCCGCCCGGGCCGGCGATCGGGTTCCTCCAGGAGACCCTGCGCTGGTGGGACCACTGACTGAAGGGCGCCGACAACGGGGTGATGGACGAGCCCCTGCTGCGGTCCTGGATCTCGCAGTCGCATCCGCCGGCGACCACGTACGAGGTACTGCCGGGCCGCTGGGTCGGGGACGCCGAATGGCCCTCCCCGGCCGTCACCCCGGTCACGTACGCGCTCCAGGGCGCGCCGGTGGCCGTGGCCTCCCCGCAGCACACGGGGCTGGACGCGGGGCGGTTCTTCCCCTTCGGCAACGACGCGGACCTGCCGCCGGACCAGCGGGAGGAGGACGCGAAGTCGGCCTGCTTCGAGTTCCCGGTGGGGCGCGAGCCGGTGGAGATCCTGGGCCGCGCGCAGGTGACGGCCCGGCTGCGGATGGACGTCCCGTACGGGCAGGTGGTGGCGCGGCTGTGCGACGTGGCGCCCGACGGGGCCTCGACGCTGGTGACGCGGGGCGCGCTGAACCTCTCGGCCCGGCTGGGCCGGGACAAGGCGGTGCCGTGGCCGGTGGGCGCGTACGAGGACGTCGTCTTCGAGCTGAACGGCATCGGGCACCGGTTCGCCGCGGGCCACCGGATCCGGCTCGCGCTGTCCTCGGCGTACTGGCCGTGGATCTGGCCGCGGGCCGGGTCGCAGGCGGGGTGGACGCTGGATCCGGCGGGGAGTGCGGTGGTCCTGCCGGTCCGGGCCGCGGGAGCGGACGCCTCCGGCCCGGAGATCGGCTTCGAGCCGCCGGAGCAGGCGGAGCCGCTGGGGGTGTCGTACCCGGCCACGCTGGACGAGCCGCGGCCGGAGCGGCTGGTCGTACGGGACGTGGCGCGCGGGCGGTGGCGGCTGGAGGTGGACCCGCGGTACGGGGGCACACGGGTGTATCCGGACGGGCTGGAGTACGGGGAGGACGCGGAGGAGGTCTACGAGATCGACTCGGCGGATCCGCTGTCGGCCCGGACCCGCTCGCAGTGGCGGATCCGGTTGCACCGGCCGGAGTTGGGGTGGGACGCCCGTATCGAGACCCGGTCGGAGATCTCCTGCGACGAGGGTGGGTTCGTGACCTCGAACGAGGTGGTGTGCCGGGAGGGGGAGGAGGTCGTCTTCCACCGGACGTGGGAGCGGCGGTTGCCGCGGGCCGCCGGCTGACGGCCCTGCGGGGCCGGGATGCCGGCGGGGCCGGATCAGCCCGGGAAGAGGCGTTCCAGGACCACCGCGATGCCGTCCTGCTCGTTGGAGAGGGTCAGTTCGTCGGCCACGGCGATCAGTTCGCGGTGGGCGTTGGCCATGGCCACGCCGTGCGCCGCCCACGCGAACATCGGGATGTCGTTCGGCATGTCGCCGAAGGCGATCGTCGACGACGGGCCGACCCCCAGCACCTGCGCCGCCAGCGCCAGTCCGCTCGCCTTGCTGACGCCCGGCGGCTGGAGCTCCACCGTGTGCTCCCCCGCCATCGTCACGTTCACCAGGTCCCCGACCACCGCACGCGCGACGCGCGTCAGCTCGTCGTCGTCCAGCTCCGGGTGCTGGAGCAGCACCTTGTTGATCGGCGCGGCCCACAGGTCGCAGCGCGTGCGCACCCGGACCGTCGGCAGGTGCGGGTGCCACATCCGGTAGCCCGGCCCTATCAGCATCTCGGCGTCCACCCCCTCCTGGTTGACCGCCGCGTACACCTCACCGATCTCCGCCTCGATCTTCCCGAGCGCCACGTCGGCCAGCTCCCGGTCCAGCGCGATGGAGTGCAACAGGCGCGCGCCCGCCGTGTCGTACACCTGCGCGCCCTGCCCGCACACCGCGAGCCCCGTGTAGCCGAGGTCGTCCAGCACATGGCGGACCTGCGGGACGGGGCGTCCGGTGACGATGATGTGCTGGGCGCCCGCGGCGCGCGCCGTCGCGAGCGCCGCGTACGAGCGGGCGGAGACGGTGTCTCCGGCGCGCAGCAGGGTTCCGTCCAGGTCAGTGGCGATCAAGGCGAACGGGAGGGCCGAATGCGGGTCGGAAGTCACGGCGCAAGGATACGGACCCCTTTGGACAAGTCCTACAAATAGAACCCGAATCCGGCCTCCCACCGGCCCCACTGGCCACGTAACGTATCGACCAGCCGCCGGGACACCCCCGGACCGCATCGAAAGCGAGGCAGTACCCCATGCCCCAGCAGAGCCCCCTCGATGTCCCCGAGGGCGACCCGTTCGGGCCGCACAACCTCCCGTACGGCGTCTTCTCCACCCCCGGACCCACCTCCGCGGAGCCCGGCCGCCGTCGCATCGGCGTGCGCATCGGCGGACACGTGCTCGACGCGGGGGCGGCCGCGGCCGCGCTCGGTTCCCCGTACGCCACGCTGCTCGGGCAGTCCTCGCTCAACCCGCTGCTGGCCGCCGGCCGCACCGCCTGGCGCGACGTGCGCCGCGCGCTGACCGCGTGGGTGACCGACCCCGGCCACCGCGAGACGGTCGAGCCGCACCTCCTCCCGCTCGACGCCGTCACCCTGCACCTGCCGTACGAGGTCGCCGACTACGTCGACTTCTACGCGAGCGAGCACCACGCCACCAACGTGGGCCACATCTTCCGCCCGGACGGCGAGGCGCTGACGCCCAACTGGAAGCACCTGCCGATCGGTTACCACGGCCGGTCCGGCACGATCGTGGTCTCGGGGACGGATGTCGTGCGGCCCTCCGGGCAGCGCAAGGCCCCGGCGGACGCGGCGCCCGTCTTCGGCCCGTCCGTCAAGCTCGACATCGAGGCGGAGGTCGGCTTCGTCGTCGGCACCCCGTCCGAGCAGGGCCGCCCGGTGCCGCTGGCCGATTTCGAGGACCACGTCTTCGGGCTGTTCCTGCTCAACGACTGGTCGGCGCGCGACATCCAGGCCTGGGAGTACGTGCCGCTCGGCCCCTTCCTCGGCAAGTCCTTCGCCACCTCCGTCTCCGCCTGGGTCACCCCGCTGGAGGCCCTGGAGGCGGCCCGGGTCGCCCCGCCCGCCCGCGACTTCCCGCTGCTGCCGTACCTCGACGACGCCGAAGCCGACCGGCCCGGCGGCTTCGACCTGCGCATCACCGTCTCCATCAACGGGCAGGAGGTCGCGCAGCCGCCGTTCGCGACGATGTACTGGACCGCCGCCCAGCAGCTCGCGCACATGACGGTCAACGGCGCCTCCCTGCGCACCGGCGACGTCTACGGTTCGGGCACGGTCAGCGGCCCCGAGGTCGGGCAGCGCGGCTCGCTGCTGGAGCTGACGTGGAACGGCCGCGACGCCATCGAGCTCGCCGACGGCAAGCGCACCTTCCTCGAAGACGGCGACACGGTCACCCTCACCGCCTGGGCCCCGGGCCAGGGCGGCACCCGCGTCGGCCTCGGCGAGGTCACCGGCCGCATTGTGGGATCCCGCTAGTCCGCCCCTCGGGACGAGGGACACCACCGGGGTGGCGGATCTTTCCGCCACCCCGGCGTCGTAGCAGGTCACAGCCCTGCCACTGAGCCTCCGCGGTGGCGCAATACTGCGGCAACACCACCGGCCGGGACCCGTCGGTATGTTCCGTGCCATGCCAGCCGAACGCACCCGTGAGCACACCGTCCCGGTCGCCGCAGCGCGCCGGCGGCGACTGCGCGCGGACCGGGCGCGGCAGCTCGCCGACCTGCTGCGCCACCAGATCCTGGCCGGCGGCTACCCCCGCGGGGTCCTCCCGCTGGAGGACGTCCTCGCCGCCGAGTACGGAGCCGGCCGCAACACCGTCCGCCAGGCCCTCGACCTGCTGCGCGGCGAGCGGCTCGTCGAACGCCGGCCGGGGGTCGGGACCGTCGTCGTCTGCGAGAAGTACCCGCACGGCCTCGACCGCCTCCAGGGGCTGGCCGAGACCCTGCACGAGCACGGCCGGGTGACCAACGAGGTCCGCACGGTCGGCCCGGTGCGCGCCCCCGCCCCCGTCGCCGGCCGGCTGGGGCTCCCCGAGCACGCCGACGTGCTCTACATCGAGCGGCTGCGGCGGCTGAACGGGCTGCCGCTCTCCCTCGACCTCACGTACGTCCCCCTCGACATCGGCGCCGAACTGCTCGGCTGCGACCTGGAGAACACCGACGTCTTCCGGCTGCTGGAGTCCCTGACCGGGCAGCCCCTCGGCCACGCCGAGATCACCCTGGAGGCCGTCAACGCCGACGCGCACTCCGCCGCCGTACTGCAGGCCCCGCGCGGGGCCGCCGTACTGATGCTGGAGCGGCTCACCCATCTGGGCGACGGCCGGCCCGTGGACCTGGAGTTCATCCGCTTCCGCGGCGACCGGATCACCATGAGCGGCCTGCTCCGCCGCGCCCTCTGACCCCCTGCGTACCCACCCTTCCTGGAGACAGCCATGCCTGTGGTCCCCCAGCGCGGCGACGTGCCCGTGACCATCGACGAGTCCCTGTGCATCGACGGCTGCACCCTCTGCGTCGACATGTGCCCGCTCGACTCGCTCGCGATCCGCGAGGACAACGGCAAGGCGTACATGCACGTCGACGAGTGCTGGTACTGCGGCCCGTGCGCCGCCCGCTGCCCCACGGGCGCGGTGACCGTCAACATGCCCTACCTCCTCCGGTGACCCCGGTGACCCCGGTGAAAGGCCGTGTTCCGATGCGCAGTTCGAGACTGCCCTTCGCCCTCGCCCTCTCCGTGCTCCTCGTTCCGCTGGCCAGTGGGTGCGGCGGGAGCGCGGCCGGGGCGGACGGCCCCAAGACCGTGACGGTGACCGTCGGCTACCAGTCCAAGACCATCAACACCGTCACCGCCGGCACCCTGTTGCGCTCCCTCGGCTACTTCGAGCAGGAGCTCGCGGAGCGCGGCCGGCGGGACGGGGTCGCGTACAAGGTGGACTGGCAGGACTACGCCACGGGCGCGCCCATCACCGCCCAGATGACCGCCGGGAAGATCGACATCGGCTCGATGGGCGACTTCCCGCTGCTGATCAACGCGGCGCGCGGCAAGGAGCTGGGGCAGCCGACCCGGCTCGTCTCCGTGACCGGCTACAACCTGCGCGGCGGCCTCAACACGATCGTCACCGCGCCCGGCGCGACCTACGCCTCGCTGGCCGATCTGCGCGGCAAGAGGGTGTCGACCTCGGTCGGCTCGGCCGCGGACGGGACCCTCGTACGGGCCCTGCGGCGCGCCGGCATCGATCCCGCGAGCGGCATCCAGAAGCTCAACCAGCAGCCCAGCGTGGGGGCTTCGGCCCTCCAGGCGGGCAGTGCGGACGCGCTGTCGCAGTTCGTGGCCTGGCCCGGGCAGCTCGCGTACGAGGGGAAGGCCAAGGCCCTGTACGACGGGGCCGAGCTGAACCTGCCGACCTTCCACGGGGTCACGGTGCGGCAGGAGTTCGCGGAGCAGCGGGCCGGCGTACTGGACGACTTCCTGCGGGCGCAGCGCAAGGCGACCGAGTACCTGCGGACGCAGCCGGTCGCGGCGGCGGAGTCGGTGGCGAAGGAGACCGGGCTGCCGGCGGAGGTCGTGTACCTCTACAACGGCGCGAACGGGATCGCGACCTTCGACCCGGCGCTGCGGCCGGAGCTGCTGGCGGCGCTGAAGGAGGACGTACCGGTCCTCAAGGACGCGAAGCTGGTCGGGGACGTGGACGTGGACGCGTTCGTGGACCCGGCGCCGCTCAAGAGGGCCGCGGCGGAGCCCGATTACCCGGCGGCGGCGCCCGCCCGCCCCGAGCTGTGGCTGAGGAACGAGCCGGCCACGCGGACGTTCGACACCCCGGCGGCCCTGCTGAAGGCCCTGAAGGGCGCGGGCGCTTCGGGGGTCCGGGCGGCGTACGTGCCGGACGCGGTGACCGGGACCCCGTGGTTCGCCGACAAGGCGGTGTGGGTGGCGGAGGGCGCCGAGCTGCGGGCGTTCGTCACGCCGGCGGGCGCGAAGTCGTACGTCGACCAGCACGGGGGATCCGGGGCGCGGATCGTGGGCTTCGCCGAAGCCGAAGGCATCGCGTCGTGACCCCGGGGCGCAGGCTGCTGCGGCTGGCTTCGCTCGGGGCGGCCCTGGTGGCGTGGCAGCTGCTGACTTCGCTGGACGTCGAATTCTGGCTCCGCTTCGGGCAGTTCCCGACGGTGACGCGGGTGGCGTCGAAGCTGGTGGAGCGGGCCTCGACGGCGCCGTACTGGCAAGACCTCTTCTCCAGCCTGCGCAGGATCGTGTCGGGCTTCGCTCTGGCGGCGGCCTCGGGGGTGGCGGTGGGCACCGCGATCGCCCGCTCGCGGGTGGCGGCGGACGTGCTCGGCCCGGTCCTGGAGGTCGTGCGCCCGATCCCGGCCATCGCGCTGGTCCCGGTGGCGATCCTCCTCTTCCCCTCGAACGAGCAGGGAATCGTGTTCATCACGTGCGCGGCGGCGTTCTTCCCGGTGCTGGTCTCCACGCGCCACGCGGTGGCGGCGCTGTCGCCGGTCTGGGAGGAGGCGGCCCTCACGATGGGCGCGTCGCGGGCGCGCGTGCTGCTGTCGGTGATCCTCCCGGGCTCCCTCCCCGGTGTCTTCGGGGGTCTGTCGGTCGGGATCGGGGTGTCGTGGATCTGCGTGATCTCGGCGGAGATGATCTCGGGAGAGTACGGCGTCGGCTACCGCACCTGGCAGGACTACACGGTGGTGGACTACCCGGGGGTCTTCGTCGGCATGGCCACGATCGGCGCCCTGGGCTGGCTCACGTCGACGGCGGTGGAGCGGCTGGGACGCCTCCTGACCCGATGGCTCCCGACCCGCGCCGAACGCCCCTCCGCAGGCCCGCCCGCCGGGCACTCCCGACAGCCGGACGGCGCGCGGCGCCATGTCAGCCCCGTCGGCGTTCGAGGCGCCGGGGGTCCCCGACCGGCATTCGACCACGCACAGGAGGTCCCCTGATGTCCGCACATGCGGCCCCACCCACCACCCGCGTCCCTGCCGCCGCGGCCACGGCACCGCGGCCCGGCTCGGCCCTCCGGCTCGACGGCGTGCGGCTCGGCCGGCCCGGCGGGAGCGCCGTCCTCGACCGGCTCGACCTCGACATCCGGCCCGGCGAGGTGCTTGCCGTCGTCGGGCCCTCCGGATGCGGGAAGTCCACACTGCTGCGCACCCTCGCCGGGCTGCTGCCCCCGCTCGCCGGCACCGTCACGCAGGACGGAACCCCGATCACCCGGCCCGACGCCGACCGGGCGCTCGTCTTCCAGGACGACGCCCTGCTGCCGTGGCGCACCGTACGGGGGAACCTGGAACTGCCCCTCCTCATCCGGCGCGTGCCCCGCGCCGAGCGGCGCCGGACCGCCGAGGACTGGCTGGCGCGCGTCGGACTCACCGATCACGCCCTCAGGCTTCCCCACCAGCTCTCCGGCGGCCAGCGCCAGCGCGTCCAGCTGGCCCGCGCCCTCGCCGCGCGCCCCCGCGCCGTCCTCATGGACGAGCCCTTCGGCGCGCTCGACGCCCAGACCCGCGCCGGGATGCAGGACCTCCTGGTCGAGGTCCTCGCCGGCACCGGGGCGACGGTCGTCTTCGTCACCCACGACGTGGACGAGGCCCTGTTCGTGGGCGACCGCGTCGCCCTCCTCGCCACCGGTGCGGTGCTCGACGTACCGGCTCCGCGCGACCGGTCCGCGGATCACCCGGCCCTCCGCCGCCGGATCCTCGCCTCCCTGTGACCTCCGAGACCTCCGAGACCTCCGACCACCCCCGAAGGGCAACCCCCACCATGGACATCCCCGCACTCGCCGACGCCGAGGAACTCTCCTGCGACGTCCTCGTCATCGGCGGCGGCACCGCCGGCACGATGGCGGCCCTGACCGCCGCCGGCCGCGGCGCGCGGGTCCTGCTGCTGGAGAAGGCCCACGTACGCCACTCCGGCGCCCTCGCCATGGGCATGGACGGGGTCAACAACGCGGTCGTTCCCGGCCGCGCCGAGCCCGACGACTACGTAGCGGAGATCACCCGCGCCAACGACGGCGTCGTCGACCAGTCCACGGTCCGCCGGACCGCCACCCGCGGCTTCGCGATGGTGCAGCGCCTGGAGTCGTACGGCGTGAAGTTCGAGAAGGACGAACACGGCGAGTACGCGGTCCGCCGGGTCCACCGCTCCGGCTCGTACGTACTGCCCATGCCCGAGGGCAAGGACGTCAAGAAGGTCCTCTACCGGCAGCTGCGCCGCCGCGAGATGCGCGAGCGGATCCGGATCGAGAACCGGGTGATGCCGGTACGGGTCCTCACCTCGCCCGAGGACGGCCGGGCCATCGGCGCCGCCGCCTTCAACACCCGTACCGGCGCCTTCGTGACGGTCCGCGCGGGCGCCGTGATCCTGGCGACCGGCCCCTGCGGCCGGCTCGGACTCCCTGCCTCCGGATACCTGTACGGGACGTACGAGAACCCCACCAACGCCGGTGACGGCTACGCCATGGCCTACCACGCGGGCGCGGCCCTCACCGGGATCGAGTGCTTCCAGATCAACCCGCTGATCAAGGACTACAACGGACCGGCGTGCGCGTACGTCGCCAACCCCTTCGGCGGCTACCAGGTCAACCGGCACGGGGAGCGGTTCGTCGACTCCGACTACTGGTCGGGGCAGATGATGTCGGAGTTCGCGGCCGAACTCGCCTCGGACCGGGGGCCGGTGTACCTCAAGCTCAGCCACCTGCCCGAGGAATCGGTCTCCGCCCTCGAATCGATCCTGCACACCACCGAGCGGCCGACCCGCGGCACCTTCCACGAGGGCCGCGGCCACGATTACCGCACGCACGACATCGAGATGCACATCTCGGAGATCGGACTGTGCGGGGGCCACTCGGCGTCGGGCGTGCGCGTCGACGACCACGCGCGCACCACCGTGCCGCGGCTGTACGCGGCCGGGGACCTGGCCTCCGTACCGCACAACTACATGATCGGGGCGTTCGTCTTCGGCGACCTGGCCGGCGAGGACGCGGCGCAGTACACCGCGTACGAGGGCCCGCTCCCGGCGGAGCAGGTGGCGGCGGCGCACGAGCTGGTCTACCGGCCGCTGCGCCGCCCGGACGGGCCGCCGCAGCCGCAGGTGGAGTACAAGCTGCGGCGGTTCGTCAACGACTACGTGGCCCCGCCGAAGACGGGCGCGAAGCTGTCGCTGGCCGTGGAGGCCTTCACCCGTATGGGCCGCGAGATCGAGGAGATGGGGGCGCGGACCCCGCACGAGCTGATGCGGTGCGCGGAGGTGTCCTTCATCCGGGACTGCGCGGAGATGGCGGCGCGGGCCTCGCTGGCGCGAACGGAGTCCCGCTGGGGCCTGTACCACGAGCGGCTCGACCACCCGGAGCGCGAGGACCCGGCCTGGCTGCACCACCTGGACCTGCGCAAGTCGGCGTCGGGGGCGATGGAGTTCACGGCCCGCCCGGTGGAGCCGTACGTGGTCCCCGTCCCCGAATTCGCCCCGCAGGGCGGCCCCTCCCGCCACCTGGGCGAGGTCGAACTGGTCGGCGTGGCGACGGCGGGACCGCGCGGGGCGGCCCCGCTCCCGGGCCGGGATCCGGAATCCACGACGCCCTCCGAGGCCTCCCCCGCCGGGGCGGGGGCCGGGGCCGGTGCCGATGCCGGGGCCGCGTCCGGGGCCGGGGAGGCCGGCGGCGCCTCGCCCCGGATCCTCGAACTCCTCGCCCTGGCCGAGGAGTCCCCGGACCTGGCGGTCCTGCGCCCGTACCTCACCGACCCCGATCCGGCCGTACGGGCCACAGCGGTGACGGCGATCGGCGAAACCGTTCCGGCGGGGGCGGGCCCGGAGCTGGCGGCCCGCCTCGGCGATGCGGATCCGGCCGTACGGGCTGCCGCCGCGGCCGCGCTGCGGGAGCTGCTGGAGGTGCTGCCCGGGGACCCGGAACTCGGGGCCGCCCTGCGCGCGGCGCTCCCCGTGCCGGACCCGGTGGTGCGCGCCGCCGCCCTGGAGGCCCTACGCGCGCTGCGGCTCGGCGGGGCCGCCCTGTACGCGCAGTCCCTGGCGGACCCCGACCCGGAGGTCCGTATCCATGCCGTACGGGCGCTGGTCTCGGTGGACGCCGTCGAGGCCCTCGGGCGGGCCGTCGCCGATCCGGCCCGGGAGGTCCGGGTCGCGGTGGCCAAGGGTCTCGCGGCGGTCCACGCCCCGGCCCCCGCCCCGCTGGACCCCCTCCTCGCGGACCCCGACCCGCTGGTCCGGGCCGCGGCCCTGGCGGCGCTGGCCGCCACGGGCTGCCCGGACGGCTACGCGGCCAGGGCGGTGGCGGCCCTGGCCGACCCGGCCTGGCAGGTCCGCGCGGGCGCCGCCACCGCCCTCTCGGCGGCCGACCCCGACACGGCCGTCGCCCCCCTGGCCGCGGCCCTGAAGGACGACAACGCGGACGTCCGCAAGGCCGCCGTCCTGTCCCTGCGCACCCACCGCACCGTCCCGGAGGCCCGCACGGCTCTGGCCACGGCCGCCTCCGACCCCGACGCGGATGTCCGCGCATATGCCACTCGCCACTGACAGGGTCAACATTCCGGGCCCGTTCACACGCGTGGACGGGCCCGGAAGGATCACCGGCGATACTCCGGCGATACTCCGGCGAGCCCGGGAGACTCCCCTGCATGGAACCCGAGGACATCGAGTCGGCATATCGCCGGCCGATCCCCCCTCCACCGGGGCTGGAGGTCATGCGCGAGTTCACGATCGACATCGACCGTCACAACCGGCCCGAGCCCGATGTCATCGTGGTCGACGAAGCCGCCATCCAGAGCATGGAGCAGACCCGCCTTCCTGCGGAGTTCGTGCGGCTCGCCGTCGAGGTCGTCTCCCTCGATTCCGTCCCGCGCGACCGGCACAGCAAGCCGCTCAAGTACGCCCGCGCCGAGATCCCGCACTTCTGGCGGGTGGAGAACAACGACGGCCGAGCCGTGGTCTACGTCTACGAACTCGACCCGGCCACCAAGGCGTACGTCGCCACCGGCACCTTCCGCGACCGGCTCAAGGTTTCGGTGCCGTGCGGCATTGACCTCGACCTCACGGCCGCCCGGTAAGGAAACGCACCTGGGCCCGGCTCCCCCAAGGGAGCCGGGCCCAGGGACAGCCGGTCAGCGGACGAACGTGCTCGCCTGCCCCGCCAGGTCCAGGAAGTACTGCGGGGCCACGCCCAGGACCAGGGTCACCGCCACGCCCACCGCGATCGTCGTCATCGTCAGCGGCGAGGGGACGGCCACCGTGGGGCCGTCCGCCTTCGGCTCGCTGAAGAACATCAGGACGATCACCCGGATGTAGAAGAACGCGGCGATCGCGGACGAGATCACACCGACCACGACCAGCACCCCGGCGCCGCCCTCCGCCGCCGCCTTGAACACGGCGAACTTGCCGGAGAAGCCCGAGGTCAGCGGGATGCCGGCGAAGGCCAGCAGGAACACCGCGAAGACCGCCGCCGTCAGCGGCGAACGACGGCCCAGGCCGGCCCACTTGGACAGGTGCGTGGCCTCCCCGCCCGCGTCGCGCACCAGCGTGATCACCGCGAAGGCGCCGATCGTCACGAAGGAGTAGGCGAGCAGGTAGAAGAGGACGGACTGGACGCCCTGCGCCGACGTCGCGATCACACCGGCCAGGATGAAGCCCGCGTGCGCGATCGAGGAGTACGCCAGCAGCCGCTTGACGTCGGTCTGGGTCACCGCGATCACGGCACCCGCCAGCATCGTCAGGATCGCCACGCCCCACATCACCGGCCGCCAGTCCCACCGCAGGCCCGGGAGGACCACGTACAGCAGCCGGAGCAGCGCGCCGAACGCGGCCACCTTCGTCGCCGCCGCCATGAAGCCCGTGACCGGGGTCGGGGCGCCCTGGTAGACGTCCGGGGTCCACATGTGGAACGGGACCGCGCCTACCTTGAAGAGCAGGCCCGTCAGGATCAGCGCCCCGCCGATCAACAGCAGCGCGTCGTTGCCCATGGTGTCGGCGAGCGCCGGGTCGATCTTGGTGACCGTGCCGTCGACCACGTCGGCGATCGCCGCGTACGAGACCGAGCCCGCGTACCCGTAGACCAGGGCGATGCCGAACAGGAGGAAGGCCGAGGAGAAGGCGCCGAGCAGGAAGTACTTGACCGCCGCCTCCTGCGACATCAGCCGCTGGCGGCGGGCGACGGCGCAGAGCAGGTAGAGCGGGAGGGAGAAGACCTCCAGGGCCACGAACAGCGTCAGCAGGTCGTTGGCCGCCGGGAAGATCAGCATGCCGGAGACCGCGAACAGCGCCAGCGGGAAGACCTCGGTCGTGGTGAAGCCCGCCTTGACGGCGGCCTTCTCGCTCTCGCTGCCCGGTACGGACGCCGCCTGCGCGGCGAAGGAGTCCACCCGGTTGCCGTGGGCGGCCGGGTCCAGGCGCCGCTCGGCGAAGGTGAAGACCGCGACGATCGCGGACAGCAGGATGATGCCCTGCAGGAACAGCGCCGGGCCGTCCACGGCGACGGCGCCCATCGCCGCGATGTGCGCCTTGTCGCCGGCGTACCCGCCGGCGGCGAGGCCGACGACCGCCGCGAAGGCCGAGGCCAACGCGGCGACGGCGAGGAACACCTGGATGTAGTAGCGGGACCTGCGCGGTACGAAGGCCTCGACGAGGACTCCGAGGACCGCCGCGCCCAACACGATCAGCGTGGGCGCGAGCTGCGCGTACTCGATGTGGGGGGCCGGGATCCGGTCGACCGGCTCCCCGGCCGCCAGCGTCAGCAGCCCTTGGGCAGCAGCCATCGTGCTCACTTCGCCGCCTCCCCGTTCTTGGCCTCGACGGCCACCTGTGGCTTCGGGTCCTTCTCGTGCACGTCGGACATGGTGTGCTCCACCGCCGGGTTGACGATCTGGGTGAGCGGCTTCGGGTACACGCCCAGCCCGATCAGCAGCACGATCAGCGGGGCGACCACCAGCACCTCGCGCAGGCGCAGGTCCTTCATGGTGCGGACCCCCTCCTTGACGGGGCCGGTCATCGTGCGCTGGTAGAGCACCAGGGTGTAGAGCGCGGCCAGCACGATGCCGATGGTGGCGATGATGCCGATGACGGGGTACCGGGCGAACGTACCGACCAGGACCAGGAATTCACTGACGAAGGGCGCGAGGCCCGGCAGCGACAGGGTGGCGAGGCCACCGATCAGGAAGGTGCCGGCCAGTACCGGGGCCACCTTCTGCACACCGCCGTAGTCGGCGATGAGCCGGGAGCCGCGGCGCGAGATCAGGAAGCCGGCCACCAGCATCAGCGCGGCCGTCGAGATCCCGTGGTTGACCATGTACAGCGTCGCGCCCGACTGCCCCTGGGTGGTCATCGCGAAGATGCCCATGATGATGAACCCGAAGTGGGAGATCGACGCGTACGCGACCAGCCGCTTGATGTCCCGCTGCCCGACCGCGACCAGCGCGCCGTAGACGATGCTGATCAGGGCCAGGACGAGGATGGCCGGCGTGGCCCACTTGCTGGCGTCGGGGAACAGTCCGAGGCAGAAGCGGAGCATCGCGAACGTGCCGACCTTGTCGACGACCGCGGTGATCAGGACGGCGACCGGGGCGGTGGACTCGCCCATCGCGTTCGGCAGCCAGGTGTGCAGCGGCCACAGCGGGGCCTTCACCGCGAAGGCGAAGAAGAAGCCGAGGAACAGCAGCCGCTCGGTGTTGGTCGCCATGTCGAGCGTGCCCGCGGCGCGGGCTGCGGTGATCTCCTGGAGCGAGAAGTTCCCGGCGACCACGTACAGGCCGATGACGGCGGCCAGCATGATGAGGCCGCCGACCAGGTTGTAGAGGAGGAACTTGACCGCCGCGTACGAGCGCTGCGCGGCCGCGTTCTCATCGGACCCGGCGTGGGCCCGGTCCCCGAAGCCGCCGATGAGGAAGTACATCGGGATGAGCATGGCTTCGAAGAAGATGTAGAAGAGGAAGACGTCGGTGGCCTCGAAGGAGATGATCACCATCGCCTCGACCAGCAGGATCAGGGCGAAGAAGCCCTGCGTCGGCCGCCAGCGCGAGTTCGCCGGGGATTCGGTCTCCAGCGGGTCGGCGTCGTGCCAGCCGGCCCCGATCACGAACGGGATCAGCAGGGCGGTGAGCGCGATCAGCGCCACCCCGATGCCGTCGACGCCCAGTTCGTAGCGGACGCCGAAGTCGGGGATCCAGGCATGCGATTCGGTGAGCTGGTAGCGGGCGCCACCGGGCTCGAAGCGGACCGTGACGAGCGCGGCCAGGGCCAGCGTCGCCAGGGAGAAGACCAGCGCCAGCCACTTGGCGGCGGTCCTGCGGGCGGCCGGGACGGCTGCCGTCAGGACGGCGCCGACCGCGGGGACCACGGCCGTCACCGTCAGAAGCGGGAAACTCATCTCACACCGCCCTCATCAGCAGGGTCGCGGCGATGAGGATCGCCGTGCCCCCGAACATCGAGACCGCGTAGCTGCGGGCGTAGCCGTTCTGCAGCTTGCGCAGCCGGCCCGAGGCCCCGCCGACCGAGGCGGCCGTCCCGTTGACCACCCCGTCGACCAGGCTGTGGTCGACGTACACGAGCGAGCGGGTCAGGTGCTCCCCGCCGCGCACCAGCACGACGTGGTTGAAGTCGTCCTGGTACAGGTCCTTGCGGGCCGCCCGGGTGACCCAGCTGCCGCGCGGGGCGACGACCGGGACGGGCTTCCTGCCGTACTGGACGTAGGCGAGGCCCACGCCGATGAGCAGGACCACCACCGTCGAGGCGGTGATGGCGGCGGCTCCGATCGGCGGGTTCCCGTGCTCGAAGGAGGTGACGGGCTCCAGCCACTTCACGAAGGACTCGTTGAAGCTGAAGAGGGCACCGGCGAAGACCGATCCGAAGGCCAGGACGACCATCGGGAGGGTCATGGACTTCGGGGACTCGTGCGGGTGCGGCTCGTGGCCCTCGGCGTCCGGCTGCCAGCGCTTCTCGCCGAAGAAGGTCAGCAGCATCACGCGGGTCATGTAGAACGCGGTGATGGCCGCGCCCAGCAGGGTGACCGCGCCGAGGATCCAGCCCTCGGTGCCGCCCTTGGCGAAGGCCGCCTCGATGATCTTGTCCTTGGACCAGAAGCCCGACAGGCCCGGGAAGCCGATGATGGCGAGGTAGCCGAGGCCGAAGGTGACGAAGGTGATCGGCATGAACTTGCGCAGGCCGCCGTAGCGCCGCATGTCCACCTCGTCGTTCATCCCGTGCATCACGGAACCCGCGCCGAGGAAGAGGCCGGCCTTGAAGAAGCCGTGCGTCACCAGGTGCATGATCGCGAAGGCGTAGCCGATGGGGCCGAGGCCCGCGGCCAGGATCATGTACCCGATCTGCGACATCGTCGACCCGGCGAGGGCCTTCTTGATGTCGTCCTTCGCGCAACCGACGATCGCACCGAAGAGGAGCGTGACCCCGCCGACCACGACGACCGCGGTCTGCGCGTCCGGCGCGGCGTTGAAGATCGCACCGGAGCGGGTGATGAGGTACACGCCGGCGGTGACCATCGTCGCCGCGTGGATCAGGGCCGAGACCGGGGTCGGGCCCTCCATCGCGTCACCGAGCCAGGACTGGAGCGGCACCTGGGCCGACTTGCCGCAGGCGGCGAGCAGCAGCATCAGGGCGACCGCCGTCAGCTTGCCCTCCGTCGCGTTCCCCACCGAGGCGAAGACCGGTCCGAAGGCGAAGGTCCCGAAGGTGGTGAACAGCAGCATGATCGCGATCGACAGGCCCATGTCGCCGACCCGGTTGACCAGGAAGGCCTTCTTCGCGGCGGTCGCCGCGCTGGGCTTGTGCTGCCAGAAGCCGATGAGCAGGTACGAGGCGAGGCCGACGCCCTCCCACCCGACGTACAGCAGCAGGTAGTTGTCGGCGAGGACCAGCAGCAGCATCGCCGCGAGGAACAGGTTCAGGTAGCCGAAGAAGCGGCGGCGGCGCTCGTCGTGCTCCATGTACCCGATCGAGTACACGTGGATGAGCGTGCCCACGCCGGTGATCAGCAGGACGAACGTCATCGACAGCTGGTCCAGCTGGAAGGCGACGTCCGCCTGGAAGCCCTCGACCGGGATCCAGGTGTACAGCTTCTGGTACAGGGTCCGGTCGTCGGCGCCGCGTCCGAGCATGTCGGTGAACAGGGCCACGCCGATGCCGAAGGAGGCGGCGGCGAGCAGGGTGCCGAGCCAGTGGCCGGCCTTGTCGAGGCGCCGGCCGCCGCACAGCAGCACCGCCGCTCCGAGCAGGGGCGCCGCGATCAGCAGCCCAATCAGATTCTCCACTGTGAGCGCCCCTTACAGCTTCATCAGGCTGGCGTCGTCGACCGAGGCCGAGTGGCGGGTACGGAAGAGCGACACGATGATCGCGAGGCCCACCACGACCTCCGCGGCGGCGACGACCATCGTGAAGAAGGCGATGATCTGGCCGTCGAGGTTGCCGTGCATCCGGGAGAAGGCCACGAACGCGAGGTTGCAGGCGTTGAGCATGAGCTCGACGCACATGAACAGCACGATCGCGTTCTTCCGGATGAGCACTCCGGCCGCGCCGATGGTGAACAGCAGGGCGGCCAGGTACAGGTAGTTGACCGGATTCACTTCGATGCCTCCTCACGGCCGAGGCGCTCCGCGGACGCCTGCTCCAGCGCCTTCAGGTCGTTCAGCGCCTCGCTCGACACGTCCCGGATCTGGCCGCGGGCGCGCAGCGTCTTGTTGACGGTCAGCTCGGACGGGGTGCCGTCCGGCAGCAGGCCGGCGACGTCCACCGCGTTGTGCCGGGCGTAGACGCCGGGCGCGGGCAGCGGCGGGAGCTGGACGCCCTCGCGCACGCGCCGCTCGGCGAGCTCGCGCTGCGTGGCGGCCCGCTCGGTGCGCTCGCGGTGGGTGAGGACCATCGCACCGACGGCGGCCGTGATCAGCAGCGCGCCGGTGATCTCGAAGGCGAACACGTACTTGGTGAAGATCAGCGTGGCCAGCCCCTCCACGTTCCCGGCGGAATTGATCCGGCCGAGCCCGTTGAAGTGGGTCAGCTTGGCGTTGGCGAGGCCCGCGATCAGCAGGACGCCGAAGCCGAGCCCGCACAGGACGGCCATCCAGCGCTGCCCCTTGAGGGTCTCCTTCAGCGAGTCGGCGGCGGTGACGCCGACGAGCATGACCACGAAGAGGAAGAGCATCATGATCGCGCCGGTGTAGACGATGACCTGGACCACGCCCAGGAAGTACGCCCCGTTGGCGAGGTAGAAGACCGCCAGGATGATCATCGTCCCGGCCAGGCTCAGCGCACTGTGCACGGCCTTCTTCATCAGGATCGTGGACAGCGCGCCGATGACGGCGACGGTGCCGAGGATCCAGAACTGGACCGCCTCACCCGTGGAGGTCGAGGTGGCCGCCGCGAGGGCGCTCATGCCTGCACCTCCTCGGCATCGGGCGCGGCCGCGGTCTCGCCCTTGGAGACCGCCACCTGCCGGACCGTCCCCGGAGCCGCCCCCGTCACCAGCCCGCGGTAGTAGTCCTGCTCGTCCGTGCCCGGGAAGATCGAGTGCGGCGACTCCACCATGCCCTCGGTGAGGCCCGCGAGCAGCTGCTCCTTGGTGTAGATGAGCGATTCGCGGCTGGAGTCGGCCAGTTCGAACTCGTTCGTCATCGTCAGTGCCCGCGTCGGGCAGGCCTCGATGCACAGCCCGCACAGGATGCAGCGGGCGTAGTTGATCTGGTAGACCCGCCCGTACCGCTCACCCGGGGAGTACCGCTCCTCCTCGGTGTTGTCCGCGCCCTCCACGTAGATGGCGTCGGCGGGGCAGGCCCAGGCGCACAGCTCGCAGCCGATGCACTTCTCCAGGCCGTCCGGGTGCCGGTTCAGCTGGTGTCGTCCGTGGAAGCGCGGAGCGGTGGTCTTCTGCTGCTCGGGGTACTGCTCGGTGAGGCGCTTCTTGAACATGGCCTTGAAGGTCACGCCGAAGCCGGCCACCGGGTTCTGCCACTTCTCGCCCTGTTCGGCATCAGACTTGTCAGACATTCTCAGCACCCTCCTCTCGGTCACTGTCAGTATTCATCCCGCCACTGACAATCAGCTCCCGCTCACTGCGAGGCCGCCTGCGCGGTACGGGTGCCAGGTGCTGGCCGGGCTTGGGCGGTACGGGGAACCCGCCCGCCAGCGGGTCGAACGGCTCGGCCCCGGCGGCCTCGTCGGCCTGCTCGGCGGCCACCTTCTCCTTCCGGTCACGGAAGAGGTCCGCGACGAAGGACAGCAGCAGGATCGCGACGACCGCGCCGCCGACGTACAGGACGATCTCCGAGAAGTCGTAACTCTCGTTGCGCAGCGCCCGGACGGTCGCGACCAGCATCAGCCAGACCACGGAGACCGGGATCAGCACCTTCCAGCCGAGCTTCATCAGCTGGTCGTAGCGCACGCGGGGCAGCGTGCCGCGCAGCCAGATGAAGAAGAAGAGCAGCAGCTGGACCTTGATGACGAACCAGAGCATCGGCCACCAGCCGTGGTTCGCGCCCTCCCAGTACGTGGAGATCGGCGCGGGGGCGCGCCAGCCGCCGAGGAAGAGGGTGACCGAGACCGCCGAGACGGTGACCATGTTGACGTATTCGGCCAGCATGAACAGCGCGAACTTGATGGAGGAGTACTCGGTGTTGAACCCGCCGACGAGGTCGCCCTCGGACTCGGGCATGTCGAACGGCGCGCGGTTCGTCTCGCCGACCATCGTGATGACGTAGATGATGAACGAGACCGGCAGCAGCACGATGTACCAGCGGTCCGCCTGCGCCTCCACGATCGCCGAGGTCGACATCGACCCGGAGTAGAGGAAGACCGAGGCGAAGGCCGCGCCCATCGCGATCTCGTACGAGATCATCTGCGCGCAGGAGCGCAGGCCGCCGAGCAGCGGGTACGTCGAGCCCGAGGACCAGCCGGCCAGGACGATGCCGTAGATGCCGACCGAGGCGACCGCGAGGATGTAGAGCATCGCGATCGGCAGGTCGGTGAGCTGCATCGTGGTGCGCTGGCCGAAGATCGAGACCTCGTCGTCGGCCGGGCCGAACGGGATCACCGCGATGGCCATGAAGGCCGGGATCGCCGCGATGATCGGGGCCAGGACGTACACCACCTTGTCGGCCCGCTTGACGATGAGGTCTTCCTTGAGCATCAGCTTCACACCGTCGGCGAGCGACTGGAGCATGCCCCAGGGGCCGTGCCGGTTGGGGCCGATGCGCAGCTGCATCCAGGCGACGACCTTGCGCTCCCACACGATGGAGAAGAGCACGGTCACCATCAGGAAGGCGAAGCAGAACACCGCCTTGACGACGACGAGCCACCAGACGTCCCTGCCGAACAGGGAGAGGTCCTCGGCCGCGAGCTGTACCGCGTTCACGCGCCCACCTCCGCAGGGGTGCCGCTGCCGTCGGCCGGCGTCGCCGGGCCGATCCGTACGAGGGTGCCCGGGTGGGCCCCGGTGTCGGCGAGGACGCCGTGCCCGGTGGAGTTCAGCGGGAGCCAGACCACCCGGTCGGGCATCTCGGTGATCCGCAGCGGGAGTTCCACGGAGCCGGCCGGGCCGGTCACCGCGAGGACGTCGCCGTCCTTGACCCCGGTCTCGGCGGCCGTGGCGGCCGACAGCCGGGCGCTCGCCTCGTGCCGGGTGCCGGCCAGGGCGTCGTCGCCCTCCTGGAGCCGGCCCAGGTCGAGCAGGAGCCGGTGGCCCGCGAGGACCGCCTCGCCCTCTCCGGGGCGGGGCAGCGGCGCGGTGTCCGCGGACTGCTCGGCGGCGCGCTCCCCGGCCCACGGGCCGAGCGCGTCGAGCTCGCGGCGTACGGCGTGTACGTCGGGCAGCGCGATCGGCCGGTCGGCCGCGTCGGCCAGCATGTGCAGCACGCGGGCGTCGGCGGGGGCGAGCCGGCGGGTCATCTGGTCGGGCTTGAGTGCGGCCTCGAACGGCCGGACCCTGCCCTCCCAGTTGATGAACGCGCCGGCCTTCTCGGCGACGGCCGCCACGGGCAGGACCACGTCCGCGTGGTCGGTGACCTGGCCGGGCCGCAGTTCCAGCGAGACCACGAAGGCCTCCTGGAGGGCGACCAGCGCCCGGGCCGGGTCCGGCAGGTCGGCGACCTCGACGCCCGCGACCAGCAGGGCGGAGAGCTCGCGCCCGGCGGCGGCTTCGACGATCTGGCCGGTGTCGCGGCCGTAGCGGTGCGGGAGTTCGTCCAGCCCCCAGGCGGTGGCGACCTCGGCGCGGGCTCGCGGGTCGGTGGCCGGACGGGCCCCCGGCAGCAGCGACGGCAGGGCGCCCGCCTCGACGGCGGCCCGCTCGCCGGCCCGGCGCGGGATCCACACGAGCTGCGCTCCGGTGGCGGCGGCGGCCCGTACGGCGGCGGTCAGCGCGCCGGGCACGCCCGCCAGGCGCTCCCCGACGACGATGACCGCACCGGCCTGGCGCAGCGCGTCGGCGGCCTCGGCCCCGCCGGCCTCCAGGCCGGTCCGGGAGGCCAGGGCGGCCAGCCACTCGGACTCGGTGCCGGGGGCGGCGGCCAGCAGGGTGCCGCCCGCCTTCTCCAGGCCGCGGGTGGCGAACGGGGCGAGGGCGAAGGTCCGCTGCTTGTGCTTGCGGTGGGCCTTGCGCAGCCGCAGGAAGACGCCGGGGGCCTCCTCCTCGGACTCGATGCCGGCGAGCAGGACGGCGGGCGCCGCCTCCAGCTTCGCGTACGTCACACCGCGGCCGTCGAGGTCCTTGCCGGTGCCGGCCACGGTGGCGGCCAGGAACTCGGCCTCCTCCGCGCTGTGGATCCGGGCCCGGAAGTCGATGTCGTTGGTGTCGAGGACGACACGGGCGAACTTGGCGTACGCGTACGCGTCCTCGACGGTGAGCCGCCCGCCGGTCAGCACCCCTGCCCGGCCGCGCGCGGCGGCGAGTCCGGCGGCCGCGGCCTCCAGGGCCTCGGGCCAGCTCGCCGGGGCGAGGATCCCGTCGGCGCCGCGTACCAGCGGGGTGGTGAGCCGGTCCGGGCGCTGTGCGTAGCGGAACCCGAAGCGGCCCTTGTCGCAGATCCACTCCTCGTTGACCTCGGGGTCCTCGGCGGCCATCCGGCGCAGCACCTTGCCGCGGCGGTGGTCGGTCCGGGTCGCGCAGCCGCCCGCGCAGTGCTCGCACACGCTCGGGGAGGAGACGAGGTCGAACGGGCGGGAGCGGAACCGGTAGGCGGCCGAGGTGAGGGCGCCGACCGGGCAGATCTGGATGGTGTTGCCGGAGAAGTACGACTCGAAGGGGTCGCCCTCGGCGATGCCGACCTGCTGGAGCGCGCCGCGCTCCAGGAGTTCGATCATCGGGTCGCCCGCGACCTGCGTGGAGAACCGGGTGCAGCGCGCGCACAGTACGCACCGCTCGCGGTCCAGCAGCACCTGGGCGGAGATGGGTACCGGCTTCTCGTACGTGCGCTTCTTGCCCTCGAAACGCGAGTCGCTCTGCCCGTGGGACATCGCCTGGTTCTGCAGCGGGCACTCGCCGCCCTTGTCGCAGACCGGGCAGTCCAGCGGGTGGTTGATGAGCAGCAGCTCCATCACCCCGCGCTGGGACTTCTCGGCGACCGGGGAGGTCAGCTGCGTCTTGACGACCATGCCGTCCGTGCAGGTGATGGTGCAGGAGGCCATCGGCTTGCGCTGGCCCTCGACCTCGACGATGCACTGGCGGCAGGCGCCGACCGGGTCGAGGAGGGGGTGGTCGCAGAACCGGGGGATCTCGATGCCGATCTGCTCGGCGGCCCGGATGACCAGGGTCCCCTTGGGCACCGAGAGTTCGATGCCGTCGATGGTCAGGGAGACCAGGTTCTCGGGTGGTACGGCAGCCTCTCCGCCACCGGTCGGAGCATTAGTGGTGACGGTCATGCGTTCACCTCCGTGTCAGCCCAGAGGGTCGACTTCTTGGGGTCGAAGGGGCAGCCCTTGCCCGTGATGTGCTGCTCGTACTCCTCGCGGAAGTACTTGAGCGAGGAGAAGATCGGGCTGGCGGCGCCGTCGCCGAGCGCGCAGAACGACTTGCCGTTGATGTTGTCGGCGATGTCGTTCAGCTTGTCGAGGTCCGACATGACGCCCTTGCCGGCCTCGATGTCGCGCAGCAGCTGGACCAGCCAGTAGGTGCCTTCGCGGCAGGGGGTGCACTTGCCGCAGGACTCGTGGGCGTAGAACTCGGTCCAGCGGGTGACGGCCCGCACCACGCAGGTCGTCTCGTCGAAGCACTGCAGCGCCTTGGTGCCGAGCATGGAGCCGGCCGCGCCGACGCCCTCGTAGTCCAGCGGCACGTCCAGGTGCTCGGCCGTGAACATCGGGGTGGAGGAGCCGCCCGGGGTCCAGAACTTCAGCCGGTGCCCGGGGCGCATCCCGCCGCTCATGTCGAGCAGTTGGCGCAGGGTGATGCCGAGCGGGGCCTCGTACTGGCCGGGGCCGGCGACGTGCCCGGAGAGCGAGTACAGGGTGAAGCCGGGGGACTTCTCGGTGCCCATCGCCTTGAACCAGTCCTTGCCCCGGTTCAGGATCGCGGGAACCGAGGCGATCGACTCCACGTTGTTGACGACAGTGGGGCACGCGTAGAGCCCCTCGACGGCGGGGAAGGGGGGACGCAGCCGGGGCTGACCGCGCCGGCCTTCGAGGGAGTCGAGGAGTGCCGTCTCCTCACCGCAGATGTACGCGCCCGCCCCCGCGTGCACCGTGATGTCGAGCTTCAGTCCGCTCCCGAGAACGTTCTCCCCGAGGTAGCCGGCCTCGTACGCCTCGCGCACCGCCTCGTGCAGGCGCCGCAGCACCGGCACGACCTCGCCGCGCAGGTAGATGAAGGCGTGCTCCGACCGGATCGCGTAGCAGGCAATGATCATTCCCTCGATGAGGGAGTGCGGATTGGCGAAGAGAAGGGGGATGTCCTTGCAGGTTCCCGGCTCCGACTCGTCCGCGTTCACGACGAGGTAGTGCGGCTTTCCGTCGCCCTGCGGGATGAACTGCCACTTCATTCCGGTGGGGAAGCCCGCGCCGCCGCGGCCGCGCAGACCGGAGTCCTTCACGTATGCGATGAGGTCGTCCGGGGTCATCGCGAGCGCCTTGCGCAGGCCCTCGTACCCCTCGTGCCGCCGGTAGGTCTCCAGCGTCCACGACTGCGGCTCGTCCCAGAAGGCCGACAGCACGGGCGCCAGCAGCTTCTCCGGGGCACCGTTCTCATGCATTTCGGCAGTCACCGTCATCACTCCCCCTCCTCGGTGGCAGCAGAAGCCTCACCACGCGGGTGCACGACCTTGCCGAGCTGCGGGGTCTCGCCGCGCGCGATGCGCAGCCCGATCAGGGAGGCGGGGCCGGCGCCGCCGCTCGCCTCGACCGCGCCCTCGCGCTCGTCCGGGAAGCCGGCCAGGATCCGGGCCGTCTCCTTGTACGTGCACAGCGGCGCGCCCCGGGTCGGCGCGACGGGCCGGCCGGCGATCAGGTCGTCGACCATGGCCTTGGCGGACTCGGGGGTCTGGTTGTCGAAGAACTCCCAGTTGACCATCACCACGGGGGCGTAGTCGCAGGCCGCGTTGCACTCGATGTGCTCCAGCGTGACCTTGCCGTCCGGGGTGGTCTCGTTGTTGCCCACCCCGAGGTGCTGCTTGAGCTCGTCGAAGATCGCGTCGCCGCCCATGACCGCGCACAGGGTGTTCGTACAGACGCCGACCTGGTAGTCGCCCGAGGCCTTGCGCCGGTACATCGTGTAGAAGGTGGCCACGGCGGTGACCTCGGCGGTGGTCAGGCCCAGCACCTCGGCGCAGAACCGGATGCCGGTGCGCGAGACGAAGCCCTCCTCGGCCTGGGTCAGGTGCAGCAGCGGCAGCAGCGCGGACCGGCTGTCGGGGTAGCGGGCGATGATCTCGGCGGCATCGGCTTCGAGCCGAGACCGTACGTCCGCCGGGAAGTCGGGCGCCGGTAGCTGGGGCATGCCCAGACTGACGTCGGTCATCGGTCGACGCCTCCCATCACGGGGTCGATGGAGGCGACGGCGACGATGACGTCGGCGACCTGGCCGCCCTCGCACATCGCGGCCATGGCCTGCAGGTTGGTGAAGGACGGGTCGCGGAAGTGGACCCGGTAGGGGCGGGTGCCGCCGTCGGAGACGACATGGACTCCGAGCTCGCCCTTGGGCGACTCGACGGCCGCGTACACCTGCCCGGCCGGTACCCGGAAGCCCTCGGTCACCAGCTTGAAGTGGTGGATGAGGGCCTCCATGGAGGTGCCCATGATGTTCTTGATGTGGTCGAGCGAGTTGCCGAGGCCGTCCGGGCCCATCGCGAGCTGCGCCGGCCAGGCGATCTTCTTGTCGGCGACCATGACCGGGCCCGGCTCCAGCCGCTCCAGGCACTGCTCGACGATCCGCAGGGACTGGCGCATCTCCTCCAGGCGGATCAGGAACCGCCCGTACGAGTCGCAGCTCTCGGTGGTCGGCACGTCGAACTCGTACGTCTCGTACCCGCAGTACGGATCCGACTTGCGCAGGTCGTGCGGCAGGCCGGCGGAGCGCAGGATCGGGCCGGTGGCGCCCAGCGCCATGCAGCCGGTGAGGTCGAGGTAGCCGACGTCCTGCATGCGGGCCTTGAAGATGGGGTTGCCGGTGGCGAGCTTGTCGTACTCCGGCAGGTTCTTCTTCATGGTCTTGAGGAAGTCGCGCAGCTGGTCGACGGTGCCCGGGGGCAGGTCCTGGGCGAGGCCGCCGGGGCGGACGAACGCGTGGTTCATGCGCAGGCCGGTGATCAGCTCGAAGATGTCGAGGATCAGCTCGCGGTCCCGGAACCCGTAGATCATGATCGTGGTCGCGCCCAGCTCCATGCCGCCGGTGGCGATGCACACCAGGTGGGAGGAGAGCCGGTTGAGCTCCATCAGCAGGACGCGGATGACGGTGGCGCGGTCCGGGATCTGGTCGGTGATGCCGAGCAGCCTTTCGACGCCGAGGCAGTACGCCGTCTCGTTGAAGAACGGCGTCAGGTAGTCCATGCGCGTCACGAAGGTGGTGCCCTGCGTCCAGTTCCGGAATTCGAGGTTCTTCTCGATGCCGGTGTGCAGGTAGCCGATGCCGCAGCGGGCCTCGGTGACCGTCTCGCCGTCGATCTCCAGGATCAGCCGGAGCACGCCGTGGGTGGAGGGGTGCTGCGGGCCCATGTTGACGACGATCCGCTCGTCGTCGGCCCTCGTCGCGGACTGGACGATCTCGTCCCAGTCGCCGCCGGTGACGGTGTAGACGGTGCCTTCGGTGGTCTCCCGGGAGGCCGCGTGGTCCGAGGAGGCGTTGTTTGACGTTGACATCAGCTGTACGACCTCCGCTGGTCGGGAGCCGGGATCTGGGCGCCCTTGTACTCGATGGGGATGCCGCCGAGCGGGTAGTCCTTGCGCTGCGGGAAGCCCTGCCAGTCGTCCGGCATCATGATCCGGGTGAGCGCCGGGTGCCCGTCGAAGACCAGGCCGAAGAAGTCGTACGTCTCGCGCTCGTGCCAGTCGTTCGTCGGGTAGACGGAGACGAGCGACGGGACGTGCGGGTCGGCGTCCGCGACCGAGACCTCCACGCGCACCACCCGGCCGTGGGTGATCGAGCGCAGGTGGTAGACGGCGTGCAGCTCGCGGCTCTTGTCGTCGGGGAAGTGGACGCCGGAGACGCCGGTGCAGAGCTCGAAGCGCAGGGCCGGGTCGTCGCGCAGGGTCTTCGCGACGCGGACGAGGTGCTCGCGGGCGATGTGGAGCGTCAGCTCGCCCCGGTCGACGACGACCTTCTCGATCGCGTTCTCCGGGAGCAGATCCTGCTCCTCCAGGGCCCCTTCGAGCTCGTCGACGACCTCGTCGAAGTACGAGCCGTACGGGCGGTGGCTCGCGCCGGGCATGGCCACGGTGCGGACGAGGCCGCCGTAGCCGCTGGTGTCGCCGCCGCCCCCGGCGCCGAACATGCCCTTGCGGACGCCGATCACCTCAGGGCCGCCGGCGGAACCCCGCGGGGCAGGAACGTTGTTCCCGTTGCCGTTGTCTTCGGTGCCGGGGGAGGTCTCGCTCACCGGAGCAGCCCCTTCATCTCGATCGTGGGGAGGGCCTTGAGGGCCGCCTCCTCCGCCTCGCGCGCCGCCTCTTCCCGGTTCACGCCGAGCTTCCCGCCCTGGATCTTCTGGTGGAGCTTGAGGATCGCGTCGATCAGCATCTCGGGGCGCGGCGGGCAGCCGGGGAGGTAGATGTCCACCGGGACGATGTGGTCGACGCCCTGGACAATCGCGTAGTTATTGAACATTCCGCCTGAAGATGCGCAAACCCCCATGGAGATGACCCATTTGGGAGCGGGCATCTGGTCGTACACCTGCCGCAGCACCGGCGCCATCTTCTGGCTGACCCGCCCGGCCACGATCATCAGATCGGCCTGGCGCGGGGATCCGCGGAAGACCTCCATGCCGAAGCGGGCCAGGTCGTACCGGCCCGCTCCGGTGGTCATCATCTCGATGGCGCAGCAGGCCAGGCCGAAGGTCGCGGGGAACACGGATGACTTGCGCACCCAGCCCGCGGCCTGTTCGACGGTGGTCAGCAGAAAGCCGCTCGGCAGCTTCTCTTCCAGTCCCATGGGAAATTCAGCCCCTCAGTCCCATTCCAGGCCGCCGCGGCGCCACACGTAGGCGTAGGCGACGAAGACGGTGAGCACGAAGAGCAGCATCTCGACGAGCCCGAAGATCCCCAGGGAGTCGAAGGTGACGGCCCAGGGGTAGAGGAAGACAACTTCGATGTCGAAGACGATGAAGAGCATCGCCGTCAGGTAGTACTTGATGGGGAAGCGACCGCCGCCGGCCGGCGTGGGCGTCGGCTCGATGCCGCACTCGTACGCCTCAAGCTTCGCCCGGTTGTACCGTTTTGGGCCGATCAGCGTGGCCATGACCACGGAGAAGATCGCAAACCCTGCGCCGAGGGCGCCGAGCACGAGGATGGGCGCGTATGCATTCACGCTCCTCGCTCCTTCCAGTCGTCCTTGACCGTTGGACCGCTGTGCCGGCGCCGAGCGAACCGCCCCGCGAAGATCGCCCAACTCGACGAGATCGCATGTGAGGCAGTTCACAAGCCGGACTGCTGCGCATCTTATGCCCGGTGGTCTGTGATCTGCGACACGGGAAACAACACCGAGTTTGTGATCTCCACCACCTGACGAACGATCATGAAGTCCGATGAGCTGTGATCTTCATACGCGAAGCATCCACATGATCACCAAAGGTGACATCTGGCCCCGTTACCGCAGGTAGAAGGCTGATGGCACTATCAAACGATGGCGGGTGCAGGCAAATTTGCGAGATCAAGCCTTGCACGGTAAAGGAAATCGCCGTCGCCCGGCCGGGGGAGGCCCCGGGGACGGGAGTGGACGGACATGAAGAGGGGCGGGACGCGTGCGCGCGTTCACGAGCGGCGGGCGCGGGCGGCGGCTCGCCGGGGGTGCCGCCCCACGGGAAGTTCACGGACGGATCACGGTCGGACCACAGCACCCTCACAGTGAGACGGTTCTGTGACCTGCGCCACTTCGATTTCTCGGTTCCGAAAGCGGGCTTGGCCATCTGTCCGCAGGGATGGTAGGTCGTGGATCAATTCGGACTTATTACGGAAACCCCTTGATCACAGCCCTGTGACGGCGTGTCCGATACGTCCGTTACGGCGTCAATAAGACGCGCGACGCGCCCGGTTAGCCCGATTCGCGAACAACTGTGGCGCAGACCACGTTTCTTGAAGGGAACCCGGACCCCCTGATAGCGGTTGTCCTCATGTCCCACACCGCTCACATACCCAGCCACCGGAAGCCCCGCCGCAGCGCCTCGAAGCTCGCGGTCCGCGCCGGAGTTGCCGGTGGCGTCCTCAGCACCCTGGCGATGGCCGGCACGGCGAGCGCGTCCCCGTCCGAGCCCGTGACCGAGACGACGCTCGAAATGCCGGTCCTGAACCTGGATCTGGCCGCCGACGTCTCCTCCGCCGTCACCACCGCCGCCGAGAACACGGCCGCCGCCGCCGTCACCGGTGAGCTGCGCACCCAGGAGGAGCAGGCCCGTACGGGCGCTGCCGCCGAGGCCAAGAAGGCCAAGGAAGACGCCCAGAAGGCCGACGCCGAGAAGAAGGCGAAGGCGGAGGCGGACCGCAAGGCCGAGGCCGAGCGCGCCACCCGCAGCTCCTCCCGGACCTCGCTGCAGAACGCCTCCGCGTCCGACTCCGGCGAGCAGGGCTCGGGCACCGTCACCGCCCCGTCGACCGGCTCCGCCGCCGCGATCGTCAACTTCGCCCGCGCACAGGTCGGCAAGGCGTACATCAGCGGCGGCACCGGCCCGTCCTCGTTCGACTGCTCCGGCCTCGTCCAGGCCGCCTACCGCCAGGCCGGCGTCTCCCTGCCGCGCGTGTCGCAGGACCAGTCCACCAGGGGCTCCGCGGTCTCCCTGAGCGCCCTCCAGCCGGGCGACATCCTGTACTGGGGCTCCAGCGGCAGCGCCTACCACGTCGCCATCTACGTCGGCGGCGGCAAGTTCGTGGGCGCCCAGAACTCCGGCACCGGCGTCGTCGAGCGCTCCCTGAGCTACGACCCGCCGACGGGCGCCCGCCGCGTCCTCTGAGCTCCCTGACGTCGCGGACCGTCCCTGAGGCTCCCCAGGGGCTCCTGAGCCCCTCTCGGCGCGTCCCGGCACGTCTCAGCACGTCTCAGCACGGCCCGAGGGCCGGCACTCCCCCGCTCGGGGGCGGAGTGCCGGCCCTTTCCGCGTTCGCCGGCACCCTGAGAGGATGGCGGGGCGCAGCGCCCGATTCAGGCCAGGAGGTGGCGGACCGTGATGACCGACGCGTACGAGGAGCACGACGGCGCCGCCGACCCCACCCCTGTACCTGCCGCCGCCGGGCTCTTCCTGCTCGCCGTCGGCGGCTGGCTGCTCAACATCACCCGCCCGTGGCACAAACCCGGACATCCCGTCATCCTGGGGCTCGGCTGGGCCGTTGCGTTCGCGCTGCTGCTGTGGGGCGCGGTACTGGTGGCCCGCTGCGTACGGACGGTCCACGGCGGAATGGCCGGCGCTGCCGAAGACGACGAAGCGGGCCGAACCGGAGCAGACCCGGCCCGACCCGCTCCGTAGGACGCGCCCTCAGGCCTTGGGGGCCACCTTCGAGAGGCCGTTGATGATGCGGTCCATCGCGTCACCGCCCGCGGGATCGGTCAGGTTGGCCAGCATCTTCAGCGTGAACCGCATCAGCACCGGGTGCGTCAGGCCGCGCTGCGCGGCGACCTTCATGACCTTCGGGTTGCCGATCAGCTTCACGAAGGCGCGGCCCAGCGAGTAGTAGCCGCCGTACGTCTCCTTGAGCACCTTCGGGTAGCTGTGCAGCGCCAGCTCCCGCTGGGCCGGGGTGGCCCGGGCGTGCGCCTGCACGATGACGTCGGCGGCGATCTGACCGGATTCCATCGCGTACGCGATGCCCTCGCCGTTGAACGGGTTGACGAGCCCGCCCGCGTCGCCGACCAGCAGCAGGCCCTTGGTGTAGTGCGGCTGGCGGTTGAAGGCCATCGGCAGGGCCGCGCCGCGGATCGGCTGCGTCATGTTCTCGGGGGTGTAGCCCCAGTCCTCCGGCATGGACGCGCACCAGGCCTTGAGGACCTCGCGCCAGTCCAGCTCCCGGAAGGCGGAGGAGGAATTGAGGATGCCGAGGCCGACGTTGGACGTGCCGTCGCCCATGCCGAAGATCCAGCCGTAGCCGGGCAGCAGCCGGTCCTGCGCACCGCGCCGGTCCCACAGCTCCAGCCAGGACTCCAGGTAGTCGTCGTCGTGGCGGGGCGAGGTGAAGTACGTACGGACGGCGACGCCCATCGGGCGGTCCTCGCGCCGGTGCAGGCCCATCGCGAGGGACAGCCGCGAGGAGTTGCCGTCGGCGGCGACCACGAGCGGGGCGCTGAAGGTGACCGGGGTCTTCTCCTCGCCCAGCTTCGCCTGCACGCCGGTGATGTGGCCGGTGCGGGGGTCGCGGACGGGCTCGCCGACGTTGCAGCGCTCGTACAGGCGGGCGCCGGCCTTCTGGGCCTGGCGGGCCAGGGTCTCGTCGAAGTCGTCGCGCTTGCGGACGAGTCCGTAGTCCGGGAAGGAGGCGAGTTCCGGCCAGTCCAGCTGGAGCCGCTGGCCGCCGCCGATGATCCGCAGGCCCTTGTTGCGGAGCCAGCCGGCCTCTTCGGAGACGTCGATGCCCATCGCCACCAGCTGCTTGGTGGCACGCGGGGTCAGACCGTCGCCGCAGACCTTCTCGCGCGGGAACGCCGTCTTCTCCAGCAGCAGGACGTCGAGTCCGGCCTTGGCGAGGTAGTAGGCGGTGGTCGAGCCGGCGGGCCCGGCCCCGACGACGATCACATCCGCGGAGTGTTCGGAGAGGGGCTCGGTCACTGCGGGGTCTCCCGAAGGCTCGATAAGGGGTGCCCAACGGCACGGGACATGTGCAGTCTATGCAGCGAGAGAGATCACGAACCCGAAGGGCTGCCCCGATGACCGCTTCGCCCACGTCGCCCACCTCGCCCACCTCGCTCCCCGCCGTCCGGCTGCGCGTGCCGACCGACGAGGACGCGCGGGCCTGGCACGAGGTCTTCGACGACCCCGACGTCATGGAGTTCCTCGGCGGCCCCGCCGAGCTGTCCCTGTACGAGGAGTTCACGGCGCGGCAGCGGCTGCACGACGCACAGCTCGGCTTCTGCCTGTGGACGCTGCTGGACGCGCAGGGCGCGGTGATCGGCTTCACCGGCGCGCAGCCGTGGCCGCAGGAGAAGGCGTGGGGCCCGGTCGGCGAGATCGAGATCGGCTGGCGCCTGGGCCGCTCCGCGTGGGGCAAGGGCTACGCGTACGCCGCGGCCCTGGCCACGCTGGAGCGGGTGCGCGCGGCCGGGGTCGGAGACGTGGTGGCGATGATCAACGACGAGAACCGCCGCTCGATCGCGGTGGCGGAACGCCTGGGCATGACCCTGGCGGACCGCTTCCTGCTCCCCAACGGCATCCGCTACGGCCGCCGCTACGAACTCACGCTCGCCACCGAGTAGGGGCGGGGGAGCCGGCTCAGAAGACGGAAAGGCCGGTCAGCGTCGTGAAGCGGTCCAGGGCGGCCACGCCCGCAACGGAGTTGCCGTGCGGGTCCAGGCCCGGTGACCAGACGGCCAGCGTGCACACGCCCGGGACCACCGCCACGATGCCGCCGCCCACACCGCTCTTGCCGGGGAGGCCGACGCGGTAGGCGAACTCGCCTGCCGCGTCGTACGTCCCGCAGGTCAGCATCACCGCGTTGACCTGCTTGGCCTCGCTGCGCGTCAGCAGCCGCGAGCCGTCCGCCCGCAGCCCGTGCCGGGCCAGGAACCGCGCCGCCCGCGCCAGATCGGCACAGGTCATCTCGATCGAGCACTGCCAGAAGTAATGGTCCAGCAGCGTCGGCACGGGGTTGTCGATGTTCCCGTACGAGGCCATGAAGTGCGCCAGCGCGGCGTTGCGGTCGCCGTGCTCGTGCTCCGAGGCCGCCACCTCCGCGTCGAAGCCGAGCTCCGGGTTCCCGCTCTCCTCCTGGAGGAACTTCAGCAGCTCGCTGCTCGCGTCGCCCGTCAGCGTCTGCAGCCGGTCCGTGACCACCAGCGCACCCGCGTTGATGAACGGGTTGCGCGGAACGCCGTTCTCGTACTCCAGCTGCACCAGGGAGTTGAACGGGTTGCCCGACGGCTCCCGGCCGACCCTCTCCCACAGGCTGTTGCCGCCCTCGGCCAGCGCCAGGGCCAGCGCGAAGACCTTGGTGATCGACTGGGCCGAGAACGGAACCTGCCAGTCCCCCACCCCGAAGACATTCCCGTCCAGATCGGCGACGGCCATCCCGAACTGCCCCGGATCCACGGACGCGAGCGCCGGGATGTACTCGGCCGGCGTGCCGCTGCCCACCAAGGGGGCGACGTCCGCCGCTATCTGCTCCAGGAGCGGCTGGTAGTCCACTGCCCGCTGCCCGCTACGCCGTCTTGACGCCGCGGTGCAGCGCCACGATGCCACCGCTCAGGTTCCGCCACGCCGCCTTCGACCAGCCGGCCTTCTGGAGCAGCGCGGCCAGCGCCGGCTGGTCCGGCCACTCGCGGATCGACTCGGCCAGGTACACGTACGCGTCGGGGTTGGAGGACACCGCGCGGGCCACCGGCGGCAGGGCGCGCATCAGGTACTCCATGTACACCGTCCGGAAGGGGGCCCACGTGGGCTGCGAGAACTCGCAGATCACGACCTGCCCGCCCGGCTTGGTCACCCGGTACAGCTCCCGCAGTGCCGCGTCCGTGTCCTGCACGTTGCGCAGCCCGAAGGAGATCGTCACCGTGTCGAAGACGTCGTCCTTGAACGGCAGCTTCGTCGCGTCGCCCGCGGTCAGCGGCAGCCAGGCGTGGCGCTTCTTGCCCTCGCGGAGCATCCCGAGCGAGAAGTCGCAGGGGACGACGTACGCGCCCGTCGCGGCGAACGGCAGCGAGGAGGTCGCGGTTCCGGCGGCCAGGTCCAGCACCTTGTGCCCGGGGCGCGCACCGACCGCCTTGGCGACCTCCTTGCGCCACAGACGGGCCTGCCCGAGGGAGAGGACGTCGTTGGTGAGATCGTAGTTCGCCGCCACACCGTCGAACATGGAGGCGACTTCGTGCGGCTGCTTGTCCAGGGAAGCGCGGGTCACTGGCGTTGGCCCCTCAGATGCGGTGCGGTACGGGTGGGCGGATACCGGGCCATTCTCGCAGGCTGCCCCGCGCCCCGCCGTCGGGGGCACAACTGGCCCGATGGACAGTTACGCGGGGCCCGCGCGTCCGCGTTGACTGGCGAACAGGGTCCGACAAGGCCTACTGAATCGCAACATTTACGAACAAAGGGCTCCACGATGCCGGCAGGCCAATCCACCGGTCACGGTCGAGGTACCCGCCTCGGCCCCCGCGCCCAGCGGCGGGCCGAGCGGCGCAAGCGGCTCCGCCGCACCGTCCTCGGAACGGCCGCACTGGTCGCCGTCTCGGCGACGGCGTACGCGGTCGTGCCGCTGGACGACGCCGCCTCCGTCTCCGACTCCGTGGCCGCGCCGCCGCCCGGTGCGCCCGGGCCCGGTGCCTCCGGTGCGCCCGGGCAGGATCCCGCCGCCGCGTCCGCGTCCCCCTCGGCCCCGGCCGGGTCCGCCGGGCCCGGGAAGTCCTCCGACGGCTCCTCGAAGCCGGGCGGCGGCGGTGGCGCGGGCGCGGGGGGCTCGGCCGCCGGCAAGGTGCCCCAGTCCGGCCCGGGGACCTTCGCCGCCTCCTCCCGCTCCGGGCAGGCGCAGGGCAGGGGGACCGCCCTCCGCTGGCGGATCGAGGTCGAGGAGGGCAGCGGGGTCGACGCGGACGCCGCCGCCCAGTCCGTCGAGGCGATCCTCGGGGACCCGCGCGGCTGGATCCAGGACCCGGCGTACGGCTTCCAGCTCGTCGGGGCCGGCCAGCCGGTGGACTTCACCGTGAAGATCGCCACACCCACGACCACCGACCGGCTGTGCGAGGTGGTCACCCCCGAGCTCATCGGCGAGACGAACTGCCGGGCCGGGCACACCGTCGTGGTCAACCTCAAGCGCTGGCAGGAGGGATCTCCGCAGTTCAAGGGGGCCGTGGAGGAGTACCGGGCGCTGATCGTCAACCACGAGGTGGGCCACGAGCTGGGCCGCGACCACGAGACCTGCCCGGGCCCCGGAAAGCCCGCTCCGGCGATGATGCAGCAGATCAAGGGGCTGCTCGGCTGCGAGGCCAATGCCTGGCCGTTCGACCGGAAGGGAACCTACCTGTCCGGCCCGAACGTTCCATAGGACACAGGGAGAGCCGATGGGCCGGCCGAGTTGACCACTCGGCCCACCGATCATCGGCCGGGGGCGAGGAGTCGAAAACCGTGCGCGTCGTCAGCTTCAGCGTCCCCGCCTGGTTTCCGCCCCGCGCCGAACAGGAAGTGCGGCCTCAGGCGCAGCTCACCGAGCAGGAGTCGGCCGTGTTCCTGTGCCTGGCGACCGGCGCCTCGAACGCGGAGCTCGCAGGCGAGCTGCAACTGTCCGTCAGCACCGTCAAGTTCCACGTCCACAACATACGGGCGAAGCTGGGCGGCATAAGCCGCCTCCAGGCCTGCCTCCTGGCCGCCCTGGCCCGGGAATCCGTAAGAACCTAGCGGCGGCGGTGGAGCAGGCGGCCGCCTATGACCGTGGCCACGCAAGTGGTCGCGCCCTGCGCGAGGAGCTCCGCCGGGCCTGCCACCGCGAACACCGCGAAGCGGGCCGGGGCGCCCGCGTCGAGTGCCCCGTGGAAGGCCTCCTCGGCCGACTCGCGGCCGGCGAAGGGGTCCAGCGAGGGTTCCCCGGCGGCGGCCGGGGGCAGCAGCGTCAGCCCCGAGCGGACCACCGCCGCCCGGACCGCCGGGACGATGAGCTTCCCGGTCACCGCCACCACCCCGCGGGCCAGCAGCTTCTGCGTGGCCCGCCGGGCGCTGTTGCCCCAGCGGGCCTCGGTCAGCTTCAGGCCGGCCAGCGCCCCGGCTCCGCTGACCGGGTCGGCCCCGAGCTCGGCGGTCTCGTACGGATCGTCCGGGTAGTACGTCCGCTCCAGCAGCACGTCCGCCCCGCGCACCAGCAGCCCCGGGGTCAGCACCCCGGGCCAGCGCCGGACCCGCGCGTGCGGCCAGGCCGCGGCGAGCTCCTCGTACGGGCCCACCCGGGCGATCCGGTCACCCTCGACCAGGACCGCCCCGGCGGGCAGCGGCTCACGGCCGGGCCCGGACAGCAGGACGTCGGCGGTGTGAAGCGTCAGCACGGCCGCGTCAGTTCGTGGAGATGAGCTTCAGCTCGGGATGCGCAGTGCCGCCCTCGATCGCCGTGGACGAGATGTGCGAGACCACGCGGTCGTCGACCGGGTCGTTCGCCGGGTCGTCGTGCACGAGGAGGTGCTCGTACGTGGTCGCGCGCTGCGCCGGAACGCGGCCCGCCTTGCGGATCAGGTCGATGATCTCCTGGCGGTTCGAGCGGTGCTTGGCACCCGCCGAGGAGACGACGTTCTCCTCCAGCATGATCGAGCCGAGGTCGTCCGCGCCGTAGTGCAGCGAGAGCTGGCCCGCCTCCTTGCCGACGGTCAGCCAGGAGCCCTGGACGTGGGCGATGTTGTCGAGGAAGAGCCGCGCGATCGCGATCATGCGCAGGTACTCGAACACCGTCGCCTGGGTCCGGCCCTTGAGGTGGTTGTTCTCGGGCTGGTACGTGTACGGGATGAAGGCGCGGAAGCCGCCGGTGCGGTCCTGCGTGTCCCGGATCATCGCGATGTGCTCGATGCGCTCGGCGTTGGTCTCGCCGGTGCCCATCAGCATGGTGGAGGTGGACTCCACGCCCAGCTTGTGGGCGATCTCCATGATCTCCAGCCAGCGCTCGCCGGACTCCTTCAGCGGGGCGATCGCCTTGCGCGGCCGCTCCGGCAGGAGTTCGGCGCCGGCGCCCGCGAAGGAGTCGAGGCCGGCCGCGTGGATGCGGCGGATGGCCTCCTCGGCCGAGACGCCCGAGATACGGGCCATGTGGTCGACCTCGGAGGCGCCGAGGGAGTGGATGACCAGCTGCGGGAACGCCTTCTTGATGGCGGAGAAGTGCTCCTCGTAGTACTCCACGCCGTAGTCCGGGTGGTGTCCGCCCTGGAACATGATCTGCGTGCCGCCGAGCTCCACGGTCTCCGCGCAGCGGCGCAGGATGTCGTCGAGGTCGCGGGACCAGCCCTTCTTGGTGTCCTTCGGGGCCGCGTAGAAGGCGCAGAACTTGCACGCCGTGACGCACACGTTCGTGTAGTTGATGTTGCGCTCGATGATGTACGTCGCGATGTGCTCGATACCGGCGTAGCGGCGGCGGCGCGCCGCGTCGGCCGCCTGGCCGAGCGCGTGCAGCGGGGCGTGCCGGTAGAGGTCGAGCGCCTCTTCCTTGGTGATCCGGCCCCCTGCGGCGGCGCGGTCGAGGACAGACTGGAGAGCGGCCTGGTCGGTCACCGGTGCGTCACCTTTCGGCGGTGTCAAGAGGTACGGACCGATCCAGCGTACGCCAGGGCCCGTCGACGGGTTTCAGGGGATGCGGGTCAGGTCGCCTTCGGGGTTTCCGGCCGGGCCGTCGCCCGACTTGTAGTGGAGCGTCCCGTTGGCGTTGAGGGTGAAGCGCTCGTCGGCGGAGCCGTTGGAGCAGACCCCGGGAGCCGGGTTGGGGCCGCCCGCCGTGTCCAGGACGAGCGAACGGTCGGTGGCGGAGGCCAGCTTCCAGTCGCCGCTGCAGTCGGTGCCGAAGATCGGGACGACCGACTTGTCCCGGGCGACGACCTCGCCGACCTTGCCGGCCTTGATGGTGATCTCGAACTCGCTGGAGACCCCGGCGCGGGCGGTGGTGACCGTCCCCTTCCACGTGCCCGTCAGCTCCTTGGGGACGTCGCCCCGGGTGCCGGTCGGCGCCCCCGTCGAGGGCTTGGCCGTCGAGGGCGTGGAGGAGGGCGCGCCCGAGGGGGTGGCCGAGTCCTTCGGGGCCGGGGTGCCGGACGCCGCCGTCGACGGGGGCCTGGCGGCGGAGTCGCCCGACGCGTGCTGGTCGCCGTCGCCGCCCGGGAGCAGCCCCAGCCCGTACAGCCCGCCGCCGGACAGCACGGCCAGGGCGGCCGCCGCCGCGAGGACCAGCGAGCAGCTGAAGCGCCGCCCGGCCGCGTTGAAGGTGACCTGGCGCGCCTGGTCGGGAGAGGTCCGCGGCTGCGGCACCCCGCCCCCGGCGGTCTCGGTGGGGCTGTGCACCGCGTCCGTCGGCGGCGGCCCGTAGGGCCCGTACGAGGGACCCGCCCCGCCGCCGGACGCGGCGGCGCTCCCGTACGAGGGGTCCGGCGCTCCGAAACCGACCGCGGGTCCCCCGTACGAGGAGGCGGTGAACGGCACCGGCCCCGACGCGGATTCGTCGACGGACGCCGCGAAACCCTCCGAGGGGCCCACCGGCGCGGCCTCCAGGTCCAGCAGGGCCATGGCGGCGCGGCTGGCCTCCTCCACCACGGGCGCCGGAAGCCAGCCGGGAGCGCGCAGGGCGCCGGCGAGCGCCTCCGCGATCTCCGCCGGGGCGGGCCGGTCGGAGGCCGCCTTGGCCAGGCAGGCCGCGATCAGCTCGCGCAGCCCGCCGGCCGGGACGGCGTCGAGCTCGGGCGGTTCGTGGACCACCTTGTAGAGGAGGGTCGCCGAGTTGTCCCCGGTGAACGGCGGCCGCCCGGTCGCCGCGAAGGCCAGCACGGCGCCGAGCGAGAACACGTCGGCGGCCCCGGTGATCCCCTTGCCGAGGATCTGCTCGGGGGACATGTAGCCGGGGGAACCGATGGAGACGCCGGTGGAGGTCAGCGAGGCCGTCCCGTCGGTGGCCCGGGCGATCCCGAAGTCGATGAGCCGGGGGCCGTCGAGAGTCAGCATCACGTTCGACGGCTTCACGTCCCGGTGGACGAGCCCCAGCCCGTGCACGGCCACCAGCGCCCGGGCCAGGCCTTCGCCGACGGCCCGTACGGAGGCCTCCGGAAGGGGCCCGTGCGCGGCCACCGCACCGCCGAGCGAGGGGCCCGCCACGTAGCCGGTCGCCACCCACGGCACCGCCGCCTCCGGGTCGGCGTCCAGCACGGGCGCGGTCCACTCGCCGCCGACCCGCCGCGCGGCCTCGACCTCGCGGCGGAAGCGGGCTCGGAACTCCTCGTCGGAGGCGAAGTGCGGGTGCACGATCTTGACGGCGACCGTCCGGCCGCCGGCACTGCGGCCGAGGTAGACCCGCCCCATGCCACCCGAGCCGAGCCGGCCGAGCAGCCGGTACGCGCCGATGGTCCGCGGTTCGCCGGCTTCGAGCGGCTGCATCGCGTCCCCCTCCCCCGTCGATCCCCTGGGCGCTGATCGCCAAGAGCACCTTAGAGCGGTCGCGGTCCCGCCGGGGCGGATCCGGCGGGCTCGAATCCGGATCTCCGCATTCCTGCTGTAAAGCGAAAAGATGGGGAATTACCGGGAAAGGACATTTCCCCCGACCGGGCTCTGCCCGGAACCGCGGCTACCGCTCGGAAAAGCGATCACGGGAACCGACCGGAAGCGATCAGCGGCGCGCGCCGTCCCCGTTCAGCAGCTCCACCTCGACATCGGCGGCATAGCCCGTACTCGATCCCGTACGACGGGCGAATTCCCTTACGCCGGCCAACTGTTCGGGCCCGAAGCGGAAGTCGAGCGTCGTGAAGTACCGCTCCAGCAGATCGGCGTCGAAGGCCTCCCAACGGGCAGCCTGCTCGGCGACCTTGGCGACCTCCTCCAGGGAGAGGTCGCGCGAGTCGAGGAAGGCCTCGTGCACCTTCTGCACGACGACCGGCTCGCGGGCGAGGTAGTCCTTGCGGGCGGCCCAGACGGCGAAGACGAACGGCAGTCCGGTCCACTCCTTCCACATCAGCCCCAGGTCGTGCACGTCGAGGCCGAGCCGGGGCGCGTCGTGCAGCGAGGCGCGCAGGGCGGCGTCCCCGATCAGCACCGCCGCGTCCGCCTCCTGCATCATCAGGCCCAGGTCGGGCGGGCAGGTGTAGTAGTCCGGCTGGACCCCGTACCGCTCGGAAAGCAGCAGCTGGGCGAGGCGTACGGACGTACGGGAGGTCGAACCGAGGGCGACCCGCGCCCCGTCCAGCTGCTCCAGCGGCACCTGCGAGACGATCACGCAGGACATCACCGGGCCGTCGCAGCCGACCGCGAGATCGGGGAACGCGACGAGCTGATCGGCGTTGCGGAGGAACTCCACGAGGGTGATCGGACCCATGTCGAGCTCCCCCCGGACGAGGCGCTCGCTGAGCTTCTCCGGGGTGTCCTTGGTCAGCTCCAGGTCCAGCAGCGTGCCGGTTCTGGCCAGTCCCCAGTAGAGCGGAAGGCAGTTCAGGAACTGAATGTGGCCGACGCGGGGCCGGCTGCGATAGACGTCCACATCGCGAGACTAGCCCCCGCGTCCACGTCAGCCTTCGGGCGGGCCTCAAACGTCCGGGTGACGTGATCTTTCCCTCTGGTCTCCGCCACAGGGTGCGTGCTAGGCTCGTCCGCAAGTTGCAGTTTGGTTTCCCTTGCAGTACGAGGCCTGCGGAGAATGTGACCCGCAGGCTTTTGTAGTTTTCAGACTTCTTAGCAGGTTCTGGAGCAGGGCGACCCTTTGGCCCATAGGAGGGCTCATGGCTACCGGAACCGTGAAGTGGTTCAACGCTGAAAAGGGCTTCGGCTTCATCGCCCAGGACGGCGGCGGCCCGGATGTCTTCGTCCACTACTCCGCGATCAACGCCTCTGGCTTCCGCTCCCTTGAGGAGAACCAGATGGTGAACTTCGACGTCACGCAGGGTCCGAAGGGCCCGCAGGCGGAGAACGTCACCCCGGCCTAGTCGCCTGGGCCAACCTAATCGCGGTTGGAAAAGCAGTACCCAAGGAGCCCTGCCTCCTCCGTGCGAGCGGAGGTCGCGGGGCTCCTGCCTTTTGCCCGAAACGCCGACCGCCCCCGGTCACCGTTCGAGACGGTGACCGGGGGCGGTCCGTGTACGTGTGCGGACTGCCTACGAAGCCGGCGGCGTCGGGGCCGCCGTGATCTTCAGGTCCAGGATCAGGACCACGTTGTCCTTCGTGATCAGACGCAGGTGGTACGTGCCCGGGGCGACGTCCGCCGTGAACAGCTCCGGCAGCGCGATCTTGCCGTCGGCGCCGGTCGGGGCCAGGAGCAGGCTCGTCACCTTGGCGCCGTCCTTGTCCTTGAACCAAGGGCCCTTGGACTTGGCCGGGTCCACCGGGACCCACGCACCGTCTTCGTTCTTCTCGACCAGCCCGGCCGTGACCTGCGTACCCTCCGCGGCCTCGCCCTTTGCCGTGGCCGTGACCTCCAGGCCCTTGAGGCTCTTGCCCGCCTCGACCTCCAGCGGCTTGTCCGCACCGGCGTCGGTCCGGGCCAGTTTGTCCGCGACCGGGACCGGCTTCGCCGTGACCGTGCCGGTGAAGTTCACCGTCAGCTGCGCCTCGGTGTTGTACGCCGCCACCCGCAGGGTGAAACCACCCGCCTTGGCACCGGCCTTCAGGCCGGGCAGGGAAGCGATGCCCTCGGAGTCGGTCTCGACCACGAGGAAGGTCTTGCCCTCGGCGGCGATGAAGGAGCCCGTGGTGTCGTCCTTGAGCTCGAACAGGATCGGCTTCGCGGCGGCCGGCTTGCCGTCGCTGAGCACCGCCTTGATCCGCGGGACCGCCGTGAACGCGGACCCGGCCTCGGCCTTGAGCTCCGCACTGCCGAGCAGCTCCAGCTTGGCCAGGCTCGGCGTGGGCGTGGGCTTCTGCGGCTCCTGCGGCTTCGACGGCGTGGGCGTCGGGGTCGGAGTCGGGGTGGGCGTGGGCTTGGGCGTCGGGGTGGGAGTCGGGGTCGGGGTCGGCCTCGGCGTGGGCAGCGTGGTCGTGGGCGGCGTCGGGAAGTTCCCGACGGGCGGGTTCGGCACCCCGGCGACACCGCTTTGGTACTGGTGCATGTACCCGACCACGGTGTTCACGTACTCGCGCGAGCTGTTGTAGCTGAGGATCGCCCGGTCGAGCTGCGCCTCGTCCGAGAGGTTCCGGTCGCCCGCGCACAGGTAGAGACCCGCACCCAGCGCCGCGTCGTAGATGTTGTTCGGGTCGCGCTTGGAGTCGCCGTTGCCGTCCGCTCCCCACTTGGCCCAGGTGGACGGGATGAACTGCATCGGGCCGACGGCACGGTCGTAGACGGCGTCCCCGTCGAACTCGCCCTTGTCGGTGTCCTTGACGTCGGCGAAACCGTTGCCGTCGAGGCGCGGGCCGCGGATCGGCTTCTCGGTGTAGCCGTCGGCCTTGAGCCCGTAGCCCGAGGCGTGGACGGACTCGACGCGGCCGATGCCGGCGAGCAGCTGCCAGGGCAGCTTGCAGCCGGGGAGTGCGGCGGCCACGGAGAGCTCGGCGCGCTTGTACGCGTCGAGGGCGGTCGCGGGTATGCCGCTGGCCCCCTCGCCGGCGCCCGCACCCGTGGTGGGCGGTACGGCCGGGTCGGCGAGCGGGTCGGGCAGATCGAGGCGGGCATCGCCGCGGTCGGTTGCCTGGGGACTGTCCGGGGTGGGCTCGGACTCGCCCGCGTCGGCGGTGGACGTGTTGGTCACCACTGCGGCGGTCGTCAGGCTGGCCGCGAGCGCGGCAGTGCACAGGACCTTGCGCGAGGTGTTGACGAGGTGACGGTGAAGCGGCTTCACAGTTCGGCGATCCCCCCAAGGCGGCCGACAAGGTATACGGCGGGTCGAGCCGTGGATATCCACTGTCTATCAGGTATTCGGACACGACTCACCGGTGCCTCGGCAGATGTGACACACCATTCGTCTCGGCTTCACCGGGTCCTCACGGCCGTTCGCACAAAGGGCGTTGGTCCATGACGGGAAGGCCCCGAAATCCTACCGTTTGACTGAACCGGAAGTCCTGACGCGCCGCGCACCGGAGACGGCCCCGGCCGGACCTACGGTGGGGTGCCATGACCACCACCGAGCCGGTCCGCGTCCCCGACCTGTCGGACCGCCCCCACCAGCTGACCGTAGAGCGGTCGATGATCGCCACCGAGCACACCCTGTACGCGGGGTGGACCGAGGAGTTCGACCGCTGGTTCGCGGCGCCGGGCTCGGTCCTGATGAGGGCCGAGGTGAACGCGCCGTTCTTCTTCGAGACGGAGTTCGCGCCGGAGCAGGGGGCTCCGCCGACCAGGCACCCCCACTACGGGCGCTTCCTGCGCCTGGTCCCGAACCGGCTGGTGGAGCTGACCTGGGTGACGGGCCGGGGCGGCACGGAGGGCGCCGAGACGGTGGTCACCGTGGAGCTCCTCCCGCACCCGATCGGCACCCATGTGCGGCTGACGCACGCGGGGTTCCACGACGAGGCCGCCCGGGACCGGCACGAGGCGGCCTGGCAACAGGTCCTGGTGCAGCAGGACGAGGTGCTGACCGGGGCGGAGTGAGGGCCGGCCCCACCCGCCGCTACAGGCAGGCCCACACCGTCTTCCCCGGATGCCCCGGCGGCCGGTCCCGCACCCCCCAGTCCCGGGCCACGGCCTCCACGACCACGAGCCCCCGCCCGCCCTCCGCCGACCACGGACCGGCGGGCGCCGGCGCCTCCGGCGGGCGCCGGCGCCTCCGGCGGCCGCTGCTCCCCGCGCGCGTCGCTCACCTCCACCCACACCCGCCGCCCGTCGTACCGGAGTACGACCTCGAAATTCCGCCCGGGTACGTGCCCGTGCACGACGGCGTTGGCGGCCAGCTCGCCGATCACGAGCTCGACGTCCTCGGCGAGCGTGCAGCCGTAGGGGATCCCCCAGGCCTCCAGCTGAACCCCCACGAGCCGCCGCGCGAGCCGCGCCCCGCGGCGGGTGGCGCTGAGCAGCATCCGGGACTCGCGCGTCCCGGGGGTCGCGCGGCCCTCACGGCCCTCTTGTGCAATGTCACTGATTTCGGTCGTCACCTCACCGAGCGTGTCCGGAGCGCCGTACGCTTTCCAGTGGCGGCGGCACTACGGCCGAGTCCCGTAGGGCCGACCCCTGTTGCGTGTACGGCCCGTACGGACGAGGGCGGTTCAGCCTATGAACGACCTGTCAGACCGCGAGGAACAGCCGGAGCGACCAGTCGAGGTCGACGGCACGACACACCTCTTCAAGGCGCTCGGCAAAATGATCAAGTTGCTGAGAGAAGCGGCGGGCCTTCAGCAGAAGGAACTGGCCGCGCTGGTGCACGTGAGCGAGGACCTGGTGTCCTCGATCGAACGGGGAGTACGCACCCCCCAGCCGGAGTTCCTGGAGAACGCCGACCGTGCGCTGGGCGCCAGGGGCGTCCTGCTGGTGGCGATCCCGGAGGTGAAGGAGGCACTGAGGCGGGCGCGGACGCGGCATCCGGATTGGTTCCGGAAGTTCGCGGAGGCGGAGGCGGAGGCGGTTGCGCTGCACTACTACAGCGTGCAGGCCATCCCCGGACTCCTCCAGACGGAGGCGTACGCGCGCGCCGTGTTCAGCCATCGCCGACCGGTACTCGATGAACAGACCATCGAGAAGCGGATCGCCGACCGGCTCGCGCGGCAAGCGATCCTCGACCGCTGGCCCGCTCCGACGTTCAGCTTTGTCCTGGAGCAGGCACTTCTGGAGCGTCCCACCGGCGGTCGGGCGGTCCACGCGGAACAGCTACGTCGACTGCTGGACATCGGACGGCGTCGCACCGTACATCTCCAGGTGATGCCCATGGATCGCGAGGAACACCCCAGCCTGGACAGTTCGTTCACACTCTTGCGCCCCAAGGGGCGCAACGAGGTGGCATACACCGAGACCTACGGCCACGCGAACATCATCACTGATCCGGAACAGGTAAGGATCTACAGCGAGCGCTATGGGATCATCCGGGCACAGGCACTCACGCCACACGAGTCCCTAACCTTGATCGAGAAGATGCTGGGAGAACCATGAACACCACCGACCTGGACTGGTTCAAGAGCAGCTACAGCAGCGGCGAAGGCGGCCAGTGCCTCGAAGTCGCCTACGCCTGGCGGAAGTCGAGCTACAGCAGTGGCGAGGGTGGCGAATGTGTCGAGGTGGGGGCGTGCGCCGAAGCCGTCCACATCCGGGACTCAAAGGTGACGGCCGGCCCCGAACTGGCCGTGGCGCCGGCGGCCTGGGCTGCGTTCCTGGGCGGGATCTCCCGCTAGCGGGGTCCCGGCAACCGGTATCAGAGGGAGTCCGGGGGTTTCCCGACAGTCCACTGTCCTTCCGGTGCGGTCCGGCCCGTCAAGGGCGCTCACTTCGTTCGCGTCGC
>NZ_JBIVXF010000027.1:0-64240 GCF_044769045.1 Streptomyces sp. NPDC090741 | reverse complement strand
CCGAGCCGACCGACCCCGCGGAACTCGGCGGCGGCCACCTTCACCTCGACACCGGAACCGGCGGGCAGTTGAACGGTCACCTCGACGGAGCCCGAAGCACCGAGCATCTGATACTTCGCCGCCGGGCCCTCGATCCGCAGCACCCCCTCGACGTAGACGACCGTGGTCTCCTCCGCCGCCTTCACATCACGCCCCTTCGACGCATCGACGGGCCGGACCTCGACCACCGTGTCGGCCCGGTCGGCGGCGATCACCTGAATACGTCCCGCAGCGATACCGAGGACGGCGGCGATCGGGGCGGCGGTGTCGAACTTCTGCATGATGGTCTCCACTTGCACTCACTAGCTGTTTCCGATGAGGGAAAAGCTACGTAGCGTTTAGGAATCACGCAACGACTTCGTTGCGCAATATTTCCATCGCAGCAGGTCAGAGCCGCAATATCGTTGCAACAGGTATGGACGTAACGCAACGTCAGCCACACATGGCGTTGCATTGGATGAGAGTGAACGCTATGGCCGAGCCGGCGTGCAGCAGCGCGGCGCCGCTGTGGCGGGTGCTCCACGCCTTCTCGGCGCCCTTGCTGCTGCTGAGGTTCGTGGGGTGTGCCGGAGGGTCAGGCACTGGCCGCGCTGGTGCAGGCCGCGACGCCGCCGCAGTACGTGATGTCGAAGTGGTTGCTCTCACGGGCGTAGACGTTGCCCGCCGAGGACCGCCAGCGCTCCGCGCCGTCGCTGCGGGTGGAGATCTTCGTGAAGCTGGAGTGGATGTAGTTCGTGATGCAGGTGTTGGGGTTGATGTCGGCCTTGTAGCCGTTGTAGTGGCTGTAGGTGCCCGAGGCGTGGCCGACCTCGGTGCCGCCGGTGACGTTGATCGCACAACCGCTGGCGCTCTTGAGCGTCTTCAGCCCGTCCACCGTGGCCTGGTTGATCTGGTCGTACGAGGTGCAGGTGCCGTTCGAGCGGGTGGTGCAGCCGCCGGAGGAGGAGTGGGTGACCCCGGCGGCGCCGAGCTGGGAGGCTGCGGCCGACTGGGACAGCTTGGAGACGGCGAAGGCGTTCGTGGGCAGGGCGATGACGATCGCGGCGGCGATGGATCCGGTGGTGATGGCGGCGCGGCGCAGGCTGGTACGCATGAGGACGGGTGTCCTTCCGTGTCGTGAATGGATGGGACGGTTCAGGGCTTTCGGACTTGGTACCCAGTGCGGCGAACGGGCCTTCCACTGGTCGTACGCCTTGCACGGGGTGCCGTAGCGGGAGTCGATGCAGCCGAGCCCCCACTCGCTTCACGGCGGCCTTGGTGCAGGGCGAGTTCGCTGCGGTCCCCGTGGTCGCCGGCCTCCCCGGCGCGCCGGGCTCCCCCGGGCCGGTCAGCGGGTCGCGGGCTCGGGCGTTTGGGCTTCGGCTTTCCCCGGGGCGGGGCGGGGGGCGGTGGTCGCGGCCGCCAGAGCCGTGAAGGCCAGCATGACGGCGGCCGTGGCCACGAAGCCGGCGGTGAGGGAGACCCCGGCGAAGTGACCGATCAGGGGCATCAGCGCGGTGGTGGCAAGGCCGATCGACAGCATGCGCAGACTGGCCATCTTCGCCTTCTCCCCGTCGCCCGCGCGGCTCTGGAGGCTCGTCAGGAGCCAGGTGAGGGCCGAGAGGTTGGCGAAGCCGGCCGCGAGCAGGGCCGCCAGGTGCACGGCCGGCGCGGCGGACAGGCCCAGCGCCAGGGCCGCCGCGGCCTGGACTGCGCACCACAGCGGCAGCAGCGCGGCCCGCTGGGTGTGCCGGGTGAAGAAGGAGGAGGCGATCATGCCGAGGGCGAAGACCGCCTCCAGCAGGGAGACGTACTGGCCCCGGCCGCCGTAGTCCTCCGCCACCAGCGGGACGACCAGGGTGCTCACGCAGGACTGGAAGACGAAGTCGGCGGCGCACAGCACGATCACGCCGAGGACGGCGAGGTCGCCGCGGTAGCGGTGGAACATGGCCCGCCAGTCGTGCAGGGCCAGCGGCAGCGCCGTACGCAGCACCCCGGCGGCCGGGCCGCGCGGCTCGGGGGCCGTCGCCGGCAGGCCGCGTACGAGGACGGCGACGGCCAGGGCGACGGCGGTGTCCGCCAGCAGGGCGCCGGCCAGGGAGGTCCACAGGAGCAGCAGGCCGAGCAGGGCCATGCCGGTCAGCGCCCCCACCTGGACGGCCACGTTGATCAGGGCGTTGAGCCGGGCCCGTCGGGCGGGCTCGACGTGCCAGGCGGTGTACTTGAACAGGGCGGCGCGCTGGACGTTGTCCACGAAGGCCAGCAGGACGACGCCGGCGGCGATCAGCGCCACCGCGCCCGGCGGCCGGGTCAGCCCGGCCAGGGCGAGCCCGGCGACGGTGACGGCGCGGGCGAGGCTGCACGCGGTGTGCACGCGCCGCGAGTCGAGGGCGTCGACGAGGGGCCCGGAGAAGGGCAGGACGCAGACGGCGGCGGCGCCCTGGAGGGTGAGGGCGAGCGCGAAGGCCTGCGGGCTGCCGGTGAGCTCGTACAGGAGCTGCCCGAGGGCGAGCAGGTAGACGCCCATGCCGATGCCCAGGAGGGTGATGGAGGACAGCAGGGTGGGGACGGTGCGGTCGGGGGCGGGGGCGGGGCCGCGGCCCGGGTCGCGGTCGCGGTCACGGTCACGGTCACGGTCACGGTCGCGTTCACGGTCGCGGTCGCGGTCACGGTCACGCGGCATCAGCCGTCCACCCGCCGGTCCACGACGGGGCGGATCTTGCCGCTGACCGGGTGGCGGTCGAGGGCGCCGGGGGCGTGGCATTCGACGCGGAAGTCGGCCGGGCCGGCGCCGTCCTCGTAGATCCGGGTGCCGGCGAGGAGCGGGAAGCGGTCGGCCAGATGGGCGCGCAGGGCCTCGGGGCGCAGCGGGCGGGGGGACTCGGTGCGCAGGGTGAGGGTGTCGCGGCCGCCCTGCGAGGTGATCTCGGCCTGGAGTTCGCAGACCCCGAACCCGGATACGGCGTCGAGGAGTTCGCCGTGCAGCAGGGCGGCGCCCATGATGCGGACGACGCCGTCGGAGCGGCCGTGGTATTCGAGGGTGCGGCCGGAGATCCCGCAGGGGCAGTCGTGGTGGACGAAGCGGCCGCGGTCGCCGATGCGGTAGCGGATCAGCGGTCCCTCGCCCTTCTGGAAGGTGGTGGTCAGCAGCTCCCCCGCGGTGCCGTCGGGCAGGTGCCGGCCCTGGTCGTCGACGACCTCCAGGTAGTTGTAGTCGTCGTTGACGTGGTGGAGCATCCCGTCGAGGGCGGCGCACTGGTAGCCGAGCTGGGCGCCGTCGTTGGCGGCGAGGACGCTGGAGACGATGCGGGTGCCGAGGTGCTCGCGCAGCCAGGTGCGATCGGCGCGGCCCATGGCCGTGCCGAGGTAGAGGACCTTCTCGATGCGCAGCTGCGGGTCCTGCCGGTACGCCTCCCGCAGCAGCGGGACGATCAGCGTCGGTACGCCGATGACGGCGTTGGCGCCGAAGCTGCGGGCGAGCATCAGCAGGGACTCGGGGGTGGCGGCCTGCGCGGTGGTGCAGCATTCGAGCGGCATCCGGCTGAACTCGGTGACGGTCGTGGTCAGTCCGCCGTAGAGGTCGCCGCCGAAGAGGGTGTTGACCAGGCGGTCGCCCGGCTCCAGCCCCATGGCGTAGAAGAGCGGGACGGCCTCGCGGACCATGTTGTCCCAGTCGGTGCGGGCGTAGACGATGTAGCGCGGCGTGCCGGTGGTGGAGCCGCTGCGCAGCACCTCGCCGGTGGGGCGGGCGCCGCTGGCGAAGCCGCGGCCGGCGGGCAGCGAGTGCGCGGCGAGGGCGGCCTTGTCGAGCACGGGCAGGCCGGGCAGGTCGTCCAGGGTGCGTACGGGCGGCAGGTCGCGGTAGTACGGGGACCTGCGGGCGCGGGCGGCGGTGTGGCGCAGCCGGGCGTCGAGGCGGCCGGTGCGGCGGGGGTCCTCCGCGGCGCGGGCGGCGGCGAGGGTGGTGCCGTACAGGCGGGTGCGGCGGCTGAGGGCGGCGGTCCAGGCGGCGCGGCAGTCGCTGCGCAGCACCCCGGCGGTGAACGCGTCCTGCCCGGGCAGCGGCCGGCCGGCCGGGAACCGCGTCTCCAGCGGGTCGGGGCCGGCGGTGTCGGGGGTGGCGTACAGGGCCGGGTCCCAGCCGGGCGCGTCGTACCGCGCCGGGGCCCGGGCGGGGGCGGCGAGGGGCAGCAGGTCGGGCACGCGCAGCGCGGTGCCGGGCACCTCCGCGGGGGTGTCGCGGGGGGTGGTGCGGGCGGTGGGCAGGGGCAGTCCGGGGCGGCGCAGCAGGGCGGTGAGCTCCCGCCAGAAGCCGGGGTCCGCGGTGCGCACGGTGACGTGGTTGCCGGTGGCCCAGGCGAGCAGGAGGCCGCGCAGGGTGGTGCCGGGGCGGTGGTCGTCGAGGACGACCGTGCCGACGGGCCGCAGCTCGTCGACGTCGTTGGTGTCGGTGAGGGGCTGCCAGGGGTACTGGGCGAGGCCGCCGAGGAGCTCGTCGAGCCCGTCGGCGAACTCCTCGCCGGCCCCGAAGAGCGGGCGCAGGGCCGTCAGTCCGTGCGCGTCGAGCAGTTCGTCGAGCCCGGATCCGGGCCGCTCGGCCTCCTCCAGCGCGAGCAGGAGGTCGGTCGGGTAGTACCGCACGACCCGACCGCCTCCGCCACCGCCTGCGCCTGCGCCTGCGCCTGTTGCGGGCGCGGCCGCCGGGGGAGCAGAGGTCGCGTGCTCGGCTGGGGCGGCGGGGGCGCTCATGCGGCCTCCTCGGAGGGGGTTGCGGCGGCTCGGGCGCAGGAGTGGAGGTAGGCGCGCAGGACGTCCGGGTCGGCGTGGGAGGCCTCGACGGCCAGCGGTACGAGCCACTCCTGGTAGGTGATGTGACGGGCCGCCGGGGTGCCGGGCGGGAGGGTGTGGATCCGGTCGGCGCAGGGGTGGTCCAGCAGGTGCGCGGGGAGGGCCGCGGTGTGCGGGCGGCCGGCGGGCAGGTGGTGTCCGGGTACGACGAGCCAGCCGTGGTAGCGCCCGCTGGGGGTGTCCGGGGCGGGCCGGGGCAGGCCCAGCCGCAGGGCGATCTCGTGGGAGGGCAGGTGGATGCCGGTGTGCCGCAGGTGGGCGTCGACGACCCCGGCGCCGCCCATCCGGTTGGCCACCTCCAGGAAGACGAGCTCCCGCCGCGGGGTCTCGAAGAATTCGAGGTGGACGGTGCCGCAGTCGATGCCGAGGGCGGCGACGGTGCGGCGGGCGAGGTCCTCGTACCGCTCGTCGGGGGGCAGTTGGTGGGAGCCGAGCGGGATGCCCGCGGCGTAGTCGGCGGGCTTGCCCACGTACCGGCTGGTGACGCTGTGGACGAGGACCCCGTCCTGGACGAGGCCGTCGGTGTGCAGGATGTCGCCCTCGACGTACTCCTCCAGCTCGTACGCCCGCGGCTCGGCCAGCGCGCGGTGCGCGGCCAGGGCGCGGCGGGCGCCGGGGAACACGCGGACGCCCTCGCTGCACGTGCCGCGGCGCGGCTTGAGGACGGTGGCCCCGGACCAGGGCAGCAGGGCATCGCGCGCGGGCGCGGCCGCGAAGCGGGGGGTGCGGATCCCGGAGCCGGCGAGCGCCTGCTTCATGCGGACCTTGTCGTGGGCCAGTTCGGCCTGCTCGGGGGTGGGTCCGGGCAGTCCGAGGTGGCCGCGGACCCGGCAGACGGCGAGGACGCCGAACTCGGAGAGGGACAGCACCGCTTCGTAGCCGTCGGCGGGTGAGGTGCGGGCGATGACGCCCGCGGCGAAGTCCTCGTCGGCCGGGACGGGCAGCCGCCGGGCGGGCAGATCGGCGGGCAGATCGGCCAGCCGGTCGGCGTGTCCCGCGTAGGTCACGTCGTGGCGCCGGTGGTCGAGGGCCCGGTCGTAGCCGGCCTTGCGGTACGGCAGCTGGTGAAGGACGAGTATCTTCATGCCTGACGCTCCAAGGGGACTGCCGTCCGCGGCGCGGGGACGGCGGGAAAAACCCTTGTCCAGCCGCCGGGGCGGGGTCAACGCGGGACGTGCGGGAATGGCGATGCGGGCGATCGCCCTTTTCGATCGCCCGCCCCCGTCGGCGCCCCCGTCGGCGCCCCCGTCGGCGTTCCCGGCCCCGCCCGGACCCCGCCCCTGACCTCGGACATCGAATTCTTCGATGGCGGCGATAGCGGTTCTCCATCGGCGGCGCGTTGAATCGGCGCGGGCAGCGCCACGAGGATCGGTGTACCGCCTGCGCCGATCCGCCACCCGGGGGTGTCCCATGCCGAAGTACCGCAGCCGCTCGGGGAAGTTCGTCGTCTCCGGGGTCTCGTCCGACGCGCACACCTGGAACCTGGTCTTCCTCCAGCTGATGCTGGAGGAGCGCGGCCACGAGGTGGTGAACCTCGGCGCCTGCCCGCCCGACGACGAGGTCGTCGAGGCCTGCCTGCGCGAGCGCCCGGACGCCCTGGTGGTCAGCACCGTCAACGGGCACGGCCACATGGACGGCGCCCGGCTCGTACGGACCCTGCGGGCGCACCCGGACCTGGCGGAGCTGCGCGCGGTGATCGGCGGCAAGCTCGGCGTGGACGGCGCGGCCGACAGCCACGTGGACGCGCTGGTGGCGGCGGGCTACGACGCCGTCTTCGCCTCCGAGCACGGGCTGGAGGAGTTCGCGGACTTCCTCAGGGAGCTGCGCCCCCGTCGGCGCGCGCCCGCGGAGCCGGTCGCATGAGCGGGCCCGGCACCGCCGGCACGGGCCGGTTCGCGGCGCACGTGCGACGGGCCCGGGAGTCCGGGTCGCTGGTCGTGCAGCCGCGGATGGGCTTCGCCGGCGCGCGCCGGATGCGGGAGGGGCTGCGTGCGGTCCGTGACGTCGCGGCGCCCACGGCGGGCACCGTCACCGTGGACAGCTACACCCGGGTCGGGGAGTACGCGCGGGCGCTGGAGGCGCTGCGCTCCGGGGCGGAGTTGAACGGCTTCCCGCTCGTGGCCCACGGGGCGGAAGGTACGCGTGAGGTACTGAAGGGGCTGGCTTCGGAGAGCTTCCCGGTCCAGGTGCGGCACGGCTCTGCGCTGGCCGGGCGCCTGGTGGCGACGGCCTGCGCGGCCGGTGCGGACGCCACCGAGGGCGGCCCGGTCTCGTACTGCCTGCCCTACGGCCGGGTACCGCTGCGGGACTCGGTGCGCGCCTGGGCGCACTGCTGCGAGCTGATCGCGGCGCGCGAGGAGCCGATGCACCTGGAGACCTTCGGCGGCGGCATGCTGGGCCAGCTGTGCCCGCCCTCGGTGCTGGTGGCGCTCAGCGTGCTGGAGGCGCTGTTCTTCCGCGAGCACGGGGTGCGCTCCCTCTCCCTCAGCTACGCCCAGCAGACGCACCCCGGGCAGGACCTGGAGGCGCTCGCCGCGCTGCACCGGCTCGCCGCGGAGCGGCTGGACTGCGGCCAGGACGGCCAGGACGGCCTGGACGGCCTGGACGGCCTGGACTGGCACGTGGTGCTGTACACGTTCATGGGGGTCTTCCCGCGCTCGGCGGCGGGCGCCTTCCGGCTCCTGGAGGAGAGCGCGCGCCTCGCGGTGCACGGCGGGGCCGCCCGGCTGGTGGTCAAGACGCCCGCGGAGGCGCACCGGATCCCGACCCTGGACGAGAACGTGGCCGCGCTGGAGTTCGCCGCGGCCGTGGCCGCCGACGAGCGGGGCCGTACGCGTACGTGGCCGGTGGCCGTCCCGGGCCCGTACGGCGTGTACGAGGAGGCCGCGCTGCTGGTGGACTGCGTGCTGGAGCAGGCGCCGACGGTGGGCGAAGCCCTGCTGCGGTCGTTCGCGACGGGGCTGCTGGACGTGCCGTACTGCCTGCACCCGGACAACGCCAACCGGGCGCGGGCCGTGGTGGACCCCTGGGGGGTGCTGCGCTGGGCGGACCCGGGGCGCGTCCCGCTCCCCCGGCGGGCCCGGCGCGCCGTGCCCGAGGCCGCGGCCGCGGCGGTCGGCTCCCGGCAGCTGCTGGACATGCTCGGCTTCAACGAGCGCCGCTTCGACGCGGAGGACGTGCTGGGCCGCCGGCTCGGCGACGGAGCGGCGGCATGAGCGCCGACCGGGCGGGTGCGACGGGCCGGGCGGACTCCGCAGCGCGGGCGGGCGCGACGGGCCGGGCGGACTCCGGGGCCGGCGCCGGGCCGACGCTGGCCGCCGTGCGGTCGTACGGGGCGCTGCGCGCGGTGGTCAGCCGCGGTGTGCCGGGGCTGTCGGCGCGCTCGGCGCGGGGGGTGTGGTCGGGCCTGGACACGGACGTGGCCCGGGCGGTGGCCGCTGCCGCGCTCGGCGGCGCCGAGGCGGTGGAGTGGGTGCCCGCCGACCCGGCGGACCGGCTCGCCGTACTGGCGGCGGGCGGCGCGGAGCTGACGGTGGCCAACGCCACCTGGACGATGGGCCGCGAGGCGGCCTGGCCCGTCCTGTTCGCCGCGGTGACCTGCTACGACGGCGAGGGCTTCCTGGTCCGCGCGGCGGACGGGGTCAGCGGCCCGGCCGCTCTGGCGGGCCGCGAGCTCGCGGTGCAGGCGGGCACCACGAGCGCCGCCAACCTGGCGGCCTGGTACGGCCCGAGGGGCCTGGCGGTCCGCGTACGGGAGTTCCCGACGCCCGCGGCCGCGCTGGCCGGCTACGCCGACGGCGGGTGCGCCGCGCTGGTGCTGGACCGGGTGGCGCTGGCCGGGCAGCGGGCGCTGCTTCCCGTACCCGCGGAGCACACGGTCCTCGCGGAGACGATCTCGCGCGAGCCGATGGCCGCGGCGGTCCGCGAAGACGACCCGGGCTGGCTGCGGCTGTGCCGGTGGGTGGTGAACCTGCTGCTCGCCGCCGAGCACGAGGTGGCGCGGGCCGGGCCCGGGGACGGGAACCGCGCCGCGGCCCTGGAGCGGGTGGCCGGGGCGGCGGGCCGGCACGGGCCGGCCGCGGGGCTGGACCCGCGGTGGGCCGCCCGCGTCCTGGCCGCCGTCGGCACCTACGCGGACGTGTACGAGCGCGCGCTCGGCCCGGCCTCCGGGCTGGACGTGCCGCGCGGCCTCAACGAGCTGTGGACCGGTGGTGGTCTGCACTACCCGGTTCCCCTGTACTGAACGATCGAGATCGGAGATTCGTGTGACCCTCGTCAGCGACCCCTCAGCGCCCCGCATCGCCATCATCGGCGCGACCGGCGCGGTCGGCGGCACCCTCGTCGAGCTGTTCGAGGAGCGGGGGCTGCCCTACCGCGAGCTGTACCTGGTGGCCTCGCCGCGCTCCGCCGGCCGGGAGGTGTGCGTCGCGGGCCGCTACTACACCGTGCGGGACCTGGAGGAGTTCGACTTCGGCTCGGTGGACCTGGCGTTCTTCTCGGCCGGTACGGCGGTCAGCGAGCGGTGGGTGCCGCGCGCCACGGCCGCGGGCGCCCTCGTCATCGACAACACCCGTGCCTTCCGCATGGACCCGGCGACCCCGCTGGTGGTCCCGCAGGTCAACGGGGCGGAGCTGGACCGGCGGCCGGTCGGCGGTACGGTCGCCAACCCGAACTGCTCGACCATCCCGCTGGTGCGGCTGCTGGACGCGGTCGGCCGGCGCTGGGGGCTGCGCCGGGTCGTGGTGAGCACGTACCAGGCGGCGTCGGGGCTGGGGCACTCGGGGATCGAGGAGCTCCAGGAGGCGTGCGCGCTGGCGCTCCAGGACCCGGGAGCCGAGCCGCTGTCGAAGCGGTTCACCCCCTCGCTGGCGTTCAACGTGCTTCCGCAGATCGACGAGGTGCTGGAGAGCGGCTTCACCCGCGAGGAGGAGAAGCTGCTGCACGAGTCGCGGCGGATCCTGGGCCAGCCGGGGCTGGACGTGACCGCGACCTGCGTACGGGTGCCCGTGGTCAACGGGCACTCGGAGTCGGTGTGGGTGGAGTGCGCCGGTGAGGTCGAGCGAGGTGAACTCGTCGCGCTGCTCGGCGCGCTGCCCGAGGTGAGCGTGTACGACGGGCCGCAGGCCCGGCCTCCGGTGCCGGCCGCCCTGGAGGACCCGGACCGGGTGCACGTGGGCCGGATCCGGGTCTCGCCGAACGACCCGCGGGGGTTCTGGCTGTGGCTGGTCGCCGACAACCTGCGGGTGGGCGCGGCGCTGAACGCGGTGCAGATCGCGGAGGAACTCCTGGCCCGGGGCACGCTGTGAGCGGGGCGCGGGTCCTGAAGTTCGGCGGGTCGAGCTTCGCCGGGCCGGACGGGTACGAGCGCGTCGCGGACGCGGTCGGCCGCCGGCTGCGGGAGGAGCGCGGCCCGCTGGCCGTGGTGGTGAGCGCGGGGCCGGGCGAGACGGAGGCGCTGCGGGAGCGGCTGCTGGGCATCGATCCGCATCCCGAGGACGAGACCCTGGCCGGGCTGCTGACGCTGGCCGACACGGCGGGCGCCCAGTTGCTGGCCGCGGCCCTGCACCGGGCGGGCATCGGTTCTGCGGTACTGGCCGGGCAGCAGCTGGGCCTGGTCTCGGACTCGGTGTTCGCGCGGGCCCGGCTCGTGCACACGGACCCGGGGGCGCTGACCGCGGCCCTGGCCGGCCACGAGGTGGTGGTCGTACCGGGAGGGCAGGCCGTGGACGCGCGGGGCCGGCCGACCTGGCTCGGCAAGAACAGCTCGGACCTGTCGGCGGTGGCCGTGGCCGCGGCCGTCGGCGCGCGCACGTGCGAGATCCACTCCGACGTGGACGGCATCTACAGCGCGGACCCGCACCTGGTGCCGGGGGCGCGGCTGCTGCCGATGGTCTCGTACGGCACGGCCTCGCTGCTGTCGCTGCACGGCGCGAAGGTGATCCACCGGCGGGCCGTCGAGATGGCCCGCAAGTGCGGCGTGGAGCTCGTACTGCGGCACGGCCGGCCGCCGTTCGCGCACGGCACCCGGGTGGGCGCGGCGGGCGAACCGGTGTCCGCCGTCGTCCTCAACCGGCGCTCCGCCGCCCTGCGGTACGGCAGCGAGGCCGCCGCCGACCGGGCGTACGCGGCGCTGCGCGCGGCGAACGCGGACGCCGTACGGCTGGCCGAGGGCCCGCTGGTGGTGGCCGTCGGCGGGTTCCTGGACCTCGCGGAGTTCCACCGCCGCCGGGGCCTCGCCCCCGGGTCGAGCGCGGGCGTACCGGTGACGGTGCTGCGCGGCCCGGTGGCGACCACGCATCTGGCGGCCGACGCGGACGGGGCCGTGGCCCTCGCGCGGCGGCTGCACGGCACGTTCGAGAACGGCCCGGCCTCCCGCGCCCGGCCCCTGAGACTCGCAGGAGTGTGATGCACATGACCATGACCGTCGCCGACATCCTGGGCGTACGGCCGGACAGCGGCTCCGCGCTCGCCGTCTGGGACCTGCCCGACTCCGTGCGTGAGGCGGTGGGCCGGGACCTGGCTCGGCTGGCCGACCCGGCCGCGGACCTCGACTGGGCCACGGCCCGCTGCCACCAGGTCTTCGCCCAGCTGCCGACCGAACTGCTGCGCCGGCTCCTGGACTTCGGCCGGCACCCCGACACGCCGGGGGTCGCGCTGGTCGGGAACCTGCCGCAGGACGCCCTGCTGCCGCCCACCCCGCTCGACGGCGGTCCGAGCCCGGCCAAGGCGACCTTCGTCGCCGAGGGGGTGCTGCTGGGGCTGAGCGGGCTGCTGGGCGAGCCGGTGGGGATGCTCACCGAGAAGGACGGCCGGATCGTCCACGACGTGGTGCCCGTCCCGGGCGGCGAGCACACCCAGACCAACCAGGGTTCGCGGTCCTTCCTGAACTTCCACAGCGACATCGTCCACGACCCGGCGGGCCGCTACGACCTGGCCAACCCCGACTTCCTGGTGCTGAACTGCCTGCGCGCGGACCACGAGGGCGAGGCCGTGACGTACTACGCGGACGCCCGCGACATCGCGGCCTCCCTCGGCGACGACGTGCTGACGACGCTGCGCAGCCCGCTGTTCCGGCTGAACGCCCCCGGCGGCTACACCCGGGCCCACGCCGGCGGCCGCGAGGTGCTCTCCGACCCGGTGCCCCTCATCGGCGGCGCGGCGGCCTTCCCGGAGATCACCGTGGCGGCCAACGGGGTGCGCCCGATGACCACCGCGGCGGGCACGGCGCTGCTGCGGCTCCAGGAGGTCTGCCGCTCGGTGGCGCAGCCCGTGCGGCTGCGGCCCGGCCAGGCCCTGCTGGTCAACAACCGCAAGGGCGTGCACGCCCGTTCGGTGTTCACGCCCCGCTACGACGGGCTGGACCGCTGGGTCCAGCGCACCTACGTACGGCGCAGCCTGTGGACCATCCGCCACCGCGCCTCGCCGACCGCCCGCCGCGTCCACCTGTGAGCCCCCTCAGGCGGCCGCCGCGGCCGCGGCCGCCGGCCGGTAGTACTCGGACATGAAGGCGACCGTCTGCTCGACGAACAGGCGCATCTCCCGCGACAGCTGCTTGCCGCGCCGCCAGGCGAGCTGGGTGAACACCTCGAAGGGCGGCTCCCAGTCGAGGACGGCGAGCTGGCCGCTCTCCACCGCCTCGGCCACCGTCATCGTCGGCAGCAGGCTGATGCCGAGGCCCGCGGCCACGCCCCGCTTGATGGACTCGATGTTGCCGAACTCCAGGAAGGAGACCGGCTCCCCCGAGCCGTCGTTCAGCTCGGCCTCGAACAGCTCACGGTAGGCGCAGCCGGCCTCGGGGGCGAGGACGGCGGCCGTGCGCAGGTCCTGCGTCGTCAGGCCTCGGGCCAACGCCAGGGGGTGGTCGGGAGCGGCCACCACGGCCAGCGGCTCGGAGCCCAGTACGGCGGTCTGCACCCCGGAGTGCTCCGTCTCGGCCTCCATCAGGAAGCCCAGGTCGAAGGAGCCCTGGCGCAGCGAGTGACAGGTCTCGGCGCACAGGCTGGGGCGGAGCACCAGCTGGAGCAGCGGGTAACGGTGGTGGAAGTACTCCAGGACGGGGGGCATCCGGTAGGAGATCAGGCTCTCCATGGTGCCGATGGTCAGGACCCCGGAGGGGTCTCCCAGGCCGGCCGTCACCCCCCGCGCCTCGTCGGCGAGGGAGAGGATCTGCTCCGCGTACGGCATCAGGCGCTCACCGGCCGGGGTGAGCTGGATCTTGCCCCGGAGGCGTTCGAAGAGCTCGACGCCGAGGGAGATCTCCAGTCCCTTGATCTGCGCGGTGACGCTGGACTGGGCGTACTTGAGCTCGGTGGCCGCCCGCGTGAAGCTGAGCAGTGTCGCCACCCGGTGGAAGGTCGTCAGCTGTCGGATGTCCACGTGGTCTCCCGCGGGTTCGAGGCCGGTTCCCCGGTGTGCGGTCCGGTCAGCCCCAGCCCATGTCGTCGCCCGTGCCGCTGCCGGTGCCGGTGCCGCCGGTGCCCGTGCCGGGGGCCGGCTGGGTGGCGCCCGGCGCGATGGGCCCGTCGGCCAGGACCGTGGCGGTCGCGGCGCCGCCGGCCGGCAGGAGGAACAGGGCGGCGAGGGCGAGGGCGGCGGTCTTGGCGGCGATCGGGGCGAAGCGGGCGCGGAGCATGAGCGGTCCCATCCAGGAGTCGGGGTGAGGTACTCGAACTCCCCTCGCACGTCCCGCGGTTGACGTGGTTCGGGGGGCTTGTGCCGAGTTGTGCGGCGGCTGTTTTCCGCCGTGGCTCAAGCATCCTTCGAGCGGTGGGTGCAGGTGAAGGGAAACCGGCTGGCCTGATTGGGCCCTGGCCCCTTCAGTCCACTGGCGGGATCCCTGTGGCGCGGGGCCGCGCAGAGTGGTTTCATCCCCTCGATCGGCAGCTTGCCGTTTGGCATGATCAGGGCGGAGCGACCAGCCCGCCGCTCTGTTCAGCAGGGGGATCCAGTGCTTGAGTCATTGGGGTTGGACGGGCCCACAGAATCCGTCTACCGCACCATGCTCGCCCATCCGAGGGACGACGCGACCGCGTTGGCGAAACGGCTGGGCTGGACCGAAGAGGACATCCGGCGCGCTTGGGGGCGGCTGGCCGAGCTGTGCCTGGTGGTCCACGACCGGGCCGACTTCCCGGACCATCCGCGCGCGGTCAGCCCCGAGCTGGGGCTGGAGCACCTGCTGGCCCGCCAGCAGGCGGAGTTCGCGGCGCACCGGCAGCGCATCGCCGCCTCGCGGGCGGCCGCCTCCCAGCTCATCTCGGAGTACGCAGGTCTGCAGCCGGCCGCCGCGCACGCGGGAGTGGAGCACCTCAACGGGGTGGAGCAGATACGGGCCCGGCTGGCCCGGTTCACCAACGAGGTGGAACAGGAGGTGATGGCCTTCGTGCCCGACGGCGGGCAGAGCGAGGAGAACATGGCCGCCGCCCGGCCGTTGAACGAGCGCCTGCTCAAGCGCGGGGTGGTGATGCGCACGATCTACGTCGACGCGGTCCGCAACAGCCCGCCGACGGTGGAGCACGTGAACTGGCTGACCAGCCAGGGCGGCCAGGTGCGTACGGTGGCCGTCCTCCCGACCCGGATGACGATCCTGGACCGCAAGACCGCGATCATCCCCCTCAACAGCGAGGACAGCCTGGCGGGGGCCGTGGTGCTGACCGGCCACGGGACGCTGACCGCGCTGTGCACGCTCTTCGAGAGCGTGTGGGACCAGGCGCAGCCGTTCGGCGAGGCCGCCTCGCCCCGCGGGAGCGACGAGGCCCTGAGCCGGCAGGAGGCCGCCGTGCTGCGGTTGCTGGCCGAGGGGCACACGGACGAGGGGATCGCCAAGCGGCTGGGGGTCTCGCACCGTACCGCCCGCCGGATCGCGACGGTCCTGATGGAGCGCCTCGGCGCGCGGAGCCGGTTCGAGGCCGGCGTCCGCGCGGTCCGCTGCGGCTGGCTCCCGTACGAGCTTTAGCCGCGCCGGGAGCCCCCCTGGCCGGTACCGGCCAGGGGGGCTCCGGCCCCCGTTCGGGGGTGGCAGCCGCCGGGCCGGGGCGGGAGGGGACCCGCCCCGGCCCGGGTTGCGGTCAGGGGGCGGTGGGGCGCAGTGCCGTGAAGGCGCCCGCGCGGTAGAGGAGGGGGAGGCGGTCCGCGGGGCCCGGGTCCCCCGTGACCAGTTCGGCCACCACGATGCGGTGGTCGCCCGCCGGGACCCGGGCGGTCACCCGGCACACCAGCCAGGCGAGGACCCCGGAGAGCACCGGGGCCCCGCGGGGGCCGGGCGACCAGTCGGCCGCGGCGAACCGGTCGGCGCCGCTGCGGGCGAAGACCGCGGCCAGCGCGGCCTGGTCCTCGCCCAGCAGGTGCACCGCGACGTGCTCGGCGGCGGCGACCGCCGGCCAGCTGGAGGCTCCGCCGGAGATCGCGAAGGCCAGGGCCGGCGGGTCGGCGGAGACCGAGATCAGCGAGGTCGCGGTGAACCCGTGGGGGCGGCCGTCCGCCCCGCGGGCGGTGATCACCGCGACCCCGGCGGCGTGCTGGCGGAAGACCGACCGCAGCAGGGTGTCCAGTGCGGGCCTCGCGGCCCGCGGCGTCTCCATGACGGTCATCCGAGGCGGCTTTCCGGGAGCAGTTCGCCGAGCGCGGCGGCGATGTCCTTGGCGCCGGTGCCCTGCATGACGGTGAAGTGGGTGCCGGGCACGAGCCGGGTGCGGACCGGGCCGTCGGCGTGCCGCTCCCAGCCCCGGCGGAACCAGTCCAGATCGCCCGGGTCGTCGGCGACGAGCAGTTCGACGGGCCCGCGGTACGGGGTGGCCCGCCAGGTGGAGGCCGCCCGGGTCATGGCGGTGAACATCCGGGCCCGGGCCAGGATCTCCCCGTCCTCCCCGTCGCGGACCAGGCCCGCCTCGGCGAGCCGGCCGAGCACCGCCTCGTACGCGGCCTCCTGCGGCAGGGCGCGGACGGTGTCCGGGTCGGTGTGCAGCGGGGGCCGGCCCATGGACAGGGCGAAGCTGTCGGCGAAGGCGCACACAGACTCGGCGTGGCCGAGCGGCTCGGGCAGCTGCGCCGGCGGCTGGGTGTCCACCAGGGCCAGCAGCGCCACCTCGGCGCCCTCGGCCTGGAGCAGCGAGGCCACCGCCCAGGCGATGCCGCCGCCGAGCGACCAGCCGAGCAGGTGGTACGGGCCCTCGGGCTGCACCTCGCGGATCGCGTCCCGGTAGCGCTGCGCGAGCTCGTCGAGGGAGTCCTCGGGAGCGCCGGGGACGATGGGCGCGGCGTCGATGCCGTAGACGGTCCGGTCCTCTTCGAGGTGCTGGGCCAGCGGGAAGTAGGAGGCGGAGGTTCCGGTGCTGGAGTGGACGCAGAACAGCGGGGGCAGCTGCCCGGAGCCGGACTTGAGGAGGGTGAGGGTGCCGCCCGGTGCGGGCACGGCGCCGGCCGTGGATGCCGAGGCGGCCTCCTGGTCGGCGACGGCGGCCAGTTCGGCCACGGTCTGGTGCTGGAAGAGCTGGCGGGCGGTGATGCGCACGCCGCGCTTGTTGGCGAAGTCGACGGCCCGGATGACGGTGATGGAGTGTCCGCCGAGGTCGAAGAAGTTGTCGTGGATGCCGACCGAGGGGACCTCCAGGAGCTGCTGCCACACCTCGGCGAGGATCTTCTGGGTGGGGGTGGCGGGGGCCTGGGCGGGGCCGTCGGCGGCCGCGGCGGAGGGGTCGGGCAGCTTGAACCGGTCCACCTTGCCGTTGGCGTTGAGCGGGAGCGCGTCCAGCACGGTGTAGCGGGCGGGCACCATGAACTCGGGCAGCCGCTCGCGCAGGTGGGCGCGGAGCGCGTCGGCGCCGGGGGCGCCCTGGCCGGGAGCGGCCACCAGGTAGGCCGCCAGGTACTGGGCTCCGGCCGGGCCGCGGGCGGCCACCACGCAGGAGCCGACGCCGGGGTGGTCGCGCAGGGCCGTCTCGACCTCGCCGAGTTCGACGCGGTAGCCGCGGACCTTGACCTGGTCGTCGCCGCGGCCGAGGAACTCCAGGCGGCCGTCGGGCAGCCACTTGGCGAGGTCGCCGGTGCGGTACATGCGGGCGCCGCCTGCCCGGTCCTGCCGGAACGGGTCGGGCAGGAACCGCTCGCGGGTCAGCTCCGGCAGGTTGTGGTAGCCGCGGGAGACGCCGTCGCCGCCGATGTGGAGCTCGCCGGGCACGCCGACGGGCAGCGGGGCGCCGTGCGCGTCGAGGACGTAGACCGCGGTGTTGGCGATGGGGGTGCCGACGGGGACGGTGGGGGCCTCGGTGTCGGAGCCGTCGATGGCCGCCGCGGTGGACCAGACGGTGGTCTCGGTGGGCCCGTACATGTTGTGGAAGCTGGCGCCGGTGGCCTCGCGCAGCCGCAGGGCCAGCGCGGTGGGCACCGCCTCGCCGCCGACCAGCAGGACGTCGAGGGCTCCGAGGGCCTCGCGGGCCGCTCCGGAGGGGTCGTCGAGCATCAGCTGGGCGAGGGAGGGCGTGCACTGGAGGTGGGTGACGCCGTGCTCGGCGATCAGCTCGGCGAGGGAGGCGTTGTGGCCGGATCCCGTGGACGTCCCGGTTTCCTGCCGCGCCCGCCCCAGCGGGTCGCCCGCGAGGACGCGCAGCCGGTCGAGGTGTTCCAGGCCGCCCAGTACGTCGTCGGCGTCGATGCCGAAGTCGACGAGGCAGGCGAGTTCGTCGACGCCGATGGCGGAGAGCTTGTCGATCAGCTCCAGGCAGTCCTCGGGGGTGCCGAACAGGCCGCTGGTGTGCACGTACCGGTCGAAGGCGTGGCCGAGGAGGGCGTCGAGGTCGTCCTCGCCGATGTTGCGGGGGTCGACGTCCACGCCCATGCGCTGGCCCAGGACCCGGACCAGGTCCAGGGAGGTGCGCAGGTAGTCGATGAACGGCTCGCGGACCAGCGTCAGGGCCCGGTCGCGGTCCTCGTCGAGGAAGGTGTGCAGCATGAGGGTGACCTTGCCGCCCTCGGCGCCGAACTTCTCCCGCCAGGTGTCGTGGTAGAGCCGGATGGACTCGGCGAGCTGGTCGAGGTCCTGGCCGAGCAGGTGGGTGAGGATGTTGGCGCCCTGTTCGGCGGCGGCCTTGAAGGTGGCGGGGGTGCCGCCGGAGGAGAGCCAGACGGGCAGTTCGTTCTGGACGGGGCGGGGCCGGATGCGGACCTCGACGTCCTTGCCGTTGCCGGCGGTCAGCGTGGCCGACTCCCCGCGCCACAGTGACCGTACGGTCCGCACGCCGTCGATCATGACCTGCTTGCGGTCCTCGTAGTTCTCGGGGGCGAAGACGAAGTCGTCGTGGAGCCAGCCGGAGGCGAAGGCCATGCCGACGCGGCCGCCGGAGAGGTTGTCGACGACGGACCACTCCTCGGCGACGCGCACCGGGTGGTGCAGCGGCATGACCACGCTGCCGGAGCGGATCGCGATGTTCTCGGTGACCATGGCGAGCGCGGCGGCGGTGACGGAGGGTGCCGGGTAGAGGCCGCCGAAGGCGTGGAAGTGGCGTTCGGGGGTCCACACGGCGGAGAAGCCGTGGCGGTCGGCGAACTTGGCGCCCTCCAGCAGGAGCCGGTAGCGGTTGCCGCCGGGGGCGTCGTCGCCGGAGTCACTGGCGAAGTAGAAGAGGCCGAACTCCATGGGGCGGGTGCGCCGGGCGGGGGCGGAGCGCAGCAGCTCGTGCGGGCGGCCGGAGGCCACGACCACCTTGAAGCCGCGGGTCAGCGTCCAGAACATCTCGACCTCGGACATGTCGAAGGAGATGCTGCTGATGGCGAGCCAGGTGCCCGGCGAGTGCTCGCCGACCCGGTCGTCGAGCCCGCGGAAGAGGTTGAGGAGCTGGGCGTGCTCGACCATGACGCCCTTGGGCTTTCCGGTGGAGCCCGAGGTGTACGTGACGTACGCGAGGTCGTGCGGGGCGACGGTGACGCCGGGGTCGGTGTCGGGGGCGTCGTCGAGGGCGTCGGCGGACAGGTCGAGCAAGGCCGGCTCGGAGCCCTCGGCGAGGGCGGCCGCGGCGGTCAGCCGGGCGGTGCTGTCCGCGTCGACGAGGACGGCGGCGGGCCGGGCGTCGCCGAGGACGTGGCCGAGGCGGGCCGCCGGGTAGTCGGGGTCGAGGGGGACGAAGGCGGCGCCGGACTTGAGGACGCCGAGGAGGCCCGCGGGCATGTCGAGGCCGCGGGAGAGGCAGACGCCGACCAGGGTGCCGGGGCCGACGCCGAGTGTGCGCAGGCGGTGGGCGATCCGGTTGGCGCGCCGGTCCAGGGCCGCGTAGTCGAGGGCGGCGCCCCGGTGGACGACCGCCGTGGCTTCGGGGGTGCGGGCGACCTGGGCGGCGAAGGCGGCGGGGACCCCGCCGGCGGTCTCGACGGGGACGGCGGTGTCGTTCCAGCGGACCAGGATCCGCTCGTGCTCGGCGGGGGTGAGGACGGCGAGCTCGGAGAGGCGGGCGTCGGGGCGGGAGACGGCGCTCTCCAGGACCCGGCGGTAGTGGCCGAGCATCCGCTCGATGCGGTCGCCGTCGTGGAGTTCGGTGGCGTACTCGGTCATCAGGTCGACGCCGCCGGTGGAGCGCTCGGAGAGGCCGATCGTCCAGTCGAACTTGGTGGTGCCCATGTGCAGCGGCAGACCGGTGAGTTCGATGTCCCCCATGCGGACGGTCTCCACCGGCGTGCCCAGCTGGTAGATCGCGTGCTGGAAGAGGGGGTTGCGGCTCTGGTCGCGCTCGGGCCGCAGTTCGCCGACGAGCTGGTCGAAGGGGAGCTCCTGGTGCTTGTGCGCGTCGGAGACGGCGTCGCCCGTACGGGCCAGCAGCTCGCGGAAGGTGGGGTCGCCCGCGGTGGAGGTGCGCAGGACGACGGTGTTGGCGAAGTAGCCGATGAGCGGCTCGAACTCGGTGCGGGTGCGGCCCGAGAAGACGGAGCCGAGGGCGATGTCCTCCTGGCCGGTGTAGCGGGACATCAGGGCGGCGAGTCCGGCGACGGCCACCGGCAGCAGCCGGGTGCGCTCGCTGCGGGCGAGGGCCTCCAGGTCGCGGTGGAGCGCGGGTTCCAGGTACGCGCTCACCTCGGCGCCGGTCCACTTCGGGTCGGCGGGGCGCGGCCGGTCGGCGGGGAACTGGAGGGCGGGCAGCCCGTCCAGGCGCTCGCGCCAGTACGCCAGGGAGCGGGCGCCGGCCTCGCCGGCCAGCCGGTCGCGCTGCCAGACGGCGTAGTCGGCGTACTGGATGGGCAGTTCGGGCAGGACGGGGGCGCGGCCGGCCCGCCCGGCCAGGTAGCACTCGGTGAGCTCCTGCACCATGCGGGTGGTGGACCAGCCGTCGGTGGCGATGTGGTGCATGGACAGCACCAGGACGTGCTCGTCGGGGCCCTGCTTGGCGAGGGTGGCGCGCAGCATCGGGCCGGCCGACAGGTCGATGCGGCGGCGGGCCTCGCGGGAGGCGGTCTCGCGGGTGCGCGCCTCGCGTTCGGCGGCGGGCAGCGCGGAGAGGTCGAGCAGCTCCAGGGTGGCGGGCGCGGGCGCGTCGACGATCTGGCGGGGGCCGTCGGGGGTGGCGAGGTAGCGGGTGCGCAGGGTCTCGTGCCGGGCGACGACGGTGCTCAGGGCGGAGCGCAGCAGGGGCACGTCGAGGGGGCCGCGCAGGCGCAGCGCGAGCGGGGTGTTGTAGAAGGCCAGCCCGTCGGACCACTGGTCGAGGAACCACAGGCTCTGCTGTACGGACGACAGCGGCAGCGGCTCGTCGCGGCCGGCGGCGGCGATGCGGTCGCTGCCCTGCCGCGGCTCACGGTTGGCGCGCAGCTCCCCCAGCAGCGCGGCGCGCTGCTGCGGGGTGAGCTGTGCCAGTCGGTCGTTGACGTTTCGCGGCATGCCGGGGCTCCTCGTCGACGTGTGTGTCTGGCCCGAAGCCTCCCCGGGACGGGCGCGCGAGTGGAGTCGGGGGAAATCCGGACTCCTTCGCCGCGGCCCGGACCGGCAGCGTGATCGCCGGTCATACGCATCATTGCTGAAGGGGCGATCGTGACAAGTACGGGAGTGACCGCGCCGGACGAGGCAGTCCGGACCCGACCGCCGGCCGGCGACTGCGCCGACGGCCTGGCCCGGGAGACGGCCCGGGCCGGCTTCACCTGCCTGCGCCGCGACCGGATCCGGCACCTGCTGCCCGCGGACGCCCTGGAGGACTTCCGCGCGGCCTGGGAGGACCTGGAGCCGGACACCGGCATCCCCGGCGGGAAGCTGTTCCGGCTGCGGCGCTACGGGCGGCTGCGGGTGGAGGTGGAGGCGGACGGCACGGCCTCGTTCGCGCCGCTGCCGCACGCCTCGTTCCGCCAGGACGTGATCCACATGTGGCGGGGGCAGGACCGGGTGTTCGCGCCGATCGCCCCCGAGGTGCTGCTGCACGAGGGCATGCTCGCGCTCGTGGGGCTGGACGCCCGGGCGGCCGCGCAACTGAGCGGCACCACCTCCTGGGAGGTCGGCGTCCACCTGATCCGCATCCTGGCCGAGCCGGGCGGCGAGGGCGAACCGACCCCGGAGGGCCGCCACCGCGACGGGCACGCGTACGTCGGGATGCACCTGCTGCGCCGGGACCGGTGCGGCGGCGGGCTCTCGACTGTGCACCCCGAGGGCGGCGAGCCGGTCCGGCTGACCCTGCTCGACCCGCTGGACTCGATGTTCGTCGACGACGCCCGGGTGACGCACGAGGTGTCCCCGATCAGCCCGCTGGACGGTACGGCGGTGCGCGACATGCTGCTGGTCGACCTCAACCCGGCCGTCCCGGCCGTCCCGGCCGTCCCGGCCGTCCCGGCCGTCCCGGCCGGCGGGTGACGCGGGCGTGAGCGCCATGGACCGTACGGGCGAGACCGCGCTGCTGCGCTCGCTCGTCGACATCCCCTCCGTCTCGGGCACCGAGGCCGCGGTCGGGTCCTTCCTGGCCGCGTCGATGGACCGGCTCGGCTTCGACACGCACGTCGACGCGGCCGGGAACGTACACGGCTCGGTCGGCCCGGCCGACGGGCCGCACCTGCTGCTGCTGGGCCACATGGACACCGTGCCGGGCGAGGTGCCCATCCGGCTGTCGGGCGACGTCCTGTACGGGCGCGGCACGGTCGACGCGAAGGGGCCGCTCGCCGCGATGGTCTGCGCGGCGGCCCGCCTCGCGGACACCACCGACGCGCGGATCACGGTGGTCGGCGCGGTGGACGAGGAGCGCACCTCGGCCGGCGCCCGCCACCTGGCCGGCCTGATGCGCCCGGACGCCGTGGTCATCGGCGAGCCGAGCGGGGCCACCTGCGTGGGGATCGGCTACAAGGGCGTCTTCCGGTTCCGGATGACCGCCGAGCAGCCGGCCGCGCACACCAGTTCGCCCGAGGCGACGGCCGCGGAGATCGTCGCGGACTTCTGGTTCGGCGTACGGGAGTGGCTCCTGCGCCGCTACGGGCCCGGGACCGCGAGCGCCCTGTTCGACCAGGCGCTGCCCTCGGTGGTCGCCCTGGGCGGCGGCCTGGAGGAGGCCTGGATCGAGGTGTCGTGCCGGGTGCCGGTGCACTTCGACGCGGCCGCCTTCCGGGCCGCGCTCGGCGAACTGGCGGGCGGACGGCGGATCACCGTCGTCGAACACGTCGAGGCGGTGCGGTCCTCGCGCACCGACCCGGTGGTCAAGGCCCTGTCGGCCGCCATCCGGCAGACGGGCGCCCGGCCGGTACCGAAGCTGAAGCTGGGCACCGCCGACTGGAACGTGGTGGGTCCTGTCTGGGGGGTGCCGACGGCCGCGTACGGTCCCGGCGACTCCCGCTACTGCCACACCGAGGACGAGCACATCGCTCTGCCGGAATACCTCACCGCCATCGACGTCCTGACGGCGGCGCTGCCGCGGCTGGCGCAGTCGGTGGCCCTCGGCACCACGACCGGTGCCCTCAACGGAATGGGAGGCGGCACGCCGTGAACACAGCACGACGACCGCTGGCGGTACTGACCTCGCGCGTGCGGCTGGAGGAGCGCCTGCTCCTGGCCGAACTGCGCAAGCGGGACATCGAGTTCGAACAGCTCGACACCCGGCGCCTGACGTTCCAGCTCGACGGGCCGGGCGCGCTGCCCTACCGGGGCGCGCTCAGCCGGGAGATCTCGCACACCCGCAACGCGTACGCGAGCCGGCTGCTGGAGCACCTGGGCGTGCCGGTGCTCAACAGTTCGCGGATCATCAACCTCTGCGGGGACAAGCTGCTGACCACCCTCGCCCTGCGGGAGGGCGGACTGCCCACCCCGCGCGCGATGGTCGGGCTGGTCCCGGACGCGGCGCTGGACGCGCTGGACGCCTTCGGCTACCCCGCGGTGGTCAAGCCGCTGACCGGCTCCTGGGGCCGGATGGGCGCGCGGCTGCACGACCACGAGGGCGCCGAGGCGATCTTCGAGCACCGGGCGGCGCTGCCCGGGCCGCACCACCAGATCACCTACGTGCAGGAGTACATCGACAAGCCCGGCCGCGACATCAAGGCGTACGTCTTCGGCGGCGAGGTGGTCGGCGCGATCTACAAGATCTCCGAGAACTGGCGCACCAACACGGCGCTCGGTGGCCGCACCGAGGTGTGTCCGCTCACCGACGACCTGGTCAAGCTGCTGACCGCGACCGCCGAGGCGATCGGCGAGGGCGTCCTCGGCGTCGACGTCATCGAGCACAAGGACGGCCGGATGGTCGTCAACGAGGTCAACCACACCCCCGAGTTCCACGGGGCGATCGAGGTCCTGGGCACCGACCTGGTGGGCGCGTACGTGGACTACGTCCTGGCCCGGCTCGCCGTCTGGGACGCGCAGTGAGCCGCGCGCCCGGCCGCCTGGCCGCCATACCGCTGGCCGGCCCTGTGCCCTTCGACGGCCGGGTGCTGGAGGTGCCCCGCGGCCGCTACGACTGGCTGCACCTCCAGGTGCGCGCCGCCGCGGCGGCCGAGGCGACGCTGTGGCTGCACTTCGCCGGGGGCACGGACCCCGAGACCGCGCAGATCCCGGCGGGTGCGGCCGTACGGCTGCGGGTACCGGTGACCCGCCGCGACGAGCTGGAGCGCGTACGGCTGCCCGAGCAGGAGGGGCTCGTACTCCTCGCGCTGACCACGGTGGCACCGGCGCCCGCCGGCCTGCCCGATCCCCACGAGAGCGGTCTGGTGACGACATGAGCGGCACACTGGCGATGTTCGGCGGCGCCAAGTCGCTGCGCCGGCAGGACATGGGCAAGGAGCTCACCGGCTGGCCGGTGATCACCGAGGAGGAGCACGCCGCGGTCCGCGGGGTGCTGGACGGCGGTCTGTTCACCTCCAACGACGCGGGGCGCGGCGAGGTGTCCGCGCTCCAGCGCGACTGGGCCGCGTACACCGGGACCCGCTACTGCGCGGCCGTCTCCAACGGGACGGCGGCCCTGGAACTGGCGCTGGCCGCGCTCGACCTGGAGCCGGGCTCCGAGGTGCTGGTGCCCGCGCTGACCTTCATCGGGACCGCGATCCCGGTGGTGCAGCGGCTGCTGGTGCCCGTCTTCGTCGACGTGGACCCGGTCACCTTCACGATGGACCCGCAGGCGGCCGCCGCGGCCGTCACCGAGCGGACCCGGGCGATCGTCGTGGTGCACCTGCACGGCCTGCCCGCCGACATGGCGGCGCTGCGGGCGCTCGCCGACAGCCGCGGGCTGAAGCTGATCGAGGACGCCGCGCAGGCCCAGGGCGCCGAGTACCAGGGCCGCCGGGCCGGCTCGATAGGCGATGTGAACGCCACCAGCCTCAACGTGGTCAAGAACCTGCCGACCTGCGGCGAGGGCGGGCTGATCACCACCGACGACGAGGAGCTGTACGAGCGGATCGTGCTGCGCCGCCAGTTCGGCGAGGACCTGCGGGCCGGCAAGGACCGCGACTACATCTCGCGGGTGCTGGCCGGCAACGAGAAGCTGAGCGCGGTGCAGGCCGCCTTCACCCGGTGCCAGTTGGCCCGCCTCGACGAATACCACGCGCTGCGCGCCAAGAACGTGGAGTCCTTCCTGGACCGGATCGGCCGGCTGCCGGGGCTGCTCGCCCCGCAGGTCCCCGCCGACCGCACGCACGCCTGGCACATCCTGCGGCTGCGGTTCTCGGCGGCGGGCCTGGGCCACCCCGAGGTCTCCGACGGGGCGCTGCGCGCGGTGCTTCAGCGGGCCCTGAAGGCGGAGGGCGTGCCGGTGGCCCCGTACCAGGTGGTGCCGCTGCCGGGGCAGCGGGCCTTCCGGGAGCTGTCCGGCTTCGGCGGCTACCCGTGGCGGATCGAGGGCGCGGCCCGGCCGCGCCACGACATTTCCGAGTTCCCGGTCTCGCTGGCCGTGATCGAGGACTCGCTGACGATCCAGCGGATCCACCTCAACCCGGCGGCGGGCCCGGTCCTCGACCGGTGCGCGCAGGCCTTCGAGAAGGTCTGGGACCGGATCGAGGACCTGCTGCCGCTGGCGCGGGCCATGGAGTACCGCCCGCCGTGGCACGCCGCGGTCAACACCCCTGAGGAGAGCGCGTGAGCACCCTGCTCGACCCGCCCGCGACGGCTGCGGCCGTCGCGGACCCGGCCGCTCCGGCTGCTCCGGCCGCTCCGGCGGACCTGGCGGACCTGGCGCACGAGGTGCGCGAGCTCGTCCTGCGGATGGGCACCACCGCGCACGGCACCCACGTCGGCGGCAGTCTCTCCGCGGCCGACGTCCTGACCGTCCTGTACCACGAGGTGCTGCGGCTGCGGCCGGAGCAGCCCGACTGGGCGGACCGGGACTGGTTCGTGCTCAGCAAGGGGCACGCGAGCGCCGCCCTGTACGCGGTGCTGGCCCAGCGCGGTTTCATCGACCGGGCCGAACTGGCGACGTACGGCGCGCCGGGGAGCCGGCTCGCCGGGCACCCGCTGCGCCGGCTGCCCGGGGTGGAGTTCCCCACCGGATCGCTCGGCCACGGGCTGTCGCTGGCCTCGGGGGTCGCGCTGGGGCTGCGCCGCCAGGGCCGGCCGGGGCGGGCCTTCGCCCTGCTGGGCGACGGCGAGCTCCAGGAGGGCTCGGTGTGGGAGGCCGCGATGAACGCGGGCCACCACCGGCTCGACAACCTGGTCGCGGTCGTCGACCGCAACGGGCTGCAGATCTCCGGCTCCACGGAGGAGTGCGTGAGCCTGGAGCCGCTGGGCGACCGCTGGCGCAGCTTCGGCTGGGCGGTGGCGGAGGTGGACGGCCACGACCTGGGCGCGCTGCGCGAGGTGTTCGCGGCTCTGCCGGACACCGGCGGGCGGCCGACTGTGGTGCTGGCGCGGACGGTCAAGGGCCGCGGGGTGCCCCTGTTCGAGGGCAAGAAGAAGTCCCATTCGGTGCAGCTGACGCCTCGGCTGTTCCAGCGGGCCCTGACCGGCCTGAACGCGAGGAGGGCACGATGACCGCCACGATGCCGGAGACCGCCGCGGAAGCGGTTGGAGTCGCCGAGCCGTCCTGGGAGGAGCGGTACGCGGTCCCCGCGCGCGAGGTGTACCGCCGGACGCTGCTGGAGCTGGCCCGGACCGACCCGCGGATCATCTGCGTGGACTCCGACATGGGCGGCCTGGAGACGCTGTTCGGCGAGGAGCTGCCACGGCAGTACGTCAACGTCGGCATCGCCGAGGCCAACCTGATGGGTGTCTCGGCGGGACTGGCGGCGACCGGTCTGCTGCCGTACGCGAACACCCTGTCGGGGTTCGCGGCGGCCCGCGCCTGCGAGCAGGTGAAGATCGACGTCGCCGGGAACAACCTGCCGGTACGGATCGTGGCGACCCACGCCGGGCTGTCGGCCGGGCACTACGGGCCCACGCACCACGCGGTGGAGGACCTGGCGATCCTGCGGACGCTGCCGAACCTGACCGTGGTGGTGCCAGCGGACGCGGTGGAGACCGAGTACGCGGTGCGCGCCACGGCGGACCTGCCGGGTCCGCTGTTCCTGCGGCTGGGCCGGGCGGCGACGCCCCTGGTGCACGCGGAGCCGTACGAGTTCACCGTCGGCAAGGCGCGCGAGCTGCGCGCCGGTACGGACGTCACCATCGTGGCGACGGGCCCGTACCCGGTGTCGATGGCGCTGGAGGCGGCGCGGGAGCTGGCCGGGCGGGGCGTCTTCGCCCGGGTGCTCAACATGCACACGATCAAGCCGCTGGACCGCCGGGCCGTGCTCGCGGCGGCGCGGGAGACCGGCGGGATCGTCACGGTGGAGGACCACCTGGTGGCGGGCGGCCTGGGGGCCGCGGTCTGCGAGGTGGTGACGCAGGATGCGCCGTGCCGGGTGCACCGGATCGGGGTGCCGGACCGGTTCTTCGACCACGTCGCCGACGAGCGGCAGTTGCTGGAGCTGGCCGGCATCAGCCCGGCGGAGATCGCCGCGGCGGCGGCCCGGCTGGCCGCCGCCCCGCGATGAGCAGCCCCGCGACGAGCGGGCTCGCGACGAGCAGCCCCGCCGCGAGCCGCCGGGCCGCCGTTCAGGGGCGCGGGGTGCGGGCGGCGCGGGCGGCCGGGCTGCGCCACCAGGCCAGCAGGCCGGTGTGGATCAGCCGGGGCTGGGCGAACGCCTCGATCCGCGCGGCGGGACGGGCGAAGAACAGCCCGTCCTCGGTACGCCGGTCCGCCGAGGCGGCCAACACCCCTTCCACAGCGGCCCGTTGGGACGCCGTGGCGCCGGGCAGGAAGTCGATGCCGAGCAGCGCCTCCTCCGGGGCGGCGGGCAGCGGCGCCCCGGTGCGGCAGCGGGTGCCGCACGGACCGGCCCACCAGGACACCGCCCAGCCGTCCCCGCCGGGGGCGTAGGGCGGTCCGGGCTCCTGCGGGGCGCGCGGATCGCGCACCATGTGCACCTCGGAGAGCGGCTTGTCGGCGGCGCCGAAGTGACGGACCGTACGGAAGCCGACCCGGGCGTAGAACGCCGGGTTGCCCCGCTCCACCACGGCGTCGAGCACCACCTGCCGGGCGCCCGCGGCCGCGGCCGCCGCTTCGAGGCGGCGCAGCAGCAGCCGGCCGAGCCCGGCGTGGCGCACCCGGGGGGAAACCGCCAGCCGGCGCACCTCCCAGTCCCCGTCGGGGCGGACCACGGCCCGCACCGAACCGGCGGTCTCACCGCCGAGGGAGGCGACCCACAGTCCGCGGCCCGCCGCGAGGTCCTCCCGTACGTCTTCGGCCCGTTCGCGGGCGCCGTCGGCGACGGGGAGGCCGGGGACGAGGTCGCCCGCCGCGTACGCGGCCGCGGTGACCGCCGCCACCCGCTCGCAGAGGTCTTCCGGGGCGGCGGAAACAGAGTCAAGGAATCGGATCTGGATATCGACGGCAGTGGCCGCCTTTTCTGTGGTGAGCACAGCCGCAACATAGTGGATGTGATGGGATTGGGAAACACCGTCGTCAATCTGTCCGCGCATTTCAACAATCGCGGAATACAGCCGCCGGACACCCCCGGCGACTACGGGTTCAATATCTGGCGCAATACGTTTCCGGCGGAGGAACTGCCCGAGCCCGGCTCCCTGGTGGACCTCGTGGGGGCCGTCTTCGAGTTCCCGGCCCGCGAGAGCGCCGCCGGGGACAACGTCCGCTGCCGCGGGCAGCTGGTGGAACTGCCGGGCGGCCGCTGGGACTGGATCGGTCTGGTCGGCGCGGCCGAGCGGCGCACCGAGGACGAGGTCGAACTGCACTACGCGGACGGCACGGTGCGCCGGGAGTGGCTGCGGATGAGCGACTTCTGGCCGCAGACCGCCGCGTACTTCGGCGAGCCGAGGGCCTTCGTCACCGGCAGCATGCGCTACCCCCGCCACACCCACCTGCACCACGCGCCGTCGATCTGGCAGCAGCGGGTGCCGGTGCGCGTGCCCGCGCCGCTGGCCGCGGTGCGGCTGCCGGACAACCCGGCGATGCACGTCTTCGCGATGACCGTCACAGCGGACGAGGAGAGCCGTCTTGCGAGTTGAACTGGGACCCGTCGGCTACTGGCGGCACGAGCTGTCGCACTGCCTGCACACGACGGCCGGGGTCCTGCTGGGCTTCCACGGCCTGGACCCGGTGCAGGCGCTGGGCGCCGGCTGGGGCTTCGACTACCCGGCGGGCGACATCCGCCGCGAGGAGTACTACTTCCCGGGCGCGGCCGAGGACCTCTTCGGCGGGCTCGCCCCCTTCCACGACGTGCACTCGCACTGGCACGAGCCGGCCGACGCCCGCGCGGGCTGGGAGCAGGTGCGGGCCGCGCTGGCGGCGGGCACCCCGGTGGCGGTGGCCGCCGACAACTTCCACCTGCCGTTCCGGCCGGCCTACCGCGACGTGCACACCAACCACCTGATGGTGCTGTACGGCTTCGACGACACCACCGGCGACGTGTTCGTGGCCGACCCGGTGCCGCCCTCCTTCCAGGGGACCATCCCGCTGGCCGCGCTGGGCGCCGCCCGGGACTCGGGCAACCCGGTCCACCACGACCGGGACCTGTTCTTCACCGCGAACCCGATCGGCAACCGCTGGCTGGAGGTGCGGATCGGGGAGGACCAGCCGGCCTTCGACCCGGAGTTCGTGGACCGGGTGACCGCGGCGAACCTGCGCGCCCTGCGCGCGGAGCCGGCCGCCGCCGACGCCGCCGCGGGGCACCTGCGCGGGCTCGCGGGGCTGCGCACCTTCCTGACGGGGGCCTTCGACCGGCTGCCCGAGGACCCGGCCGTCGGGGACGAGGTCTTCGTCGTCATCGGCCCCGTCCTCGCGGTGACCGGGCTGCACGCCGAGTTCCTGCGCGAGGCCGGGCGGCGCTTCGGCGAGCTGCGGCTGGCCGAACTGGCCCGCGAGGTGGACCGGGTGGCCCACCACTGGTCCGCGCTGCGCATCGCGGTGGCCACGGCGGGCCCGGACCGGGCCGCCGCGGTGGCGGGCCTGCTGCGCCGCACGGCCGCGCTGCTCGATGCGTACGACCGGACCCTGGAGGGACTCCAGAGCCGTCTCGAAGCCCGCGGGCACGCCCTTCAGGGCGCGTAGGGGTTATCCCCGACTGACTGCGCGGGGCCCCGCCCGGCAGGCTCGACCTGCGGTGGAAACGCCCGCGGAAAACATGCCGAATACCGCATGGAAAGGAATGCTGTCTTGCTCAAGGAAGCATGCCCGGAATGCACCGGAGACGTCTCCGTCGCTCCCGAGGTGGAACTCAACGAAATCGTCGAGTGTGCGGAATGCATGGCGGAACTCGAAATCGTTTCGCGCGAACCGCTGATCATGGCCTTGGCCCCCGAGGCCGAAGAGGACTGGGGGGAGTAGTGATCCGTGCCGGGATCGTCGGCGGGGCCGGGTACATCGGGGGCGAACTGCTCCGGATGCTGCTCGGCCACCCCGAGGTCGAGGTCGTGGCCGCCACGTCGACCCGCCTGTCCGGCAGGCGGGTCGACGGCAGCCACCCCAACCTCCGGGGTCTGACCGACCTCAGCTATGTCGCACCGGAGCAACTGCCCGAGTGCGACGTCCTCTTCTTCACCGCGTCCAGCCTGGACGACCCCGCCGGGCGGGCCGAGCTCGCCGCCCGCGGCAAGGTGGTCTTCGACCTCAGTGCCGACCTGCGGCTGAAGGACCCCGCCCTGTACCGCAGGCACTACGGCCGGGAGCACCCGGTGCCGGAGCTGCTCGCGGACGCCGTGAGCGGCCTGCCCGAGCTGCACCGGGAGAGCCTGCGCACCGCCGACCTGGTGAGCGTGCCCGGCTGCATGGCGAGCGCGTCGATCCTGGCGCTGAATCCGCTGGCCGCGGCGGGCCTGATCGAGTCCCGGGTCACCGTGGACGGCCGGGTGGGCTCCAGCGGTTCGGGTGCCTCGGCGGGCGAGATGAACCTGCACTCCGAGCGCAGCAACGTGCTGCGGGTGTTCGCCCCGCTCAACCACCGCCACCAGGCCGAGATCAGCCAGGCCACCGGCCTGGACGCGCTGATGACGGCCACCGGTGTGGACGCCGTCCGCGGTGTGCAGGTCGTCATCCGGGCGACCGCACAGCCGGGGGTCACGGAGGCGGCGATCCGCGCCGCCTACCGCACGGCGTACGCGGGGGAGCCCTTCGTCCGCGTCGTCGCGCAGAAGCGCGGCAACTACCGGTTCCCGGAGCCGAAGCTGCTGCTCGGCTCCAACTACTGCGACGTCGGCTTCGCCTACGACGCGCCGAGCCGCCAGCTGCTGGTGATCGGGGCGCTGGACAACCTCGTCAAGGGCGGGGCGGGCAACGCCGTGCAGAGCATGAACATCCGCATGGGCTGGGACGAGCGGACCGCCCTGGGCTTCCCGGGCCTGCACCCGATCTGACCGTGCCGGGCCCTGTACGAGGCCCCGTACGCCCGCACCGGCGCCGGCGGGACTCCCCGGCGGCGCCGGGCCCCCGCCCGCCCGGCCGACCCCGTTCCGATCCGAGAGGCAGCGACACATGATTCACCCCGTCACCGTCGTCAAATGCGGTGGCAGCCCGGCGATCGACCGGGATGCGATGTGCGCCGACATCGCGTCCCTGGCCGCCGCGGGCCGCCGTGTCGTGCTGGTGCACGGCGGTGCCGCCGAGGTCGACCTGCTGGCGGAGCGGCTCGGTGTTCCCCAGCGCCGGCTGACCACGCCCAGCGGCTCCTCCAGCCGCTACACCGACCCCGCCACCCTGGAGGTCCTCCAGCTGGCGCTCGCCGGCAAGGTCAAGCCCGCCCTGGTGGCGGCGCTGGGCCGCTACGGCGCCCGCGCCGCCGGGCTGACCGGCCTGGACGGGGCCACGGTCAGGGCCCGGCGGACCGCCGCGCACCGCGCGGTGCTCGACGGCCGCACCGTCATGATCCGCGACGACCACAACGGCCGGATCCGGACCGTGGATCCGACCCTGCTGACCCTGCTGCTGGAGCACGGCATTGTGCCCGTGCTCTCGCCACCGGCCCTCGCCGAGGACGGCACCGCGGTCAACGTGGACGCCGACCGCACCGCCGCCGCGGTCGCCGCGGCCCTGGGGGCCGAGCGGCTGGTGCTGCTGACGGGGGCGCCGGGCGTACTGGCCGACCACCGCGACGAGTCCTCGCTGCTGCCCGAGTACCGGGTGCCCGCCGAGGGGCCCGTGGGGGACGCGGCCGTGGGCGGCATGAAGGCCAAGCTGCAGGCGGCCCGGGAGGCCCTGCTGGGCTCCGTGGCCGAGGTGGTGGTGGCCGACGGCCGGGTGAAGGGCCCGGTCTCCGGCGCGCTCGGCGGCGCGGGGACCACCGTACGGCTGGCCGCCGTACACGAGACGGGCGGCGCCGCGCCGCTGACGACGACGGGGAGCTGACGGCGATGGCCGAGACGACGACCGGAACGAGCGCAGGGCCGACGGCCGGTACGGGAACGGCGGCGGCCGGCGCGGGTGCGCGCAGCCTCGCCGACACCCGCAAGGCCCTGCTGGCGCTGCGCGAGCGCCAGCGGACCACGGTGCGGGCTACGAGCACCTCGATCACCCCGGCGGCCCGGGACCGGGCCCTGCCGCTGTCGTTCACCCAGCAGCGGCTGTGGTTCCTGAACCAGTGGTCCCAGGGCAGGCCGGTCTACAACGCGCCGTCCGTGCTGCGCCTGCGGGCGCCGCTGGACCTGCCGGCGTTCCGGCGGGCGCTGACCGCCCTGGTGGGGCGGCACGAGATCCTGCGCACCCGCTACCCGGAGCTGAACGGGGTGGCCTACCAGCACGTCGATCCGGCCCCCGCCGAGGTCGCGCTGCCCGTCACCGACCTCGGCGCGCTCGCCGGCGCGGAGCAGGAGGCCGCGGTCGAGGCCCACGTACGGGCCGAGATCCGGCACTCCTTCGACCTGGCCGCCGAGCACGCGCTGCGGGTTTCGCTGGTCCGGCTCGGGCCGCAGGAGCACGTCCTGGTCCTGGCCATGCACCACATCGCCACCGACGGCTGGTCCACGGACATCCTGACCCGCGAGCTCGTCGCCCTCTACCGGGCCGAGGCGGCCGGGTCCGCCCCCGTACTACCCGAACTACCGGTGCAGTACGCTGACTTCGCGGTGTGGCAGCGCGGCCACCTGACCGGCGAGGTGCTGGACAAGCAGCTCGCGTACTGGCGGGAGCGGCTGGCGGGGGCCGCGACCCTCGACTTCCCCGCCGACCGGCCCCGGCCCGCGGACCCCACCCGCGACGGCGCCACGCTGACCGAGATGCTGCCGGACGAGCTGCTGCGCGGACTGCACCGCACGGCCCTGGCCGAGCGGGCCACCCTGCTGACGGTGGTGCTCGCCGCGTTCACCGCGCTGATGACCCGCTACACCGGCCAGGACGACATCGTCCTCGGCTCGGTGTTCTCGGGCCGCACCCGGCCGGAGATCGAGAACCTCATCGGCTTCTTCTCCAACACGCTGGTCCTGCGCACCTCCACGGAGGGCGACCCGACCTTCCGCGAGCTGCTGCGGCGCACCGGCGAGACCGTGATGGGTGCCCACTTCCACCAGGACCTGCCCTTCGGCACCCTCGTGGACGAGCTGGCCCCCGAGCGCGACCCGAGCCGCAACCCGCTCTTCCAGACCTGCTTCACCCTCCAGCACGCGGCGGCCGCCGAGGCCGAGGCGGGCGGGCTGTCCGCCGAGCCGTACCCGGCCGACCCGGGCACCGCCCGCTTCGACCTGGCCGTGCAGCTGACCGAGGTGCCGGGACAGGGCCTGCGGCTGTGGGCCGAGTACTCCACCGAGCTGTTCGACACGGACCGGATCGAGCGGTTGTTCGGGCACTACGCCCGGCTGCTGCGGGCCGTCACCGAGAACCCTGAGCTGCGCCTGAGCGAGCTGCCGCTGCTGACGGACGCGGAGCACCGGCAGCTGGTCCGCGGCTGGAACGACACCGCGCGCACGTACGGCACGGAGGAGCTGTGCCTGCACCAGCTCGTCGAGTCCGTCGCGGACGCCCACCCGGACGCGGTGGCCGTGGTGTACGAGGGCGCGGCGCTGACCTACCGGGAGCTCGACGAGCGGGCCGACCGCCTCGCCCACGCGCTGCGCGCGCAGGGGGTCGGGCCCGAGTCGGTGGTGGGCGTGCTCGCGCGGCGCGGCCCGGCGCTGCCGGTGGCCTTCCTCGCCGTGCACAAGGCGGGCGGCGGCTACCTGCCGCTCGACCCGGACCACCCGGCCGCCCGCTGGGAGCTGCTGCTGGAGGAGGCCGACGCCCGTACCGCCGTCACCACGGCCGATCTGGCCGGGGAGCTGCCGGCCGCGGTCACCGCCGTGCTCACTGACGATCCGGCGCTCGCGGACGGGCCCGCGCCCGGCCGGCTGCCGGCCTCGGCGGGGCCGGAGAACCTCGCGTACGTGATCTTCACCTCGGGCTCGACCGGGCGCCCCAAGGGCGTCCAGGTGGAGCACCGCTCGATCGTCAACTTCGCCCGGGCCATCACGGAGCTGTTCCGGATGGGCCCCGGGGACCGGGTGCTCCAGTTCGCCAACCCGTCCTACGACGTCAGCCTGTTCGACTTCTTCTCCGCGCTGACCAGCGGCGCCGCCCTGGTGCAGGCGCCGCGCGAGACGCTGCTGGACCCCGACCGGCTGACCACGCTGATGCGGGACGAGCACGTCACGGTGGCGGACCTGCCGCCGGCGGTGCTCGGGGCGCTCGACCCGGCGGCGCTGCCGGAGCTGCGGATGCTCTTCGTCGGCCTGGAGGCCTTCCCCGGCGAGCTGGTCAACCGCTGGAACACCGGCGGGCGCGAGTTCCACAACGGCTACGGGCCCACCGAGGCCACGGTCGCCTGCATCGACTACAAGTGCCCGCGGACGGTGCACGACTCGATGCCGCCCATCGGCACCCCGCTCGCCAACTACACGGCGCACGTGGTGGACCGGTTCGGCTCCCTGGTGCCCGTCGGGGTGCCGGGCGAGCTGCTCGTCGGCGGCGTCGGGGTGGCCCGCGGCTACCTGAACAGCCCGGAGCTGACCGGGCAGAAGTTCGTACCGGACCCGTACGGGGACGGGAGCGAAGGCGGCGACGGCGGCGACGGCGACGGCGGCACGGACCGCGGGCGGCTCTACCGCACCGGCGACCTCGTGGTCCGCCGGGCCGACGGGAACCTGGAGTTCCGCGGCCGCGTCGACCAGCAGGTCAAGATCCGCGGGCTGCGCATCGAGCCCGGCGAGATCGAGCAGGCGCTGACCGCGGAGCCTGAGATCGCCGAGGCGGTCGTCGTCGCCCACGGCGAGGGCGCCGACGCCCGGCTGGTGGCGTACGTGGTCCCCGTCCCGGGGACGGCGGCGCCGGACGACGGGGAGCTGCGCCGCCGTCTCGGCGGACGGCTGCCCGCGCACCTGGTGCCCGCGCTCTTCGCGGTGCTCGCCGAGCTGCCGCGGGCGGCGAGCGGGAAGCTGGACCGGGCCCGGCTGCCGGAGCCCGAACAGGCCGCGGCCGCCGTGGAGTTCGAGGCACCCTCGACCCCCACGCAGCTCGCGCTGGCCGGCATCTGGGAGGAGATCCTGAGCCGGGGCGGCTTCAGCACCCACGACGGCTTCTTCGCCGTCGGCGGCAACTCGCTCAAGATCACCCAGTTCGCGGCCCGGGTCCGGGAGCGCTTCGGGGTGGAGCTGGAACTGCGCGACCTGTTCGTCAACAGCACGCTCGGGCAGCTCGCCGACCTGGTCGAGGAGCGGGAGCTGGCCTCGGCCGACGACGCCGAGCTGCTGGCCCTGCTGGAGCGCGCCGAAGCCGCCGAGGCGGCGGAAGCCGCCGGTGCGGCCGAAGCGGCCGGTGCCGCCGAAGCGGCCGAAGCCGGACGGGACGGTGCGCTGTGACCGGCGGACACCCGGGCGCCCTCACCCCCGCCGAGGAGGAGTTCCGCGGGCAGGTGCGCGCCCTGCTGGCCGAGGAGCGCGTACGCGCCCTGGCCGCCGAGATCGCCGCGTACCCGCCGGGCACCGAGGCCACGCACCTGCCGGTGCACCGCTGGCTGGGCGAGCGGGGCTGGCTGGCCCCGAACTGGCCGCAGGAGTACGGCGGGGCGGGCCTGGGCGCCGCCGAGGCGGCCATCGTCACCGAGGAGATGACGCTCGCCGGGATCCCCGACGACGTCCACGTCCTCAGCATCGACATCGTCGGGCGGTTCCTGCTGGAGGTCGGCACCGAGGAGCAGAGGAAGCGGCACCTGCCGGCGCTGGCCGCCGGCGAGGAGATCGCCACCGTGCTCTTCACCGAGCCGGACGCCGGATCCGACCTGTCGGGGCTGCGCACCACCGCGCGCCGCGACGGCGACGGCTGGCGGCTGTACGGCCAGAAGGTCTACAACATGAAGTCGCAGTACGGCGAAGTGGCGCTGTGCGCGGCCCGCACCACCGAGTCACCGGTCGCGATGCACGGCATCACCCTCTTCCTGCTGCCGCTGCGCTCCCCCGGCGTCCATGTGGAGCCCGTTGCGACGCTGTGCAACGACCGGTTCAACCTCGTCGTCATCGACGGGGTGCGCCTCACGCAGGCCGACGTCCTCGGCGAGGTGGACAACGGCTGGGCCCTGATGAACGACCTGCTCCAGCTGGAGCGCACCGGGGTCGACTTCCACGCCAAGGCCCGCCGCCTGCTGGACCTGGTGACCGAGCGGGCCGCGGCGGCCGGCCGGCTGGCGGACCCGGCGTACGCGCTGCCGCTCGCCGCACTCGACGCCCGGCTGCGCGCCGGGCACGCCATGGCCTGGCAGCAGGTGCGCAACCTCGGCGCGGGCCGCCCGGACCCGGTCGGCTCGGCGATGGCCAAGTGGTACGTCACCGAGCAGATCCGGCCGGTGCTCGACCTCGGCCTGGAGGTCTGCGGGCTGGAGGCGGTCCTGACCGCCTGGGACGGCGCCGCGCCGGACGGCGGGGTGCTGGAGGCGGGGCTGCGGATGGGCCCCTCGCACCGGCTGGCCTCCGGGACCTCCGAGGTCATGCTCACTCTGATCGCCACCAACGGTTTGGGGCTGCTGTGACGACGGCCGTGCTCGACGGGCTGAGGGAACTGTTCGGGCAGGAGCTGGCGCCGGTGCTGCGCCGGCTCGGGGAGCGGCCGCGCGGCGCCGCGGCCGGGCCGGCGGCCCGGCTCGGGGAGGAGGACGCGGGCACCCGGGACGCCGTGTGGGCCACCCTGGCCGAGCTGGGCGCCTTCGGCCCGCACACGGAGGACGAACGGGCCGCCATCGCCGAGCTGATGGGCGCGGCCCTGTACCAGAGCCCGTACGCGGACACCGTGACGGCGGCCGCGCTGCTGGCCGCCGCCGGGGATCCGGCGTACGGACCGCTGCTGGAGCAGGTCGCCCGCGGCGCGGAGCGGCTGGCCCTCGCGGTCCGCGAGGACGGGCTGACCGGGCCCGCCCGGCCCGGCCCGCTCACCGTGCACCGGGAGGGGGACGGGTACGCGGTCACCGGCCGCCGGCCCTTCACCGCCTTCGCGGCCGACTGCGGCCACCTGGCGGTGGTCGGAGCCGGGCCCGACGGGGAGCCCGTACTGGCCCTCGTACCGCGCGAGCAGCCCGGGGTGCGCCTGACGCGGCGCGACGACATCGGCCGCGGCGACCTGTACGCGGTGGACCTGGACCGGGCCGCGGTGTCCGGGGCGGTCCACCCGGTGGGCGCGGTCTGGCCGGCCGTACTGGCCGCGGCCCGGATCCGGCAGGCCGCCGCGCTGGCGGGAGCCGCGCGGGCCGCGGTGGAGCTGGCCGCGGAGCGGCTGAGGTCCCGGCAGGCCTTCGGGCAGCCGCTGGCCCGGCAGCAGGCGCCCGCCCACCGGCTGGCCGCGCTGGCCGCGGAGGTGGCGACCGTACTGGCCTTCGCCCGCTCGGGGGCCGCGGCCGCCGACCGCGGGCAGGACGTACGGCGCACCGGCGCGCAAGTGCTGCACCTGGCGGGCGATCTGGCCCGGCGGGCGGCCGCTGAGTCGGTGCACCTGCACGGCGCTTACGGCATGACGGAGGCCTGCGACGCCCAGCTGTTCCTGCGCCGCGCCGCCGTGGACTCCCAGTGGCTGGGCACGGGCACCGAGCTGCTGCGGGAGGCGGCTGCGCTGCTCTCCGACACCCCGAACCCCCGCTGATCCGAAAGGCCGCCCCATGCACGACTCCCACCTCCTGGACCCGGTGCCGCTGCTGCGGGACCTGATCCGGATCGAGACCGTCAACCCGCCCGGCGACGAGGGCCGCCTGGTCGCCCACCTCGAACGGCTGCTGATCGCCGAGGGGATCACGGACTACAAGGTGGTCGGCCCCAGCGCCGAGCGCACCAACCTGGTGGTGCGCTTCCCCGGCCGGGGCGAGGCCCCGCCGCTGCTGCTGCACGCCCACTCCGACGTGGTGCCGGTGACGGGCCAGGAGTGGACGCACCCGCCGTTCGAGGGCCGCCTCGTGGACGGGGAGGTGTGGGGCCGCGGCGCGATCGACATGAAGGGCGGCCTCGCGATGATGCTGTCCGCGCTCTTCCGGCTGCGCGCGGCCGGGGAGCGGCCCGCCGGGGACGTGGTCCTCGCGGTCGTCGCCGACGAGGAGGACGGCAGCGGGGCGGGCGCCGCGTTCCTCGTCGAGCAGTACCCCGAGCTGTTCGAGGGGGTGCGGTACGCCATCGGAGAGGAGGGCGGCGCCGGGATCGAGCTGGCCGGGATCCGCTTCCACCCGGTGGTGGTGGCCGAGAAGCGGCCGGGCTGGCTGCGGCTGACCCTGCGCGGGCCCGGCGGGCACGCCTCGCGGCTGGCCGCGCCGGACAATCCGACGGCCCGCCTCGGCGCGGTGCTGACCGCGCTGAGCGGGGCCCGGCTGCCGCGCCATCAGATGCCGGCCGCCGACCGGATGCTGGCCGCGCTGGCGGGGGCGCTGCCGGAGCCGCTGGCCGGGGCGGTGACCCGGCTGCGGGAGGACCGCGAGGGCGACGCGCCGCCCGCGGGACTGCCGCTGAACGAGGCGCTCCAGCTCGACTCGGTGCTGCGGCACACCGTCAACCCGACGGTGGTGCGCACCGGACACAAGATCAACATGATGCCGGCGGAGATCACCGTCGACGTCGACGGGCGGATCCTGCCCGGGGAGTTCGAGGTGGCCGACCTGGTCGCCGAGATCCGCGCCCTGATCGGCGGCGACGGCGGGGACGGCGGCCGCGGTGAAGACGCCGACGCGATCGGGATCGAGCTGCTGCACGAGGACCCCCGGGTCCGCCCCGAGCTGATCGCGGAACCCGAGTTCGGGCCGTTCTACGACCGGCTGGAGGCGATCTTGCGCGAGGCCGACCCCGAGGCCGTGCCGCTGCCGGTGATGAGCCCGGCCACCACCGACGCCACCGTCTTCGCCCGCCTGGGCATCCGCTGCTACGGCTGGCTGCCGCTGCTGCTGCCCGCCGGCAGCCCGCACCGCCGACTGCTGCACTGCGCCGACGAGCGGATCCCCGTGACCGCCCTGGAGTTCGGCGCCCGCTGCCTGACCGAACTGCTGCGCACCTACCCCTGAACCGCCGGTCCCCTGACGACGAAGGCCAGTGACGCCATGTCCTCCGAGTTCCTCTCCCCGCAGCGCGCCGCGCTGCTCGCGCAGCTGCGCCGCGGGCGCGGCCTCGGCTCCGCGCCCGGCGGCATCACGCGCCGGCCCGACCCGGCCGCCCCCGCCGCCCCGTCCTCCGGGCAGCGCCGGCTGTGGTTCTTCGACCAGCTCCGGCCGGGCAGCCCCGCGTACACCATCGCCTGCGGCGTGTGGCTGCGCGGCCGCCTCGACCAGCCGGCGCTGGAGCGGGCGCTGACCCGCATCACCGAGCGGCACGAGGTGCTGCGCAGCGTCCTGCGCGCCGACGGCGAAGGCGGCGTACAGGCGGTGGTCCTACCCGCCGAGCCCGTCGCCGTCCGCACGGCCTCGGCCCCCGGAAAGGCCGGCGAGGAGCTCGTACGGCGGGCCGGACAGGTCGCCGCCGAGCCCTTCGACCTCGCCGCAGGACCGCTGCTGCGCTGCACCCTGCTGCACGGCGCCGGCGATGCCCGGCTGCTCGTCCTGGCCATGCACCACGCCGTGTCCGACGGCTGGTCGCTCCAGGTGCTGATCCGCGAACTGGTCGAGCTGTACGGGGCGCAGGCCGAAGGGCGCGAGCCGCGGCTGCCCGCACTGCCGGTCCAGTACGCCGACTACGCGCTGTGGCAGTCGCAGTGGCTGTCCTCCCCGGCGGCGGCCGCGCAGCTGGAGCACTGGCGGGGGCGGCTCGACGGGGCCGTCCTCGCCGACCTGGCCACGGACCGGCCCCGGCCGGCCCGTTCCGACTTCTCCGGGGCGCACGCCCGCTTCGAGGTGGGCGCGGCGGCCGGGGCCCGGATCGGCGCGCTCGCCGACCGGCTGCGCACCACGCCCTTCACCGTGGCGATGGCCGCGTTCGCCGCGGTCCTCGCCCGCTTCACCGGCCAGGACGACCTCGTGGTGGGCACGCCGGTGGCGGGCCGCGGCCGGGCCGAGACGGCCGCGCTGGCCGGGTTCTTCGTCAACACCCTGCCGGTGCGCATCGACCTGTCGGGCGACCCCTCGCTGGAGGAGCTCGTCGGGCGGATGCACGGCGAGGTGCTGGACGCGCGGGCCAACGCCGACGTGCCCTTCGACCACCTGGTCGAGGAGCTGCGCCCGCAGCGGGACGCGGGCGGCCGCACCCCGCTGGTGCGCTACCTGTTCCAGTCCGACGAGCAGGCCCAGGAGCCGGTCGTGGTGGGCGGCCTGGAGATGCTGCCGGTCCGGCTGGACACCGCCGCCGCCAAGTTCGACCTGGCCGTGGACCTCGCGCCGCGCGCCGACGGCGGCTTCGACGGGCTCGTCGAGTACAGCACCGAGCTGTTCGACCCGGCGACGGTGGAGCGGATCGCGACCGCGCTGCGGCTGGTGCTGGAGGAGGCCGGGCCCGCGCGGGCCGCCGCCGCCCTGTCGGAGCTGCCGGTCATGACGTCGGCGGACCGCGCCGGGCTGCTGGAGCGGTGGAGCGGGGCGGGCGCGCCCGCCGTACCGACGGACACCCCCACCGTGCACGGGCACATCGAGGCCCAGGCCGACCGCACGCCGCGGGCGACCGCCGTCCAGTACGGCGCGGAGCGGCTGAGCTACGCCGAACTGGACGAGCGGGCCAACCGGCTGGCGTGGGAGCTGCGGGCGCGGGGCGTCGGCCCGGGCGCGCTCGTCGGGGTGGCGCTGCCGCGCGGCCTGGACCTGATGGTGGCGCTGCTCGCCGTGCTCAAGTCCGGCGGCGCCTACCTGCCGCTGGACGCCGGCTACCCGGCGGCCCGGATCGAGATGATGCTGGAGGACGCCGGGGCCCGGGTCCTCGTCACCGACACGGCCGCCGTACCCGCGGAGCTGACGGCCGCGGCCGCAGCCGCGGGAGCGCGGGTGCTGTGCGTGCGGCGGGACGCCGCCGCGGTCGCCGCCCGTCCGGCGCACCGCCCGCAGGCCGGCGCCGGGGCCCGCGACCTCGCGTACGTGATCTTCACCTCGGGGTCCACGGGACGGCCCAAGGGCGCCATGAACGAGCACGGCGCCGTCGTCAACCGGCTGCTGTGGATGCACCGGGCGTTCGGGCTCGCCGAGGGCGAGGGCGTGCTCCAGAAGACGCCCATCGGCTTCGACGTCTCGGTGTGGGAGCTGTTCTGGCCGCTGATGGTGGGCGGCCGGTGCGTGCTCGCCCGGCCCGGCGGCCACCAGGACCCCGAGTACCTCTGCGACCTGATCGCCTCGGCCGCGGTCACCACCGTGCACTTCGTGCCCTCGATGCTGGCCGCCTTCACCACCGCCGCCCGGCTGCCCGCCGTACGCGACACCCTGCGCCGCATCGTGTGCAGCGGGGAGGAGCTGCCCGCCGCGCTGGTCACCGAATGCGCCGGACTGCTGCCGGACACCGGGGTGTTCAATCTGTACGGGCCCACCGAGGCCGCCGTGGACGTGACCTGGTACCCCTGCGCCGAGGGGTACGGCAGCCGGGTGCCGATCGGCCGCCCCATCGACGGCGCGCACGTGTACGTCGTCGACCGCGCGGGCCGGCCCGTCCCCGTCGGCGTCGCGGGCGAACTGCTCCTGGGCGGCCCGGCCGTGGGCCGCGGCTACTGGCGCCGGCCCGGGCTGACCGCGCAGCGGTTCGTACCGGACCCCTTCGGCGCGCCCGGGGCCCGGCTCTACCGCACCGGCGACCTGTGCCGGTGGCGGGCGGACGGCACCCTGCAGTACCTGGGCCGGATCGACCACCAGGTCAAACTGCGCGGGATGCGCATCGAGCCGGGCGAGATCGAGGAGGCGCTGCGCACCCACCCGGGCGTGGACTCGGCGGTGGTCTCGGTGCGCACCGGCAGCTCCGGAACCCCGGTGCTGGTGGCGCACGTCCGCCCCGCCGAGGGCCCGGACGCACCGGACGCGGACGCACCGGACGCGGACGCACCGGACGCGGACGCACCGGCCGCCGAGGGGCTGGCCACCGTACTGCGGGCGCACCTGCGGGAGCTGCTGCCGGCCCACATGGTGCCCACGGCCTTCGCCGCCGTCGCCGAGTGGCCACTCGGCCCGAACGGCAAGCTCGACCGGCGCCGGCTGCCGGACCCGGAGCCCGCCGCCCCCGACGCCGGCCGCCTCGCGCCCGCGACGCCCGTGGAGAGCGAGCTGTGCGCGATCTGGGCGCAGGTGCTCGGCGTCCCCGCCGTCGGCGCCACCGACAACTTCTTCGACCTCGGCGGGCATTCGCTGCTCGCCACCCAGCTGCTCGCCCGGGTACGGGCGCGGTACGGGGTGGAGCTGCCGCTGGGCCGGCTGTTCGCGGCGCCGACGGTGCGCGCGACGGCCGAGGCCCTGGCCGCGGCCGGGCGCCGTCCGGCGTCCGCACCGGCCCTGCGGCGCATCGACCGGTCCGCCTACCGCGTACCCGCCCCTTCGATTGCGGAGTGAGTCCTGACATGACCGAGACCGAGACCGAGACCGAGATGTCCGAGACCGAGACACGTGAGGAACTGTTCGCCCTGCCCGCCTCGTTCGGGCAGAAGCGGATGTGGCTGCTGGAGCAGGCGGGCAGCGGGACCGCGCTCTACACGATGCGCGCCGCCCTGCGGCTGCGCGGCCCGCTGGACCACGGGGCGCTGGAGCGCGCCCTGACCGAGGTGGTCGCCCGGCACGAGGTGCTGCGCAGCGTGCTGCGGCTGGACGGCAACGACATCGCGCAGGTGGTGCGGGCCCCCGGCCCGGTGGCCCTGCCCGTCGTGGAGGTGCCCGGCGGTCCGGAGGCGGCCGTGGCCCTGGCCGCGGAGCTCAGCCGGGAGCCCTTCGACCTGGCCGCAGGCCCGCTGCTGCGCTGCTCGCTGCTGCGACTGGCCGACGAGGACCACGTACTGCTGGCGCTGGTCCACCACAGCGTCTGCGACGGCATGTCGCTGGGCGTGCTGCTGCGCGAGCTGACGGCACTGTACGAACCCTGCCTGCACGGCACCGCGCACCCGCTGGAGGAACTGCCGCTCCAGTACGCGGACTACGCCGTCTGGCTGCGCGAGCAGGTGGCCTCCGGCGCCCTGGAGGAGCAGCTGGCCTACTGGGGCGAGCGGCTCGCCGGGGTGCGCGAGCTGCGGCTGCCCGCGGACCTGCCGCGCCCCACCGTACGGGCGTGGTCGGCGGTGTCGGCGCCGGTGAAGGCGGCGGCGCCGGTGGTGCGGCAGCTGCGGCTGACCGCCCCCGGCGGCGGAGTGACCGCCTCCATGGTCGCCCTGGCCGCGTACGCGGTGGTGCTGTCGCGGTGGAGCGGGCAGAGCGACCTGGTGGTGGGCCTGCCCGTGGCCGGGCGGCCCGAGGTGGACCTCGAACCGCTGGTCGGGTTCTTCGTGAACACCCTGCCGATCCGCGTCGACCTGTCCGGGGACCCGTCCTTCGGCGAGCTGCTGGCCCAGGTCCGGGACCGGTGCGTGGAGGCGTACTCCCGGGCCGACGTGCCGTTCGAGCTGATGGTGGAGCGGGCGCACCCGGACCGGCGGGCCGGCCGGCTGCCGCTCGCGCAGACGCTGCTGAACGTGCAGCAGTCCGTACCGCTGGGCCTGGCCGCGATCACCGGCGTGACGCTGGAGCCCGTCGAACTCCCCGACACCGCACTGCAGTTCGACGCGGTCGCGGACCTGGTGGAGCAGGGCGACGCGGTGACCGGGCACGTGTCCCTGTCCGCGGACCTCTTCACCGCCGAGACGGCCGTCCTCGTGGCGCGCTCGCTGTCCGCGGTGCTGCGGGCCGCCTCGGCGGCTCCCGGCACCGCCTTGTCGGCGCTGCCCTGCCCGGTGGCGGACGCCCGCGCGGCGGCGGGCGGCTCGCCGGCCGCCGCGCCCGACGAGGCGTACGAGGCGTACGAGGACGCCCGTACGGCCGTCCCGGAGGGCGGCGGGAAACCGCAGACCCCCGGCGAGCACCTGCTGGTCGCGCTGTGGCGCGAGGTGCTGGAGGTCTCGGAGGTCGGGGTCCACGACGAGTTCTACGCCCTGGGCGGGAACTCGATGCGGGCCGTGCGGATCGTGACCGCCGCCCGGGAGCAGGGGTTGGAACTACCCCTGGACCGGATGCTCGGCCAGCACACCATCCGCGAGGTCATCGCCCACACCGAGGCCGCCGCCGCGGCGGCCGGGCACCGCACCATCGCCGCTCCCGCGGCCGCCTGACAGGAGAGACCCACCCCGTGACCACCCAGACCACCGCCGCCGAGGCGCACACCGCACCCGCCGGCAAGGACTACTCCGTACCGGTGCTGCCCGGCACGGGGGACACGGACTACGCCCGCTACATGCGGACCGACACCCTGCTGTCCCTCCAGCGCCGCCCGGAGGAGGTCATCCACCGCGACGAGCTGCTCTTCCAGGTGGTGCACCAGTCCACCGAGCTGTGGCTCAAGCTCGCCTGCCAGGAACTCACCGACAGCACCCGGCTGATCGGCGAGGGCTCCTTCGACACGGCCGTACGGCTGCTGGAGCGGGCCCGGCTCGGCGTCCGGCTGGCCACCGACCAGCTGGAGATGATGCGCCGGCTCTCGCCCTGGGACTTCCAGACCATCCGCACCGTCCTGGGCCACGGCTCCGGCTTCGAGTCCCCCGGCTGGGCGGCCGCCCGCCGCGCCACCGCGCTGCTCGGCGAGGCCTTCGACCGCGCCGTCGAGGAGCGGGGCGTCGACCTCGCCGAGGTCTACCGCACGCAGCCCGACACGCCCGTGCACCGCCTCGCCGAGGCCCTGATCGGCTGGGACGAGGGGATCTCCCTGTGGCGGGTGGAGCACTGCAAGATGGCGCTCCGCCTGCTGGGCGAGGACGTCCTGGGCACCAAGGGCATCCCCATCGGCGTGCTGACCAAGCTGATCGGCCACCAGTTCTTCCCCCGCCTGTGGCTCGTGCGCACCGAGCTCACCCGCACCGGCCCGATGGGCGACGCCGCCCCGGCGGCCACCCCGGCCGCCACCCTGGCCACCACCCCGGCCCCGGCGGCTCCGTCCCCGGCGGCCCCCCTTCCCGAGGAGAAATCCCGCACTTGACATCTCCCCCGCGCCTACAGGCGGGGGATTCCAGCGGTCGCCCGCTGGGGTTTCTGCTTCACCGACGACTGCCCGCCCGGAGTTTTCCGTTGAGGTCTCACACCGTCTCCACAGACAGTCACCGCCAGCCCGGCGGCCAAAAGGTTGACAGCGGCGTTCTCGTCCCGGTCATGGGTCGTACCGCAGTACTCACACGTCCAGGTACGGACGTGCAGGGGCATGCTCGCGGCAAGAGCGCCGCAACGGGAGCACAGTTTCGTGCTGGGGAACCACCGGTCGACGGTGACCAGCCGACGCCCGTACCAGGCGCACTTGTACTCCAGCATGGACCGCAGCTCCGCCCACGACGCATCACTGATGGAGCGGGCGAGCTTGTGGTTCTTGACCATGGTGCGCACCGTCAGGTCCTCGATCACGAGCGTTTGGTTCTCACGCACGAGCCGAGTCGACAGCTTGTGGAGGAAGTCCCGCCGCCGGTCGGCGATCCGCGCATGGATCCTCGCGACCTTCCGGCAGGCCTTCTCCCGGTTCTTCGAACCCTTCTCCTTACGGGCAAGGTCACGCTGCGCCTTCGCCAGGCGGACCCGGTCCCTGCGCTCATGCCGCGGGTTGGTGACTTTCTCCCCGGTGGACAGCGTCACCAGCGACATGAGGCCGGCATCGATGCCCACCGCCCGAGCGGTGGCAGGCATCGGTGCGGGGGTGTCCTCGCACAGCAGGGACACGAACCAGCGCCCGGCGGCGTCCCGGCTGATGGTCACCGTGGACGGCATCGCGCCCTCGGGCAGCGGCCTGGACCAGACGATGTCCAGCGGCTCGGACATCTTCGCCAGCGTCAGCAGTCCGTCACGCCACGTGAACGCGGAACGCGTGTACTCCGCCGAGGCGTGCGACTTCTTCCGCGACTTGAACCGCGGGTACTTCGACCGCCTGTCCCAGAACGAGACGAACGCCCCCTGCAAGTGGCGCAGCGCCTGCTGGAGCGGAACCGAGGACACCTCGGACAAGAAGGCCAGTTCCTCGGTCTTCTTCCATTCGGTCAGCATTGCCGAGGTCTGGACGTAGTTCACACGCTCCTGCCGCTGCCATGCCCGGGAACGGGCCTCCAACGCCAGGTTGTAGACCTTCCGCACACACCCGAACGTGCGTGACAACTCCGCCGCCTGCACATCACTCGGATAGAAGCGGTACTTGAACGCCCGCTTCACGGAAGTTGAACTCACGCCTCGCACGCTAGCGAGTGCGCAGATGAGGGATATCCGTTTCGCCAGAACGAGACCACATCGTGTTAAGCCGATAGACGGCTCCGATCCAGGAATGCAATTCCTCCCCGGCCCGAAAACCGGGGTTTCCACCCAGGGGGATTCACATGAAAGCGCTCACCGACTGGCTCGCCGAGCCCGCGCCCGCGCCGGACCGATTTCCGTACGCCGGCGTGGTCGCGGCCTACCGGGAGGGCGGGAAGCACTTCGTCTCCGGGTCCCTGCTGACCCTGCTGGACCGGGCGCGCGAGGAGCTGACCTGCGCGCCCGCCCCGGCCGGGGCCGGCCAGGAGGCCGCGCGCGAGGTGCTGGACCGGTTCCTGGACACCGCCCTCGACAAGTACGACGGCCGCTACGACTACCCCACCTACACCGCGCTGTCCCTGCTGGCCCCGCCCGCCGGGGCCGGTCCCGAGGAGATACGCGGGCACCGCGACCGGCTCGTCGTGCACCTCCTGGGCGACCTCGCCCGCTTCGAACTGGCCGCCGTGGCCGGGGAGAGCGCTCTCCTGCCGGAGCTGCGCCCGTCCCCGCTGCTGGTCGGCAAGCGCCACCGGCTGGCGCTGCGGGTGGCCGCCCCGGCGCTGGCCCGCCTCGGGCTGCCCGGCCCCGTACCGGGCGAGGAGCCCGAGAAGGCGGCGCGCCGGCTGTGGGAGACGGCCGACGCGTCCATGACGGCGCGGGAGCGGCTGGTGCTGGACCTGAGCATGCTGCCGGTGCACGTCACACACGACGAGTACCTGTTCATCCGCGTGCTCCAGGCCTTCGAGGCCACCTTCACCCTGCTGGCGGCCGAGCTGCGGGCGGCGATCGAGGCCCTCGACGCGGGCCGCGGGCCGGCCGCCGCGGACCGGCTGCGCCGCGCGGCGGCCGCCCTGACGGAGTCCGCGCCGCTGTTCTCGCTGCTCGCCACCATGCAGGCCGAGGCCTTCCGGGTGTTCCGGGAGTTCACCGAGGGGGCGAGCGCCATCCAGTCGCGCTCGTACAAGCTGGTGGAGTCCCTGTGCCGGACCCCCGACGCCGAGCGGCTCCACTCGCACGCCTACCGCTCCGTGCCCGAGGTCCGCGAACAGGTGCTGGCCGGGCAGCGGACCCTGGACGACGCGTACGCGGACGCCCTGGCCGGGCCGCGCGCCGGCCGCGGCCGCGTGCTCCCGGCCGCCGCCGCGATGGAGGAGTTCGCCTCCGCGCTGCGCCGCTGGCGCCAGACCCACTACCGGCTCGCCGTACGGATGCTGGGCAACCGCAGCGGCACCGGATACACGGAGGGGACCCCCTACCTCGGCGAGGTGCGGAAGATCCCCGTGTTCGACTCCGTGCACCGCGCTCAGGAGTCGGAAGCCTCCTCCGCGGCCTGATCCGCGGCCGCCCGCTCCGGGATGGCGCGCAGCGTGCGTACGGATCGGCCGGCGATCGGCCCGACCGAGAGCAGCAGCAGGACCGGTGCGACGGCGAGGGCGGTACGGGCCCCCGCGTACTGGGTGAGCAACCCGGCGCAGGTGGTGCCCAGCGTGAGCATCCCGAAACTGATGAGCCGGTAGGTGGCGGTCATCCGGGCGTACAGGTGCGGGGCGGTCAGCCGCTGCCGCATGGTCACCGCGATCACGCTGCCCGCGGAGGCCCCTCCGGTGCCCAGCAGGTAGGCGAGGGCGCTCACGGGCAGGTCGGCGCCGCCGCCGTCGGCGGTGAGCAGCAGCAGGTAGGGCGCGGTCGAGAAGGCCAGGACGGTCAGGAAGGCCGGTCCGAAGCCGAGGCGGCGCACCAGCTGCGGGGCGGTGAGCGCCCCGGCCACGGCGCCGAGCCCGCCGACGACCATGACGAGCCCGAAGTCGGCGCTGTCGTGGCCGAGTTCGCGGACGAAACGCATCAGGAAGGCCAGGTTCAGCAGGGCGATGCCCGCGTTGTAGATGCCGGCGTGGACGGCGACGGCGCGCAGCGGCGGGTTGTCCAGGACCGAGCGCAGCCCCTCCCCCAGTTCCCGGCGCAGGTCGCGCGGGGCGGCGGAGCGGACGGTCTTCTCGCGGTGGCGTACGAGCATCAGGGCGCTGGCGGAGGCCAGGTAGGACAGGGCGTCGAAGACGAGGGTGGCGGCGGGGCCGAAGAGCGCGGCGAGCCAGCCGGCGAGGCCGGGCCCGGCGGTGCCGCCGACGGCCTGGTTGGCCGTCACCAGGCTGTTGGCGGCCGGGAGCTGGGCGGCGGGCAGCAGCCGCGGCAGGTAGGCGGTGGCCGCGATGTCGTACACCGCGCTCAGGGAGCCGCCGAGCAGGGCGATCAGCCACACGTGCCACAGCGCGAGCCCGCCCAGCAGCGCGAGGACGGGGACGGCCAGGACGAGCGCGAAGCGGGCGAGGTCGGCGGCGATCATCACCGGGCGGGCGGGGCGGCGGTCCAGCCAGACCCCGGCGAAGAGCGGCAGCAGGAAGAACGGCGCCATGTAGAGGGTCTGGAGCAGGCCGACCTGGGTGCCGCTCGCGTGCAGGCCGGTGACCATCAGCAGCGGCAGTACGAACTCCGTGATCTTGGAGCCGAACTGGGAGACGGCGTCCCCCGCCCACAGGGCCCGGTAGTCGCGGGTGGTGCGCAGCGGATGGCGGGGGCGGACCGCCCCGGGGCCGGGCTCGGTGCGTGGCTCGGTGCTCGTCATTGGTGACCTTCCCCAGGTTCTCGGCGTTCTCGGCGTTCTCGGCGTTCTCGGCGGGCTGCGGGAGTCCGGGGTACGGGCACCCTGACGGACTCTCACAGCCCGCACGCGCACGGGGCAGTCGGGGAAAGCCCCGATCGAGGCGGGGCCGGCGGCTGGGCCAAGGTGTGCACCGTTGACCACGGTGTGATCGAGGTGAGGTCGTTACATGAACTGGCGAGACGTACTTTCCGGTACGGCACAGGAGCGCCCGCACGCGACGGCCTTCCGCTTCCACTCCGAGGAGCTGGGCGAGCCCGAGCTGCTCGACTGGGCCGGGCTCGACGCCCGGGCCCGGGCCGTCGCGGCGCACCTGGCGGACCTCGGGCTGGCCGGGCGCAGTGCCGTCCTGCTGTTCCCCGCCGGACTGGACTACGTGGCCGCCTTCTTCGGCTGCCTGTACGCGGGGGTCGTCGCGGTCCCCGCGTACCCGCCGAGCCGCAATGCCCGCTCCACCGAGCGGCTCGCCGCGATCGTGCGCGACAGCGGCGCGGAGGTGGCCCTGACGACCGCGGTGATCCGCGACCGGCTCGCCCCGCGCCTGGCCTCCGCCGACGGGGTGCCGCCACTGCGGCTGGTGGCGACCGACGCGATGAGCGCCGAGGACGCGCCGGCCTGGCGGGCCCCGCGGATCGGCGAGGACGCCACGGCCTTCCTCCAGTACACCTCCGGCTCCACCTCGACGCCCCGCGGCGTCGTCCTCAGCCACGGCAACCTGCTGCACAACACCGCGATGATCGCCCGGGTGTTCGGGCTGGACACCGGGATGCGCGGGGTGTCGTGGCTGCCGATGTACCACGACATGGGCCTGATCGGCTCGGTCATGGGGACCGTCCGCGCGGGCGGCACGATGTCGCTGATGGCGCCGAGCACCTTCGCCCGCGATCCGCTGCGCTGGCTGGGCGTGGTCGCCGAGGAGCGGGCGACCGTCACCGGCGGCCCCAACTTCGCGTACGACCTGGCCGTCGAGCGCACCACCGAGGAGCAGCGGGCCGCCCTGGACCTGTCGTCCTGGCAGGTGGCGTACAACGGGGCCGAGCCCGTCCGTCCGGCCTCGCTGCACCGCTTCGCCGAGGCCTTCGCCGTCTCCGGTTTCCGCCCCGAGGCCTTCCTGCCCTGCTACGGGCTGGCCGAGGGCTCCCTGCTGGTGACGGGCGGGCCCGCGGGCACCGGCTTCCGCACCTGCGAGCCGCCCGCCGGCTCCGGCGTGGCCGGCGAACTGGTCGCCTCCGGGGTGCTGCCGCCCGAGCAGCGGCTGGAGATCGTCGACCCCGAGACCCGGCTGCCCGTGGCCGCCGGGGAGGTCGGCGAGGTGTGGGTGGCTGGCCCGAGCGTGGCGCGCGGTTACTTCAACCGCACCGACGCCGTCGCCGACACCTTCGGCGCGCTCGTCGAGGGCGGTGACGGCACCGGCTTCCTGCGCACCGGCGACCTCGGCTTCCTCTCGGGCGACGGCGACGCTCGCGAGCTGTACGTGACCGGCCGCCGCAAGGACCTGATCATCGTCCGCGGCCGCAACCACTACCCGCAGGACATCGAGCTGACCGCCGAGCGCTGCTCGCCCGCGCTGCGCGGCAACGGCGGCGCCGCCTTCTCCGTCACCGGCGCCGACGGCGGCGAGCAGCTGGTCGTCGTCCAGGAGCTGATCCACGGCCACGGGCTGGCGGACCCGGCGGAGCTGGCCCGCACCGTGCAGGCCAGGGTCGCCGAGCAGCACGAGGTGCGCCCGCACGCCGTGGTCCTGATCCGTACGGCCTCGCTGCCGCGGACCTCCAGCGGCAAGGTGGCCCGGCACGCCTGCCGCGCCGCCTACCTGGCGGGAGAGCTGCTGGTGACGGCGGTCCACGCCGACGAGGAGCAGCCGGCCGCCGCGGGCGGGGACGCAGCCGCGGAAGCGCCCGTACCGGCCGCCGGCGACCGCGAGGCGGTCCTGGCCCACCTGCGGCGGGCCGCGGCCGTACTGCTGCGGACCCGGCCCGAGGAGGTGCCCGCGGACGCCTCTCCGGCGGCCCTGGGCCTGGACTCGCTGGACTCCGTACGGCTCCTGCACCGGCTGCAGCGGGAGTTCGGGCTGGAGCTCGGCCCGGAGGAGGCCTTCTCGCTGACCCTGGCCGAACTGGCCGACGCCATCGCCACCGCGGACTCCGGGGCGTCGGGCACGGCGCCCGCGCCGCTCGCCGACGCCCCGCCCGGGGACGGCGAACTCTCGCACGGGCAGCGGGCCATGTGGTTCATGCACCGGATGGACCCGGACGGCTCCGCCTACCACCTCGCCGCCGCCGCCGAGCTGTCCGGCGAGGTGGACGCGGCCGCGCTGCGCCGCGCGCTGGCCGCCGTCGTACGCCGCCACGCGGCCCTGCGCACCACCTTCCCCGAGGTCGGCGACGGCCCCGTACAGCGCGTCCACGCCGTACTGGAACCGGAGTTCACCGAAACCGACGCGAGCGCGTGGCCCGCGGAGCGGATGCGGGCCGAGCTGACCGCGCTCGCCTACCGGCCCTTCGACGTGGAGGCGGGCCCGCTGCTGCGGGTGGCCCTGCTGCGCCGCGGGCCCGGCCGGCACCGGCTGGTCGTCTCCCTGCACCACCTGGTGTCCGACCTGTGGTCCCTGGAGATCCTGCTGCGGGAGCTCGGCGCGCACTACCGGGCCGAGACCGGCGGGCCCGTCCCCGGCGCGCGGGCCGTGCCCGGGTTCGGCGCGGCCGTACGCCGCCGGGCAGGACGGCTCGCCGGGCCGGAGGGCGAGCGGCTGTGGGAGTTCTGGCAGCGCGAGCTGGCGGGCGCCCCGACCGTACTGGAACTGCCCGCCGACCACGTCCGCCCGGCCCGCCGGCGCGCCCCGGCCGGGGTGCGGCGCTTCCGGCTGGAGCCGGGGACCGCCGCCGCGCTGGGCGCCCTCGCCCGCGCCGAGGGGACCACCCTCTACACCGTCCTGCTGAGCGCGTACCAGCTGATGCTGGGCCGTACGGCCGGGCAGGCGAGCCTGCTCGTGGGCTCCCCCGTACACGGCCGGGAGCACGCCGACACGGCGGAGGTGGTCGGGCCGTTCCTCAATACCGCGGTGCTGCGCGCCGACCTGGTGCCGGGCGAGTCGTTCACCGCCCTGCTGCGGCGGGCCGCGCGGAGCGTACCGGCCGCCCTGCGGCACAGCGCGATGCCGTTGTCGCTGCTGGTCGAGCGGAGCCGGGTGGCGCGCGACACGAGCCGCACCCCGCTGGTGCAGGCGCTCTTCACGCTCCAGTCGGGCCCCCTGGCGGCGTTCGTCCTGGGCGATCCGGCCTCCCGGTTCGACCTGGGCGGGCTGGAGATGCGGCCGGTGCCGCTGGACCAGCCGCACGCCCAGATGGACCTCCAGCTGACCTTCGCCGAGGTGGACGGCACGCTCAGCGGGCTGCTCCAGTTCGACCGCGCCCTGTTCGAGGACGCCACGGCCGAGCGGATGGCCGCCGGGCTGTGCGCCCTGCTGGACGCCGTCGCCGCGGACCCGGAGCGCCCCGTCGCCCTGCTGCCGCTGATGCCCGCCGCCGAGCGGGCCGTCGTCCTGCACGACCGCAACGACACCGCCGTGCCCGGGACTTCGGACACTCCGGTGCACGCGCTGGTGGCCGCGCAGGCCGCCCGGACGCCCGACGCGCCCGCCCTGGCCTTCGACGACACCGAGTACGCGCTCGGCCCGGCCGGGCCCGCCCCGGACGCGGACCGGGTGCGCGACACCCGGACGCTGAGCTACCGGGAGCTGGACGCGGCCGTGAACCGGCTCGCCCGGCTGCTGCTGGCGCGGGGGCTGCGGGCCGAGGAGACGGTGGCCGTGCGGCTGCCGCACGACGAGACGATGGTGGTGGCGATGCTCGCGGTGCTGCGGGCGGGCGGCAGCTACCTGCCGGTCGACCCGCACCTGCCGGCCGAGCGGATCGCGTACCTGCTGGCCGACAGCGGCGCCCGGATCGTGATCACCGACTCGTCCGTGGACACGGCCGGATCGGCCGCCGCGGTCGAATCGGCCGCCGCGGTCGACGCCTCCGCAGCCGCGGTCGACGCCTCCGCAGCCGGCCCGGTCCGGCTGGTCCTCGACGAGCTGGCCGGGGAGCTGGCCGCGCTGCCCGCCTCCTCCCCCGCCGTCTCCGTACGCCCCGACCAGGCGGCCTACCTGCTGTACACCTCCGGCTCGACCGGCCGCCCCAAGGGGGTGCAGGTCCCGCACGGCGCCCTGGCCAACTTCCTCGCCGCGATGGTCCGGCTGCTGGGGCCCGCCGAGGGCGGCCGGCTGCTGGCCGTGACCACGTTCTCCTTCGACATCTCCGCCCTGGAGGCCTACCTCCCGCTGATCACCGGCGGCTGCTCCCACATCGTGCCGCGCCGGATCGCGGCCGCCGGGGAGCAGCTGCGGGTGCGGCTGGAGTCCGGCGCCTTCTCGATGATGCAGGCCACCCCCGCGACCTGGCGGCTGCTGTGCGACGCGGGCTGGACCGGCACCCCGGGCCTGGCGATGGCCAGCGGCGGCGAGGCCCTCTCCCCCGGGCTGGCCCGCACGCTGCTGTCCTTCGGTACGGGCACCCTGTGGAACCTGTACGGGCCGACCGAGACCACCGTGTGGTCGACCGGTACGCAGGTCACCGCGGTGCCGGGGGCCGCCACCCCGCTGGGCGCGCCCGTCGCCAACACGCAGGTGTACGTGCTCGACGCGGCGCTGGAGCCGGTACCCGCCGGCGCGGCCGGGGAGCTGCTGATCGGCGGCGCCGGGCTGGCCCGCGGCTACCTGGGCCGGCCGGGCCTGACGGCGGCGGCGTTCGTACCGGACCCGTACGGGGACACCCCGGGCGCCCGCCTGTACCGGACCGGGGACCTGGCGCGGACCACCGCGGACGGCCGGACCGAGCTGCTGGGGCGGGTCGACAACCAGGTCAAGGTCAACGGCCACCGGATCGAACTGGGCGAGATCGACGCGGCGTTGAGCCGGCTGCCGGAGCTGAGCCAGGGCGTGGCCGTGGTGCACCGGCCCGCGCCGGACGCCCCGGCGGTGCTGGCCGCGTACGTCCGCGGGGGCCGGGACTCACGAGGAGCGGACTTCGACGAACGCGTCACCACCCGCGTCCTGCGCGAGGAGCTGGCGCGGGTGCTGCCCGCCTACATGGTGCCCGCCCGGTTCGTGTGGGTGGACGGCTTCCCGCTGAACACCAGCGGGAAGGTGGACCGGGCGGCGCTCAAGCCGCCCGCGCCGGAGCAGGACGCACCCCGCGACGAGCCGGCCACGGCGACCGAGCGGGAGCTGGCGGGGATCCTCGCCGAGCTGCTCGGCACCGGGGCGATCGGCCGTACGGACAACCTCTTCGACCACGGCGCCCACTCCCTGCTGATGTCCCGCTTCGCGGTGCGGGTGCGGGAGTCGCTGGGGGCGCAGCTGCCGCTGCGGGTGATGTTCGAGACGCCGACGCTGGAGCACCTGGCGGCGGCCGTGGACGCCCTCGCCACGGCGGACGCACCGCCGCGGCCGGGCGGCGGGGCGGGCCGGATCACCCGGATCGACCGCACCCGCCAGGTCGCCCTCGTCGCGCCGGGAGCGGCGCCGGGCGGGGGCAAGGACGCGTTGCGGGCCCTGCGGGCCGCACGCCGGATCGGCAGCCAGAGCGGCTCATGACGTACGTGGAGAATCCGATGGCCCTGATGCACCCCGAGCAGATCATGTTCCCGGCGACGCACGCCCAGCAGCGGATCATGATCATCGAGCAGCTGTACCCGGGCGGCTCCGCCTATCACGTGCCCTTCGCGGTGCGGCTGCGCGGACCGCTCGACACCGCCGCCCTGACCGGCGCCGTCCGGGAGGTGGTGCGCCGCCACGAGTCGCTGCGCACCGTCTTCCGCACGGTCGACGGGGTCCTCGGCCAGATCGTGGAGGAGGACCACCTCGTCGAGTTGCCCGTACGGGACCTGACCGGCCACGCGGCCGCGGCCGACCCCGAAGAGCTGGCCGCCCTGGTGGCCGAGGCGGCCGCCCGCCCCTTCGACCTCACGGGACGGCTGCTGCGCGTCGAGCTGCTGCGGCTGGGCGACGAGGACCACGTCCTGGCCGTCACCATGCACCACCTGGTCTCCGACAGCTGGTCCTGCGGGATCTTCGTCGGCGAACTGGCCGCGGCGTACCCGGTGCTGCGGGCCGGCGGGCGGCCTCGGCTGCCCGAGCCGGAGGTGCAGTACGTCGACTACGCGGCCTGGCACCGCGAGCAGCTCGACGCGCAGCGGACCGAGGAGCTGCTCGGTTACTGGCGCGAGCGGCTCGCCGGGATGCAGCCGGTGCTGGAGCTGCCCGCCGACCGGCCGCGGCCGCCCGTGCAGTCCTTCCGCGGGGCGACCCTGCCGGTGCGGCTGTCCCCGTCGACCTCGGCGGCCGTCCGGCAGGCGGCCCGCACCCTCGGGGTCACCCCGTTCACCGCCCTGCTGGCCGCCTTCCACGCGGCGGTGGGCCGCTGGACCGGCGGCGAGGACATCACCGTCAGCAGCGGCGTCGCCAACCGCACCCCGCAGGTGGAGCAGGTCGTCGGCTGCTTCATCAACGTGCTGCTGCTGCGGGCCTCGCTGGCCGGCGACCCCAGCTTCGCCGAACTGGCCGCGCAGGTGGGCGAGACCGTACTGGACGGCCTGCAGCACCAGGACCTGCCCTTCGACCGGCTCGTGGAGGAGCTCGCGCCCAAGCGGGACCTGAGCCATCAGCCGCTGGCGCAGGTGATGTTCCTGCTGCAGAGCGCGCCGCTGCCGGACGTGGCGCTGGACGGTCTGGAGCTGTCGACCGTCCCGGTCCGCCGCAAGGCCACCCACCTGGACCTCAACGTGCAGCTGTGGGACTCCGGGGAGTGCTTCGAGGGGGTGGTCGACTACAGCACCGACCTCTTCGACGAGGCCACCGTCGCCCGTATGTGGACCCAGTACGAAACCCTCCTGGCGGCGGCCGCGGCCCGCCCCGGGGACCGGATCGGGGAGCTGCCGCTGCTGCGCCCCGAGGACGAGCACACCCTGCTCACCGAGTGGAACCGGACCGCCGCCGAGGTCCCCGCGGAGCTCACCCCGGCCCTGGTCGAGGCCCGCGCGGCCGCCTACCCGCATGCCCCGGCCGTGGTCGGCGACGCGGGCACCCTCACGTACGGCGAGCTGAACGAGGCCGCCAACCGGCTGGCCCGGCTGCTGATCGAGCGCGGCGCGGGCCCCGAGCGGACGGTGGCACTGATGCTGCCGCGCTCGGCCGAGACGGTGACGGCCGTGCTGGCCGTCCTCAAGTCCGGTGCCGCGTACGTCCCGGTGGACCCGGTGCTGCCGCCCGACCGGATCGCGTACCTGCTCTCCGACGCGGCGCCGTCGGCAGTGGTCACCACCACGGCCGTCCCCGCGGCGGCGACGGGCGCGGCCGAGCGCCTCGACCTGGACGCGCCCGCCACCCGGGGCGCGCTGGCCCGCTGCGCCGCCGGCGATGTCACCGACGCCGACCGGCGGGCCCCGCTGCGCCCCGACCACCTGGCGTACGCCATCTACACCTCCGGCTCGACCGGCAGGCCCAAGGGCGTCCTGATCAGCCACCGCGCGCTCGCCGACTACCTGGCCGCCTGCCGCCGGGACTACCCGGGCCTGGCCGGGTCGGCGCTGCTGCACTCGCCGGTCTCCGTCGACCTGTCGGTGACCACCCTGCTGGGGCCGCTGACCGCGGGCGGCCGGATCGTGCTGGGCGGGCTCGACGGCCGCACCGACGAACTGCCGGGCGGGGAGGGCCGGCTGTCCCTGCTCAAGGTCACGCCGAGCCACCTGCCGATCCTGCTGGGACTGCCCGAGGCGTACGCGCCCACCGGGGACCTGGTCATCGGCGGCGAGATGCTGACCTCCGAGGTCCTGGACCAGTGGCGCGGGCGCTTTCCCGGCGCGGTGGTCACCAACGAGTACGGGCCCACCGAGGCCACCGTGGGCTGCGTGGCCCTGCGGGTGGGCCCCGGCGCGGTGCTGGCCCCGGGCCCGGTCCCGATCGGCCGGCCCATGGCCAACTCCCGCGCGTACGTACTGGACCGCGCGCTGCGGCCGGTGCCGGTCGGGGTGGCGGGCGAGCTGTACGTGGCGGGCGCCGGCCTGGCCCGCGGCTACCACGGGCGGCCCGCGCTGACCGCGTCCGCGTTCCTGCCCGACCCCTTCGGGGAGCCCGGACAGCGGATGTACCGCACCGGGGACCTGGCCCGCTGGACGGCCGGCGGCGGCCTGGACTACCTCGGCCGCATCGACGACCAGGTCAAGGTGCGCGGGTTCCGCATCGAACTCGGCGAGGTCGAGGCGGCCCTGGCGGCCCTGCCCGGAATCCGGGAGGTGGTCGTCAAGGCGGTCCGGGAGACCGGGGACACCGCCCTCGCCGCCTACTACGTACCGGACGGCGGCACGGACCTGCCGGTGCGCGCGTTGCGGGAGCAGCTGCGCCGGACCCTGCCCGAACACATGGTGCCCGCGCACTTCGTGGCGCTGGAGCGGCTGCCGCTCGCGGTCAGCGGCAAGGCCGACCGCGGGGCCCTGCCGCCCGTCGGCAGCGCCCGGCCGGCCCTGGACGCCGGGCGGCTGGCCCCTCGTACCCCGGTGGAGTCGCTGCTGGCCGAGGTGTGGGGCAGCGTGCTCCACGTCGACGGGGTGGGCGTACGGGACGACTTCTTCGAGCTGGGCGGCTACTCGCTGGCCGCGACCCGGATCGCCGCGCTGACCGCGGAGGTGTTCGGGGTGGAGATCCCGCTGCGGGAGGTCTTCGCGGCCACCGACGTGGAGAGCCAGGCGGCCCTCGTGGAGGCGGCCGGCCGGGACCAGGGCGTGGACGTCGGGGCGATCGCGCGCCTGGCCCTGGAGATCGGCGAGCTCAGCGAGGACGAGGTGGAGGAACTGCTGGCCGGCCGGGACGGATCCGGGCCGGCGGACACGGACGCTGGAGGCGGTCGGTAATGAACGGACAGGCATGCCTGCACGAGCTCGTGCAGGACTGGGCGCGGCGGATCCCCGAGGCGCCGGCGCTGCGCTTCGAGGGCGAGCAGTGGAGTTACGGGGAGCTGAACGGGCGGGCCAACCGGCTGGCGGCGCACCTGCGCCGGATGGGCGTGGGCCGGGAGTCGGTCGTGGGCGTGCTCATGGAGCGCGGCCCGCAGCTGCCGCTGGCGATGCTCGCGATCCTCAAGGCGGGCGGGGCGTACCTGCCGATGGACCCGGCGCAGCCCGTGGACCGGCTGGGCTACCTGATGGGGGACGCGGGCTGCGAGCTGGTCGTCACCACGACCGCCCTGGCCGGGCAGGTCCCCGAGGAGGCGGCGGCGGTCTGCCTCGACGACCCGTTCACGGCGGACATGCTGACGGGACTGTCCGCGGCCGACCCGGAGCTGCCGGCGCACCCGGACCAGCTGGCGTACGTCATCTACACCTCGGGGTCGACGGGCCGCCCCAAGGGGACCCTGCTGCCGCACCGGGGCGTGGTCAACCTGACCTCGCACATGGCGCGGCAGTTCTCGATCGGTCCGGGTGACCGCTGGCTGCAGCTGACCACGCCCTGCTTCGACGTGAGCGTCCTGGAGATCTTCGGGGCGCTGACGACGGGCTCCTGCCTGGTGCAGGGTTCGGCGCTGACCCTGCTCGACCCGCGGGCGCTGGGCGCCCTGATGCACGACGAGGGCGTCACGATCGGGGTGTTCACCACGGCGATCCTGCCGCTGCTGGACCCCGAGCAGCTGCCCGGGCTGCGGGTGCTCAACGTGGGCGGGGAGCAGCTGAGCCGCTTCCAGGCGGACCGCTGGTCCTCGCCGACGCGGATCGTCAACAACCAGTACGGGCCCACCGAGGCGACCGTAGCCTGTACCGAGCAGCGCCACGATCCGCGGCTGGGCCGGCCCAAGCCGCTGATCGGCGAGGCGATGGCGAACCTGGAGGCGCACGTGGTGGGCCCGGACGGGCTGGAGCAGCCGCCGGGCGGGTTCGGGGAGCTGCTGATCGGCGGCGTGTGCCTGGCGCGGGGCTACCTGGACCGGCCGGGGCTGACGGCGCTGAAGTTCGTACCCGATCCCTTCGGCGGGCACGGCGCCCGGCTGTACCGGACGGGCGACCTGGTCCGCTGGACGGTGGGGGACGACGGCCTGGAGTTCGCGGGGCGCATCGACACCCAGATCAAGCTGCACGGGCACCGGATCGAGCCCGGCGAGATCGAGGAGGTCCTGCTGAAGCATCCGCGGGTCAAGGACGCGGTGGTGGACCTGGTGCGGCCGCAGGAGGGTGGCGAGGGCGTGCTGACGGCCTTCGTCACCGGTACGGACACCCCTTCGCTCGCGGAGGTCCATGCGCACCTGCGCGCGGTGCTGCCGGTGTACATGCTGCCGGGGCGGGTGGTCGTGCTGGAGGAGATCCCGCTGACCCCCAACGCCAAGGTGGACCGCCGGGCGCTGGCCGCCGCGCTCTGATGCGGAAGGGGCCCGGCCCGCGGTGTGCGGGCCGGGCCCCGTCGGCTGCGGGGCGCTCAGAGGGCGGGGGCCTCCTGGCCGACCCGCAGCCGGGCGTCCCACAGGAACTCGTAGAACGGCCGGTGGTGCGCGGCGAACTGCGCGAGCTTCGGGTCGTTCTCCGCGGTGTGCCGGTAGGCGGTGCGGCTCTTGGAGAACCCTGTGCTGTTGCTGACGGCGACGTGCCAGCGGTCGGTGCGCTGCCATTCGCCGCGGGCGGTGGCGTCCCAGCTGAGCGTCTCGGGCCGGAAGGGGATGCCGACGGCGGCGCAGTACGCGGCCATCGTGGCGGCGGGCCGCTCCACCAGGTCGTCGGAGTCGACGACCACGGGCGGCTCGCCCCCGGCGGCGAGGACGGCCAGGTACATCTCGTGCAGGCCCTCGATGCCGACGTCCGAGAGCTCCATGTCGGGCTGGAGGGCGTAGAAGGAGGAGACGATCTCCTCGGGGCGGCGCAGCAGGAAGGTGTGCCGGCTCCCGGCGAGGAACTCCTTGTCGGCGAGGACCTCGGCGTAGCGGTGGTCGGTGGTGTCCTTGAAGAACACCGGCCGGTGGCGGGCGAGTTCGCCGATCGCGTCGATCAGCTCGCGTTCGGAGCGGACGACGGCGCCCTCGACCTCGGTCTCCCCGAAGTCCGCGACGTTGCAGAACGGCTCGTGCAGGGCGGTGATGTCGCCGTGCTGGAGCATCGACCGGAAGAACGCGGTCGAACGTGATCGTGGTGCCGCCCAGAGCGCTGTCGCCGGCATGTCCCCGCCTTCGTGTCCGGAAAAACCAAGGGTGAAAAACCAAGGGTGATGTGCACCGGCTCCGCCGCTGCGGCGTCCCCGGGTGCCCCACTCAACCGCGGGCCGCTCCCGGCCCGCTATCGGCCCGCTGCCGGGCCGCTCCCGCGGCCGACGGCCGGCCAGTAGCGAACGAATAGCGGAACGACTGTCGGGAGATTCCCCGGCTTATGCCCGGGCGGTGCGACTGCGACCGTCGGGAGCGCAGAGTTCCGCCGAGCATGGGAACGGAAGACATGAGCGATGTGATGGATCCGCTGACCCGGCCCGGCGCGCCGGGTGGGGAGGACCCCGGCGGCACCCCTCGGGAGGACGGGCCGCCGGAGGACGGGCCGCCGGAGGGCGGGCCCGGGGAGGTGCGGGCCGCGCCGCGGCGGGGCTCGCGCCGGTGGCGCGGGGTGCGGGTGACCGCCTGGTGCCTGGCGGTGCTGCTGGTGACGGTGGCCTGCGTGGCCGGTCTGGCGGCGACCCGGATGGTGCGGGCCTCGTACCCGCAGGTGTCGGGCGAGCTGTCGGTGCCCGGCCTGCACGGGCCGGTGACGGTGGCCCGGGACGCCTCGGGCGTCCCCCAGATCTACGCGGGCGACCCGCACGACCTGTTCCTCGCGCAGGGGTTCGTGCACGCCCAGGACCGGTTCTGGGAGATGGACGTCCGCCGGCACATCACCTCCGGCAGCCTCGCCGAGCTCTTCGGCGAGAGCCAGGTGGAGACCGACTCCCTGATCCGCACGATGGGCTGGCGGCGGGTGGCCGAGCAGGAGGTCGCCCTGCTGGACCCGCAGTCGCGGGCCAACCTCGACGCGTACGCGGCCGGGGTGAACTCCTACCTCGCCGGCCACAAGGGCGCGGACCTGGGGGTGGAGTACCCGCTGCTGAAGCTGGGCGGCCTGGACTACAGCCCGGCGCCCTGGACGCCCGCGGACTCGGTGTCCTGGCTCAAGGCCATGGCCTGGAACCTCAACGCCACCCTCTCGGACCAGGTGCGGCACGCACTGCTGGCCGCGACCCTGACCGACGCCCAGGTCGACTCCCTCTTCCCGACGTACGACTTCTCCCGCTGGCGGCCGATCGTCTCCCCCGGCGACAGCCAGGGCACCGTGCCCGAGGCGCCGGCCGGTCCGGCGGCCGCCGCGGCCACCGCGACGGCGACGGCCACCGCGACGGCCGCGTACGGGCCGATGGCGGGAGCCTCCGACGCCCTCGCAGGAGTCGACAAGGTGCTCGGGCCGCGCGGTTCGGGCATCGGCTCCAACTCGTGGGTGGTGGCCGGCAGCCGCACGACGACCGGCAAGCCGCTGCTCGCGAACGACCCGCACCTGTCCCCGTCCATGCCGGGCGTCTGGTACCAGGGCGGCCTGCACTGCACCACGACCGGCCCGGCCTGCCCGTACGACGTGTCGGGCTTCGGCTTCGCCGGGATGCCCGGGGTGATCGTCGGCCACAACGGCGACATCGGCTGGGGCGTGACCAACCTGGCCCCCGCCGACACCGACCTGTTCGTGGAGCGCGTCACCGGCTCCACGTACGCCTACAAGGGCGAGCAGCGGCCGCTGGAGACCCGGCAGGAGGTCCTGAAGGTCGCGGGCGGCCCGGACCGCACCATCACCGTCCGCTCCACCGTCCACGGCCCCGTCATCTCCGATGCCTTCCCCAAGGCGAAGACGCTCGCCGCCGAGGGCCGGATCCCCGGCGTCGAGCGCGAGAGCGGCGGCAGCGCCGAGTACGCGGTCGCGATGCGGTGGAGCGCCCTGGACCCGGGACGCACCATGGGCGCGGTGTTCCAGCTGGACACCGCCAGGGACTGGGACTCCTTCCGGGCCGCGGCGGCGCTGTTCTCCTCCCCCGCCCAGAACCTGATCTACGCCGACCGCCAGGGCCACATCGGCTACCAGGCGCCGGGCCGGATCCCGGTGCGCGGCAAGGGCGAGGGCCGCTGGCCGGTGCCCGGCTGGACCGGCGAGTACGACTGGCAGGGCTTCGTTCCCTTCGACGCGCTGCCGCGCTCCTTCGACCCGGCGTCGGGCTACATCGTCACCGCGAACAACGCGGCGGCCGGCCCGCAGTACCCGTACGACCTGACCCGCAACTGGGGCGACGGCTACCGCAGCGAGCGGATCGCGCAGCTGATCGAGAAGGCGGGCAAGCTGGACGCCGCCGCCATGCAGCGGATCCAGCTCGACGACCACAACGAGAACGCGGCCGCCCTGACCCCGTACCTGCTGACGGTCACCCCCGGCAAGGAGGCCCGCGCCGCCCAGGACCTGCTGCGCGGCTGGGACTTCGGGCAGGGCGCGGACTCGGCGCCGGCCGCGTACTTCAACGCGGTGTGGAGCAACCTGCTGAAGCTGACGTTCTACGACGAGCTCGACGGCAACAAGGCTCAGCTGCACGTCGACGGCGGCGGCCTCTGGTACGACGTCGTCCGCAAGCTGCTGTCCTCGCCGGACGACCCCTGGTGGCGCAGCGCCAAGGACCCGCGCGGCCTGCGCACCCGCGACGACGTGCTGCGGGCCGCCCTGGACGACGCCGCGAAGGAGTTGTCCGGCCGGCTCGGCGCCGACCCTGCGAAGTGGCGGTGGGGCGCCCTGCACACCCTGACCCTGCGCAACGACACCCTGGGCACCGGCGGGCCCGCGCCCGTGCAGTGGCTGCTGAACCACGAGCCGGTGGAGGTCGGCGGCGGTTCGGCGACGGTCGACGCGACCGGCTGGGACGCCTCCAAGGGCTACGAGGTGAACTGGGTGCCCTCGATGCGGATGGTCGTGGACTTCGCCGACTTCGACGCCTCGCGCTGGATCAACCTGACCGGCGCCTCCGGACACGCCTTCAACGACCACTACGACGACCAGACGGAGCTGTGGCGCAGGGGCGAGACCCTCCCCTGGCCCTCGACCCGGTCCGCGGTCACCGCCGCGGCGAAGGACCGCCTGACCCTCCGCCCCGAAGGAGCGTGAGCAGACCGATGACACTCGTGACAACCCTCCCCGCGGCCCCGCCGCAACCCGGCGCCCTGCCTCAGCCCGGCGCCCTGCCTCGGCCCGAGGCCCGGCTGTGCACCTGCTGGCCGGGGGCCACCGTGTGGCTGACCGGGCTGCCGAGCGCCGGCAAGACGACGATCGCCGAGGAGCTGGCCGGGCGGCTGCGCCGGGAGCACCGGCGGGTGGAGGTCCTCGACGGGGACCAGATCCGCAAGTTCCTCTCCGCCGACCTCGGTTTCTCCCGGGACGACCGCAACACCAACGTGCAGCGGATCGGCATGGTCGCCGAGGTGCTGGCCCGCAACGGGGTGCTCGTCCTGGTCCCGGTGATCGCGCCGTTCACCGACAGCCGCGAGGCCGTCCGGGCCCGGCACCGCGCCACCGCGACCCCCTACCTGGAGGTGCACGTGGCCACCCCGGTCGAGGTCTGCTCCGTACGCGACGTGAAGGGCCTGTACGCCAAGCAGGCGGCGGGCGAGATCTCCGGTCTGACCGGCGTCGACGACCCGTACGAGGCCCCGCGCGCCCCGGACCTGCGCATCGAGTCCCACACCCAGACCGTCCGGGAGTCGGCCTCGGCCCTGCACGCACTGCTCACCGAAAGGGGTCTGGCATGACGGCGACCGTCCGGGCCGCGGAGGCGGCCGGCTCGCTCTTCGCGCTGAGCCATCTCGACGCCCTCGAATCGGAGGCCGTGCACATCTTCCGCGAGGTGGCGGGCGAGTTCGAGAAGCCGGTGATCCTCTTCTCCGGCGGCAAGGACTC
>NZ_JBIVXF010000026.1:12698-72020 GCF_044769045.1 Streptomyces sp. NPDC090741 | reverse complement strand
ACTCCCGCTACGGCAGCCCCGTCGGCGCCTGGAACTTCTGGCAGACCCACCACTGGTACTAAGCCACCAGCGGACAGCACAGCAGACACGCGAAAGCGCCCGGCCGGGACCTCCCGGCCGGGCGCTTTCGCGTGAGCAAGCCCGTCTGACCACCTCACCCGGTCCGGTCACGTGACCAGGCGCAGCCAGGCCGCCGCGAGTGCCGCGTGACCGGCCGGCGTCGGGTGTACGCCGTCCGCGGCCCAGTGCTCGGGCCCGCTCGCGGCCGCGAGCTCGGCGAACATGCCGTCGGCGGCGAGCAGGTGCGCGCCGTACCTGCGGGCGAGCTTGCGCACGACGTGGATCTTCGGGTCCAGGTCGGTGCGCCATTCCTCGCGCTCCCTCTCCCCGATGAGCACGCCCCCGGCGCCGGCCTCGACGGTGGCGTGGATCGGCAGGAGGAACGGCTCGACGAGGATCAGCTCCGTGCCCGCCTCGGCGAGGGGCGCGAGCAGGCGGTCATAGCCCGCTTCGAACTCCTCCGCGGAGATCACGTGTCCCTTCGGGTCTATCGTGTGCCAGCCCATGTCGTTGACCCCGACGAGGATCGACACCACGTCCGGCCGCGCGTCGAGTACGTCCGTCTGCCAGCGGGCTTCGAGGTCCATCACCTTGTTGCCGCCGAGCCCTGTGTTCAGCCAGGTCACGGGCCGGTCCGGGTACCGGAGTCCCCACTCGCCCGCGACCCGCAGCGGGTAGCCGAACCCGAGACCGTCCTCGCTCTCCAGCCGCTGGCAGTCGGTGATCGAATCGCCGGTGAACATCACGGTGCTCCCCGGTCGGACAATGATCGTCATGTGCGCTCCTCGGATCCCGACCTCCGGCCGGATGGGCACCCGGCCGGACCCCTCGAAAGGTGTCAGGCCCCACCGACATGGGACCGACACCCCCCGACACCCCACCGACGAGTGCCGGATTGTCTGATTTTCGACGCCGTTTCGGGGAACACGGCGTCCCTTGGGGCCAGTTCAGTGAAGGGAACGGGGGTGGGCTCCTGCGGCTTGTCTCCGTGTGTCCGGTCGTAAGCGAGGAGAACAGCTGTGCGTGTACTTTTCACCGGTCCGGCTGCAGCCGGTCATCTGTTTCCGATGATTCCGACTGCGCAGGCTTTGCGTGCTGCTGGTCATGAGGTGTTGTTCGCGGGTTCGCAGCCGTTGGACCGGCTGCGTGAGGCGGGTTTCGCGATCGTAGAGATAGGCGACGGCCGCACGATCCGGGAGGCGATGGAGCAGTCCTCCGACGAGAAGATGCGTTACGTCGCCCATGACATGTCCCAGGATCAGATCCTGGCCAGGGCGGCCCGCGGCTTCGCACTCATTTCCCGGCCCACGGTGGACGGCCTGTTGGAGGTAGCCGGCAACTGGGGCGCGGACCTGCTGGTGTACGACGCCTTCCAGGCCTCCGCCCCGCTCGTCGCGGCGAAGCTCAAGATCCCGTCGGTGATCCAGAACTTCGGCGTCTCCTCCGGGCTGGACATGGTCGGCCGGCTCGCCTCGAACTTCACCGAGGCGTACGAGACGTACGGGGTGGCCGGCCCCGCCGAGCCCACCGCGCTGAACATCGTCCCCGCCTCGCTCGGCGGCGACGCGGGCGGCCTGCGGATGCGCTACCTCCCCTACAACGGCGGCGGCACCGTCCCCGCCGCGCTGCTGCGCCGAGGCGCCCGCCCCCGCGTCACCATCACCCTGGGCACCGTGCTCACCGAGATGGACGGCGTCCGCGCCATCGTCCGCCTGATCGAGGCCGCCGCCTCGGTGGACGCCGAGTTCCTGCTCGCCGTGGGTGACGCCGACCTCACCGCGCTCGGCACCCTCCCGGACAACGTCCGCCCGCTGCCCTGGGTCCCGCTCGCCGAGTTGTTGACCGCCTCCGACGCGCTGATCCACCACGGCGGCTCCGGCACCATGCTCACCGCCCTCCAGGCGGGCGTGCCTCAACTCGTCCTCCCCCAGGGCGCGGACCACTTCACCAACGCCGACGCCCTCACCGCGACCGGCGCCGCCCTGCGCGCCACCTCCGACGCCGTCGACACCCCGCTCCTGACCCGCCTCGTCACCGACCCGGCCCTGCGCGAGGCAGCCACCCGCCTGCAGGCGGAGAACGCCGCCCTCCCGTCCCCGGCCGAAACGGTCCCCGCCCTGGAGGCCCTGGCCGCCTCCTAGAGGCTGTCCACCGGGGGGTGTGCGCCCGGGCGTGTGTTCGTACCCGCGCGCCCGGCGCACACCACCGCCCCGCCGCGGAGACGGCTCCCGGCCCCGCCGCCACGGGCCGGAAACGTCAAGGGTGATTGTCACTCTATTCCCGCCTACGGATGGCTTGCGTAGGTTCACGGATCTTCGCGTGCTTATGCTGCACGCCCTATGACGGAAAGTCAGAACTCCCACGCCTTACGGGAATCAGCCGACGTGGTCGCCCTCGGTGCCGGTCCGGCCGGGCTCGTTCTCGGAATCCTGCTGCACGCAGCGGGGATCGACTGCGTCCTCCTCGAACGCGCCTCCCGCACCCACGTCCAGACCCGGGCCCGCGCCGGGTTCCTCGCCCCGAACACCGTACGGATCCTGGACCGCCACGGTCTCTCCGACGGCCTGCACCGTGACGGCCGCCGCCACGGCACGTGCGAGTTCCGTACGCAGGACGGCCGGTTCCGGCTCGACTACGGCGCCCTCGGCCAGGGCGGGCAGCACCACGTCTACCCGCAGCAGAACCTGGTCACGGACCTCCTGACGCACTACCTCGACCGCGGCGGACGCATCCGCTTCCACACCGAGGCGCTCGACGTGCGCGATGCCGACGCCACCGACGCCACCGACGGCACCCGGCCGTACGTCACGACGCGCGAGCCCGACGGCCGTCCCACGCGGTGGAGTGCCCGCTACGTCGCCGGCTGCGACGGGCGGCACGGGGCGGCCCGCCGCTCCCTGCCGCCGGGCGCCGTCCGCCGCCACCACCACGACCACGGCGTGACCTGGCTCGGCCTGCTCGCCGAGGCCCCGCCGAGCCTCGACGCCGTCGGTTACGCCGTCCACGACCGGGGCTTCGCCGGACACATGGCCCGCACCCCGGATGTCACCCGCTACTACCTCCAGTGGCAGCGCGGCACCCCCGCCGACGCCTGGCCCGAGCAGCGGATCTGGGACGAGCTGGACCTCCGGATGCGCGCCGCGGACCACGGGCCGCTCCACCGGGGCACGCTCCTGGAACGCGGGATCTTCGACCTGACCTGCGACGTGATCGAACCGCTGCGCCACGGCTCGCTGTTCCTGGCGGGCGACGCCGCGAGCCTGCTCGCCCCGGCCGCCGCGAAGGGCGCGAACCTCGCGGTCCTGGAGGCCGAGATCCTGGCCGCAGCCCTGACCGACGCCTTGACCCGGGGCGACACCGCGGGACTCGACGGGTACTCGGACCGGTGCCTGGCGCACATCTGGCGGGCGCAGGAGTTCACCGGGTGGATGACCCGGCTGCTGCACGCGGCTCCCGAAGGTGACCACCGGAGTGCCGGTTCGTTCTTCCACGCCGCCCTGCGGCGCTCCCGGCTCGATTCGCTGCGCACCTCGCGCACCCACCAGGACTGGTTCGCCGAGAACTACGTAGGCGTGTGACCGCCGCCCCACGCCACCCTGCTCCGCCATGCCCTGCCCTGCCCAGCCCAGCCCCGTACCGGCCCGAGGACACCCCCACGATGACGACGACGCTCCCCGACGAAACGATGCTGCTCCTGGACGACACGGCCCGCCTGCGCGCGGCGGCCGAGTTCGTCCGCGAGCACGACAGCGCCGCCCTGTTGCCCCTCCTCCTGCCCGGCCTCGACGGACCGGACCTGCGGGCGCTGGCCGGGCACTGCCGGTTCGCCCACGCGGGGCTGCTGCTCTTCCCGCCGGACGCGGACGGCCTGCGGGCCCAGCTCGCCGCATGCGGGCTGGCCGTGGACACCCCCTCCCACCCCAGCGTGGTGGTCCGCGAACGCCTCGCCCGGCGCCACCGGCGCGATCCGGCCGAGCTCGACGTCCGCATCCTGCGCCCGCACGTGCACGGCTGCGCCGGAGAGCGCCGCGCGGTCGAGGTGTTCGCCCTGACCGTGCCCCCGCACTCCGGCCTGGAGCGGATCGCCGCGTACGAACGCACCCGCCGGCACGAGGCGCACCTCGCCTTCGAGATCGAGCACTCGGACCCGCTCGCGCTGCGCGGCCTGTGCGCGATCCTCGTCCGCCACGGTGCACGCCCCGACGGCGGCGGCTACAACCCGCACGAGGACGGCACGGTCCTGTACTTCACCACCCCCGCCGATCCGGCCTGCGGCTACCGGCGGCTGGAACTCTACGTACGCGGCGACCACCGCGCCGCCCTCGCCGCCCACCTGGACCACTCCGACGAGCACCACCGCCCCCGCTACCCCCACTACCCCCACCACCCCCACGGCACCGCGCTGCAGCCCGCCGAAACGCTCCTTCACCTCCTCACCGGGGCCTGGACCACACAGGCACTCGCCGCCTTCGCCCGGCTGCGCCTGCCCGACGCCATGGACACCCGCACCGCGCACCGCACCGAGGACCTCGCCCGGCTGACCGCCACCCACCCCCGGAGCCTCGCCACGCTCCTGCGCTACCTGGCCATGCTCGGCGCGGTCGCCCAGGACCACGAGGAGGACGGCTTCCGCCTGACCGAACTCGGCGCCCTGCTGCGCTCGGAGACGCCCGGGTCGATGCGAGCGCTGGCCCTGATGTACGGCGGCCCGTTCTACCGCTCCTTCGGCGACCTCGACCACGCCGTGCGGACCGGACAGCCGGCCTTCGACCGCCTCTTCGGCGAGAACCACTTCGACCACTTCGCCCGCGACCCCGAGCTCGCCGCCCTCTTCGACCGGTCCATGGCCGCGAGTTCAAGGATGTTCGAGCCGCTCCCCGACCACCCGGTCATCACCGCCGCGGCCCGCAAGCCCGCGTCCGAGTCCGTGTCCGCGCCCGAGTCCGTGTCCGCGACCGTCGTCGACATCGCCGGCGGGAACGGGGAGCTCCTCGGCCGCATCCTCACCGCGCACCCGCGCCTGCACGGCGTCCTCCTCGAACGCCCGCACGCCGTCGAGGCCGCCCGCCGCCTGCTCGACGCCGCGGGCTGCGGCGCGCGCTGCGACTACCGCGCCGGCGACTTCGCCGACGTACCGCCCGGCGGCGACGTCTACGTCCTCTCCCGCGTCCTGCACGACTGGGACGACGACCGCTGCCGGGAGATCCTGCGCCACTGCGCCCGCGCCATGCCCGCCCACGCGGACCTGCTCGTCGTGGAACGGCTCCTGCCCGCCGACGGTTTCCCCTCGCTGGCCACCGCCTGGGACCTGCACATGCTGTGCAACGTGGGAGGCCGCGAACGCCGCGCCGACCACTACGCACGCCTGCTCGCCGACGCCGGCCTCCAGCTCGTCGGCCACAGCCCCCTGCCCCTGGACGCGCACGTACTGCACGCCCGCAGGGCGGCCGTCCCGGACCCCACCGCCCGGCGGAGCTGAGCCGGGACGACCCCTCGTACCCCGCGAACGACGGGACCCTGCCGTCTACGCCCGATCGTCCCGGCTGCGGCCCGACTCGGAGAATTCCGCCTCCCCGGGGAGAAGGGCGGCCGCCGCGGCCGCCGCGACCATCACGGCCGCGCCCACGTAGAACGCGGCCGACACGGCGGTGGTGACCGAAGCCTTGAGAGCCGGGATCAGGTCGGCGGGGATCCCGGCGGGCAACGGCGCCCCCTGCTGTATCGCCGCCACCGCCTTCCCGATGGATCGCTCGACCTCGTCGAAGCGGTCCGACGGGATACGGCCGTCCCGTACGAGGATCCGGCCCAGGTGCGCGCCCTCACGATGCGCCACGATCGCCCCCATGACCGCCAGACCCAGCGCCGCGCTGATCTCCCGGGCGGTCTGCAACAGCCCCGCCGCGCCACCGCGCATCCCCCTGGAGGTGGCGTTGAGCGCGGTGACCCAGGCCGGGCTGACGCAGAGCCCCATGCCGATGCCCATCACGCAGTAGAAGGGCACCAGCCAGCCGTAGTTCTGCCGGTGCAGCTCCACCGCCGAACAGAACAGAGCCCCCACGCACAGCACCATGCCGATTCCCAGGGGAACGCGCGGCCCCAGGCGGTCGTAGAGCCTTCCACCGAGCGGCGCGAACACCACCGTGGGGAGAGTGAGCGGCAGTACGGCGAGACCCGCCTCGAAGGGAGACATTCCCACGACGTCCTGAAGCCAGATGACTCCGAACACCGCGAATCCCACGAACGCGAAACGAACCGTCGAGATGACCGCCGCCCCCACCGTGAATTCCCTGTTCGCGAACAACCCGAAGGGCATGAGCGGATCCGAATGCCGCCGCTCGCGCACCACCAGGAGCGTCATCAGTACGGCTCCGGTGGCGAGCAAGGAGATGACGGCGGCCGAGGACCACCCCCAGTGGCGCGCCTGCATGAGCGGGAGAACCACGCACACCAGACCGCCCATCAACAGGGGTGCGCTCGACCAGTCGACGTGTTCGCGCCGCGGTGGCCTGCTCGTGAGCAGAAGATGCGCAAGGACCAGTGCGGCGATGCCCAGGGGCGGGTTGACGAAGAAGATCGCACGCCAGGAGAACGCCGTCGTCAACAGGCCCCCGATCAGCGGAGCCGTGCCGTACAGCACGGTGGAGACGCTGGACGAGATGCCCATCGCCCGGCCCCGCTCCCGGCGTCCGAATTCCTCGATGATGAGCACCTGGCAGGCGGGCCGGAGGATCGCCGCACCGGCTCCCTGGGCCGCGCGCGCGGCGATGAGCCAGGCCTCGGACTGGGCCAGGCCCGCCGCGGTCGAGGCCACGACGAACACGAGGGTTCCGAAGCGGAAGGCGCGTTCGTACCCGAAGACGTCACCGATGCGCCCGCCGAGCGGGCTCATACAGGCGAAACTGAGCAGATACGCATTGATGATCCACTGCACTCCGGTGGTCGAAGCGCCCAGACTCCGCTGGATGGTGGGAAGGGCGACCAAAACCACCAGGGCATCGATGGCGATCATCGACGAGGCGCAGGTCATCACGGACAGGACCCACCATCGGTGACGCTCGCCCGTAAACCGCTGTCGCCGCGTCACGAATTACTTCTTACACGGTTTTGCCGCCGCTCTTCCGTATTCGTGCAGGACACCCCGCAACGTGGTGCCGCAACGGACACGACGGCCGAGGAGTGGGCACGGGCACGGACCCGGCACGGGTGAGCGCGGCGCGACGAGCGGGACTGCGCCACCATGGACCGGCCGCTGGCGGGCGACCGGCCAGACCTCGGCACCCTCAAGGTGAGTTACGCGGTCGTACGCCACCGCGCCCCGGCCCGGCCCGGCGCCCGGCCAAGCGCACGGTCGCCGTCAACCCGGGCGGCCCCGGTCGATGGCGCTGTCGGGCGCCTACCCGCGGCGGCCAGCCCGCGCCGGCTGCGCTTCACAGAGGGCGAGCTCGCCAACCTCGCCGGCTTCCCCGTACGTGCCGCTATTGCGGCTTCGGGCCCTTCATCAGCTTGCTGAGCTGTTCCAGCTGGCCTTCCTTCATACCCCGGACGTAGTCCCAGCCGTTGTGGTCGCCGCCCTGGATCTCGTGGATCGAGACCTTGATCGGGCCCTTGCCGAACTGCTGCTGGAACTTCTCCATCCGGTCGCGGCCGCCCTCCTTGGTGCCGTACTGGAAGAGGACGTCCACCTCGGGGCCCTTGTTGTTGATCAGCTTCGGGGCGAGCTTCTCGGGGTTGTTCGCGTCCATTTCCGCCTGGTGGCCCTTCCAGAGCGGGGAGTCCGGGACGATCTCGCCGCCGTTGGCGATGACGGCCCGGAAGCGGTCCGGCTTCTGCAGGAGCTGCTTGAGGCCGACGAAGGCGCCGGAGGAGTTGCCCATGAAGGCCCATCCGTCGCGGGACTTGTAGGTACGGAAGTTGGCCTTCGCGAGATCGGGTACGTCCTCTCCGATCCAGGTGCCCATCTTGGCCTGGCCGGGGATGTCGGAGCCGTCGTAGTAGTACTTGTTGTCCGGGTTGAGGATCGGCATCACCAGGATGAACGGGAGGCTCTTGCCGGCCGCGGCGCCCTCGGCGACGGCCTTCTGGAGGCCCAGCTGCGGCATGGTCGCCCAGTAGTTGTCGGCGTTCCCGTTGCCCCCGGGCAGCGCGATCATGACCGGGAAGGCGCTCTTCGCGTACTCCGGGCGGTCGTACTCCTTGGGCGTCCACACCCAGACGCTGCCCTCGAAACCGGACTTGGCGCCCTTCACCCGGGCCTTGGATATGCGGGTGCCGTCGTCCAGCTTGACCGTCTGCTTGAAGTCGGTGAACGGACCGGCGGGCAGGGACACGTCCGGGTCCGCGCTCGGCGCCGAGGACTGCTTCCCGCCGCCGGCCCCCGCGTCCTTGCCGTTGTCCGCTCCGGCGGGGGGCTTCGCGTAGCTGACGGCCTCCCCGTTCCCGTCGAACCAGTCCGTCTTCCAGTAGATCAACCCGGCGCCCGCGCCGGCGAGCAGGGCCACCGCCACCGCGGAGCCGATCCACGCCTTCTTACGGGATCGCCTGGGCTGCTGCGGCTGCGGGTACTCGTGCACGAACTTCGCTCCGAACAGTGCGGCTGCCCTTGGCCGGGCAGAACGGGTGGGTCCTCCTTTTGGGATGCGTTCTCGACCGCCAAGGTTGCAAAAATATGCGAGAAATGTCGTTTAGGCTTCAAATAGGTGCGTCCGTACCGCTGTCCAGTGCGACGGGTCCGAGCGGGCGGCCGTGAACTCCTGACGCACTCAGAGGCGGACCGAGCGGTTCCGGACAGGTTTTGTGCACCGTGCGTGATGTTCCGGCCGACGATCGGAGTGTGCCGGGAGGTGTCACGGCCGGGTGTTGGCGGAATGCGGTCCACGGGATGCCTGGCTGGTAATCGCCCTATCTGCACCCTTCACGTCCTTTGCGGGAGGTGTGGACCGATCCCTACGCTACGGTAACTTCGCTGTCTGTAACGGGGATGTCCCATGGAGAACGTGAAGTAATGAGCACCAGCACCAGCATCAGCACACTGAATCGCCACAGCCGGTTAGAGGCCCTGGGGGCCCACGTCCCCGAGACCGTGATGACCACCCGGGAGCTGACCGAGGGGATAGCCGCCGTCCGTGACGCGGACCTCCAGCGGATCACCGGAGTCGCCGAGCGCCGGGTGTACGACCCCGATCCGGCAGCCGCCGAGAACTCCTTCTCGATGGCCCTGTCCGCCGCCCGGGACTGCCTGAACGCCTCCCGCTACGAGGCCGCCGACCTCGACGTCGTCATATCGGCCTCGATCACCCGGTTCACGGACGGCGGCCGCTTCACCTTCGAACCGTCCTTCGCCTCGCGGCTCGCCCGCGAGCTGGGTGCGCGACCGGCCGTCCAGTTCGACGTGTCCAACGCCTGCGCCGGCATGATGACCGGCGTGTACCTGCTCGACCGCCTGATCCGCTCCGGCGCGGTACGCAACGGCCTGGTCGTCAGCGGCGAGCAGGCCACCGCGGTCGCCGAGACGGCGGCCCGCGAGGTCACCGACTCCTACGACCCGCAGTTCGCCTCGCTCTCCGTCGGCGACTCGGCGGCCGCCGTCGTCCTGGACGCCTCCACCGACGAGGCCGACCGGATCCACTACGTGGAGCTGATGACCTGCTCGGAGTACTCGCACCTGTGCATGGGCATGCCGAGCGACCGAAGCCAGGGCATCGCCCTCTACACGGACAACAAGAAGATGCACAACCGCGACCGGCTCAAACTGTGGCCGCGGTTCCATCGGGACATCCTGGCCAAGCAGGGCCGGGAGTTCGCCGACGAGGAATTCGACTACGTCATCCAGCACCAGGTCGGCACCCGTTTCATCGACTACGTGAACCAGACGGCCGAGGCCGAGTTCGGGGCCCCCATGCCCACCTCCCTCGCGGTCGTCGAGCAGTACGGCAACACCGCCACCACCTCCCACTTCCTGACGCTGCGTGAGCACATGCGGGCCGGCACCGCCCGCCCAGGATCCCGGTTCCTCATGGTCCCCGCCGCCTCCGGCGTGGTGACCGGCGCCCTGTCGGCCACGATCACGAACATGGGGGTCTGAGCCATGGGAATGGTCATCGCCGCAGCCCACACCGCCGCACACAGCGGTACCGCACCGGCCTCCGCCGTCGAACTCGCGAGCCGCGCCGCCCGCGCCTGCCTGTCGCAGGCGCAGGTCTCCCCGTCGTCCGTCGGGGTCCTCATCAACGTCGGCGTCTACCGGGAGTCCAACACCTTCGAACCCGCCCTCGCGGCCCTGGTCCAGAAGGAGGTCGGCATCAACCTGGACTACATCGCCGACCCGGCCCCCGCCGCCGGCTTCTCCTTCGACCTCATGAACGGTGCCTGCGGTGTCCTCAACGCCGTACAGCTCGCCCAGAGCCTCCTCGACACCGGCAGCACCGAACGCGTCCTGATCACCGCCGCCGACGTGCACCCCGGCGGCGACGCCCGCCGCGACCCCGACTACCCGTACGCGGACCTGGCCGGCGCCTTCCTCCTCCAGCGCAGCGCCGACCCCGACGTCGGGTTCGGCCCCGTGTCCGTGTACCCGGGCGACGGGCCCACCGACACCGAGGGGTACCTCGACACCGCGGCCATGGGCAGCGACGGCCGCTCCCGGATCACGGTCCGCCGTACGGAGGGACACGCGGCGCGGCGCAGCGCACTCGCCGCCGCCTGCACCGTCCGGTACGCCCGCGAGCACGGCATCGACCTGGACCGCACCCTCGTCGTCGGCCCGCATGCCGGTGAGGACACGCGCGCCGGTGAGGACACGACTACCGGGGATGCCCCGAGCGCCGGGGATGCCCCGAGCGCCGGTGAGGACACGCGCGCCGGCGAGCCGCACACCGCCGCACCGATCCTCGGCTACCTCCAGGCCCTGGCCGCCCCGCGCCCCGAGGACTGCGACCGGCTCCTCGTGGTCGCCGCCGGCGCCGGCCCCAGCGCAGCCTGCGCCACCTACCGGCCCGAAGGCTGGTGAACGCGAAGCCATGACCATGACCACCGTTCCCCATTCCGCGACCGCCGCCGGCCTGGCCGACTGCCTGGAGCGCAACGCCGCCGCCTTCCCGCACAAGCCGGCCGTCATCCACCCCGACGGCCGCGAGCCCGGCGGCGGCCCGCGCTACCGCGAAGTCACCTACGGGGAGTTGCAGGACACGGTCGAGGAGATCGCCCACGGACTCGCCCGCGCCGGTATCACCCGCGGGACCAAGACCGTACTGATGGCACCGCCCGGCCCGGAACTCTTCGCCCTCGCCTTCGCGCTCTTCCGGCTCGGCGCCGTCCCCGTCGTCGTCGACCCGGGCATGGGCGTGCGCCGGATGCTCCACTGCTACCGCACCGTCGGCGCCGAGGCGTTCATCGGTCCACCGCTCGCCCACCTCGTACGGGTCCTGGGCCGGCGCACCTTCGGCCGCGTACGCATCCCCGTCACCCTGGGCCGCCACCGGCTGTGGGGCGGCCACACCCTCGCCGCGCTGCGGACCGCCGCGGGCCCGCGGACCCCCGCCGCCCCCGCCGCCGACGTCGGCGGCGACGACCTCCTGATGATCGGGTTCACCACCGGAAGCACCGGCCCCGCCAAGGGAGTCGAGTACACCCACCGCATGGCGCTCTCCATCGCCCGCCAGATCGAGGCCGCCCACGGGCGTACCCGCGACGACACCTCACTGGTGACCCTGCCCTTCTACGGCATCCTCGACCTCGTCTACGGCTCCACCACCGTCCTCGCCCCCCTCGCACCGGCCAAGGTCGCCCAGGCCGACCCCGCCCTGCTCGTGGACGCGCTGGAACGATTCGGCGCGACCACCATGTTCGCCTCGCCCGCCCTGCTGCGGAACCTCGCCGACCACCTCACCACCCTGGGCCGCCCCCCGCGGGACCTGCGCTGCGTCGTCTCCGGCGGCGCGCCCGTCCCCGACTCCGTCGTCGCCGCCCTGCGCACCGTCCTCGACGAGAAGGCGTCCGTCCACGTCACGTACGGGGCCACCGAGGTCCTGCCGATCACCTCGATCGAATCCGAGGAGATCCTCGGCGAGACCTCCGCCGGCAGCGCCGGCGGAGCCGGCACCTGCATCGGCCGCCCCGTCCCCGGCACCCGGGTCCGCATCATCCCCGTCACCGACGGCCCGCGCCCCCGCCTGTACCCGGGGACCGCCCTGCCCGCCGGCAGCGTCGGCGAGATACTCGTCGAGGGCGAGTCCGTCAGCCCCCGCTACCACGACGCGCCCCACTCCGACGCCCTGCACAAGGTGCACGAGACCCGGCCCGACGCCGCCGAACTCACCTGGCACCGCACCGGCGACCTCGGCTACCTCGACGACCTCGGCCGGCTCTGGTTCTGCGGCCGCACCTCCCAACGGGTGCGCGCCGCCGGCCGGGACCTGCACACCGTGCGCTGCGAGGGCGTCTTCAACGCCCACCCCCTGGTGCGCCGCAGCGCCCTGGTCGGCATCGGCCCGGCCGGCGCCCAGCGCCCCGTCGTCTGCGTGGAGACCGCCGTCCCGGCCGGCAGTCCCGCCTGGCGGGACCTGGTCGCCGACCTGCGCGCCCTCGCCGCCGAACACACCCCCACCCGGGGGCTGGAGGAGTTCCTGCACCACCCCGCCTTCCCGGTCGACATCCGCCACAACGCCAAGATCGGCCGCGAGCAGCTGGCCCGATGGGCGCAGCGGCGCCTAGCCCCGCCCCCGCCCCTCTTCTCCCGGACCCGCGCGGCCCGCCTCGTACCGCTCGCCGGCTGGGCGTACCTCCTCGGCGGCGCGATCTGGGCGGCCGTCGCGGACGTCCCCGACGTGCCCCTGCTGCGCGCGCTCTGGTGGGCCGACGCCTTCCTCAGCATCCCGGTGCACGCCGCGCAGATCCCCCTCGCACTGCCACGGGGCAGGGCCGCGGGCCACGGCCGTGCGGCCACCGCGGCACTGACCATGCTCTACGGCGCGACCTGGTGGCGGACCCTTTGAACATCCTGATCACCGGGGCCACCGGCTTCCTCGGCGGCCACCTCGCCGACGCCTGCCTGCGCGACGGCCACCGGGTCCGCGCCCTGGTCCGGCCGGGCAGCGACACCGCCCGCCTGAGCGCCCTCGGTCCCGGACTCGACCTCGTACCCGGCGACCTCGCCGACACCGCCTCGCTGGCCCGCGCGGCCATCGGCTGCGACACCGTGCTGCACAGCGCCGCCCGCGTCGTCGACCACGGCAGCCGCGCCCAGTTCGAGGAGGCCAACGTCACCGGGACGCAGCGGCTGCTGACGGCGGCCCGCGCGGCGGGCGCCACCCGCTTCGTCTTCGTCAGCAGCCCTAGCGCGCTGATGCACCTGCGCGAGGGAGACCGGCTCCGGATCGACGAGAGCACTCCGTACCCCACCCGGTTCTTCAACCACTACTGCGCGACGAAGGCCGCCGCCGAACAGTACGTACTGGCCGCGAACACACCGGACTTCACCACCTGCGCGCTGCGCCCGCGCGGCATCTGGGGCCCGCGCGACCACGCGGGCTTCCTGCCCCGCATGATCACCTCGATGCGGGCGGGCCGGCTGCCCGACCTGTCCGGCGGCAAACGGGTACGGGTCTCGCTGTGCCACGTCGACAACGCCGTGGACGCCTGCCTGCGCGCGAGCGCCGTCCCCGCCGAACGCGTGGGCGGCAAGGCGTACTTCGTGGCCGACCGCGAGGAGACCGACCTGTGGGCCTTCCTCACCCGCGTCGGCGCCCTCCTCGACTGCCCTCCGCCGCACCCCCGCGTCCCCGTAGCGGCCACCCGCATCCTCGCCGGGGCCGTCGAGGCGGCCTGGCGCCTGCGCCCGTCGGCCGGTACGGGCCCACCGCTGAGCCGCTACATGACGGCCCTTCTCACCCGCTCCACCACGTACGACACGGGCGCCGCCCGCCGCGACCTCGGCTACGACCCGCCGCGCGCGCAGGAGGACGGCGTGAGCGGGCTGCTCCGCTGGATCCACGGCATCGGCGGCATCGACGCCTGGGCACACCCGCACGCGTCCACGCGTACCGACGAAGGAACCACCCCGCGATGACACCGCCTCGGACTCCCGCCCCCACCTACCGGCGGGCGGTATCGCCCACCGAACACCTCTACCTGGCCGCCGGGCACGCGCGCGGCGCCATGGCCCTGCGGATCGTCGTCGAAGGGCACACCGCCCCCGAACCGGCGGCCCTCCGGGCGGCGGTCGCCCGGGCCGCCGAGACCTGCCCCGGCTCCCGCCTGGTACGACGCGGGCCGCTCTGGACCGCCGAGGGCCCGCTGCCCACGATCCGGTACGCCGCTCCCGCCGCCGGCGCCATCGACGTGTCGGACCCGGCCACGGCGGCGCTCCTCACCGGCCGCTCGCGCCGCGGCGACCCGCCGGGGTGCGAGGTCCTGGTGATCCCCGGTGGCACCCCCACGGGCGCCGCCACGCTCGTGTTCAGCGCCTCGCACGCCCTGATGGACGGTCACGGCGCGCTGATCTGGGTGCGCGAGGTCTTCCGCGCCCTGCGCGGGGAGCCCGGCCGCCCCGCCCTCGCCCCGGACACCGACCGCGGCCTGCTGCGCCGCCTCGGCGCCACCGCCCGCCGCCCGGCACTCGCCCCCGCCCACCCGTCCCCCCTGGGCCGCCCGGACTCGGGCCCGGAGCGGACCCTGTGGCTCCGCCGCACCCTCCCCGGCCACCATCCGGCCCTCACGGCCAGGCTGGCCCAGGCCCTGACGGACGGCGCCCCGACGGGCGGCACCCGGGTCATGATCCCGGTCGACCTGCGGCGCCACCGCCCCGGCATCGCCTCGACCGGCAACCTCACCCTGCCGGTGTTCCTGGACCTGAGTCCCGGCCAGGAGTGGACGGGGGCACAGGTCACCCTGCTCCGGGCCCTCGCCGAGAACCAGGAGCTCGCCGAGGGCTTCGAGTCGGCCCTCCTGCCACTGCCGCCGGCGGCCACTCGCCTCCTGCTGCGGGCCGCCCAGGCAGGCACCGTACGGACCGACCGCCACCTCGCCTCGGCCGTCGTCTCCCACCTGGGGCGTCTGGACCCGGCCGCGTTCTCCGGCGGGGGCTTCACCGCGACGACCCTGTACGCACTGCCCGTCCACGCCCCCCTGGTCCCCGTCTCGGTGGCCGCCACCGAGACGGACACCGCCACGGAGCTCACGATGGGCGTCCGCGGCGGCCCGGGTCTGGCCGGACGCGCCACCCGTCTCCTGGACGAAGTCCTGACCCACCTGCCGACTTCCGCCGCACCGGCGGCGGCACCGGCGGCGGCACCGGCACCGATGGCGGCACCGGCACCGGCACCCGCACCGGCACCGGCACCCGTATCCGTATCCGCACCCGCACCCGGGTCCGTACCGCCCCCCGCCACCGTCGTGGAACTCTTCCGCGCACAGGCCGCCCGTACCCCCGCCGCTCCCGCGCTCGACGGCCCCGACGGCGTGGTCACGTACGCGGAACTCGACCGCCGCTCCGACGCCGTGGCCGCGGAACTGCTCCACCGCGGCATCGGCCGCGAAGACCTCGTCGGTCTGGTCGTCGACCGCACCCCGGCCGGGGTCTGCGCCCTGTGGGGGATCCTCAAGGCGGGCGCCGCCTACGTGCCGCTGGACCCCGCCCATCCCGCCGCGCGGACCGCGGAGATCCTCCGCGCCTGCGGCGCCCGGCTCTGCCTGACCCAGCGTCACCTCGCCGAACCCCTCGGCGGGCTCGTCCCCTGCCCGCTCCTCCTCGCGGAGGACCTCCTCACCGGCCCGCCGCCCCACCCCGTACCCCCGGTCCCGGCCCCCGCGCCCGAGGACCTCGCGTACGTCATCCACACCTCCGGCTCCACCGGCCGCCCCAAGGGCGTGCAGATCGAACACCGCAGCCTCGCGGGCTTCGTCCGCTGGATGACGCAGGTCTGCCGCGTGGACGCCCGGACCCGCTTCGGCTTCATGTCCTCCTACGGCTTCGACATCTCCTGCTTCCCCCTCTTCCTGCCCCTCCTGGCAGGCGGCACGGTCGTCCTCGCGCCCGACGCGCCCTCGCGCGCCACCCTGCGCCGGCTCGTCACCGACCACCGGGCCGACACCCTCGCCCTCACCCCCTCCCACGTCGCCCTGCTGCCCGACCAGGGAGACGTACGCACCCTGCTGCTCGGCGGCGAACCGCTTAGCCCGGCCGCCGTACGCACCGCCCGTACCGCCTTCGGCCGCGACTGCCGCATCATCAACGGCTACGGCCCCACCGAGACGACCGTCGTCTGCCTCGCCCACGTGGTGGACGACGCGCGGCACACGACCGCCGCCACCCTTCCCATCGGCACCCCCGGCCCCTACGCCCACATCCACCTCGTCACCGAGGACGGCGACCGCATCGGCACCGGCCCCCAGGACACCGGCCGTACAGGGGAGATCGTCGTCAGCGGCCCCCAGGTGGCCCGCGGCTACCTCGGCCCGACGGACGGCCGGACCTCCCCGTTCACCGAGCACGAGGACGGCACCCGCACCTACCGCACGGGCGACCTCGGCCGGCGACTGCCCGGCGGGGCGGTCGAGTTCGCCGGGCGCATCGACGGCCAGCTCAAGATCGCCGGGCACCGCATCGAGCCCGCGGAGATCGTCGCCGCGCTCGAAGCCCGGCCCGAGGTGAGCCGCGCCGTCGTGGCCGTCCGGCGCCGCCCGCACACCACGACGCCGGTCCTGTGCGCGTACGTGGTCCCGCACGGTCCGGACCACCTCCCCGCCACCACCACCCTGCGCTCCGCGCTCACCGCCCTGCTGCCCGCCGCCATGGTCCCGGCCCACATCATCACGGTGGACGCCATCCCCAGCACGGTCGCCGGCAAGACCGACCTGGACGCCCTGCCCGACCCCTTCGCCGCCTCCGACGGCCCTCCAGCCCCCGCCCACGACACGGCGGAGCCGCCCACCACCCTCCAGGCACGGGTGGCCGCCCACTGGTCCGCGATCCTCGCCGTGGACTCCACACGACTGACCGCGGAATCCGACTTCCAGACCCTGGGCGGAGACTCCCTCGCCCTGGTGGAAATGCTCACCGCCGTCTCCGAAGACCTGCTGGCACCCGCCCAGGCCCGCCGCTTCATGGCCGGCCTCGACTGCCTGGTACGGAACCTGACGCTCGCTCAGGTCTGCGCCCACCTCACCGCCGCCCGAGAGGAGCTCCCCGCATGATCTTCGTCGGAGACGGCGCACTGCTGCGCCGGGCCGTCGCACACGCCGCCGCGCAGGGCCACCCCGTGGACCTCGTCTGCTCGGAGGACCCGCAGGACGCGCCGGGCGGCGGCGCCCCACACCTCCACCTCCCCACCCCCGCCGACATCAACACCCACGCAGACGCCCTCGCGCACGCCTGCACCGACGGCGTCGTCTGGTCCCTCAACAACCGCCGGATCTTCCGCGCACCACTCCTCTCCCGGGGCCTGCGCATCCTCAACATCCACAACGGCCTGCTGCCCCGCCACCGCGGACTGCCCTCCGTGGCCGTCCTCTTCGCCCTGCTGAACGGCGAGCACGAGTACGGCGCCACCCTCCACGAGGTCGACGCGGGCATCGACACCGGCCGCGTCCTGGCCGTACGCCGCTTCCCGATCGCCCCCGACGCCCGCCACTTCCAGGTCATGCTCCGCGGCGTGCGCGCCTGCCAGAGCCTGTTCGAGGAAACCCTGCCGGCGATCGCCGCGGGCGCCCCCCTCCCGCCCCCGCCCACCCCCGCGGGCCCGTCGGCGTACTACGGAACCCGCGCCCTGGCCCGCCTGTCGGCCCACCGCAACCACCCGGCCTACCCCCGCGCCACGGACCTGGGCCCCTTCGCCCCCCACGCCCCCGAACTCGCCGCGGCGATAGTCCGACCGGGCGCGCTCACGCCCGCGGTGGACCTACGCCCACTGCGCCGACCGGAGGCCCGCCTCGGAGCCTCGGACGCTGATCCCCTGTAGAGGCCGCGGCCGAGGAGGCCGCCGCGCCCGGGCGTCCGTCAGCCGGCGAACGTCTCGCGGTAGACACTGGGCGGCACTCCGACGTGCGTCTTGAACAGCGCCCGGAAGTTGGCCGGGGTGCCCAGGCCGCAGTGGCGTGCGACGGCTTCGACGGTGAGGTCGCCGGATTCGAGGAGTTCGCGTGCGCGGGCCAGCCGGGCGTCGAGCAGCCACCGCATGGGCGGCAGGCCGGTGTCGGTGTGGAAGCGGCGGATCAGGGTGCGGCGGGACATGCCGGCCTGGCGCGCCAACTGGTCGACGGTAAGCGGCTGGTGAAGGTTGCGCAGGGCCCAGTCGTACAGCGCAGCACCGCCGGACGGCTCCGGTCGCACCGGCAGGTCGATGAACGGGCTCTGGCCGCCGGTACGGTGCGGTGCGGCCACCAGCAGGCGGGCCTGCTGGTTCGCCGGGCGGGGGCCGTGGTCGCGGCGGATGAGGTGGAGGCACAGGTCCAGGCCGGAGGACACGCCGCCCGAGGTGAGCACCTGGCCCTCGTCGACGTACAGATCCTCGGGCACGACCGTCACCCGGGGGTACCGCCTGGCCAGCGCCTGCGCGTACAGCCAGTGCGTGGTGGCCCGGCGGCCGTCGAGCAGACCGGCGGCGGCGAGGGCGAACGCACCGGTGCAGATGGACACCATGCGGGCGCCACGGGCTGCCGCCCCCGCCAGCGCGGCGGTCACCTCGGCGCCGGGCGCGTCCGGCTCCAGGTAGCCCGGGACGATCACGGTGTCGGCGGACGCCAGGGCGTCCAGACCGTGCGCGACGGACAGCGCAGGGCCGCCGTGCATCGGGACGGGGCCGGGCCGCTCCGCGCAGACCGTGAGCGCGTACGGGCCGTCCCGCCAGCTCCCGAAGACCTGCATCGGGATCCCGATGTCCAGCGCGAGGACGTTTTCGAGGGCCACCACGACCACGCGGTGTGCCCCGCCTGATGTCCGACCCGTCATGGCACGATTCTATCGCCTCATGGCATGGGTGACACTGACGGTTGGGTCCCATACACGCCTACGGTCGCCTCATGGACACTGAACCCCGCCTCCTGCCGGCGCTCCTGGACACACCCGTCGCCCGTGCCGCCGTCGAGCTCGTCCGGTCGAGCGAGAGCGAGCCGGTCGCGAACCACAGCATCCGCAGCTACGTGTTCGCCGCGCTGCTGGCCGAAGACGAAGGGCTGAGGCCCGGCATCGACTTCGACGCCGAACTCCTCTTCCACGCCTGCGTCCTGCACGACCTCGGGGCCTCGCCGTCGGCCCCGGGCCAGGCGCGCTTCGAGGTCGAAGGAGCCGACATGGCCGCCCGGTTCCTCACCGAGCACGGCTACGGCGCCGACAAGACCGACCCGGTGTGGGAGGCGATCGCCCTGCACACCTCGGACGGCATCGCGGAGCGCCGTGGCGTGCTGACCTACCTCACCCGCCGGGGCATCGGCGCCGACATCGGCTTCGGCACCGAGTTCGTCACCGACGCCCAGGGCGAGGCGCTCCACGGCCGCTACCCGCGGCTGGACATGGCCACCGTGCTGGTCGACGACATCGTGCGGCAGGCCGCCCGCTCCCCGCAGGCCGGCGCCCGCTACACCGTCCCCGGAGAATTCCTCCGCGAACGCGGCGAACCCGGCGCCGTGACCGCCCTCGAACTCGCGGCGCGTGCCTCCCGCTGGGGCTCCTGACGCCGCCCCCGCGCCGCAGGGCGGCCGGTCGCCCCCGGACACTCCCGACGCGCCGCCGCACACCAGATCCACGCACTGCCGGGGCGCCCGCCTGGCTGATGACCTGGGCGCGGTCCCACGGGTGCAGGCCGGCGACACCGTCCACGGACGAATACGGCGGCGGTCAGTGGTGAGGAGTCGGCCGGCCCGACCGATGCGGTCCCGCCGCGCAGACGCCGGCGCGGCACGGGCAGCGGCAATCCACATGATCCTGCTCCCTGGCGGCGCGCATGCGGCTCATGAGACCGAGCCGATCGTCGGCCGGCCGGCCGCGCACGACGGCCGGGTATGGATCCAGACCCGGCGCGGCGCCTTGGTCCAGGACCGCTTCCCCGATCTCGTCACGGCCGCCGCCGCCGCGCTCGTCATCGCGGGCCACCCGGCCGCAATTGGGGCTTCGGCAGCCGGCCTGCTCGGCCGGCGGTTGCCCGATGGCCCGAGGTCGCTGTCAGAGTGCACTCCGTCGCGGCCCCGTGCGTCCGGCCGGGACGGGCAACGGTCGCGCCCTAGTGTGGGTTCGGAACGATCCGGGCATACCGCCAGGATCCCGGTCTTTCGGAGGCGTCTCACCATGACCGTCGCAATCCCCGAACTCACCGGGGACTACGTCCTCGACCCCGCCCACACCCGGATCGGCTTCGTCGCCCGCCACGCCATGGTGACCAAGGTCCGCGGCGCGTTTCACCAGTTCGAGGGCACCGCCCACCTGGACGGCGCCGATCCGGCCCGATCCACCGCCCAAGTGGTGATCAAGACCGAGAGCATCGACACCGGCGTCGAGCAGCGCGACCAGCACCTGCGCACCAACGACTTCCTGGACGCTCCCAGCTTCCCCGACATCACCTTCCGCAGCACCTCGGTCGAGCCTCGCTCGGATTCCGAATACCGCGTCACCGGCGACCTGACCATCAAGGACACCACCCGCCCGGTCACCGTCGACTTCGAGTACACCGGCAATGCCGTCGACCCCTACGGCAACCTGCGGGTCGGCCTGGAAGGATCGGTGACCGTCTCCCGCAAGGATTTCGGCATCACCTGGAACGCGGCCCTGGAAGGCGGCGGAGTCCTGGTCGGCGACAAGGTCGTCCTGGAGTTCGACATCTCCGCGATCAAGCAGGGCTAGCAGCGCCTGACCGGCCGGCGCACCAGGTCGGCGGCGCCACCACACGGGGAAGTGACCATGCGCCGCGCGCGGATCCGTACCCGCGCGCGGCGCCCAGCTCCCGCAGTGAGACCCGCCCGTCAGCTCCAGCCGTCAGCTCCGGCCGGTGGCGAGGGCCTTGGCCGCCTTGAGGCGGCCAGGGGCCGGCGCATCGGTGGCGCCCGCACCCACGCCCCGGGGTGGCGTCCCGGCCCCGGATCTTCGACGCGACCTGCCTCCGCCGGGAGTCGCCAGGGCGGACCGCGATCCCGAAATGGGACTCCTTGGCGGGCGTGGAGTCCCCGCCCCACTGAACCACGCCCTCCAAGTCGGCCAGGATGTCCCTCACCACCACCGGCTCGTGCGGAGGAGCCCGTCCTGGGCGCCGAGCGGGTAGCGCAGCGGGCGGATCGCGATCGCGGTGCCCGAGAGGTGGTTGCTCTCGTACGGGGCTGTCACCTCGCGGTGCGACGTGTGCCCGGTGACCTCGCCGTCGCGCAGCGCGTCGATTTCGTAGTGGAAGCGGCGCACCACATGGGTGAGCACGGTCGCCACGTCCCCGGCGACCGCCGAGAAGTGCACCCCGCCCGTGCCTTCGACCCGGTGGACCGGAGCCGAGGCGAGCACCTGCCAGCCGTTGGCGCCGGTCTTCCCCTTCCATGTCTTCGCGGCGGGGCCCGCCGCGGCGCGCCCGCTTGAGGGCCTTGGTGGTGGCGGGGCCGAACCGGCCGTCCTCTTCGAGGTAGGTCACGCCGTCGAAGTGGCACCCGTTCAGGGTCTTCTGGAGTTCGCGGACGCCGTTGCCGGTGTTGCCCGAGCGCGGGCTGCAGTAGTTGCTGCCGGAATCGCTGACCGGGACCCCGGTGGCGTAACCGGCCGCGTCGACGTAACCGAAGCCCTGCGTGCAGACCGGCGACGCGGCGGACGCCGTGGTCACGCTGGTGGTGAGTGCGCTCAAGTGCGCTTCATGAGTGGGATCCCCTTGTGGAGCATGGCCGGATCGAGCGGCCGGATCGTGCGGCTGGAGGGCGGCGAGCCGAAAACTAACACCCCGCTTCCGGCCTCCGCCGCCCCCTCCGCAGGGCCTTCCCGGCCTTCTCAACGGGGCGGGAAGGGCTGGTGACGTGTCGCACCCGGCCTTCCGGGCCCTGTGAAGGCCGCTTCCCACGCTGTCCCAGAGACGCCCCGAGCCCTGTCCCGTCCTGCCCACCGGGCGGATCAGGGCTCGCGGACGAGGGCTGGACCTCACCGAGCGGCGAGCATCCGGGCATACGTGTCGTGCTCCATCCGGATCGTCGCCGGACCTTGTTCACGCCCGTCTGTGGCAGGGTCGATCCTCATGGATTGCACTTTCTGCCGGCTCATCGGCGAAGAGACTGCCCGGTGGGTTGCGCGCGGATCCGTGGCCTGCGCATTCACTCCGTTGGACCCTCTGGCACCGGGCCACACTCTCGTCGTGCCGACGCTCCACTACGCGGACGTCTTCGACACTCCGCCCGATGTTCTCGCCGCGACGATGGCGCTGGTCCAGCGGGTGGCCGGGGCCATGCGGACCGCCTTGAACGCCTCCGGGGTGAACATCCTGAGCGCCAGCGGCCCGGGGTCGGAGCAGTCGGTGCTCCACCTTCACTTCCACGTCGTTCCGCGGTGGGCGGACGACGGCATCTCAACCTGGCCGTCCGGGCGATCTGCCCGCCACGTCACCGGCGACCCGGGGCAGCGACTTGCCGACGTCTTGGCTCCCTGGCACGAGCACAGAAGCTGAGCCACAACCCGAGTTCCGACGGCAGCGGCTTGTCCTCGTGGGCCGGGTGTGACAGCAGCCTGCCGTCGAGAACGACGTCTTTCCCGCCACCGTTCGGCTGGGGAGGTGTCCCCGCAGGGCGGGCCCCGGCATACCACCGGGGCACTGCCGAAGGGCTACCGCGGCTCCGCGGGACCCGAGTTCAACAGGTCCGTCATGTGCTCCTGCAGCTCCTGCCAGTGCTCCCGGCGCCCCGCGAATTCGGACGTCACCGCCGGGCGCCAGATGTTCGGCCGCGCCGAACTCCCGCTCCTCCGCAAACGGGTACTCCTCACCGCCGCCCTCTGACGGCCCTGCTCAGGCAGGACGAAGAAGCCGTCGGAGTACGTACTCCGACGGCCGGCAGAGGGCTCGAACGACGACGTTGGTGACGAGGAAGTACCCCGGGCTCACCCAACCGTCTTCTTTGCCCGCGAGACCCGGACCGTCCTCGCGGTAGTAACGAAGCAACATGCGGCGGCGCGGCGGCGCAAAGGAGCCCCGGCCACGAGCAGGACCGGAGCGGCAACGACTGCACCGACCGTCGCGGCGAGCCGGCCGGCCCGGACCCTGACGACGTTCTCCATCCGCATCGCTCCAGTCTGCCGATCAGAAGAGACTCGTCCACTGCGTCCACTGCCCTCACGGAATGTGTGCACCACCCGCCGCGAAGCCGACGTCCACCCCATCGAGAGCGCCCGCACCCGGTAGTCGCCGCGGCCGTACGTCTCCTGCACCCCGGTCAGGCCGACGAACCCGCCCGCGCTCGCCGCGCCGACGCCAACTGACGGCTGGGCGCGCGCCCGCGCCCGCGCGCCCTACGTGATCCCGCTCGACTGCTCGGTGGAGCGCGAGCGCCGATGGGATGCGACTCGTTCCCGGGTTGCGCATCGCCGGGAGCAGTAGCGGCGCTCCGGGCCGCTGCCCTGCGTGATGAAGACGTTCTGGCAGCTGGGTGAGGCGCAGATCCTGCCGGGCGGGCGCTGGCGGTCCCAGACGAGGACGGTCAGGGCCATGCAGGACGAGGCCAGGAGCCACTCGTCCCAGGGCGCGTCGTCGTCGTGGTCGAGGTGGGGATGCCAGGGGGCGCTGCCGTCGTGTGAGGTCAGGCGCAGCGGTCCGGTGTGTTCCTGCAGGAGACGGTTGAGGCCGGCCGCGGCGCCATCGGCGTGCTCGGCGGCGAAGACCTGCCGGAGCAAGGCGGCGGCTGCGCGCATCCCGGCGACATCGCGGGCGGTGAGGTCGATGGGGTCTGGCTCACCGTATGCGCGCAGCACGGCGGCGACTTCCGCCGGGTCGGGGCAGTCGCCGGCGAGGGCGTTGATCAGGGCTGCGGTCCGCTGAGCCGTGGTCAGCACAGAGTGCCGGGTGGACCAGTCGTCGCTGTTGGTGGACACAGACGGAATGTAACGCACCTTGCTGAGTTTTGAGTTACCTCCGTAACGTCTCGGCAATGGAAAACCGTTACTCACTCCGCCTGTATCTCGCCGGAGCAGTGCTGGCTCGTGCCGGGGACGAGATGTCAGGACCGGCGCTGATGCTGGCAGGATTCGCCCTGGCCGGATCGACCATCGAGGCGTCGTCGCTGCTCGCGGGCATCACGATCTCCGCAGCCGTAGGGGGGCCGGTGCTCGGGACGCTCCTCGACAGAGCAGCACGGCCGGGACGCCTGCTGGCCGGGGCCCTCGTCATGTATGCGGCGGGGCTGGGGACCATTCTCGTGGGCCTCAGTTCGTTGCCGTTCACCGTCACCATCCTGATCGCCATGGTGACGGGGCTGCTGGGGCCCGCCCTGTCGGGCGGATGGACGGCCCAACTGCCCCGCCTGGTAGACGGCGACCATCTGCCCCGGGCGAACGCGCTCGACTCCATGACGTTCAGCGTGGCGAGTCTGGCCGGTCCGGCTCTCGCCGGCGCAGTGGCGGAGGCGCTGGGAGCACCGACGGCCGTGGTGGTCTCCATGATGCTCATCGCCCCGGCACTGCCCGCCGCGTGGATGCTGCCCGCCCGTCCCGATCGAGCGCGGGGCGCTCGGACAACCTTGGTGATCAGCGACCTTGCTGCCGGACTGCGGGTCATCGTCGGAAGGCCGTCCCTGGCCCGAGCGACCCTCACCTCGGTCGTCTCCTGTGTCGCTCAGGGCATGCTGACGGCGTGCGTCCCGCTCCTGGGCGAGCGTGTCCTGGGCGGAGCCGGCCGCGGCGCGGTGCTGCTCTCCTGTACGGCGGTCTCCGCACTGCTGGCCAACGCCGTACTCGCCCAGTTCCCGCGTTCGGTCGCCCCCGACACGATCATCTGGGCCAGCGCCCTCGTCCAGGCTGTCGCGCTGGCCTTGGCCACGTGGAGTCAACCCGTCGTGCTCATCGTGGCCGTACTCATGGCGGGGATCGGTGAAGGCCCCCAACTGGCCGCCTTGTTCGCCATCCGTCACCGGGAGGCCCCAGAACACCTGCGCGGCCAGATCTTCACCACCGGCGCCAGCCTGAAGATCACCGGATTCGCCTCGGGGGCGGCGATCGCCGGATCGGTCGTGATCTGGTCCCTCCCAGGTGCCTTGGCACTCGCAGCCAGTGTGGCGGCCCTCGCGGCCCTGGCTTTCTCCGCGATCCCGTCGGCTACCACGGCCGGCCCTGAACGATCGGTCAACCTTCGATGACCCGCTCTACCTTCGCTGCTCCCGCTCACTGGCCAACTGTCGAACGAGATGGCTCGTCTGCGGCGGGATCCGCTGCGTGGCCCTGGCCGGAATGAGGACGCAAGAGGCAGTGGCTGCGCGCCGCTGACGGAACGATTATGCGGCTGGTGGGCTCACAGGGTGGCACCAGCGGCAGCTGGTGGATGAGTGTCCATCGTTCGACTGGCATACGCACACTTCCGGACGCGCGTGCGCATGATCTGGCCGCCCCTCGGTGAAGCTCGTGGCGTCCGGCAGTCGCCGTTGTCACAAAGGGAAAGGCAGCAAACGTCCATGTTGATCGTCCAGCTCGCCCTCGTGTCAGAGACTCGAACCAACCAGATCAGCCCCTCGCAGCTCACCCGGGTGGCCGCTGCCCTGCAGAAGCAGGCGACCCGCGATTTCGGGCCCCTCTGGGACGTCAACGCGACCGTGGACGCCTTCGACAGACTTGAGGACGTTCCCGTCGGGTACTGGCCGCTGATCGTGGTCGACGACGTCCCCGACGCGGCCGGGTACCACACGGATGAGAACGGACAGCCGTTCTCCCTGATCGAGTTCGGCGCGAGCTGGTCGCTGACGGCGAGCCACGAAATGCTGGAGATGTGCGCCGACCCGTTCGGGAATCGTCTGGTGGCCGGCAAGTCTCCCCACCCGGACCAGGGCATGGTGGAGTTTCTGGTGGAGGTCTCCGACCCTTCGGAGGCCGAGGAGTTCGGCTACACCATCAACGGCATGCTCGTCTCGGATTTCTTCACGCCGAGATTCTATGATCCGGTCCCTGTCGAGGGTGCCCGCTACAGCTTCGGCGGTCACATCAAGAAGCCCAGGCAGGTGCTGCGCGGCGGATACATCAGCTGGCGCGAGCCGGTCTTGGACGAGTGGTGGCAGCAGACCTGGTTCAAGGGTAACGAACCGACGTTCCGCAGCCTGGGAAGCCTGACCGGCAGCGGCAGCCTCCGCGCGGCCATCGATGCCAAGACCAAGACCGTCAGCCGCCTCGCCGCCAGCGGTCCGGCCTCCAAGTCGTACAGCGCCGCGAAGGCACTTACGGCGCGGGCCAAGGAGTCCACCAACGCCCGGGCCGAAGCGTGGCGCGTCCAGATCGAGAGCCTGAAGGCCTCGAACCCCGCCGCAAAGGCCTGGAAGGGGAAGGGCAAAGGGAAGGGGACGGGGAAGTGAGGGTGGCCGAACCCGCACACCGCCGTCGGCCGCTCCGTCAGGGAGGTCGTCGTGAGCGATGACGCTCAGCAGCGCAAGGCCCGCGCGGACAAACTGCGTCAGAAGATCCGTCGGCCCGAGCCCGGTTCGTCGGGTCCGGACCCGGCGGACGAAGAGCCGTCGGAGGGGGAGAGCCTGAAAGAAGGCGTCGAGCGCCGCATGCGAGAACTGGACGAAGCCGATCGCGAGGACCACCCACCGCCCTCGGACGACGACAGGTGATCCGGCGCCGGCCCGAGCAGCAGAGCGAGCAGGGGGTCGGCACACCGAGCACAGGGCCTGGCCGTCGGCGAACTGCGCGCCGCCGGCCGTGAAGTGGACGCCGAAGTGCGGCGCCGCCCCATGGGGAGAGGGTGGCACCGGGGCCGACGGTCAGCGCGCTCGACAGGTCGCAATCGGCCTCGGCCAGCCCGGTCAGCAGGCCGGTCTGCCAGCCGATCCCGGCGGCGCGTCCGCCGCCCGGAACGACAGCCGTCCCGCCCATCCTCACGCCGCCTCGGTGGTCATCCGGCGATGGCCCGGACGACCTGTCGCCGGGTGGCCAGGCGGCGGGCGAGGACGGCCGTCACCCGGTTCATGCGTCCGGCGATGACGCTGGGCGGCGGGTTCCTTCGGCCCAGGGCGGCCAGTGCGGTGCGGACCACGTCGGCAGGTGCGGCGAGCTAGCTTCCTGTCCTCTGACAACGGACCTGGACTATTTGTCATTGAAGTTGGACCGGTGACGCAGGCGGCACGGGCACCATAACTGTCATGGACCTTTCCGGCGTTGCCGCAGCGTTTGCTCTGCTCAGCATCCCCGCAAGTGTGCTGATCGCTCGTTGGCAGATGCGCACTGCGCTGACGCAGTCGGAGGCGAACCATCGAGCTGCAATGGAGGTGGCGGAGGCCAGCCACCGGGCCGCGTTGGAGATCGTTGACGCCAACCACCAGAAGGCCAATGAGGCCGCAGAGGCGAACCACAGGAGGGCTCTGGAGCTCGCGGTTGAGAGCCATCGCAGCGCCATCGAGGTGGCCGGTCAACAAGGAAACGCCGAGCACCGACGGTGGATGGTGGAGACGAGGAGCGCTGAGTACAGGAACTTTGAGAACACCTTGGCAGAGTTCCGCCGAGCCTTCCTGGCCCGTCAAGCTGGTAGCGAGCACCTCGTTGACGTCCTTGCAGAGCTTCATCGAAGTCGGTACTACATCGGTCATCTGGGGTCTGACGACGTCATCAGCATCGTTGAACGCATCGACCTGCTGTGCCAAACGCTCGCGGTGCATGTCGAGCTGGGCGAGCGTGCCGAGTGGTGGCGAACGAGGGTTAGGCCGCTGAGGGCGGAACTGAGCGAGGCGGTCAAGAGATCACTCATTGGTTCCTAAGAGCCCACCGCTCCCAGGTCAGGAGCATGTAGTCCATCTTCGCTGGCAAACGGTCCGGGCTCAGTGTCAGAGGACACTTCCGCCGGCGGCCCGGTCGGTGCCCACGACGTCGAAGAACTCGGTTCTCTGTTCGATGAAGGCGCGGCTGATGTCGGCGACCGCGGTCACGTCGACGGCGATCTCCTGGCGCAGCCGTACCGGATCCGCCTGGTGGAAGGGGCCGAAGCCGGCGAACCCGGCGTTGTTGATCACGCTGGTGGCCTGCAGGCCGAGCTGGTCCAGTTGCCGGGCCAGCGCCTGCCCGGGGCCGGCGATGGCCAGATCCATCGCCGGCACGTGCACCTGGACCCGGTGGTGCGCGCTCAGCTCGGCGGCCGGCTCCTCCAGGCGTTCTCGGCGACGGGCGACCAGCACGAGGTCCGAGCCGCCGCCGCCGCCGCCGAGTTGGCCCGGCACCTGTTCAGTCATCTTCATGCACGTGGCCGCGTTCGCCCCCGTCGGTCGCCGGTCTGCCCTCCGGGGCCTACAGCTCGGTCCCTGAGAATCAGGGCGAGCTGACGCCCCGCCTCCTGAGGGCCGACCCGGCCACCGTCGGAGCGGTGCGCATCGACCCCGGCGACCGCAACGGCCACGCGGCAATCCGCGAGACCTTCTACGGCGACGTGGACGAGGCCACGGCGACGGCGGCGATCAGCCTGCTCAACACCGACAGTCCTCTCGGCATACCCGCCGAGGCCTTCACCGTGACTGCCGACCGGTACGGCACCGCGCCGCACACCTGCGTGGTCTGTCCGAGCGACAACCCGATCCCGGCAGCCCTGCAACGTCGCTTCGTACGCGAGATCGGCGCCGTCTCCATCGCGCCGACCACCGTCCTCGAACTCGACAGCTCGCACTCGCCGTTCCTGGTACAGCCGGCCGCCCTCGCAACCGCAATCGCAATCGCAACCGCACTCGCCGGACTCTGCAGGCGCGTCTGACACTTGATCAGACTCTCGCGTCGATGCTCGCCGTCGACCGTTGCGCCGACCGAGGGAGGCAGCATGACGTGGCTTGGGTGCATATCCGCAGTGTGGGTGCCGCTTCTGCTGATCGGCGCCGTGTTCGATGTACGGACCCAGCGAAGACTGCGGAAGGAGGGAATTCGAGTCCGGGGGACGGTCGTACGTGTGTCATCGGCACGCGGTCGCAACGCTGGTCGAGGGCCGCTTTGCTCGTGCTGCTCGCCGGGCTCTTCGCCGCCGTATGCGCGGTGCTCCTCCTGGGTCGTGTTTTTGGTGTTCTGATTTGCGCGAGCGAATGGGGAACCGTTCACGCACGGATGCGTGTCTCCAAGCGCACAGCAAGACGTGTCCGGGCGATCCCGGCTCGATCCGGAGTCGGCCTCCGCCGCCGCGCCGCGCCGCGACAACGGGTACCCGAGCGTCGTCCTGCCCGGCCGTGCCACGGAGCCGGCGCGGGTGGCCGCCGCCAAGCCGCGGCACGACGTCGACGGCGACGGCATCAGCGACATGCTCGTCATGGAGTACGACCAGAGCACGGGCGTCTACCTGTCGTCGAACTCGTCCTGGAGCGACTACGCGATCTACAAGACCGACCCCGAGGCCTCGTTCAAGGACCTGCTGCCGGTCGGCGACGTCGGCGGCACGACCAAGGCCGAGCTGCTCTCCCTCTCCTTCGACGGCGTTCTCACGCTCTACGAGACCGGCCTGCAAGGCACCTCCGCACCCCTGTGGTCCGGCAGTGGCTGGCAGAAGTACGACCGCCTCGTGGCCACCGGTGACGTGACCGGGGACCACCACCCCGATCTGCTGGCCCGCGACCACGCCGGCGACCTGTGGCTGTACACCGGCACCGGAAGCGTCAGCAAGCCCTTCAACACGCGGGTCAAGGTCGGCTCCGGCTGGGGGATGTACGACCAGATCGTCGGCGCAAGCGACGTCGACGGCGACGGCCTCGGCGACGTCCTCACCCGTACGCTGAGCGGCGAGCTGTGGTTCCACAAGGGGGCCGGCAGCGCCACCGCCCCGCTCAAGCCCCGCGTCAAGGTCGGCACCGGCTGGAACACCTACAACGTGATCAGCGGACCGGACGACGTCGACGGCGACGGCCTCAGCGACCTGCTCGCCCGCAACCGCGACGGCTTGCAGTACTTCTACAAGTCGATCGGCGGCGGCAAGTTCGCCGCCCCCACCTACTACGGCAGCGGGTGGGAACGGAACAAGTTCATAGTCGGTGCCGGCACCACGCAGCTCTACGGCAAGTCACAGAACCTCATGACCGAGGCCGACAACACCCTGGCCAAGTATTACGCCCTGGCCAACGGCGGCTACCTGACGCCGCCGACCGCGGTCGGCACCGAGACGCCCGGCTCCCGCAACACCTACGCCACGGGTCTCAACAGCCACAACCACGCCAGTTACGTGCAGAACATCGGCAGCGACCTGTACATCCGCGGTCAGAAGGTCAGCACGACGTGGAACTACACCCTCATGGTCGGCCCCGGTGACCTCACCGGCGACGGCAAGGGCGACCTGCTCAGCCGCGACTCCGCCGGCGTGCTGTGGCTGCACCCCGGCGACGGCGCGGTGGACACCAAGCTCGGCGCGCGCATCAAGGTCGGCACCGGCTGGAACGCCTACGACGCGCTCGTCGGCGCCGGCGACTACTCCGGCGACGGGCGGCCCGACGTGCTCGCCCGGGACACCAGCGGCCGGCTGTTCCTCTACAAGGGCACGGGGACGTCCACCGCGCCGTTCGCCGCCCGGGAGCAGGTCGCCACCGGCTGGAACGTGTACGACATGCTGGTCGTGCCGGGTGACATCGACGGCGACAGCAAGGGCGATGTGCTCGGCCGTCTCCCGAACGGCGACATGTACCTGTACACCTCAACGGGCAACGCCGGCACCGCGACCTTCACCGCCCGGGTGAAGTTCGGCATCGGCTGGAACATCTACAAGAACATGATCTGAGCTTGTTCTTTGTCTTCGGCGGTCTGCGGCTGGATCGGGCGGGCCCATGAAGGCGTCGAGCTCTTCGACGATCTCGCGGAGCTCGTGGGCTCCGCGAGGCGACATTGCTCGGATCACGCCGTCGAGTAGGGAACGGCCGTCGAGGGGGTTGCCGCAGCAGTACCAGTGCACGTTGCCGAACTCGGCGTCGTGCCAGAGCTCGCGCGTGGGCCGGTGGACGTAGTCCTTCCACAGGCGCAGTGCCGACCGGTCCGGGGTTCCGCCCTCCCCCTCGCTGACGGAGATGGTCTCCACGGACGACCGCGCGCGCTTCGACTACACGGACTGCCGGATGGGCCGCCCGGCGGCGATGGGGACGACCTGTTGGTCGTCCCCATCTTCGGTCGGTCCGACCGGTCGGGCAGCCGCGGGCAGGTGTTCTCGTTCCTGCTGCTCGACGGGCAGGGCGCGGCGCGGGGGAGGCTGGAAGGGATGCACCGCTACGAGAACAGTCCGTTCACCGGGCTCTGCTACACCGTGGTGGGCGACGCGTACCGGCTCGGGCCTTCCACCTCAACCGCCACGGCCTGTACGCGTGGGACGCCGAGGGGCGGATGCGGGCCCGGATCCCCACCGGGGACGCGCCCTTCACGGCGTCAGCCACTTCGCCCTGATGGGGTCTCGCGGGTACCGTCCGCCCGCTCCCTCCACGCGGGCTTGCCGTCGATGGTCCAGCCCTGCCTCGTGGTACGCCCCAGGGGATCGGTCACGGCGGTGACGCGCCCGTGGGGGCCGCGGCGGACGGACGTGGTGTGGCCGAGCGGATCTGTGACCGCCATGGGAAGACCGGCATCGTTGGTGGCGATGGCGGTGGTGTGGCCCAGCTCGTCCGTGACGCGGTTCAGGTGGCCGTGGACGTCGTACGCGTACTCGGTCCGGGCGCCCGCCGGGTCGACGGTCGACGTACGGTTGCCGCGAGCGTCGTAGGTATGACGCCACAGCGCACCGTCGGGCTCCCGTACTTCCACAGGCAGACCCAGCTCGTTGTACGCGGCTGCTCCGGTTGTGCCGTCCGGGCGCTGCACACTCAACAGGCGTCCGCAGTCGTCGTACGTGTAGCGGGTGACGTGGCCGAGGGGGTCCGTCACGGCGAGCCGAAGCCGGTTGGTCTCGTCCCACTCGGTGCGCGTCGTATTGCCCAGGGGGTCCGTCTCGGCGACGACCTTGTACGCCTCGTTGTAGACGTAGGTGCTCCGGTTGCCGAGGGAGTCGGTGTAGACCGTGGTGCGGGCCGCGTCGTCGTAGTGGAGGCGGCCGGTCATCATGCCGTCCGAGCCGACGGTCCGCAGCACACGCCCGTGCCGGTCGTAGACGTAGCCGAACTTCGTGCCGTTGCGGTCGGTCCAAGAGGTAATGCGGTGGCCGGCGCCGTACGCGTAGCGCAGCGACTGGCCAGTGGAGTTGACGACCTCGGTGAGGTCACCGGCCGCGCTGTAGCCGAAGGAGGCCAGGGTCACGCCGCGCTCGTCCGTGCCGGGGCTGAGCAGGCGCAGGGAGGTGACGCGCAGCTCGGCCGGGTCGGTGTCCACGGCGATGCGGTAGCCGCCGGAGTGGACGATGTGCTCAGGGTGGCCCTCCGCGGTGTACGCGATGGTGATGCGATGGTTGCAGCCCAGCGGGCGTTGTCCGTGCCGGAGCCCAGCTGCCTCCCACGAGCCCGCTAGCCGGATTTGGTCTGAACCCGGTCTTGGTGGGTCAGCGGGCGAGGGAGACGGCGAAGGGCTTGAAGCCGTGTCGGCGCAGGATGTGGGGCACGATCAGGATCATGGCCTCGGTGGCGCGGGCTGTGGTGATGCCGCCGAGGTCCTCGATCCGTTCGGGCTGCCAACCCAGGTCACCGAGCAGCCCGGTGACGGTCTTCTTCGCGTGTTCGTCGTCGCCCGAGAGATAGGCGGTCGGCGGGGTGGCCAGGGCTTCGGGAGCGGTCATGACCATGAACAGCATGGTGTTGAGGGTCTTGACCACATGGGTGTCGGGGAGCGCGGCCTGGAGCTTCTCGGCGAGGCTGCTGCCGGGATAGCACAGGTCGCCCGGCAGGCCGTCAGCGCCGTCTTGGGCGGGGTTGGAGACATCGATGAGGATCTTGCCGGCGAGTTCGGTGTTCAGGTCGGTGAGGCGGTCCAGGGAGCTGTCGCCGGGCGTTGCGTTGATCACGATGTCCGTGGTGCGGGCCGTGGTGCGCTGGTCGGCGAAGGCGATCCGCGGGGCGAGTCCGGTGGTACGGGCGGCGGTGTTTTCGGGGTTCCGGGTGCCGAGGGTGACGTGGTGTCCGGCTGCGGAGAGCTTTCGGGCGAGGTTGGTGCCGACGCGGCCGGCGCCCAGGATGCCGATGTTGGTCATGCGGTGATGCTCCTTGCGGTATCGGGTGGGAAGGGCGGAGACGTCCGGTCAGGCGATGGTCGAGAGGACCTTGAGGGCGGCGGCGTGGAGGCCGGGGGCGGCGGCCAGGAAGTCGCGGCTGCCGGTGCTCCAGGGTTCGCCCGCCAGGTCGGTGACGGTGCCTCCGGCCTCGGAAACCAGCAGGGCGCCGGCGACCAGGCCGGAGCGGACGTCGGAGAACTGCCAGAACGCGTCCATGCGTCCGGCGGCGACGTGGATGAGCTGCATCGTGGCGGGAACGGACACGCGCACGACCAGGCCGTTGATGAGCATGGCGGTCACTGAGTCACCGATCCGCCGGAAGGTGCGCTCGTCCTCGCCGGGCTTGGCCTGACCGGTGCCGATGAGGGCGGCGCCCAGGTCGGTCTTGGCGGACACCTTCAGGGGCCGGTCGTTGAGGCGGGCACCGCCGCCGGCGACCGCGGTGTAGGTGTCGCCGGTCAGTGGCAGGTGGACGACGGTGAGTACCGGCAGGTTGTCGCGGACCAGGGTGGCGGTTACGGCCCAGTCGTCCATGCCGTGGACGTGGTTGATGTTGCCCTCGGCGGGGTCGACGACCCACCACTCCCCGGGCGGGAGCGCGCCGCCGGCCAGCTCGTCCTCGGCCCACTGCGACCCCTGCCGGGCCCGCAACAGGGGTTCCCGCAGCACGTCCAGCACCGCGTCGTCGTTGGCGTGGATCTCGCCGACGACCTCGTCCAGGCTCACGCCCCGGGCGTGCGAGGTATAGCGGTCGCGCAGCGTGACGCCGGAGGCCTTCACTGCGGCGATCACGTCGGACAGGAGCGTCGCGTCGGCGTCGAAAGGCATGGCTGTGCTCATGGTGGGCTCCCTGGGGAATCGGTAGAAGCGGGGCGGTTGTCTCGCCCCGCACTTCGAAGGTAGGCCGCCCGATCATTAACAACAAGTGCATGCTTGTCACTTGTAGAGTTACTGCCATGCAACTGGATCTGAACCTGCTCACAGCCCTGGACGCCCTGCTGGAAGAGGGCAGCGTCGCCGGCGCGGCAGCACGCCTCCACGTCACCGCACCGGCGATGAGCCGCTCCCTGGGCCGCATCCGCAAGGCCACCGGTGACCAGATCCTGGTCCGCACCGGCCGCACCATGGTCCCCACCACCCGGGCCCTGGCCATGCGCGCCCAGGTGCACGCCCTCGTGCAGCAGGCCCACCAACTCCTCTCCGCGCAGCAGGAACTCGACCTGGCGGCACTCGACCGGGTGTTCACCGTGCGCTGGCACGACGCCCTGACCGCGGCCTCCGGCACCGCCCTGATCACAGCCGTCCACCGCCAGGCCCCCGGTGTCCGGCTGCGCCTGTCCGCCGAACCCGGCACGGACGACGCCGAGCTGCGCCGGGGCGAGGTCGACCTCGAATCGAGCTCCAGCGCTCCGACGCTCCCCGACATCCGCCACCGCCTCGTCGGCAAGGACCGGCTCGTCGTCGCCGTCCGACCGGGCCACCCGCTCACCGAAGGCCCGCTGAGCGTCGAACGCTACGCAGCCGCCGAACACCTCACCGTTTCGCGCCGCGGAAGCCTGCGCGACCCGATCGACGACGCCCTGAGCACACGCGGCCTCGAACGACGCGTCGTCGCCGCCGGGCCCGCCGCCGCCTTCGCCCTGCAACTCGCGCTCGACACCGACCTGGTCGTCACCCTCCCCGACGCGGTCACCCGCACGGCCCGGGAACAACTCGGCCTGGCCACGCTCCCGCCACCACTCCCGCTGCCCGACGTCCCCCTGTACCTGCTGTGGCACCAGCGCTACGACAACGACCGCGCCCACACCTGGCTGCGAGACCTGGCCACCGAAACCGTCCGGGCACTATTCCCACCACCGACCGCCTCCCAACAGCCCCTCACCAACCGGACCGGGAAGTGACGGATACACCCGGGGAAAGGCCTGCGCCAGCTGACTCCCGCTCTCGGGTTCAGCACGTCTTCCGGTAGGGGACGTCGGGGATGTGGGCCTTCCATTGCTCTTCGGTGAGACCGCCCGACCTGGCGCAGAGGTCCCGGATCAGCTGTGCGGGGGCGATGGCGTGGGTGTAGAACCTGCCGTGCTTGTCCACGCTGGTCAGTGCCGAGCCGTCAGGGGCGAACGCGAGCGCGACGATCTCGTCCACCAGTCCCGTGATCGGGACGCCTAGCTGGGAACGGGTGCGGCTGTCCCACAGCTTGATCTGGTACCCGGGCTCGGACTCGTGCACGGTGGCGAAGAGCCGGCCGTCGGGCGAGGCAGTGGCGCCCCTGTCCTGCGCGAGGGTGGGCGCTGACACCGAGCCCGTACGCAGATCCTCCCCCGCCGGCTGGAGCGTCCGGGCGTCCCAGAGCCGTACGTAGGGCCGGTCGCCGCGGGGGTGGGTGTAGAGCATCGTGCCGTCGTCGCTGATGGAGTCCACGTCCATGCTCGCGGCGCCCTTGGTGAGGACTTCCCCCGAAGGGAACGCGACCCTACCGAAGTGGGGTGCGGCTATCACGGACTTGCCGTCGGGGGCGAAGAGGACGGCCCCTTCGCTGCGCGGGGGGCCGAGGCCGGCACGCACCTCGCGTATGAGGTGCATGGTGGTCAGGTCCCAGAACGAGAGGATGTTGGTCTCGTCCTTCAAGATGACCTGCACGGCGAGCGCGGTGCCGTCCGGTGAGAACGCGAACCCGATCGTGGCTCTGTCGGTCCGGTCCGCCTCGATGACGGGCATGCTGCCGAGCATCGAGGCCTTCTCCTTCGTCGTGTCCCAGATCTCGACCTTGGTGCCGTGGAGGGCGGCGAGCCGCTGCCCGTCACGGCTGAGCTGGACGTACCGCAGGCTGTCGCTCGAGCCCGACGTCACGGTGGAGCGCCTGGTCCGCGACAGGGGCGACCAGATCTCGGCTTCGGAACCGCCGACGAGTGCGAGGGTGCGCCGGTCGGAGCTCACCGCCCCTTCGTCGTAGTACTGCCCCGTCCCCGCGGGAGGCTGGACGAAGGCCCTGATGTTGAGTGAACGGACGATGCCGTCGGTTCCCACGCACCGGAGTGTGGAGCCGTCGGGAGTGAAGCGCAGCGCGGTCGTGGGATAGCACTCGCTCAGGGTGGTCTCGTAGCGCAGGACCGGGGTCTGCGTGTACGAGTTCTCCCAGACGACCGCGTTCTGCACGAGGTACCGGCCGTCGTGGCTGAAGTGGACCGGGTAGTCCGAGTTCTCGTCGGCGCCTGCGAGCTCGATGCCGGAGCGTCCCTTGACGCGGTCGAAAACGCGGATCTTGCCTCCCTTCACCTTCAGGGCGGCGGACTTCCCGTCCGGGCTGAACACCACCGGCCCCTGGGTGTCGCCGGCCTTGATGTCGACCTCCGGGAGGGGCAACTCCTTCATGGTGCCCGTGTCGTACCAGGTGAACGGAAGGCCCTTGTCCCCGCCGGGCAGGGAGAGGACCGCATCGTCCGGTGAGAAGGAGGAACCGGCCAGGAGGAAGACCGGTCCGACGGCGCTCGTCGAGAACTTCTTGTCCCCGGTGCGGGTGTCCCAGGCCGTCAGGGTGGACTTCAGGTTCTCGTCCAGGGAATCGACCATGAGGTAGGTGCCCCGCGGGCTGATCGCCGTACCCGGCCAGTAGCCGCCGGCCTGCTTGGCCGTGGGATAGGCGTGGGCGTCGCGGGGGCGGCCGGTGGCGGCGTCGATCAGGCGGGTGTACCCGTCGTCCGTGCTCACCGACGCCGTCCTGCCGTCGTCGGACAGGTCGACCGTGTGGACCCTGGCCGGGGCGGTGTAGGAACCGTTCTTCACGCGGGTCTGGACGTTCCAGAACTCGACGCGGGTGTCCAGGGCGCTCACCAGGGTCTGCCCGCTGGCGTCCAGGTCCGAGGCCGTCGCCACGAAGCCCGGGAGCCTGAGCGCGTCGTCCTCCCATTGGTTGCGCAGGGCGAACAGAGCCGACCAGGACTCGGGAGTGTCGGCGAGGCGCGCCGCGGCGACCGCCATCCGCCGGGCCAGCTCGGGATCGGTTCGGCGTAGGGACTGGGCGGCGCCGGCCACCTGGGCGGAGGTGGCACGATCGCGCTGGCCGACGACGGTCTGGCGCTCAGCGAGGACGGACTGCCGCTGGTCGAACGCGACGGCGCCGGCGCCGACCGTGATGATCAGCAGGACGGCCAGGACAGCGCTGAGCAGCACGCGCTGCCGGCCACGGCGCCGGGCCAGCCCGGACCCGGCGTCCAGGAAGTCGCGTTCGGTACGGTTGAGCGTGAGCAGGCGGCGGCCGGTAGCGGCCCAGTCCCTGGCGTGCTCCAGAGCAGTGCCCTGCAGCAGGTCGCTGTTCTTGCGGCCGTGGTCGTCCCAGACCCGGGACGAGCCGGACAGCCGCTGGTGGACGGCCAGACCGGGGCGTTCGGCCTCCACCCAGTCGCGCAGCCGGGGCCAGGCCCGGATCAGGGCGGCACTCGACAGCGTGACGGCCCCGTCCTCCCAGACCAGCAGCCCCGCTTCGGTGAAGGCGCGCAGGACCTGGTCCAGTACCTCCTCCGGGGTCTGACCGTCGGAGAAGTCGGCCCGGCGCGCCGAGCGGAGCGTGTCCTCGGCCCGTTCACCGGGGGCGACCAGGCGCAGGAGCAGGCTGGATACGGCCTCCTGCGCGCTGGTGCCCAGGGCTTCGAACACCGCTTCCGCCACCTCTGAACGGGAGGGGTCGGAAGGGTCGAGCGGGTTTCCGGGGACGACCCCCTCCACGGCGGCGGCGAGGTCCGCGCGACCGACGAGGGACAGCAGCAACTGCTCCGAAGTCGGCCTGCTCGAAGGTTCTTTGGACAGCGCCGCCGACACCAGCGAACGGAGTGGTTCCTCCAGCACCGAGGTGTCGGGGTCGTGCGTGGCGACCTGGTACGCCAGCACGGCCGCGTTCTCACCGTCGAAGGCGTGGCGGCCGGTCGCGGCGAAGAGGACGACGGCGCCCCAGCCCCACACGTCGACCTTGCTGTCGCCGTGCTCGCCCCGGTAGCGCTCGGGCGGCATGTAGCGGAGGGTACCCATGGGCAGGCCGGCGGTGGCGGTCCCCTCGACGATCCGGGCGATGCCGAAATCGATCACGCGCGGGCCGCCGGGGCCGAGGAGGATGTTCTCGGGCTTGAGGTCCCGGTGCACCACACCCGCCCGGTGGATGGCCACCAGTGCCGTGGCCACGCCGATCGCCAGGCGGCGCAACTCCTCCGGGCCGTAGGGTTCGCCGGTGGTGACCGCACGCCGCAGGTCCGAGCCCGCCACATACTCGCTGACGACGAACGGGACGGGTCCGTCGAGGTCGTCGTGGAGCATCCGGGTCGTGCAGAAGGGCGCCACCCGGCGCCAGGCCTGGACCTCCTTGCGGAGCATGTCCCGGTCCCTGTCGCTCACCCGGTGCAGCGCCTTGACGGCCACGCGCTCGCCGTCCGGGCCGTAGCCCTCGTACACCACGCCCTGGCCGCCCGCGCCGAGCCGGCCGTCGAGGTAGTAGGCGCCCAACTGCCGTGGGTCGCTGGGAAGTAACGGTGCTGACAAGACGGAGCCTCCCGGTGTGCCGAACGTGCCTCGTGGTCCATCAGGCGGGTAAGACGCCTTCGCACGCAAGATGGTTCGCCGGACCGGGGCGTACTGCCGCGGCGCCCCTGACCACTCCGCAGTCCGCTACACTCCAGCCGCCCAACCAAACCCGCAGGTCAGACAGCAGAATCATGCTGGAGTATTAGAGCCCTCGAGTATGCAAGTCATGTTGGTGACGTCCCCTTGCTGTGATCGCGGATCATCTGACGGAGGCTGGTGCAGGCTGCGGTGAGCTCATCTTCGACCTCGGTAACGCGGCGTGCGAGGCCATGGGCCTCGACGGTCTTGGCCCTGAGGAGTGCTTCCACCTCGGCGTTGTCTGTCGTGAGTTCACGGATTCGTGCGGTGAGGTCACCGGTGCCAACCAGGTGGAGTCGCGCATTGCGCTGCAGTTGGTCGCGCTCGGCACGGAGCCTGCAGATCTCCTCGCGGGCCAGTTCGGGCATCATCGACGACGGCGACTTTCCCCGCGTCCTGTCGGAGGTGCGCAGCGCTGTCCCGGAGGCTGACCTCGCGGCGAGGGTCTCCCAGCCGTGGTGCCACGCACCGTCCAGGTGGAAGGCCCCGTTGATGCCGAAGTCGGCGAGCTTGTAGAAGCCGCCCTTGCCGGTCTTGGTGGCGATCTTCTCCAACAGGCCCTTGCCCGGGACGCGTCGGTCCGCGGCGTAGTGGGTGCCGAAGGAGATGGCGAGCGCGGCCGCGGCGGCGGCAGGGTGGACCCGGATGCCGAGCGCGCGGGCCCCGGCCCCGGCAACGATCGCCTGCGTGGCCACGTAGGTCAGGCAGTGATGCAGGCACGCCGCACGGGCACTGTCCGTGCCGTGGGTGGTCTCCGCCCCGGTAGCCGGGTCCCTGAAGGTGACCGGGTGCTCGTCGGAGGCTCCCTTCACGCGGGCACAGAAGTCCGACTGGACCCAAAATCTCCGATCTCGCTTCCGGCACGGGTCAGTCCGAGCAGGGCGGCGAAGACGGCGGGACGGTGCGTCATGCTGGGGTTCTCCTGATCTCGAAGAGGGTGAGGGAGCGGGCGGCCGGCCTCTGCCGGTGCTGCGGCCGCCCGGTTGTGCGGCCCCGTCCCGGCCTGTGTGGCCGGGACGGGGTTCGGCTCACGCGGCAAGCCGGTGAACGGCGAGGGCCGGGGCCGTCATGCAGCTGCTGGGGTCCACGGGGGTGCCGTCGTGGCACTCCAGGCAGCACCCGAGCTTCTTGGAGAGGCAGATGTAGAACCGCCTCCCGCATTCGCTGCAGGTCTGCCGGACTGCCATCGCCTGGTCCAGGGCCCGCTCCTGCGCAAGCGTCGGAATGCGCTTGGGCATCGCCAGGTCGACGCGGAGCAGAAAGCCGCGGGTGGGATGGATGCAGGACCACTGGGGCCGGTAGGAGCACCACTTGCAGCGCAGGATCGCGACCGGGCCGTCGTTGCCACCCGGGCTCAGGCCCATGTCCCGAAACTGGCGCCAGGTGACCCTCGGGGGCGGCGCCACGGTCGAACTCGGAAACCAGCGGGTTCGCAGAATCTGGTGGTAGCCGTGGCAGGAACTCGCTGGTGGGTTGTGGGTTCTGTAGTGAGAGGCACGCGGGTTCGTGCCCGACGCGTCAGGCAAGATGAGGGCTCCAATCGGTTGGGGAGGGGCCTGGGGTGGGTTACGTGCTGCAGGCGGTAATCGCAGGGGACGAGCTGCTGAGTGCCGCGGCACGGGACGTTCCGGGAGCCCGAGTAGCGCCCCTTCGGCAGGGCCTGTCGCTGATGCCGATGACGGATGAGGTCTTCGACGGCGTCACGGACGGCAGCGCCGCAGGGGATCTGGGTTTTGGGCGGCTGCCAGGTGGCTTCGAGAGACTGCTCGCTCAGTGGTCGGTCTCAGGGCCGGTTGCCTATGTGGAGGCCGAGTACTTTGGTGGCGTCGGCGAGCAACGAGCCGCCGTCTGGGCTGACGGGGCACTGGTGCTGGGGCCGCTGGATGTGCCAACGAAGAAGCGGTTCTCCCGAACAGTCAGCCCGATCTCCCAGTCCCTGGGGCGGCTGGGCGCGCGAAGGGGCCTGGGTGAGGACGAGTTCGAGGCCGTGGGGCTGGACCGCCACCGTGACAACGAAGGCTGGTTCTCGTCCAGCGCCGGCTAGGCCGTCTCTTTCGGATCACCGACCGGCATACTGGGCGTCATCCAACGGTTGGAAGCAGACAGCGTGCAATTCGACATATTTCGCATCGGCGCAAGCCTTGCGACTGCCACCGCGATGGCAGTCGCCCCGTCCGCTTGCGGGACAGACAAACCCGCCCCCACTCCGAAGGCCGTCACTCATGCCGAATTGGTCGGCCGGTGGGACGGGGAGGGGGAATGCGGATCGCCGATCGTCAGGCTACGCGACGACTACACCTTCTCCAGCAAGGACTTTCCAGTCCAGTGGGACGGCCCCGGGCCGGACTCGCAGGTGACACGCCGTTCAAGCGACGGGAAATGGCATGGGGTCAACAACGACCCCGGCCTGACGCCTTATCTGGTGCTTAGTTTCAAGAATCACAACGACCACCAGTTTCTGCCGTTCCATCTGGAGCACGGAAAGCTGTGGATGGACGGGACTGTCCACGCGGACGGCGGGGACCCCTATCCCTACACATGCCACTACAAACGCACTTCCGCCGACCCTGAGGCCTAGGCCTGTGTGGGGTCGACAGTGAAGCGCTCGGGATAGGCCGCGCGGACGTAGTAGATCGCGGTGTGCGAGGTAATTCCGAACAGACGCATCAGCCGGATCGGATCCGCGGTCTCGCGGGCCTCGTCGAGGAATCGGTCTTGCCGGAGCTGTGTGGCGTTGATCCCGATCCGGTCCCGCAGTGTCTGGAAGTTGGAGGCGGTGACTGCGGGCTGGTCGACATGCATGGCGGTGATGGCCCTCACCTCCCCACTTGCACTGATCCCCGTACAAGGAGCGGTGACGAACCCGCGTGAACTCCAGTTGGCAGCAGCGCGTCGCTGCGTGGCACCCGGTTCACCTCGCGGCGGCGGCGCTTCTTCCTCGGGCGGGGCATCACCTGCTCCAGGCGCCGGGCAGCCGGTCGGCGTGGTGCGGGTAGCGGGGGCCGGGGCGCTGCGGGCGGGGCCGGCCGATCCGGCGGCGCGGGCGGGGGATGAGCACGAGTGATCTCCTCCAGTCGTCGGTGACAGCGCTGCGCCCCGCCGATGGCGTGCGGGTGTCGGCGGGGCGTGGCGGGTTGTGCGTTCGGCCAGGCGGCCTGTCCGGTCCTCGTCCGGCCCCGGGGTACGGGGCGAGGCGAGGGCCAGGCAGGGCGTCTGGTCTCAGCGGGTACTGCGGGTCCGGAGCAGTCGGGCGGCCCGCTGCCGCAGCTGGTCCCAGAGGGTGGGGTGCGTGTGCCGCCAGGCGGTGCGGTCCAGGCCGTCCTGTGTGGGGAAGCTGCGGGAGGCCCCGCAGGTGCACGTCCAGGCGTAGGGCTCGGTCGCGGTTGGCTTCGGCGGTGGCGCGAGCCGCTTCGGCGGCGGCCCGCTCGGTTTCGGCAGCGACCCGGTTCGTTTCGGCAGCGGCTCGCCGGTTCTCGGCGATGGTCCAGGTCTCGACCGCCTGCGCCTCGGCCGCGGCCACCCGGTCGGCCTCGGCCGCTTCCTTCCGCTTCTCCGCCGCCTGGAGCTCAAGTGCCGCCGTGCGGAGGTCCGCTTCGGCCTCCGCCTCGCGGCCAGGGGCAGGGTCACTTCGGCTTTGTACAAGTCGGCGATGTCGTAGACGAAGGCGTGTTGCTTTGCCCTCAACGACTCGGCCAACCCGGAGCAGGACGCCCGCCGCAAGCTCCGGGAAAACCTTCGCCTCGTGCAACTACTGCCCAGGATTGTCCGAGACGTACAAGCCCTGCTAAACCCCGGCCTCGACACTGACACCGAGCAGGCACGAACGGACCGCCACAGTGTCGACATGGTGCACCTTTGGGATCCCAAAGCGGGCGTCCTGCCAGCAGGCGTCAACTACGCGCGAGAGGCGCACGGCTGACATGCCCTCCATGGTTGTCCTCGCCACCACTGCCGTACCAGACCACCTCCGTGGCGCCCTCAGCCGATGGACCACGGAGGTAGTTCCAGGAATTTTCGTAGGCAGCGTCTCAGCAAGAGTGCGGGACGAACTGTGGAAACAGGTCACGGCCGTCGTGGGAGACGGACAAGCAGTCCTCATCCACCCGGCCCCCACCGAACAGGGCTACGCCCTGCGAACAGCTGGCACCCGACGGCGCATTCCGGTCGACTTCGACGGCCTGACCTTGATCAAGATGACAGGAGCAATCCAATCCACGATGGCAAAGAAGGTGCAAAGGGCCTAGAAAGGTGCAGGTCGGAAAGTGTGCTCCCCGCCAACGCGGGGGTGGACCGCGCTACGCCTTCACCGCGAGGTCTCACATCTGCTCCAGCGGGACGTCCCTGACGAAGACAGCAACCTGGTCATCCAGCTCACTGCGGACTGCGCCCAGCTCGGCCGTCAGTAACGGGAGCGGGGTCGGTACCTCCGGCGCGGGCCAGAGTCTGGTCCCGGCACTGAGCTGACGCCGCCCGAAACCCCCGTCCTCGGGCGGCGTCAGCTCAGTGCCGGGACCGCGCGAGGCTCCCGGTCGCCGGCGGGGGCTCCGGTTTCCCGTCCCCTCACCGACCCTCCGGCGCCCACTCTGCCAAGCCCCGGAGCACCGCGCATTGGCCTGGCGTGCACAGTGTCTTGACGGAGAGTCGCCCCGCCGCCCGCGCCCCGGGGCCCCGGCTGTTGTTGCGCGGACCGCCACGGCCGGTGTAAACCCGTGATCATGCTGCCCGAGAGAACGTTCCGCAGCGCGGAACTAGCGCCCGCCGACCGTTTCGAGAGCTGGCGGGCCCTGATGTCGGAGACGCATGCGCCCATGGAGATGCGCAGTGAGCACGCCGCCGACTTCTGGGTGAACCAGCGCGTCATCTCGCTCGGCGGGATCGCGGTCTATCCGATGGAATGCCGTCCCCTGACCTTCCAGCGCACACCGAAGCTGATAGCGAGGTCGGACCCCGAGGCGTTCCACCTCTCGCTGATCAAACGCGGGGCGGGAGCGGTAACGCTGGGCAAGGACACCGTGGTGCACGGTGTGTTCGACATCCACACCAGTGACACGTCACGGCCGTTCGAGATCAGTTCCGGCCCGCATTCCGTCGAGATCATCGGGGTCGAGGTACCCAAGGCGCTGCTGCCGCTGCCCCCGCACACCGCTGGCCGGGTCATCGGCAAGCGCATCTCGGCCCGGGAGGGAATGGGGGCCCTGCTGGCCACCTTCCTCGACCAGGTGACCAAGGACAGCCGGTCCTACCGGCCGGCCGAGGGCCCGCGCCTGAGCGGCGTACTGGCCGATCTCGTCGCCTCGCTCTTCGCCGGCGTCCTCGAAGCGGACCGGTCCTTGACCCCGGAGACGCACCGGCGCGCCCTGGCGCTCCGCGTGATGGCCTTCATCCGGGACAACGCCGACGATCCGCTGCTGGACGTCCCCGCGATCGCCGCCGCCCACCACATCTCCGTCAGCTATCTCCACCGGGTGTTCCAGCAGGAGGGGGACGGTGCGACGGTCGCGGCCTTCCTTCAGGGCCAGCGGCTCGCGCGGGCACGCCAGGACCTGGCGGACCCGCTGCACCAGGAGGTGCCCGTGCACGTCATCGGCGCCCGGCGGGGCTTCCGGCACGCGTCCGCGTTCAGCCGGGCGTTCCGCGAGGCCTACGGCCTGCCGCCCGCGGCCTTCCGCGGGCAGGCCCGGGCGGAAGACCTGGCCGGGGCGGACGCCTCCTAGTGACCTGAGTCAGAGATTCGGTGGCAGTAGGCGGCGACTTTGTCGAGGATCTCGTCGGCAGTCTTCGTCCAGACGAAGGGCCTGGGCTGGTCGTTCCAGTCGGTCAGCCAGGCCCGGATGTCACGCTCGAGTGCCTGGACGGAGCGGTGGACTCCGCGCTTGAGTTTCTTCTGGGTGAGTTCGGCGAACCACCGTTCCACCAGGTTCAGCCACGACGCACTGGTCGGTGTGAAGTGCAGATGGAACCGCGGGTGGGCCAGCAGCCACTTCTTGATGTCCGGCGTGTTGTGGGTCGCGTAGTTGTCCAGGATCAGGTGGACCTGGAGATCCGCCGGTACTTCTTTGTCGAGCTTGGCCAGGAACTTCTTGAATTCGGCGGCCCGGTGGCGGCGGTGCAGGGATCCGATGACTTTGCCGGTCGCGACTTCCAGGGCGGCGAAGAGGGTGGTGGTGCCGGCGCGGATGTAGTCGTGACTGCGTCGCTCTGGAACACCGGGCATCATCGGGAGAACCGGATGCGACCGGTCCAGGGCCTGGATCTGCGACTTCTCGTCCACGCAGAGGACCAGAGCCTTCTCCGGCGGGTCCAGGTAGAGGCCGACGACGTCACGGACCTTGTCGATGAACAGCGGATCCGTCGACAGCTTGAACGTCTGCGAGCGGTGCGGGGCCAGCGCGAACGCCCGCCAGATCCTCGAGACCGTCGACTGCGACATCCCCGTCGCCGCGGCCATCGACCTCGTCGACCAGTGCGTCGCGTTCTTCGGCGTCTCTTCCAGGGTTTTGACGATCACCCGCTCGACATCCGCGTCGGTGATCTTCCGCGGGACACCCGGCCGCGGCTCGTCGCCCAAACCGTCCAGACCGTGCTCCAGGAAACGCCGCCGCCAGGTGCGGACCGTGTCCGGCGCGATCCGCAGCCGCCGCGACACTTCCATGACCGAGTGGCCCTCCGCGCACTCCAGCACGATCCGTGACCGCTGAGCCAAGGCCTGGGCCGTCGTACGACGACGTAACCAGCCCTCCAACACCGCCCGCTGGGCATCAGTGACCGACAACGGCGGAATCTTCGGACCCGGACGACTCATACCGAACTAACGACAAACCTCCGACTCAGGTCACTAGGCCCTGGTCCGCAGTGGGGGTCAGGCTGGACCGCCACCGACCGGCAGCTGCACGAGACGCTGACCGCCCAGGCTTCGATTCGTGAGCACCGGTGGGCGCAGGTCCGCGAGCAGCAGGCCGCGGCAGCCCAGGCCCGTGCCGAAGCCGCAGTGGCGCAGCCGGACTTCGATGTACCGGCCGCGCCGGTGCCCCCGGTCGTGGTACCCGCACCGCGCCCGGCCGCCGACACCCCGACCCCGGTCCCGGAGCATGCAGGCGTCGACGAGGACCAGGAGCTGGTCCTCGAGGACCTCACCCGGGAGCAGGTCCTGGACTGGCGCTACCGCGGCCGCTAACCACCAGATCGTCCACGACCACATCACCCCGTACGGCGAGACGTCGGCGCAGCGCCTGTTCACCCAGGCGTTCATCGCGACCGTGCAGCGCCTTTACGGCCTGGGGCACCTGGACCTCGGCTACACGCCGTGGGTGCAGGCATGAGCGGCAGCGAGGTGGTGCCTGCGGGCGACTTCCAAGATCCATCGGCTTCGCCGATGAACACAGACGCGCGTCGCGCGGCGACCCACAAGGGCAGGGCGGCGCGACTCTGGGTGGCTCTGTGCGGGTCGCGGATCTTCGTAGGCACTCCCCGGCCCGAGACGGAGATCGGCTCTCCCTCCCCCTTCACAGGGGTGCGACCTTGTCCTTCAGATGCCGGGAAACGGCCGCGTAGAGGCGGTCGCCTCCGCTTTGGAAGTCAGTGGGCTCGGATGAAGGCGCCGATCTCGGCTGTCCCTGGCTGGTAGCCGTCGGAGGTGTCCACGAGCAGGGTGGGCGCGTCGAGGGAGATGTCGACGAACTCCTCGGGGCTGGAGGTGCCGACGGCGATGTCGGTGAGGAGCTGGCGGTCGCCGTGTGCGGCGCGATGCCTGTCCGAGTCGGCGCGTTCGGTCATGCGCTCGATAATGGTCGGTGTTGGGGTGGTGCACCGGATGATCCGGAGGTCGGCGATCTTCGTGAGGGGTTCGAGGCCGGTGCGCCAGAGCTGGTCCTGGTAGGCGGCCTCGGCGACGAGGGTGACGCCAGCCGCAAGGAGCACACTGAGGGTGTCGAAGAGGCGTGCATGGCTGGGATGTTGAGGGGGTCGTCCCCGCCAGGCTCATAGGCCGCGGTGCTCATGACCATGCCCTGCTTGATCTCGTCGCGGATGATTGCGGGGCATCCGAGTTCGTGGGCGAGGGTGGTTTCTCCGGTGGCGGGTGGACCGCTGACGACCACGAGGGTCGGCCGTGTTGGCATTCGCTGAGCTCCCGAGGGGTGAGCCGGTACGTCGGCGCGCCTGGTCAGGCGAGGGGTCGGGCCTGGGTCTTGATGAGCTGGAAGGCGATGAATCCGGGCTGTCGGCTCAGTTTCTCGTACGTGGCGGGGTGCTGGCGGGGCATTGAGGCGGCGGGCGTGTGTTCGACGAGGCGCGGTCGATGGCGAGGCCGGCTGCGGAGAAATCGGACCCCCATGCCTGGAGGGGCTGGCGCCAGTAGCGGTGGGTCATGCCGTTGGACCAGGCTTCCTCTGCTCGGCGGGCGTCGAAGTAGCTGCCGCCGTTGGTGAGCCAGTCGGCCGTGGGATGGCTGGTGGAAACGATGATCCGGCCAGCAGGGTGCAGCACACGAGAGAGTTCGGCCAGGGTGCGGACGCGGTCCTCGACGTAGTGGAGGACGAGCGCGAGCAGGACGATGTCGAAGCGGGAGTCGGCGGCCCAGGCAAGGGGTTCGTTGAGGTCGTGCTGCCGGACTTCGACGTGCGGCCCGAGGCGGGTGCGGGTGTGACGGACCATGTCGGCGCTCTGGTCGATTCCCGCCACATTGGCACCGCGGGCCGTGAGCTCGGCGAGGTAGAGGCCGGGGCCGCAGCCGGCGTCGAGTATCCGCTTCCCCTGTACGTCGCCGAGGAGTTCGAGGACGGTGGGTCGGTCGTAGTGGGCGTTGTAGGGGCTGTCGGCGGCCTCCCGGGCGAAGGTGTCCGCGAACCCGTCGTACGGGGCCTCACCTCGTGGCATGGGTGCCTCCGGACAGCGTCGGGACAGCCGGCGGGGGAGGGCTCTCCCCGCTCCACTGCCCCAACGACGGGAGTAGCCGGTCGAGGAGCGTGCGGTCCGGTTCACGCCCGGCGCTGAACGTGGCGTGGAGGCCGCGGACGGCGTGCTCGAACAGGTGCGGGGCGACAGGTAGGCCGCTGGCGACGTGTGCGTCGAGGCGGTGGTCGAACTCCCGGAACCACTCCCGGTACGCCTCCGTAAGCGGGTCCGGGGCGGGCCACCGCTGGTAGACGGTGGCCCGGGCGCGGGTGAAGGGGGTGAGGCTGGTCTGGTAGGCGGTGGTGACGGCGCCGGGGCGGGGCAGCTGGTGGTAGATGCAGGTCAGGGTGTTGAGGCGGGTGAAGTGGTAGCCGGCGGTGTGGTGGAGGGCGAGGAGGAAGTCCCAGTCCTCGCAGTGGGTCATGATCTCGTCGAAGCGGACTGGGGTGGAGGCGGGGTTGCGGATCACGAGGGAGCCGGTGTGGATGGTGTTGGCCGCGGCGAGGAAGGCGGCGTCGAAGGGGTAGTCCTTGCGGGGCAGGCTGCGGGGGGTGCGCGGGAGGGCCTCGGTCCACGTGGGGCTGATGAGGGCCTGGCCGTAGACGGCATCTGCCTGACCGTCGTGGAGGGCGTCGGTGGCGTCCGCGAGGTGGTGGGGCAGGAAGACGTCATCGTCGTCGAGGAGCGCGACGTGCTCGCCCTGGGCGTGGACGAGGGCCCCGTTGCGGGCGTGGGAGACGCCGCGCGGTTGGGCGGTGTCGATGAGGGCGATGGGCAGCTCGTGCTGTCAGTGGGCGACGACCTGGTCGACGGGGGTTCCGCCGTCGCGGGCGACGATGACCTCGAAGTGGCGGTAGGTCTGGCGGGCGAGGCTACGCAGGGCGCGGTGGAGCGGGCCAGGCCGGTCGCGGGTCGGGATGATCACGCTGATCACCAGGCGCTCCGTAGGGGGTGCCAAGTCGGAAGGAAACTTTCGCCTCGGCCAGGGTGGGGGCGCGGAGGTCGCCCGCGCCCAGGCGGGCCGTGGCGGAGGGGTGGAGGGTGGCGAGGCGGTAGAACTCGGCGCGCGAGCGGCCTCGGCCGTGGCCTTGGTTGCCACCTGCACGCTCCACTGCTCCTGGCCCCGGTGGTTGATGATCAGGCCTCGGCCGGCCTGGGCGTCGCTGATGAGGATGGTGCCGTCCGACAGGTGCTCGCTGCCGCCGGCCATCTCGCAGAACAAGCCCAGGTCGTGCCGCCACAGGACGGTCTGGGTGAGCGGCTCGACCTGCAGGATGCGGGAGCGGCCGTGGGCGCGGCCGTTGTCGAAGACGAGGATGGTGGCATCCGACTGGACGGAGGGCTGGTGCTGCCCGGACAGCACGCCGGGCCCCCACCACCATCGCACCGTTCGAGTGGTCAGGTCGAGGACGGCGACCAAGCGTGGCGAGCATCAATTACTCGTTTGAGCCGAAGCGCGACAGCTGACACAGAATCGGGCTTGTTGTCACCCGGCAAGCGGCTGTTGTGGGCAGGGCTGCATTTTCGGGGCGGTGCCCGGGTCGGCTGCCGACCCGGGCACCCGGTTCACGCCTCTACTCCATGAACTGGAAGGTCCACGCCTGGCGTCGGTTGCTGATGTCGAGTGGCCTCAGGGCGATACGGGGCGGGAAGATCCGCAGCAGGCTGAGGTCCAGGGCCAGCTCCCCACCGTCGACGGGGCCTCCGGGGACGACGACGTGGAAAGTGTGCGGCTGGTCGCTCTGGTAGAGCGCCCACTCGCGGGGCTCGGGGTATCCGACGACCGGCTTGTTCATCTCCGGGTCGCCGTCGTAGGAGAGATAGGTTTCGCCGCGGAGATTGCGGATCGTGTAGTTGCCGTTGCTGAGTTTCTCCAGCTGCCATTCCTGCTCGCCGGGGTTGCCGGTGGGCGGCAGCAGGACAACGGGTGTCTTGGGTTCCGACGCCCCGTCCAGCAGCGTGAGCAGTTGCTCGGGAGGGCGGGTGATCGTGTAGGTGCCGTTCGGTACGGCTGCCATGGCGCGACTCCATTTCTGACGTGCGGCGCCCGCGCGGGTCGCCGCTGATCTTTCGGGCCAGGCGAATCCCTTCCCTGCCAACGCGCGACAGAGGGTCGGAAAGGCTCTGCGTCACCCTTCAGGAGTACAGCGGATGCGTCCCGGTGTTCGATCACCTCGGTGAAGGTGTCCCTCCGGTGCCTTCCGTGGTGTGTCCGGTGGCAGTTGCTCTGCGGATCCCATGGCCGGTGACAGGTAGCGTGCCGATCCGGAGACAACTACGGCGCCTCACCAACACGAAAACGCAGGTCGACAGCCGCCGCTGGTGAGACCTACGGTGCGTCGGCACACCGTTCCCGAATCCGAAGACCGAGGCCGAGTACGAAGCGAACCGCCGGGCCGCCGACGACTACCAGCTCCAGGAGCAGGGCGAGTTCCACGTCCCGGACGAGGTGATGGAGCCGTGAGCGCCGAACCCCTCTCCCAGCACCCCGGCGGCGGCTACCGTGGCGGTACGACCTGCATGGAGGAGCCCGTGAGCGCGCAGCCTGAGGAAGCCCCCGCCCCGCCAGCCCGGGCCGCCCAACTGCTCGCTCAGCTGCGCGCCGACACCTGGGCGCCGGCCTTCGAGCGGGACTGGGCCAAGGCCCTGGAGGACTCCGCCACAGCTACAGCCTCACCCCGCTGCACGACGTCGTGCGCGGCTGGCAGCTGCGCGTCGCCGCGGCTCCGGCCGTCGACGCGTACGTGGACTCCGGCCGTGACGAGACCGGCTTCGTGGACCTGGACGACATCCTCGGTACCAGCCGGTGACCGGTAAGCCGTGGGCGGTGCGCCTGTCCCCGCAGGCCGCGAAGGTGCTCACCGAGCTCCCCGAACACGCGAAGGAGACGGTCCGCGATGTCCTGGACATCGCGGTGCGCTCCCCGTGGGGCTGGCCCCAGTGGAACACCGGCGACCCGGAGGGCGGAGACATCCGCGCCGCGTCCGTCGGGCAGCTCTCCGTCGTCTACATGATCAACCGGCTCACCCGGCACCTGTCCATCCTGGACATCGTCTGGCTCGGATAGCCACCCGTTACAACGCACCCTCCGGTGGCAACCCGGCGCTCCTCGAGAGAACCCTCCTGCTGTCCTGACCTGCCCCCACAGTCAATGGAACCGTGGATGGCGCTGATCTCGTTCCGTGCCGTTGGCCCCATTCAGCTGCGGACGCTTACCCCGTGCATCGATGAGGAACATCGCCCAGGTTGTGTCCCGGCGGAACTTGTAGTCGGAGACAAGCCGGTCCGCATTGACCAGGTTCCCGAGGACGCCGCCGAAGCCGGGCAATAGGTGGTTGCCGAGGGCGTTGAGCGACATACTGCCGATTGCCCGCAGCAACGCGGGCCGGTGGTCCCGCTGCAGCGCTTCAAACGCGACTTCCTCCACCCGCCGTTCCAGCTCGGCGACGAGGGTTGCAGCGTCGGCGCCGGATGACTGCCCGCCGGCAAGAACCTTCCGCAGCCCATGGATACGCTTGTCCTGGCGAAGATCGAGGACGTACTCGTGGAAGGCCCCTTTAGACGTCATCTCATTTGGTGCTGGGTAGGGTTCCTTGACACGAGCACAGCGAGCTGGTGCAACCGCTGGCAGTACTGGCCTCCTACAGGGTCATTGATCTCAGGGATGACTCGGTCCAGGTCCTCGATGCGGCTCTGCAGGAGGACGCTGTTCTTCGAGTCAAGAGTGCCGCTGTTGTCGAGCCAACGAAGAACGCAGCCAGCGATGTCCAATTCGAGGAGCCACACGTCTGTGCCCCCGAACGTGGCACGTCGCAGGCTGTCGGGGAAAGGACCCTGGCGGAATTCCTGCCAGAGACGATCTACGGTCTGTACCTGCTCAGTCGATTCGCTCACTTGAGCCATCTTGCCGTAGCCGTTGAGCCGTTTTGGCGTTCATCTTCAAGCGGCGGTAGCGGATGAGGGCTGCGGCGATGCCTGCGAACGCCAGGAAGTGTTCGGCCTTGCGCTCATAGTGCCGGTGTAAGCGACGGCAGCCTGAGAGCCAGGACACCGTCCGCTCCACGACCCGTCGATGCCGGCCGAGCCGGTTCGACGGCTCGATTCCCTTGCGGGCGATGCGGTGACGAATGCCGCATTGGCGCAGCCATCTCCGTAGGTGGGCGTAGTCGTAGCCCTTGTCACCGTGGAGCTTGCCGGGGCGGCGGCGACGAGGTCCGCGGCGGGATCGGATCGACGGGATGCCGCGGACGAGAGGCTGGAACGCCTGGCTGTCGTGGAGGTTCGCCCCGGAGATTCCGACGGACAGGGGCAAACCGGTCCGCTCGGTGATCAAGTGGATCTTCGACCCGAACTTGCCCCTGTCAACAGGATTCGGACCCGTCAGATCCCCCTTTTCAGGGCCCGCATGTTGACGGAGTCGATTGCACAGCGGGACCAATCCAGCTCGCCGCGGGCGCCAAGTTCGTCGAGGACCAGGCGATGGAGTTTGGCCCACACCCGGGCCTTCGCCCACTCGGAGAACCGCCGGTGGGCTGTCGCCCCCGACGGCCCGAACGATGCTGTAGGCAGCTGCTGCCAAGTACAGCCCGACGTAGCCACGAACAGAATCGCCGCCAGCACCTCCCGGTCACCATGCCGACGTCGGCCACCACCTTGAGGCCGCGATGGAGCCTCCGGCACCACCCGCTGGAACAGCTCCCACAACTCATCCGGCACCAACCGCTCAACAATCCCCGCCACGACCGGCAGCCTACCCAAGCCGCCCAAATGAGATGACTTCTAAGGCGTGTGTCGGAAGTGCTTTAGGTTGGCTGATGTGAGTGCGCGGGGGTGGAGTTACCGATATGTCGGACCGGTCGAGCTGAGGGCTGCGGTCCGGCCTGGCAGCGGTGGGTACCGGATCAGCTCGGCGGCTGACTTCGACGACTGGATCGCTGGGCGCTCGGCGGCGGAGCTGGCCGAACCGTTCACCTTCGTCATCGGCGCGGACGGTGTGCTTCGGCTGGCGGAGCGGCGGAGCGAGCACGTGGCCTGTGCCGGCGGAGACATGGTTCTGAGTGCCGGCGAGATCGGTTTCGTGTGCGAGGCGACCGGTGGGCCGTGAGAGAGGTCAGCAACCAGTCCACCGGGTACTGCCCCGAGATCGGCTCCTGGTCGGAAGTCGCTCGTGGTCTGGACGACGTAGGGCTCGGGCGGCCCTCCGGCTTCACCCACGAGGTGGTGTTCCGGCGGTGTCCTGGCTGCCAGGAGCACAACATCGTGCGCGAGGACGACTTCGTCTGCGTCTTCTGCGGCAGCGATCTGCCGGAGACGTGGAACGTGGATCCCACCGTGTGAGGACCGAGGTTCACAGCCACTCGTTGATGGCCGCGACGAGGACGGTTGCCTCGTAGCGGACGGCGAGCTTGTCGTATCGCGTAGCGACAGCGCGGTTCCTCTTGAGACGGTTGATCCTGCACTCAACCGCATGACGCTCGCGGTAGTCGACCGGGTCGAAGTGCGGTGGCCGGCCGCCGCGGGAGCCGAGCTTCTGGCGGTTGCGCGCCTGGTCGGCCTTGTCGGGGATGGTGCAGCTGGCTGCATAGGCGAAAACGAAGAGCACCTGTCGGACGATTCTGAGAGCACTGGTCACCCGTTCGTGCGTGGAATGTCCGTGAGAACTGGTAGCACCGGCTGGTGTCGAAACTGCAGTGACGGCGATGGGCGGCTCTCGTCCCGTCATGCGGCACTAGCCTTGGTGCGCCGCAGTGATGTTCCAGGGGGGAGCTACCTACCGTGCAGTCTTTGCAAGAGCAGGACCCCGAGCGGGTCGCGGACTACCGGCTTCTTGGCCGGCTGGGGGAGGGCGGGATGGGGGTGGTCTATCTCGCCCGGTCCCCGCGGGGTCGGATGGTGGCGGTGAAGACGATCCGCGCCGAGTTAGCGGCGGCCCCGGATTTCCGGCGCCGCTTCGCCAAAGAGACCGCTGTGGCCCGGCAGGTCGGCGGGGAGTGGACGGCTGCCGTGCTGGCCGCCGACCCCGACGCGGCACTGCCCTGGGTTGCGACGGCCTACGTCGCCGGGCCGACCCTGCAGCAGGTGGTGGTGGAGCAGCACGGCCCGCTGCCGGAGCATTCGGTGCGTGGTCTGGCCTCCGGGTTGTGCCGGGCGCTTGGTGACATCCACGCCGCCGGGCTGGTCCACCGTGATCTGAAGCCGTCGAACGTCATGGTGACCATCGAGGGCCCGAAAGTGATCGACTTCGGTATCGCCCGCGCCCTGGATTCCACCACCGGTGGCCTGACCAGTACCGGGGTGGTGGTCGGCTCGCCAGGTTTCATGTCACCGGAGCAGATCCGCGGCGAGAGCCTGACGGAGGCGAGCGACATCTTCTCGCTTGGCGCGGTGCTCGCCTTCGCTGCCTCCGGGCGGCTCCCGTTCGAGGTGGCGGGAGGGCAGGTGCACGCTCTGATGTACAAGGTGGTGCACGAGCCGCCGGATCTCACTGGCGTTCCCGGGCCGCTGCGGGAACTGATCGAGACCTGCCTCGCAAAGGACCCGGCAGACCGGCCTACTCTGGCCGAACTGCGGGAACGGCAGGACACCCAGTACCGATCGCTGGGCCCCTGGCTGCCGTTGGAGGTGCTGACCCGGCTCGGCCAGGAAGCCATCCACCTCCTCGACCAGGAGGACCCGCACACCCGGATGACTCCGGTCGACGCGGATTCAGCCGGCGAGGCGATAGACGTAGGCCCGGCCACACCGCTGTACGTGCCCACGGCCGTCGACCAGGCGCCCCGGGCATCCCCGCGTGACCAGGCCGGGCAGACGCAGGAGCCGCCGTCCCGTCTGGCCGACGAACGCCGCCGCGCACGCGGCCAGACTGGCCCGGCCGACGGGTACCGGGCCGCTGTCTACTGGTTCCTCGCCCTCTCCGCCCTCGTCTCCGCACTTACGGCCATCCACCAGATCATCGCCGCTACCGAACAAGGGCATGTGTATGACGACGGTTTCAATCCGACCTGGGGTGATGCCTGGAAGTACATCGCGGATCCATGGGCCTGGGGCAGCCCAGTCGGCATCCTGTGGACCGCCCAGCTCCTCTTCGGCGCAGGGCTGGTAGTGAGCTGGCTGATGTGGTCCGCCCGCGTGCGTTCCGTCGCCGAGCAGTTTGCTCCCGGCCGGCTGCGATACCGCCCGTCCATGGCGATCGTGGGATGGCTTATACCGGTCGGAAATCTGTTCCTCCCCAAGCAGATCGCCAACGACGTCTGGCATGCTTCCAGCCCGCCCGGCCAGGGGGACGGCACAGACCCAGCCCGTCTGCTGCAGACCTGGTGGGCCGCCTGCCTGGTCACCCTCATGACCTGGCCGCTCTTCCTGACTCCCTGGACCACGTTCCGCAAGGAGGTGAGCATCACAAAGAAGGTATACATCGCGAGCCAGAACGAGTGGATTTGCTGCGGCTATGACTACCGGTATGAGTTCCAGCTGGAAACCTGGTTCGTTTTCGCTCTGTATGTGCTGGTTGTGCCGGCAGCGATCGTCACCGCTCGCTACGTCCACCGGGTGACCGACATGCAAGCGGCCAAGGTCCAGGGCTGACCGGTAGCCTCGAAGTCACGGTCCGTCGGTGCATCTGGCGGGCCGTTTCGGTTTGTCGGGCTGATGGTGGGCAGGCCCGTGGCCTCGCTGTCGCGCCGGGTGCCACGTTTCCAGAGGTGGCGATGCCGGTCATTGGGGCGGTACTCACGCAAAGCCAGGACCCGACAGGCCAACTATCCCGCCCATTCCACGCCCAGCTCCGCGAGTGTGGCGCGTTGGTCGGGGGTGAGTTTGTCACGGCGGGTCTTGGTGTTGGTGGTCCCCACGCCCAGCTTCACGACCGCCGGGGTGTCCTCGCCTTCGACCGTGACTGTTCTGCGTGGCTGCGGAGGACGCGGTGGTGGCCTTCGCGGCCGATGTACTGCGCGAGGTGTCGGCGTACACACGAACGTGGCTCTGGCAAGGTTTTCGTAGCCGGAGATCGTCCCGATGCGGGCAGTCGCCTGGTTTGCGGGGTGGGCAGCCTTTGGGCGTGTTCTGTTGAACTGTCAGAGTATTTTCGCACTTGGCCGGGTTACTCGTGTTCTCAGCTGATACTTCCGGTCCTGTCGTGGTGATCGAGGCTCGTACCCGCTCCCGTGTTCCTGTGGGATGCAGCGGGTGCGGTGTCCTGAGCGACTGGACTCACAGCCGCTATGTCCGGCATCTCGCCGATGCGGCGCTCGGCGGCCGGCCGGTACGGATCGACTTGTCCGTGCGCCGTCTGTATTGCGAGAACCCGTCCTGCCCGAAGGTGACCTTCGCCGAACAGGTGCCTGGGCTGAGCGTCCGCTACCAGCGGCGAACGCCGCTGCTGCAGCACTTGGTCGAGTCGGTCGGTGTTGTGCTGGCGGGCCGGGGCTGGTCCCGGATGTTGCGGGTCCTGAACGTCAGACTCTCCTGGTGCACCGTGCTCGCCCAGCTGATGCGGATGCCGCTGCCGCCGCTGGTCACACCCCGGGTGCTGGGGGTGGACGACTTCGCGCTCTACGGCGACACCTACGGCACCCTTCTGGTCGAGGCCACCACCCGCCTCCCGCTCACGCTCTGGGAGGGCCGGGACGCCGAACAGCTCAGCCGATAGCTCCGCGCGCATCCCGGAGTCGAGATCGCCTGCCGCGACGGCTCACTCACATACCGGCAGGGCATAGCCGACGGCCGCCCGACGCCGTCCAGGTCAGAGACCGTTTCACCTGTGGCAGGGCATGTCCCGGCGCGCTCAGGAAGTCGCCGCCGCCACCGCAGCTGCCTGCCGGCCACTTCCCTGCCCCCGAACCGGCCGGTCCGGAGGGTCTGCTTCGCGAAGTCGGTGTCTGTTCTGCGCCGGTCGTGGACGGCCTCCGGCCGGATACCCGCGGCCAGGGCCGCCTGCCGGAGCACGCCATGGGCGGCGAGGTACTCGTCCAATGCGCTTCGGTGGCGGCGCTGGCGGGTTCTGGGGTGCTGCGGTGGCGGTGGCTTGGTCCATGGCAGCTGTGAAGCCTGGGCTTGCTTCGCTTTGACCATCTGAGATCGGAGGCGTCGCGGCGTTCGCCGTCTCCCACGGCCGGTTCACCGTTGACGCCGACGCCACCGTGCAGTCGCGGCAACCTGGCGGACGTGGATCGCTTCCAGAGCGCCGATCCTGTGCCCTTCCGCATCGACGGTGACACAACGGCCCCGGCACATTCACACGCCGGGGCCGCCCTTCCGGGTCGCTGCACGTGAGAGTGCAATGACCCACTTGCCATGGTATGCCCTGGCGCATCCGCGGCATCATGGGCTTTTCGCGCGATACGAGCCGGGCGGTCGGCATGGTCCATGCGTGCCTCGACCGACAGGACCGGGACAGTTCTCTCGGCAAGGGCAGACTGCCCAAAGGCGGGTCTGGGGGAGACTCCTCCGATCAGGCATATTGCGCAGAGCATAATCCGTCATTCGCGTGGACAGAAAAGCAGCATAAGGATATTTAGATTCTAGTTATTCGAACCATAAAATATGGCCAGTCGGGTGAGAATTAATACAACCCGAGGCCGCCATTCGACCGGCGATAATCGTCGTGCGCGACACGTCGCCAAAGCGGATCCAGCCGACCCGGTCGTGGCAATCTGCTCGCCTGTGCAAGGTCTTCGAGCGGAGGTGCGCGTCCTGTGAGCGCCACTGTCAATCCCACCGTCAGCAGGCGCCGACTGGGGTCGGAGCTACGCCGGCTCCGTGAGATCAGCGGTATGACGACACAGCAGGTGACGGAGCGCCTGCTGATTTCCCAGCCCAAGATCAGCCTGCTGGAGAACGGCCGCCGCGTCATCAAGCCGCGCGATGTGCGCGATCTCTGCGGGCTGTACGGAGTTCAGGATCAGCAGAGGGTTGACCATCTGATGCAGCTGGCCAGGGAATCGGGTCAGCAGGGATGGTGGAACTCCTACGGCGACATCCCGTACGGCGACTACATCGGTCTGGAGGCCGAAGCGGCCGCGATCCGGCTCTACGAGCCGCTGGTGATCCCCGGCCTGCTGCAGACCCCGGCTTATGCGCGGGCGGTCATCGCAGGAACGATCCCTCATGGCACACCCGAACAGGCCGCCGCACGCCTCCAGGTGCGGCTGCGGCGCCAGGACCGGCTGGGAGCCCCGCGGAACCCGCTGCGCTTATGGGCCGTACTGGACGAATCGGCACTGCGGCGCGTCGTGGGCAGCCGCGAGGTCATGCGCAAGCAGCTGGACCATCTGACCCACCTCGGTGCCCAGCCGCACATCACCATGCAGGTTCTCCCTCACGGCGCGGGTGCGCACCCGGGTGTCTCGGGACAGTTCTCGCTGCTCGAGTTCGCCGACGCCACCGATGCAAGCGTGGTGTATCTGGAAAGGTTCACCAGCGACCTCTATCTGGAGAAACGTTCCGACGTGCGGCTCTACGGCGATATGTATGCGCACTTGCAGGGTCAGGCGCTGAGCCCGGACAGTACCCGGCCTTTTATCGACGAAGCCATGAAGGCGTACGCCGGCCCGGGATGACGTGAGGGCCGTTCTCGGAGCTGATCAGTCGCGGGCACTACTGAGCCCCTGGACGATGTGTCCAGGGGCTCAGCCGCCGAGCGGCGGACGGGACGTCCTACGTGCTTGACCGGGCTTCAGCCCCTGTCGCCGACCCGTACGCAGCAGTCGGTGACGGGAGGGCGGAGCGTGGGCCGATCCGGCCGAGTGCTCGAGACCGAAGGGGCAGGGGCGTGACGCGGTCAAGTCCGCGTTGGGCTAGTCCTGTCGCGTACCTCGCCGGATTCTCTTCATCGTGAAGAGGACCGAGCCTCCGACGAATGCCAGCACTGCCGCAGAGGCGGCCATGATGCCGGTGCCGCTGCTTGAGCCGGCCCCCGCCGACTGCTGGCCGGTGGCAGCGCTCACATGGGCGAAGTTGACGCTCCTGGCCGCGTGGCCGGGACCTTCGTGGCCGGGATCAGCGGCTTGGCTGTTCGGCAGGAAGTCGGCCCACGGCGGCTTGCCCTCGTCGTGGTCGTCCTGACCGTTCCCGTTCTCGCCCTCGTCGTGGTCGCCGTCCTCGTCCTTGTCGTGGTGGCCGTTCTCGCCCTTGCCTTTGTCCTTGTCGTGGCCGTGCTGTCCCTTCCCGCCCTTGTCACCGCGAGGCCCCTTGGGGCCTACGGGTCCGGCGGGCCCGGTGGGTCCGACAGGTCCTGCGGGTCCGGTCGGGCCGGGAGCACCGGGAGCACCGGGAGCACCGGGAGCACCGGGGGCGCCGGGGCTGCCGGTCGGGCCGGGAGCACCGGGAGCACCGGGGCTGCCGGTCGGGCCGGGAGCACCGGGAGCGCCAGGGGCGCCGGGGGCGCCGGGGCTGCCGGTCGGGCCGGGAGCACCGGGAGCACCGGGGCTGCCGGTCGGGCCGGGAGCACCGGGAGCGCCAGGGGCGCCGGGAG
>NZ_JBIVXF010000026.1:0-12601 GCF_044769045.1 Streptomyces sp. NPDC090741 | reverse complement strand
GCCGGGGGCGCCGGGGCTGCCGGTCGGGCCGGGAGCACCGGGAGCACCGGGGCTGCCGGTCGGGCCGGGAGCACCGGGAGCGCCAGGGGCGCCGGGAGCGCCGGGGCTGCCGGTCGGGCCGGGAGCACCGGGAGCGCCAGGAGCGCCAGGAGCGCCAGGGGCGCCAGGGGCACCGGGGCTGCCGGTCGGGCCGGGAGCGCCAGGGGCGCCAGGGGCGCCGGGGCTGCCGGTCGGGCCGGGGGCACCGGGGGCGCCGGGGGCACCCGTCGGGCCGGGGGCGCCGGGGCTGCCGGTCGGGCCGGGAGCACCAGTCGGGCCCGGAGCACCCGTCGGACCGGGGCTGCCGGTCGGGCCGGGGCTGCCGGTCGGGCCGGGAGGACCGCTCGGACCGGGGGGACCAACGGCGCAGGTCGGCCTCGTAATGGTGTTGTTGTCCATCGTGACCGCGGCCTCACGCGCCAGGGCGCGGCCTTCGATCACGGCGCTGTTGTTCAGCGTGATGGACTGCATGGCCAGGATGGTGCCCTTGAACTGGGTGGTCGTGCCGAGGGTGGCGGAGCTGCCCACCTGCCAGAACACGTTGCAGGCATTCGCTCCGTTGATGAACGCCACGGAACTCGACGAAGCCGTGGTCAGGGTCGAGGGGATCCGGAAGATGAAGACGGAGTTGGGGTCGCCCTGGCCGTCAAGGGTGACCGTCCCGGTGAGTTGCAGGGACGGCGGGGACGCCGGGGCCGTGTAGACGCCGGGCGCCAGCGTCAGTCCGCCGATCTCGTCCGAAGCGAGAATGGTCCCGGGCCCCCGGCCTGCCGCGTCGTCGTAGGCGACGACGAGGTCGGACTTCGCCTGAGCGGCGGCGGCGTTGGGGGCTACACGCGTCACCCCGTTGACGATGCCGGGCGGGAAGCCGGTCACCGATGTGCCTGGATAGAGGCCCAGGTCGCCGTTGATGACGGTGGGGTTCGTGTTGGTGACCGTCGAACCGGCCAGGACCCCGTAACTGGCGGTGGTCCCCAGCAACACGGGGGCTTCTGCGGCGTGGGCGACGGTCGGGACCAGGGCAGCCGACGCCAGGAGCGCTGCGGGGAGCAGTGCAAAGGCTCCCCGTTTGAGCAGATTGCGTTGAGGGCTTGTGTCGGGTGGAGCCGACCGGATGACATCCAATGCCATAGCAGGACCTTTCTTGTTGCTGGTCAGGGCCGCCGGCCCGCTGCCTGTGCCGACACGCAGGCTCACCCCGAGCGGGGGAAGCAGATCTACTCCGTGCCACAGGTGGTGACGGGTCGTCACGCGGGAGCATTACCGCATATTTCACAGTGATAGACCGCAAATAGGGAAAAGCGTCTGCATGAGTGACACAGCATCAGGAAATGGCATACACCGTACGTCTGTGCGTATTTTGCTGCGTGGCCAAGCGCGGAGCGCGGGCACGGGTGCGGAGGTGGGGGCGACTGTCCCGCAGGCCCACGATGGGCATGCCACCCCTACGACCACTGCAGCCCGATGTTTCCTCGCGAATGAAAGTCATCGAAATCGGCCCTTCCCGCCCGATCGGCGGCGTGCACGGAGCAGTTGCGGGCAGGGTCTTGATCCATTGGGTCGGGGCGCACCGCACCGCCAAGCAGCGGATCACCGACGGCGCCTACATGAACGTGACGGTCAAGCTGGGCTTGATCACGCTGCTGACGAAGCGGTTCGACCTGTTCCAGCTACTCAAGGGCGACGCGTCCAACGGCTTCAGCCATGGGCTCCCTGCAGACCGTCTCCATCCCGCCCTCCGACACGTTCAGCCCCACCCTCTACGGGCAGGCATGGACTCCCGCCCTGAATGAGCTGCGCATCCACGCGGCTTCCCCCGATCTTCCGGGGGCCAGGACACTGGGCGCGACGGTCTTCACCAGCCCGGACTTCTCCGGTCAGTTCCAGAACCTGACGGTGGGCCGGTACGACATCGGTGACCTGACCATCCCCAACGACTCGGTCTCCGCCGTCGTGGTGTTCCCCGGCATGCGGGTGACCCTCTACGAGCACGCCGGGTTCGAGGGCACGGCCACCGTCCTGGAGGCGGACACTGAGTCACTCGCCGATGACATCGACAGCACCGCCTCCTCGATCGTCGTGGAGTGGATCAAGACGGCCTGACCTTCACCCGTGTCGAAGCCCCGGTCTGCCACGAGGGAGCCCCTCCAGTCGGCAGGCCGGGGCTTCGCACGAAGGATGGCAGCCAGCGGCTTTGGACCCGAGAAATAGGGGCCCGATCACCCGGGAGCCCACGGCGGCCACCGTGCCAAAGGATGAACGGCCTGCCAGGGCCGCGGCTGCGCCAGGCCGTGACCTGCCGCCACTGCCCGAAGGGCTGACGGCCGCCGGGGCGGAGGACTTACCCCTCCGCCCCGCCCCGCGTGTCCATCCGACCGTGGCGGGACCCGGGTCGGGTCAGGCTTTGATCTCGCTCAGGAGCATGCGCAGGGTCAGGCTGTGCTTTTCGGGCGGGAGGGCGTCCATGGCGGCGGTGGCGTGCGCGATACCGCCGGTCTTGTCGCCGGAGCGGGCGAGCATGAGGCCTCGGTGGAGTTCCAGGTGGGTGGCGAAGCGGGGCAGGCTGGCGGGGAGCTCGGCCAGCGCCTGGTCCTGTGCGTCGGTCGCGGCGCGTTCTTCGCCGAGGCGGGCCAGGAGCAGGGTGCGGAACACGTTGAGCCGCCACCACGGGACGGCGTAGTCGGAGGTCTGCTCGTGGGACCCGGCGGTGTCGAAGAGGCGCCGGCCCTGGGCATCCAAGGTCAGGGCGGTGGTGCGGTCGCCGCGCAGCGCGGCGGCGTGAGCCTTGCCGTAGATCGCGTTCAGCAGCCCGAGCGAGGGACGGTCGGTCAAGGCGAGGGCCTGGTCAGCGAGGACGTCCGCGACGCCGAGTGAGGCTCCCTCGTACCCGAGGGCGATTGCCGCCCGCCCCCGCACCCACACTCGCGCGGCAGGATCTCCGGATTCGTCGGCGGCGGTGGCGGCCATCCGGTACCAGCGGACGGCGGCGGCGCCGTCGGAGCCGGGGAACGTCTTGGCGTAGAGGGTCATGAGCCGGGCGGCCGCAGACCACAGCCGCGGCTGGTCGAGCTGCTGCTGGATGACGACGAGTTCCCCGGCGACGCGGCGTTGGATGTCGGCGGCACCCATGGACATGTAGTCGCTCCCGTACGCGGTCAGCTTGGCCTCCCACGCCTCCGCCGAGGGCCCGCCGGTCAGCCGGGCGGCGAACCCGCGCGCCAACAGGTCGGAGGCGATGACGGGGGCTATGGCGGCCCCGGCCACGTCGGTGAGGAACTCGCGTCGCATCATGGGGTCCTCCAGAACGGCTAACGGCACATCCAGCGCGCTCGACAGGGCCGCGAGATAGAAGCCGCGCGGGGCGATCTTCCCGCGCTCCCACCGCGCGATGTACTCCCTCGTGAGTGTCGTCCCATGCACGGTGTTGATCTCGTCGGCCAGGCGGGCCTGGGACCAACCGTGCGCACCACGTAGCTCCCGGATCAACTCCCCGATGTCCATAACCCCCATCTTGCCCCCACCTTTGCCCCTGCCCAGGAGCTTTGACCAGGCCGAAGGTATGGGTATCGGCCAGCACGTGAAGGGGCACCCATGGCAGAGACCATCGACTACAGCCGCGCCCGCAGAGAGGCCCTGAAGCTGTTCCCCCCTGCCCTACTGAAGCCCCCGCCGACGTGTGCCCGCTGCCTGCGCTACGCCCGCCGCCGGGACACCGCCACCGGCCCGCTGCGCGGCACGCTGGTCACGGACATGCAGGTGCTCATGAAGCGCTGCGCCCAGGCCGGACACCGTTGACCGGCCGCCGGTACGCCGTCGGGCAGGCGGTGTTCGACCGCGACCGCCAGGCCCATGGCCGCGTCGTCGGCCTCTACCCGTCCCCGCTGGTGGCGCGCCTGGTGGATACGGCCGGATTCCAGTGGATCGCCCGCACCGTCGCCTGCGAGCCGGCCGCACCGCCACCGGCCGTCCGCGCCGCAGACAAGGACCGGGACGGAGTACGCATCCCGGCGGGGCGGATGCCGGTGGACTTGCCGCCCACCGAACTGCGCGTCGGCGACCAGGTCCTGACCGGCGGCCGCCTGGTCGCCATCACCGATCTACGCTACCGCCACGGCGGCACCCGCACGATGATCCTGGCCAACGGCCGCCTCGCCGTCGCGGAACGCACGGTGCGCGTCTACCGGCCCCGCACTGGCTGAGTCGGCCGGCCTGCGTACGGCTCCCCAGGCTCAGTCAGTGTGCGTTCGGGCTTTGCTGATGAGGCGTTCGGCGGTGCGGGTGCTGATGTCGTAGTGGGCGGCGAGGGATTCCGCCGTGACGGCCGGCCCGTGTCCGGTCTGTGCGGCGGCGAGGGCGGTGGCGACTTCGGGACTCCGCGCGTCCGGCGCGGTGCGGTGAGGGGCGCGGCCCTTCGCGCCGGGGGTGCGGCCTTTGTACGGGGTGGGCCGGGTGGCGGCCCGCTGCCGTGCTCACTCCTTGCCGGTGTCCGGGCTCCAGACGGCCGGCCCGCCGCCGCGCCACTCGATCAGCAGCTCGTCGTCTAGGCGGACGTCGTCAGGGTCCAGGCCGGCGCGCCGCAAGAACTCCAGGAGGTCGCCGGGGCCCAGGGCGCGGCCGAGGATCTCGCCGTCGCACCGGACGCGGCGTCCGCCCTCGGCGTCCGGCGGATAGACGATCACGCGCAGCGCAGCAGCCATTCCTCCACCGTGCCGCCGGCCGGTCACTCCGGCATCCCGAGAGCGACGTCAGGCCGGCAGTGCGGGCAGGGGGGTACTTGCTCGGCCAGGGCCCGTCGTGCCTCGTCGGTACTGATGGCTGTGCAGCGCTTTCGGCTGTCCCAGCAGCCCCCGGCGTGGACGCGGACCGGCAGCCGGCCTACCCCGATGCCGCGCTCGATCAGCCACGCGGGCGGCTCGGGCGGCGGCCGGCGCCGTGCGGCGAGGGCCTCGCGCTCTTCCGCCGTGTTCAGTGCCCGCTCGGCGCGGAGGAGCTCGTGGCGCAGGTAGTGCACGACGGTGCGCAGGCGCGGCAGGTCAGGCGGGAGCTCGGACACCGCTCAGCCCCCGTACTGGGCCTGGCGCATGGTCTTGCACGCCGCGCAGAGAGGCGAGGCCCCGACCCCGTACCTGCACGTCGGAGCGTGGCATTTCGAGCAGGGGCCGGTTTGGCTCGGCGCCCAGGTGACGGGCTGGGGTCTGGCGGGTGTTTCTGGGGTGGTCATGGTGCGCTCCTGGGTGGTGTGGAGGACGTCACTCCAATTAGATCTCATGTTCGAATTTGGGGTCGAGCGCAGCGCGGGCCGCAACACCTGGTCGGGGGCGTGCTGTAGGTCGCATCGGCGCGGGTTGTGGGGCTAAGGGGTCGACGGTGTAGCGCGTGCGCGAGTTTCGTCTATCAGTGTCCTGACCTGCGGTCATGTGGGACTTGCGAGGCTAGCCCTCTGCTGTTCGAAAGTGCAGATCGCACCTCCGGCCGGAGGTGCGATCTGCACTTTCGCGTAAGGAGATATCTGTCATGAGCACGTCAGGAATGGGTGGAGAGTCGATGGGTGAGGAGTCCGGGCGGGACCCGGCCGGGCCGGCAGGGGATCCGGCCCCGCGCCGCCGCCGGACCGGCGGGGGCCAGCTGGTGGGCCGGGTGGTCGCGACGCTCGCCGTTGAGGTGGCACAGGCCGCGGTGTCCACGTGGGCGCCGGAGTGGTCGGGGGCGGCGCAGGCCTTGACCGCGGCCGCGAGGGCGGCGTTACGGCTGCGCCGGAGTCGGGGAGGACGGCCGCGCGGCTAGCTGTGCCTGCGGGTTCCCGGGCCGCCCATGCGGCCCGGGAACCGGGGGTGCCGCCGCCGGAGGCGTCCCTGGCTCCGCCTGCCCGGCACCAGTTCGTAGTCCCCCGCAGGGGTGATTTCTGCCCTCGCGTACGCGTAGGCGGCTTGTGCGGTGTGCTCCCAACTCGCCCCAGAAACAGGGCTATTGACAACAAACAGGATCTTTCGGCATGTTTCCGGCGCGGCCCGATGGTCGGGCCGCTGGTTGTGCGATCGGAGTGCGATTCATGGCGCGTTCGGTACGGGAGCAGTACGACGAGAACCAGGCCGCGGGCCGGTTGCGGGTGCCGTTGGCGGCCTGGCGGTGGGCGGCCGGCTCGGGCCTGGTCCCGCAGGCGGACGCCGGCCGTGGGTTGTGGTCCCGGGCGGTGGGGGAGGCCGCCGACCCGGAGCAGGTGCGCGCGGCGCTGCGGGGCCCGATCGGTGCCGGGGTGGCCGCGGACCGGCTGACGGAGGCCCTTGGGGAGCCGCTCCCGATCCTCCGGCCGAGGGTGACCGCGGCGGCGGTCGGCCACCTCGTAAAGGCCGGTCTCCTGGTCTACCTCGGCGGGGACACGCAGTTCCCCGACGTCCACCCGGACCAGGTGGCCGCGCTCGCCCGCCGCCGGGACCTGCCCGCCCTCCTCGACCGGCACGTCCCCCTCGGCCCGGACCAGGCCGCGCGCCGGCTCGGCGTCCGCCGAACAGACTTCGACCTGATCGCCGGCCGGCTCGGCTGGTTGGCGCCGGTCGCCTCCGTGAACGTCGACTACAAGCACCACGGCGGGGTGACCACGATCCCCCTGTACGACGCCCAGGAGATCGCGCTGCTGGAGGTGGTCCGCCCTTCCGTGGACTGGCGGGCCGTGCGCACCGTCACGGCTGGCCGCCGCTCCCCGCTCGTCGGCCTCCGCCCAGTTGCCCCCGGCGGTGACCGGGTGTTCTTGGCGGGGGTGGCGCGGATCGCCAGGGTGGGCCGGGCCGCGGTAGTGAACTGGCGCCGCAGGAACCCCGACGTCCCCGACCCGGTGGCCGGTACGGACGTGCACCCGCAGTTCGAGCGCCGCGCGGTCGTCGCCTGGCTCCTCGCCCACGACAAGATCGAGGTACCCACGGGGCCGACGGTCGCCTCGCTGGCGCTGGCCGGGGCCGGGGGCGCCACGCACCGGTTCCGCCTCGATGACCCGTGGCTGGACCTGGCCGACGACGCGGCCGGCGAGGACTGCTCGTCCGGCTGGTCCACCGACGACGACGCTGATGCGATGGCCGAGCTGACGGCCGGGGAGTTCGGGGCGTCGCTGCGCCGGCTGACCGCGCCCGGTACCGGCCCGTTGGCGGTGCTGGGGGAGGTGCGGGTGATCGACCGGTTCCGCTCGGGGTCGGGCGGTCTGCGGGTGACGCTGGCGTGGCCGACCGGCCTGCGGGGCACCGCGGAGGGGCCGGCGGGCGGGGTGGTCCGGCACGGGGTGGCGTACGCCGGTCCGGGCCAGGCCTGCGGCTGCGCGCGGCACGAGTGCGGCGGCGTGGTCCCGGCGTCCTGGTGCGCCGAACACGGCGACAAGACGAATCCGGTGATGGCCTGGCACCCGGGCGGCGGACTCCACTGCGCCGCGCTGGCCCAGGGGCGCCGCGCCGAGACGGAGGCTGGAACAGCCCCCTGACCGCGACCGTCTGGACCGTCACAGGGCGCTGCTGTCCCGTCTCATTCGATCTTGCCTATCGGTGGGGCTCTGACCAGGGGTGATGCAAGGGCAGGTGAGACGGAGATCAGACGGATTCTCACCTCGTGTTGTCCCGCGGGAGCACGTTGCCAGTGACGTCTCAATTGAGGTTGTCGGTCAGGTGTCTTCGCCAGCTGCGCGCTGGCGAAAGGCAGCTTGCCGGCAGCGGTGCGAGCAGTACCGGGCAAGTATCTGACTGCGTAGGTCCCAAGCAGGTTCTGGCATAGATTCCCTGGGGACGATCACCAGCTGCTTGCGTACAGGGATAAGGAAGGCATCGATGACACCGCTGGACCTGTTGGTCAAGCAGCACGTGGCCCCTGTGATGAAGGCAGCCGGCTTCAAAAAGTCCGGCCGAACCTTCCGCCTCACCGCCAGTAACGGCGATCAAGCCATTCTCGGGTTCGCCCGTCACTACGTAGACCCTGCTGCGGCCGTCTTCGAGGTCGTCTACCGCATCGTGCCGGCGCCGTACTGGGAGTGGATCACCCGGTACTCAGCAAGCGGTGAGGCACCGGCGCCCATGGCGTTCGGCTCCGCGGTAGTAGTAGGCAGGGTGATACCGCCGTCTCACGCAGCACATGCTCCGGACTCCGAGATGCCGTTTCGCGCGCGCTGGGCCCTGCGCGAGGACAACGGCCTCAGCTGCGGTGAGGCACTGGCGGCGGTCCTGCACGATGACTCCCTGCCGCAGATCGTCCACCTTATCGACCGAAGCAATCTCCTGGATGAGTGCAGGCACCCAGCCATGCCCGTTGTGCGACTCGTGCCGCTTACGAGAGTGGAGATCTTCCTTCGCGTAGACGAGGCCCCGAAAGGGGAAGTCGAATCCCTGCTGGACGATGTCCAGTTGGTGAGCCCGCACGACGACTTCATCACCTGGACGCGCCAACGGCTGACGGCACGAGACAGCACAGCTGATTGAGTCGGAGCCAGCTGACGTGGTCGAGCCGTTCTTGATTGGAGAGGAAGACGAACCGTGGCGCTCTGCTTCGAGCTCGTAGTGAACTTCGGCGACAACATCAGGGCGGCACGGGACGCCACCCTCACCGAACCCAAGTCACGGGTGCTTCACGCGGGCGTCCAGCGGATTCCCCTCCACCGGCCGATATTGAGTACCACAGGCCCACATGTCGAACTTTCCATCCTCCCAGTAGCTGTTGGCTGGGGCGTCGGCCTCGATGGCAGCCTCCCCAGATTGGCCCTCTCCGCAGCTGAGTTCACCGAGCTGGGACACCAGCTGTACGAGCTGCTTGCCAAGTTCGACGGGTACCTCACCGCGCGGGTCGGCTGGGATCCGGAGCCGCTGCTGGACCCCGCTGAACTCAAGGCTGAGTGGTCTGAGGAGCTGGCCGATGGCAGCCTTCACGGGCTCGTCCTCTGTGACGAGCTCCACGGCGCGCTTGGCCTGGGCGACGAATACGTCCCCTTCCAGCCCGGATACCGCTGGATGCCGTACCGGGGTGAGGAGCCGAGCAGCCTCACGGCTGACTGACGACGACGGAATCCATTCTCGATCCGGGTGTCCTCGCTGCAGCGGATCAGGGAGGAACGAAGATCAGCGGTAAGACACCCTGAGACAGACGCACTCGGCAGGCAACATCACGTGAGCCCGGCGGCTTACCTCAACGTGGCAGCGACAAGGTCACTTGAGACCAGCGGTCAATCCACCAAGGTCACCTGAGACGACGAGAACATCTCGCGAGACGGGACAGCTGCCCCGGCCGGCTCCCTCTCGTGGGGCCGCCTGCCGGGGCGTGGCCCGGCAGTTTCCGTCACCAGGAGGCGTCACGCGGTGACGCCTCCTGAACGGGAGCGCCGGCGCCAGGCCCGAGTCCGACAGCGAGGTGAGCAGTACAGGCTGTCGGATCGCTTGGTCTTCCCGAACGGGGTGTCCGCGGAGTACCAGGTGCTGCCGCACTCCGGGCATGTGAACCGGGGCCAGGGGTGGGGGCGGCCTGCGAGTAGGGCCTTCATGGCCTCGCCGCCGGCGTCGATTGCTGCCAGGCGGGCCCGTGATTGCCGCCAGGCCCGCGTGCGACAGGTCGCTGAGCAGTACTGGCGCGACTTCCTCGATTCCGGCGGAAGCGTGCTGCCGCACTGAGAACACCGTCGAATGATCTTCCTTGGCACAACACCAGGGTCCTCCTGGCCGGGTGGCCGGCCAAGGACCCCCGAGGGTGTTCTGCCATCAACGTCCTGGTTCATGATGCGGAGGTCATGAACCAGGACAGCATTGCTACCTATGTGCGCATTCGCGCGACCTAGATGCGCAATTGGTTTTGTTCATGAGAACGGGCTCTGGCTCAACTTTTGTGGTGCTGGCCGGAAGCCAGGGCGTCGGCAAGCCGCGCCCCCGGATCGCCAGTGATGTGGTGTGCGGAGCGTCCGGCCGGCCAGGTCGTCCCACCGCGGAACGACGGAAGTGCAGATGGGGCACCGACTGCTCCGATTCCGTGCCGCTGGCGCTGAGGATGTTCACGCCTGAGGCGTTCAAGGCGGTCCGCGCGGCCTCGGCCACGCGCTGGACCAGCGGTCCGGGCCGGTTCACCGACGGCAGCAGTGGCTTAACCGCTCTGTTCTGGTGGGCTGAAACAACCAGCCTGGTCCTGCTGGCCAGGGCCAGAGCACTATCACCGCTGATAGCGGCCTGGCCCTACCTGCAGGGCCGGACCTGGGAGACTAGGGATCATGACCGACCGTCGACCGCTCTCGCTGCCCGCCTTCTCCGAGCCCGCTTCCGACGCTCCCGTAGCCGCCCAGGCGGGTGGGCGCCGGCTGATGCCGGTCGAGCAGGGCGCCGACTTCCGCCAGCCGCCCGGCGAGACCGAGCCCGAGTCCGCACTCGCCCCGGCCCGACGTCCGCTCGCCCCCGGCGGCCTCACCTTCTCAGAGAACGGTTCGTGAGTTGATGTCCCTTGCCGGATGAGGCTGGGTGCTGCTGAGCTGTTCAGTCGGCAAATCCTCGGAAGACGCCCTCGGGATCATCCCTGGCCACGTCCGCGAAATCGCCGAAGTCCAGGTTGGCGATCATGAGGTTCGCGTTCATCTCGTGGATCCCGTACGGCACCACGCGGAACGCGCCGCCGTATGCCTCGAACTCCTCGTCGCTTTCGCACTGCTCCCTGGTTAGCAGAGACAGCGCCAGCAACGTGACAGGGGTTTCCTGCATCGAGGCGCGGTCTGCGAGGTAGACAACACCGCGGCGCTCTGCGTACGCGGATGCCTCGCAGAGAGCCTGAGCGGGCGTGATTCCCGTCCATTGCGGATCATCAACGATGTAGACGTACGGCTCGAAGTCGTCCTCCTCGCCCCAGGTCACCATCAGCGACGCCTTCACCGCCGACCACGCTTGTTCATCGTGATAGTCAGTCCTGATGATCAGCGCGGCGTCCTTGTCACGCCCCGCCGGCCACTCAATACGGTCACTCATACCGCTCTCCCCACCCATCAGCGCAGGTCACTGCCCCACGCATTTGGCATGCACGTTACGCGGGGGCACTGACACACCTGTGGGTGCTTCAGTTGGCGGGGCCCGCCCAATGAAGCACCCGCTCCCCCTGGGGCGGCTGCTGGTCGTAGGGCTTCGGTCCGGTTACTGCTCCCTGGTGAAGCTGCCGGGGTCGATCTCGGTGAGAATGTCGAGTTTGACCAGGCGTTTTAGCTTGGCACGGGTGCCTTCGATGTTCTTCGGCAGCGGTTCGTGGTCAAGGGCTTGGCAGACGTCGCGGGCCCGGAGAGGGCTGGCGGCATCGTTGAAAACCGCGAGGATGCGGGGGTAGTCCGGGTGTTCGGGGAGGTCGGGTGAGTCGGCCTGGTCGGGGATCCGGTCGGCGAGGGCAGTGACGGTCCTGCGGGTGATCGCAAGGTGTTCGAGGTGGGTCTCGGCCTCCCGTAGCCGGGCCTGCAGTTCGCCGATCCGGGTGCGGAGGTCGTCGGCCATGGCCGCAGCGGCGTCCTCCTGGATGCCGAGCGCGTCGAGCAGGGGCTGGACGTTCACACGGTCACCGTCTGCGGGTCGCGCCAGGTGGGGGTGCTCGCGTCGGTGAGACGGCGGGCCATGACATGGGTCATGGCCCAGTAGACGCGGGAGACGGACGAGGACGGGCAGTGCTCGTAATCGCGGACCAGGCGCCGGTGCAGTATCAGGATCCCGAAGGTCTGCTCGACCCTCCACCGCTTCGGCTGTGGGACGAACCCCTTGTCCTGGGGGTTGCGTTCGACGATCTCAACGTCGATACCGAGGCTGGCACCATGCGCGACGACCTGGTTCTTGAAACCCTGGTCGACCAGGGCTTTCTCGACCGTGCTGCCAGTGTGCTGGGCAACCTGGTCGAGCAGGGCGATGCCCGCGGCGTTGTCGTGCGCGCTCGCGGCGAGGACGGTGACGGCGATGACCAGGCCCAGCACGTCCACGGCCAGTCCCCGCTTGCGGCCGGGGACCCGTTTCCCGGCGTCGCGGCCGGTCGTGGAGGCGGGAACCCCGGCAGCGACATGGACACTCTGTGTGTCCAGCACCACCAGGGTCGGGTCCTCTAATCGGCGGGCCCGCTCACGGACCTGACAGCGCAGGAGTTCGTGGATGACCTGGTCGGTCCCGTCGTCCCGCCAGGCGGCGAAGTAGTAGTACGTCGCGCTCTTCGGCGGCAGATCGTGCGGGAGGTAGGTCCACTGGCAACCGGTCCGGCTCTGGTAGAGGATCGAGTTCACGATCTCCCGCATCGCGTAGGCGCCTTGGTGGCCGGTGACCGAGCGGTGCCGGTTCTTCCAGGCCGTGATCACCGGCTCGATCAACGACCACTGCTCATCCGATAAGTCGCTCGGGTACGGCTTGCGTTCGCTCACCCCGCCACCCCAGCAGACCACAGGGCGCGGACCAGCAGATTCCGCCCGCACCCACGCCATCAGGCGACGACAGAACCTGTCAAAGACTCACAAACCGCCCTCTCAGACCCGGACCGCCATATCTGAGCGCTACCACCACGGGTTGCGCCACGTCCAGGACCAGCTCACCACCTAGCCCCACCGCCCGGTGTGCCA
>NZ_JBIVXF010000025.1:0-78526 GCF_044769045.1 Streptomyces sp. NPDC090741 | reverse complement strand
GAGTTCTCCCAGTGGGACCCCCGCCGCCAGCGCCCCGAACTGTGGCAGCTCTACAACGGCCGCCACGCACCCGGCGAACACGTCCGCGTCTTCCCACTCTCCAACTGGACCGAGCTGGACGTCTGGCAGTACATCGCCCGCGAGAACATCGAACTGCCCCAGATCTACTTCGCCCATGAACGCGAGGTCTTCAAGCGGAGCGGCATGTGGCTGACGGCCGGCGAGTGGGGCGGCCCGAAGGACGGCGAGACGCCCGAGACGCGCCTCATCCGCTACCGCACCGTGGGCGACATGTCCTGCACCGGCGCCGTCGACTCCGACGCCGCCACCATCGACCAGGTCATCACCGAGATCGCCGCCTCCCGGCTCACCGAGCGGGGCGCGACCCGCGCCGACGACAAGATGTCCGAGGCCGCGATGGAAGACCGCAAGCGCGAAGGGTACTTCTAGCCATGACCTCCCCCACCAACGCCGCCCTCACCGGCAGCGCCGCCGGCACGTCGCTGCTGCGCTTCGCCACCGCGGGCTCCGTGGACGACGGCAAGTCCACCCTGGTCGGGCGGCTGCTCTACGACTCCAAGTCGGTCCTCGCCGACCAGCTGGAGGCGGTGGAGCAGGCCTCGCGCGGCCGCGGCCAGGACGCCCCCGACCTCGCGCTGCTCACCGACGGCCTGCGGGCCGAGCGGGAGCAGGGCATCACCATCGACGTCGCCTACCGCTACTTCGCCACCGCCCGGCGCCGGTTCATCCTCGCCGACACCCCCGGCCACGTGCAGTACACCCGCAACATGGTCACCGGGGCGTCGACGGCGGAGCTCGCCGTCGTGCTCGTCGACGCCCGCAACGGGGTGGTCGAGCAGACCCGCCGGCACACGGCGGTCGCGGCCCTGCTGCGGGTCCCGCACCTGGTGCTCGCGGTGAACAAGATGGACCTGGTCGGCTACGACGAGTCCGCCTTCGCCGCCATCGCCGCGGAGTTCGCCGACTACGCCCGCGGGCTCGGCGTCCCCGAGGTCACCGCCGTCCCGGTCTCCGCGCTGGCCGGGGACAACGTGGTCGAGCCCTCCCCGCACATGGACTGGTACGGCGGCCCGACCATCCTGGAGCACCTGGAGACGGTCCCCGTGGACCACGACCCGCAGGGGGCGCCGGCCCGGCTCCCGGTGCAGTACGTGATCCGCCCGCAGAGCGCCGAGCACCGCGACTACCGCGGCTACGCGGGCCAGATCGCCTCCGGCGTGCTGCGCGTCGGGGCCCCGGTGACCGTCCTGCCCTCCCGGCTCACCACCACCATCGAGGCCATCGACACGCTCGGCGGTCCCGCCGAGGCGGCGTGGGCCCCGCAGTCGGTGACCGTCCGGCTGGCGGACGACATCGACGTCTCCCGCGGGGACATGATCGCCCCGGCCGACGGCGCCCCGCCGCTGACCCGCGACCTCGCGGCCACCGTCTGCCACGTCGCGGACCGGCCGCTGCGGGTCGGCGACCGGGTGCTGGTCAAGCACACCACCCGTACGGTCAAGGCGGTCGTGAAGGCGATCCCGTCCCGGCTGGCCCTGGACGACCCGGCCCGCCGTACGGCCGTCGAGGAACTGCGGGCCAACGACATCGGCCAGGTCGTGATCCGCACGGCCGAGCCGCTCGCCCTCGACGCGTACGCGCGCTCCCGCCGTACCGGGTCGTTCCTGCTGATCGACCCGGACGACGGGACCACGCTGACGGCGTGCATGGCTACGGAGCCGGCCTGCTGACGCCGCTGACCCCTGCGTCGAGGACCGCTGCGCCGAGGACCCCGGCCACCAGGGCCACCAGCTGCTCCTCGCGCCCCTGGAGGTAGAAGTGGCCCCCGGGGAACACCCGGGTGCCGAAATCCGCCGTGGTCAGCTCCCCCCAGGTCGCCAGCTCCCCGGGCGGGCAGCCCGTGTCCCGGTCGCCGCCGAACGCGGTGACCGGGACACCGGTGCGTGCGGGCTCGCGGACCGGCAGGTAGTCGGTCAGCAGCCGGAAGTCGGCGCGCAGCGAGGGCAGGAGCAGCTCCCGCAGCTCGGGTATCTCGTACGCCTCGGGCTCGGCGCCGCCCTGCCGGCGGGTGTACGCGACGAGCGAGTCGTCGTCCAGCGCGGGCAGCTTCTCGCGGTCGCGGTGCGGGGCGGCCGTCCCCGAGACGAACAGGTGCACGGGGGCGGCGTGCGGGGCGTACCGGGCGAGCCGGAGGGTGGTCTCGTACGCCACGAGCGCGCCCATGCTGTGGCCGAAGACGACGGTGGGCAGTACGGGCAGCGCCGCGAGGGCCGCGGCGGCTGCGCCGGCGCTCTCCTCCATCGACTCGCTGCACGGCTCGGCCAGCCGCTCCTGGCGGCCGGGGTACTGCACGGCGAGCAGTTCGACCGCGGCCGGGAGGTGGCGGGCCCAGCCCTGGTAGGCGCTCGCGCCGCCGCCGGCGTGCGGCAGGCAGACGATGCGGGCGCGGGCGGGCCGCGGGGCCCGGGCCCCCGGGACGGTGAGGCGCTTGAGCCAGCGCGATCCGTCGGCGCCGCCGGTCGAAGTGGCGTGCGCCGTCACCCGAGTTCCCCGCGCTCCACGCAGAACTCGTTGCCCTCGGGGTCCGCGAGGACGACCCAGCCGCTGCCGTCGGGGCGGGTCCGGTCGGCGACCGGGCGGGCGCCGAGGGCCTGTACCCGGGCCACCTCTTCCTCGCGGGTGCGGCCGTGCGGCTTGAGGTCGAGGTGGATGCGGTTCTTCGCCGCCTTGCCCTCGGGGACCCGTACGAACAGCAGCGTGGGGCCGCCCTCCGGGTCCTCGATGACGGCCTCGGGGTCGCCCGGCTTGTCGTCGTCGGCCAGCGGGCGGCCCAGCAGGCCGCTCCAGAACAGGCCGAGGTCGTACGGGTCGCCAGTGCAGTCGAAGGTGATCGTGCGGATGCTCGGGTACATCGTGGTTCTCCGTGGGCAGTTGGGGGTGGGTCCGGCCGGCCGGCCGGTCATCCGGATGATCTCAGGATGCCCCGGCGAGGGACTTGGCGCGGGCTCGGGGGCGGGCGACCACCGTGTTCCGGCCGATCATGTTGGCGATCTCCGCCCGTGAGGAGACCTCCAGCTTCGCGAAGATGCGGCCCAGGTGGGTCTCCACCGTCTTGTGGCTGACCCCGAGGGTGCGGGCGATCTGCCGGTTGGTGCAGCCCTGGCTGACCAGTTGGGAGATCTCGTACTCGCGCTGGCTGAGCATGTACGCCTCCTCGGCGGGGGCGGCGGCCACGGCGGCCTCGGCGGTGGCGGCGGCGACCTCCCGGCCGAGCCGGGCCGCCGAGCAGGCCGTGGCCGTGTACGCGGCGGCGGTCAGGTGGCGGTCGGCCTGTTGCGGCTCGCCGAGCCGCAACCGGGCCCGGGCCAGGGCCACGCGGGCCCAGCCCTCGTCGGCGGCGTGCCCGCAGGCGGCGGCCGCGGCCAGCGCCTCCTCGGCCGGGGCGAGCGCCTCGGCGGGGCTCTCGGCGAGGGCCGCTGCCAGCAGCAGCGCCTGGACTCGGAGCCCCGCGAGGCCGGTCCGCGCGGCCAGTTCGCGGGCCTGGTCCGCGGCGGTCTTGGCCGCATCGGTGCGGCCCACCCCCAGCCGGGCCCCGCACAGGGTCTCGGCGAGCGCGAGCCGCTCGGCGGCGGGCAGGGGCGCGGAGTGCGGGTCGGCCAGTTCGGCGCCGGCGAGGGTCTCCAGGGCGCCGAGGGCGTCCCCGGCGGCCAGTTCGGCGGCGGCCAGCACCAGCCGGGAGCGGTGCCACCAGGCACCGTCGGCGGCGGCCAGCGCGCAGGCGGCCCGGGCCACCGCGACGGCCGTCTCGGGGGTGTGGACCTCCAGGGCGACCTGGGCGCGCACGCACAGCGCCAGCGCGCGCGGCTCCTGACCGCCCGCCAGTTCGGAGCAGCGTACGGCCTCTTCGGCGCGGGCGGCGGCCTGCGGGAAGCGGCCCTGGCGCAGCAGCAGGCCGGCCAGGCCGGCGGCGAGCGCGGTGGCGGCCGGCCACTGGCCGGTGGAGCGGGCGGTGTCGAGGCCGCGGGTGAAGTGCCGTACGGCGGGGCCGTACTGCTCCAGTTCGGTCTCCAGGCGGGCCAGGCAGTCCAGGGCGCCGAGGCGCGGGGCGAGGGCGCGGTCGGTGAGGGTGTCGGCGATCCGGGCCGCGGCGCGGGCGTCGCGCAGGGCGGCGGAGGCCTCCCCCGCGGCCAGGTGCAGGGTGCCGCGGGCGGCGAGGGCGTGGGTGTGGAGGGCCTCGTCGGCGGCGTGCGCGGCGGTGGCCCGTACGGCCTCGTCGGCCCAGGCGGCGGCCTGCGCGGGGCGGTCGGCGCCGGCCGTGGCCGCGAGGGCGGTCCACAGGGCGGCGGCTCGGCGCGGGTCGGCGCCGCCGGGGGCCGCGGCGAGCTCGGCGAGCGCGGCGTGGCGGATCTCGCGGGCCTGCGGGAGGTCCCCGGCCAGTTCGGCGAGGCGGGCGCGCGGTTCGGCGGCGTCCGCTCCCCCGGGGGCGTGTTCGCGCCCGTCGAGGAGCTCCTCGCGGGTGGCGAGGGCGGCGCGGGCCAGGTCGCTGCGGCCGCTGCGGACGGCGGCGGCGGCCGCGGCGGCGAGCAGCTCCCGGCGGCGGGCCCGGTGCGCGGGGGCGGCGGGCAGCAGCCGGGCGGCGGCGGTGTACCAGGCGCCGGCGGTGGCGGGGGCCGAGGCGAGCATCTCGTCGGCCGCGGCGACGAGTTCGGTCGCACCGGACTCGTCTCCGGGCCGGCAGGCCTGCTCGGCGTGGCGGGCGCGGCGGACCGCGGGGCGGCCGTGGCTCCGGTGGTGCGTACGGGCGCGGCGGTGCGCGCCGAGCCGCCAGCCGCCGGGCACGGCGCTGTGCACGAGCCGGGCCAGCAGGGGGTGGCGGAACTCGACGTGGCCGGGGACGGCGCAGGTGCGCAGCACGTCCGCGGCGAGGAGTTCGTCGACGGCGGCGAGGACGGCGGCGCGGTCGAGTTCGGCGACCTCGGCGAGGGCGTCGGGCTCGGCGGGCTCGCCGAGCACGGCGGCGGCGTGCGCGACCAGGCGGGCGTGCGGGCCGAGCGCGGCCACCTCGGCGAGCAGCGGGGCCGCGGCGCGGGCGGCGAAGGGGCGCGCTCCGGGGGCGTCACCGGGGGCCTCCCCGGGGCAGGCGCCGGGGCCTTCGCAGGAGGCGGCGAGCAGGGCGAGCAGGCGGGGGTTGCCGCCGCTGTTCTGGTGCAGGGTGGCCCGGTGGCGGGCGCACAGCCCGGCCCCGGCGAACTCCTCGGCGCCGGCCCGGTCCAGCGGGGCGAGGTCGAGGTGCTCGGCGTGCCGGCCGGGGTGCGCCGCGGTCAGCGCGGTGAGAAGAGCGGGCGGGCACTGCCGCGGCCGGTAGCCGAGTACGAGCAGCACCCCGTCCCGCGGCGTCTCCAGCAACCCGGTCAGCGCCTCCCGGGCCGCCTCGCCGCACCGGTGCACGTCGTCGACGATGACGACGGCGGGCGCGGCGGTCAGGGCCGGCAGGGCCGAGAGGGCCTGTGGGAGGGCCTCCGGGTTCGTGCTGCACACGTGGGCGCCCGCCCGGGCGGCCCACGCGGCGATCTCGGCGAGGAGCCGCGTGGTGCCCAGGCCCGGATCCCCCGCGATACCGACGAGGGCCGGGCCGTCGCCGAGGGCGGCGAACCGCCGGCGGACGGCCGCGAGCTCCTCCCCACGGCCGATCAGCGGGCGTATCGAGCCTGTGGTCACCGAGGCCCCGCTCCGGCGGCGGCCGCGGCGTCCTGCGCCATGGTCTGACGCAGGCTGAGCGGCCGCATGTCCGTCCAGACCTCGTCCACGTGGGCCACGCACGCGTCCTTCGATCCGCTGAACCCGGTGGCGCGCCAGCCCGCCGGGATCTCGCGGATCTGCGGCCAGATCGAGTACTGCTCCTCGTCGTTGATCACGACGTCGTACCGGCCCTCGTCGTCGTCCTGGAACACGGTCCAACCTCCGGTGATTGCGCTGCGGAATGTCAGGTCAGCCTTGTTCAGCGGAGCTCGCCGCCACAACGGACGCCCGATGGAGGGTGGCGAACCCTCCCATCGGAGAACCCGATCGGACCCGGTCAGGCCCCGGCCGAACCCGATCGGCGCACCCGGTCTCCGCACCCGATCAGGCCAGGCCCCGGCCCGGCCGCGGCCGGTCGGCGCGGCCATCGGCACGGCCGATCCCACGCATCGCGAACCCCGCACCGCGACCCCTGGCGGGGCCCGCCCGGCGGCCCATAGCCTGCCCGCGGCCGCCCCCGGACCAACGGGCCGCCGGGAATGGGGGATTCGCAGATGAACATCGGCCTTCTGGGTCCGCTGGAGCTCACACAGGACGGCGCGGCGCGCCCCCTCGGCGGACCCCGCCAACAGATCGTCCTCGCGGCGCTGGCCCTCCACGCGAACCAGGTCGCCCCGCAGGAACTGCTCGTCGACGCCATCTGGGGCGAGTCCCCGCCGGAGACCGCGCGGACCCAGGTCCAGTCGGCGGTCTCCGCGCTGCGCAAGGCGTGCGCCCGGACCGGACGCCCCGACGCGATCGAGACGACCGCGGCCGGCTACCGGCTGCGGGTGGCGGACGAGGAGCTGGACGCGCACCGGTTCGCCCTGCTGCTCGCGAAGGCCCGCTCGTTCGCCGCCGCCGGCGACCGGGCCGAGGCGGCACGGCACCTGCGCGAGGCGCTCGCCCTGTGGCGGGGCCCGGCCCTGCTGGGCCTGGACAGCGATCCGGTGCGCCGGGGCGCGACCCTGCTCGACGAGCAGCGGCTGACGGCCCTGGAGGAACTGGCCCGGCTGGACCTGGCGCTGGGCCGGCACGCCGAGATGACGGCCGAGCTGTTCGCGCTGGCGGCGGCCGAGCCGCTGCGCGAGGGGCTGCACGCGAGCCTGATGCTGGCGCTGTACCGGTCGGGCCGGCAGGCGGAGGCGCTGGAGGTGTACCGCAGGCTGCGTGCCGTGTTCGCCACGGAGCTGGGCATCGAACCGGGCCGCGCCCTCCAGGACCTGGAGGCGGCCGTCCTGAACAGGGACCCCTCCCTCGACGCGGCCGTGGCTGCCCCGGTCGGCCCGTCGGGGGGCGGGGCCGTGGCGCAGCCCGCACCGGCTTCGGCCGCAGGCCCCGTACGACCCGAACAACTCCCGTCCGACCTGCCCGACTTCACGGGCCGCGGGGAGTACCTGGCCGAGCTCACGGAGTTCCTCGGCGGCCCGGACGGGGCCTCGGGCCGTACGGGTGAGCCCGTGCGCATCGCCGGGATCTGCGGCAAGGACGGCGTCGGCAAGTCGAGCCTGGCCGTGCACGCGGCGCACCGGCTGCGCGAGCGGTTCCCCGACGGCCGCCTGTACGCCGCCATGGAGGGTCTCGGCGACGGGGGCGGCGGGGGCGACGGCGGCGGCGACGCGCTCGCCGGGGTGCTGGCCGGGTTCCTGCGCGCCCTCGGCGTGCCCGCGCACGCGGTGCCCCAGGGCCGCGGCGAGCGCCAGGCGCTGTACCGCAGCCTGCTGGCGGGGCGGCGGGTGCTGATCGTGCTGGACGACGTGGCCGACGAGGCCGCGGTCCGCGAACTCCTGCCCGGCGACGCCTGTTCGGCGGTGCTCGTCACGGGCCGCTACCCGCTGACCGGCCTGCCCGGCATCCGGCAGATCCGCCTCGACGTCCTCGACGAGGCGCACTCGGTGGAGCTGCTCACCCGGATCGCGGGCGCCGAGCGGATCGCGGGCCAGCTCCCGGCGGCCCTGGAGCTGGCCGAGTTCTGCGGCGGGCTGCCGCTGGCGCTGCGGGTGGTGGGGGCGCGGCTGGCCTGCCGTCCGCACTGGACGCTCGACCGGCTCGTACGGCGCTTCCGCGACGAGGCGGGCCGGCTCGACGAGTTCTCGTACTGCGGGATGGAGCTGCGCTCGCACATCACGCTGGCCTACCGCGCGCTGGATCCGGAGCCGGCCCGGCTGCTGCGGCTGCTGACGCTGCTGGATGCGGCCGAGTTCCCGGGCTGGGCGGCGGCCGCGCTGCTCGGCACGGATCCGGCCGGGGCCGAGGACGTGGTGGAGGAGCTGGTCCACTCCCAGCTGCTGGACCTCGTACCCGGCGGCGACGGGGACGGTGACGGCACCGGCACCGACACCGGCACGGGGTCCTGCACCACCGCCCGCTACCGCTTCCACGGCCTGATCCGCGTCTTCGCCCGCGAGCAGCTGCTGGCGACGGAGAGCGCGCAGGAGTCCGCGGACGCGGTGCGCCGGGTGCTGGAGACCTGGCTGTCGCTGGCCGCGCAGGCCCACCGGCGCGAGCACGGCGGGGACTTCCTCGTACTGCACGGCGGCGCCCCGTCCCCGCTGTACGCCCTGCCCGCCGCCGCGGCGGACGAGGTCCTGGCCGCGCCCGGCCGGTGGTGGGAGCGGGAGCACGACGCGCTGGTGGCGGCGGTGCGCCGGGCCGCCGGTTGCGGCCTGCACGAGGTGGCGTGGGAGCTGGCGGTGACCTGCGCAGGGCACTTCGAGACCCGCGCGCACACCGAGGACTGGCGCGAGTGCGGCGAACTAGCCCTGGCCGCCTGCCAGGAGGCGGGGGACGCCCGGGGCGCGGCCGCGGCGCGTACGAGTCTGGCCGCGCTGCACCTGTTCCGGCACCGGGGCGCGGAGGCGGGGCCGCTGCTGGCCGCGGCCGCGGAGGTCTTCCTCGTACGGAACGACCGGCACGGGTCGGCCCTCGTACGGTGGCTCTGCGCGCGCGCGGACGCCGTACGGGGCGACCACGCGGCGGCGGCCGAGGGCCACGCAGCGGCCGCGGTGCTGCTGCGGGAGGCCGGGGACCTGGCGGGCGAGGCGCTCGCGCTGGCCGGGGAGGCCGCCGCCCGGCTGGAGCAGGACCGGCCCGAGGAGGCACGGGAGCTGCTGACCCGGGCGCTGGGCCTGAGCCGGGAGACGGGCTCGCCGCGGGCCGAGGCGGAGACGGTGCGCGGGCTGGGCGCCCTGTACCTGCACACCGGGGAGGGCGAGCTCGCCGCCCAGGCCTTCAACTGGGCGCTGCGGATGGACCGGGCGGCCCGCAACCGCACCGGCGAGGCGCACACGCTGCTGGGCCTGGGCATGGTGCACCTGCGGGCGGGCCGCGGCGAGGCCGCCGAGGGGGCGCTGCTCCAGGCCCTGGCGCTGGCCCGGCGCACCGGCGACCGGGCGGCGGAGGGACGCATTTCACTCGCCCTGGGCCGGGCCGCGCTGGAGGGCGGCGCGCCCGAGGCGGCCGTGGCCCATCTGGCGGCGGCGCGGGAGGTGTTCGGTGGCCTGGGCGGCTCCCGGGTCTGGCAGGGCCGCGCGGCCAGCGCGCTCTTCGACGCGTACGCGGCCGCCGGCGACCCGGCGGCGGCCCTGGCCGAGGCCTCCGCGGCCGAACAGCGACTGGCCCCCGACCCCACCCCGGCCGCAGCCCGCCTACGCTCCGAACTCGCGGGCAAACAACTCCTGGTACGGGGCTCCGCGGGCTGAGGAGGGCTTCCTCGTCAGCGGCGAAGCCGGGCATCGGGGATGCCCGGGAGCGGACCGCCGGCTGCCAGGTTCAGGCTGTGGCGGGCAGCTCGGTGCGGGTGCGCTGGATGAGGTCGGCGACCTCGGGGCGGGTCTTCCAGGGGGCGAGGGCGCGGGTGACGTCGTGGAGGTAGCTGTGGGCTCGGGTGGAGTGGACGTTGCTGAGGATGGCGAGCGAGGTGTTCGCGGCGGTGAGGCCGGGTTCGAGTTCGCGGGCCTGGAGGTGGCTGGTGGCGAGGACGGCCATGCGGATGCCGGTGGCACGGGTGAAGCGGTCCGCCGGCATGGGCTCGGCCAGCTCGTTCCACGCGAACGCCCCCTTGGGGTCGGCCAGGTCACGGTGTACTTCTGTGGCGTCCGTGGCGAGCCGGGCGTGGGTCATGTAGGCCAGCTGTTCGGGGTCGTGGCTTCCCGGTCGGATGGAGTCCAGCAGCTCGTGGGTCCGGCCGAGCGCGGCCTTGGCGGCCCGGGCGTTTCCGGCACGGCCGTGGGCCCGGGCTTCGGCCAGCTTGGCGAAGGCCAGTACCCGGGGCGCGGCATGCCCGAGGCCGCGTTCGTAGGCCCCTTCGGCCATGTCGGCCGCCTCCTGCGGGTGACCGCGCAGGAAGGCTTGCAGGGCCATGGTCGCCAGCACGTAGCAGCCGCTCTCCACGTCGCCGGCGGCCCGCGCCAGGCGCAGGGCCTGGATGAAATGGCGCTGGGCGATGTCGTGGCGGCCGGTGTCGACCGCTGACCATGCCACGACCCGGGACAACTCGGCGGTCGCGGCGAACAGCTCGCGTCCGATGGCCTCGGTGTAGGTGCCGGTCAGCAGCGGTGCGGCGCTCAGCCGCAGGCATTCGGTGACGGAGCTGGCCTTCCAGTTCCCGCCGCCGAAGCGGGAGTCCCACATGCGGGCTTCGTCGGCCGCCTTCCACAGCTCAGCAAGATCGCTGCGTCCGACCCGGCGGCCGCCTTCGTGGGCGACGGGGGCGTCGGCGGGCTTGGTCAGCCAGCGGGTGACGGGGGTGGCGAAGGCGGCGATGGCGAAGCCGTTGCTGATGAGCTGGCGGCGGGTGCGGTCCACGGTTCTCCAGTAGGTGGCGGCGACGCGAATGGCATCAACGGGGTCGCGGGCGAAATCCAACCCCATGTCAGGGTTTCCGCCGGACCTGATGTACATACCGATCTCATCCACGCTCACGGGCCTGCCGAGACGTTCGCCCAGCGCAGAGGCCACGAACTCGGGCACACGGCCGCGCGGGATCATTCCGAGATTCACCCATCTGGCGACGCTGGTGTGCTCGTACCGGAGAGGTACGCCCGCCGCGGCCCCGATCCGGTTGACCCGGGCGGCCAGGGACTTGTGGCTCGCACCTGCCTGTTTGATGAGCCGTCCGAGATCCTCATTGGGAACGCCTTGACGGTCCTTGGTGGACGCCACCGAGCCCCCCTCGTATCAGCCGGTGTTCTGCGGCGCCGATGCCGCGGATGCGGGTTTCGAGCCTAGGACCGGGGCGCCGTGTGAGGAACCGGATGCGCTTTGTTCGCCCCCCTGGTTCGCCTCCCGCCCACGTCGGCTACGGCGATTTCCTGGAAGCAGACGGCGGCTCGCCGCAAAGCCGCCCGCCCGTAAGGACATGGAGACGATGATGCCCGCACAGCAGAACCTGCTCGGCAGCCGCCCGGAACCGGCGCCCGTCGAGCAGTTCGTCCGCCGGCCCTACCGAGAACGGGCCGCCCGCTACCAAGTCGCCACGGACCGCATGGCGACCGGCGGCCTGAACGACCGGCACAGCGTCGCCGACATCGGCGCCGGCCACACCGAGCTGGACGTGTGCCTGCGGACCGAGCACGGATGGCGCGGCCGCTACGTGGCGGTGGACCGGTGGACCGGTGATGTGGACCTGGAGCGGTGGAAGCCGCCGATGCGATTTGACTGGCTGGCCTGCCTGGAAGTCATCGAGCACCTTCAGGACCCGGACCGGCTGCTGTCCGTGCTGGTGGACAGCGCCGAACTCGGGGTGGTGATCACCACCCCGAACCCCGCCGTGGTCGACGTCCTGGCCATGGACCCGACCCACAGGACCCCGGTCAGCCGCGAACACCTCGCCGGTCTCGGCTTCTACACGAGCCTGCACAACTTCTACGGCACCGCCGAGGACGGCATCTGCGGGACCTGGTACCGGGAGGGATTGGACGTCGTCGAGCGCCAGGTGACGCCGGTCCGGTACGAGGGGAGCGGACGGTGATCAAGGAGGGCCAGTACACGTTCATCGCCGGCCGGGGCGAGGTACGGCCGTTCCTGGGGAAGTACGCGGCGAAACGCGCGGACGTCTTCGAGGTGATCGAGCGCCGGTTCGCGGCGGCCGGGCTGGGTGGGATGCGGTACCGGCCGCTGCGCCTGGAGCTGGAGATCACCACGAAGTGCAACGACAACTGCCGGTCGTGCGGAATGGGCGCACTGCCGCTCGCCTCCGGGATCACCATGAGCCCGGAGCAGAGGGCGCGCCTGGTCGACGAGTTCGATGCGGTCGGCCTGCCGTCGGCCGCCGTGACCGGCGGCGAGCCCTTTGTGGCCGTCCACGCGCTGATTCCGCTGATCAAGGCGCTGACCGGGCGGGGCATCGACATCTCGAAGCTGACCACGAACGGCGTGTGGGGTGCCCGGCGCCGCTGCGAGCGGACCTTCGACAAGCTGGAGAAGGCCGGCTTGTTCGACAACCGGCTGTTCGTGCCACTGATCATGCTGTCCGTCGGCGAGCAGACCATGCCCCTGGAGTGGGTCGCCCGGATCCTGCACCACGCGGTCACCCGCTACAGCGACCGCGAGCTGAACGTGGCGGTCTCCTCGCTGGCAGACCCTGCCAGTCGCGAGCACCGCGTGTACCAGCTGATGGCGGTGTACGAGAAGACGTACGGGGACTTCCCGCACGACCGCGTCCATTCCACGATGCGCGTGTACCTGGACAACGAGCGCCTCCCGGACCAGAACAAGGTCCACCGGCCCGGCCACACCAGCGTGAAACGCTGGATGGACCGCTGCTTCGACTGCTTCGCACCGACCGTCGGCACCTACATCCTGCCCTCGGGACTGATCAAACAGGATGGCCGCGTCTACGCCTGCGCCAGTTTCGACGTCCCCGAATCCCTCGGCTTCGGCAACATCTTCACCGACGGCCTGCGCACCATCGTGGAACGCGCCAACGACGACACCTACCTGCGGCTGGTCGCCGACGGCGGGGGCCTGAAGGGACTGCACGGCGCCGTCCCGGACGAGTTCACGCAGACGACGGCGTGCGGCGGGTTCTGCGCATCCTGCGGCCTGCTCAGCAACAAGTTCCGCGAGGTGAACGGGCTGCCGGCCCCGATGCCGCTCCCGGTCATCCCCGAACAGCAGCTGATGACGAGGCTCCGCGGGGCCACGACCGCCGGCCAGTGAGAAGTGAGGCGGTGTCAATGCCGAACAGCACAACGACCGACCGCATTCTGCGTGACACCTTGTCACGAGCCGCTGACGGAACCATCGATACGATCACTGATGACGGCCGTCTGGAGCAGGACTTCGGCATCGACAGCCTGGCCCTGGCCGAGCTGGTGACCGACCTCGAAGAGCGGCTGTCCGTCGTCATCCCGGACGAGGAGACCGGTCGCCTCCACACGGTCGCGGACCTGCGCGCTCTCCTTGCCCGCCTCGCCCCTAGCGGAACGGACGCATCGTGAGCCCTCGCCAGATCGAGCCCAAGCAGCGCGGATTCCTCATCGTCAACTCCCATCCCGAAGGGGCCGCACAGACCGTACGCCGGACATGGGCGGCGATCCCGGCCCGCACCGACGGCCGCAAGCCGGTCGCGCTCATCCTGGGACACTCCGCCGGCTATGGGCTCGCCACCCTCCTGGCCGGGCTGCGCCGGCACGGCATCCGCGGGATCGGCGTCGCCTATGAGGCCGCCGACACCGGGCGCCGCACGGCGACAGCAGGCTGGTACCGCACCGCGGCCGCCGCCCAACTCGCCGCCGAGGACGGCCACGACATCCGCTTCGTGAACACCGACGCCTTCTCCGCAGACGCCAAGACGCAGGTCATGGACCTGCTGGAACAGCACTACGGACCGGTCGATCACCTCATCTACAGTCTCGCCGCACCCCGCCGCACCGACCCCGCCACCGGCACCGTCCACCACTCGGTGATCAAACCCCTCGGCGCCGCCTACGAGGCACCCGCGCTCGACTTCTCCGGCACCGCCCCGAAGGTCACCCGGGCCCGGATCGAACCCGGAACCGAGGACGAGACGCGAGCAACGGTCGCGGTGATGGGCGGCGACGACTGGGCCCTGTGGGTACGCGCCCTGGCCGCCCGCCGACTCCTCGCGGACAAGTTCACCACCGCAGCCCTCACGTACGTCGGGTCGGAGGTGACCGCGCCCGTCTACCGGCAGGGAACCATCGGCGCGGCCAAGGAGCACTTGGAGCAGACCGCCCTCGACCTGAACAGCTCGGCCGTACTCAAGGAACACGACGGCCGCGCCTTCACGGTCGTGGCCGGCGCCGCTGTCACCCAGGCATCCAGCGCGATCCCCTCCATCGCCCTCTACACCGCTTTCCTCCGCACCGTTCTCGGCGAGCAAGGCTTCCACACCACGGCCGAGCAGGCCGTGGACCTGTGGGACCAGTTGGAGGGCCGCACCCCTCTGCGCCTCGATGCGGCAGGACGGATCCGGCTGGACGGCTGGGAACTCGACGCCCAGGTCCAAGACCGGGTCCGGGAACTGTGGGCGGATCCCGAGCGCGGCCTCGAAGCGGCCCGGGCCGGCGCGGACTGGTTCATGAGCCAGGTCCAGGAACTCTACGGCTGGGGCCTCGAAGGCGTGACCTACGGCCAGCCGGTCGAGACCGACGTCGCCTGGCCCGCACCGCGCTAGACCGACCGAGCGCACACGAGACGGGCTACGCGAGCGGGTCACGTCAGTACAAGACCGCAGGTGCCGGGTCCGCAGAGATCCGAACAGGTTGTGACGGCGGCCGGCGGACAGGGGGGACAGCGGTCGGCGGATAGTGGGTGGGTAGTGGGCGGCGGCACGCTGCGGGGAACGGGGCAGGCGGCCCCGCTCGCAGGAAGGCGTCCGCATGCCCCGTACCGTCCCGCCGGTCCTCTCGTACGAGGCCGCCGCCCAGGTCTGCGCGACGGCGGCCCGGACCCTGCTCGTGCCGCGCGTCAGCTCGGCGACCGTGCTGGGTACGGGCCCGGCCGTGGCGGCCCACCTCGCGGCGCTGGTGCGCGAGGTGCCCGGCCTCGGCAACATCACGGTGCACCCGGGCCCGGCCCGCTGGCCGCACCCCGAGGCCGCGGCCCTGGCGGCCGCGCAGGGCACGGTCCTGGCCACGGCCACCTCCCGGGACCGGGCGCTGATGGGTGCGGACCTGGTCGTCCTGACCGGCCCCGCACTCCCGGTGGACCGTACCCTCCTGTCCCCCTCGGCGGTCGTCATCCAGGCCCCGACGCCACTTTGACGACGCTTCCTAGAGCGGCTCGGCGGCTTCGGCGCGGGCGAGTTCGACGATGGTCTCGATGCCGAGTGCGTACGCCGGGACCCCCGCGGTGAGCAGTGCGGTCTCGGCGACGCCGATGAGGTCGGCGACGTCGGCTCCGGCGTGCAGTGCTCCCCGGGCGTGGATCCGCGCCGGGTCGGCCCGGCCGAGGGCCAGCAGCTGCCCGAAGTGGACGAGCTGCTGTACGCGCCCGCCGAGCGCGTTGTCCGTGAGGACGATGTGCCGCAGCTCGGCGACCGCCTCCTCCGTGTGGAGCCGGCCGTGGGACCGGGCCAGGCCCAGACGGGCCTCCACGCCGGCCGGGACGGCGCCGAGCGTGGCGCGGTAGCGGTCGCGTACGGCCTCGGCCCGCCGGGCGAGGGCCTCGTCCGCCGCCGTCACGACGCCACCCGCGCGATCGCCGCCCGTACGGTCTCCAGCGCGCCCTCGGGGAAGTCCACGGCCCCGCCGATCGCCGCCGCGGCGAGCTCCGCCTCGGCGCTCTCCTCGATGGCCACCACGAGGTGGGCGGTGTCCGCCGGGTCGGGGCCGAACACCAGGAGGCCGTGGTTGGCCAGCAGGACCGCGGCGGTCGTGGGGCTGTGCGTCAGCGCGTCGACGACGCCCCGTACCGATACGTCCGATCCGCGCGGCCCCCACGGCACCACCGGCACGTCCTCGGCCTGGCCGAACCGCAGCATGGGCTCGGTGCGGCAGGGCAGCGGCCGGTGGGCCACGGCGAAGGCCGTCGCGGAGGGCGAGTGGGTGTGGATGACCGAGCCGACCTGCGGACGGGCGCGGTAGACGGCGCTGTGCATGGCGATGATCTCCACGCTGACGGAGCGCAGTTCCCCTTCGAGGACCTGCCCGTCGAGGCTCACGGTCGCCAGGTCCTCGGGCCGCAGACCGCGGACGAAGCCGGGCGTCAGCATGAAGCGGTCCGCGTCGAGCCGGACGCTCAGGTTGGCGTGGCCGGAGTGCGACATCACCCCCGCCTCGAAGAGCGTCCGGGACGCCTCCACGAGCTGATGGGCCTCGTCCCGTATCCGGCGTACGTCTGTGGTCATGTCTTCGTCTCCCCATGCTGTGGCCGGCGGCCGCTGTTGTGCGGCCGTTCCGTACGCGGCCCACTCTTCAACTTGAACTAAGGTTCAAGTCAAACGTCAGCGAAGGGGTCGTACGTGCGCATGACGATCGGGCAGCTCGCCGGGGCCACCGGGGTACCCGCCTCGGCCATCCGGTACTGGGAGCGCCACGGGCTGCTGCCCCAGCCCGAACGCCAGAGCGGGCAGCGGCGCTATCCGGCGGACGCCGCGGAGCGGATCGTGCTGCTGCGCAAGTGCCAGCAGGCGGGCCTGACCCTGGCCGAGATCCGCGAGCTGCAGCAGGACCAGCCGCGCCGGCAGGCGATGATCCGTACGAAGGTCGCCGAGATCGAGCAGCGCCTGGTCGATCTCGACCACGCCCACCAGCTCCTGACCCACGCCCTCCAGTGCAGTAGGACGGACATCGTCAGCTGCCCGAACTTCGGGGAGCAGATGGCCGCGTGGCGTGCGCCGTCCTCGCCCTGACGCACCGCCGAATATGGGGTGTACCCGGGGCCTGTCGTTTGGCAGGCTGCACCCAATGAACCGTGAACAGATTTCCGAAATTGCCCACACCAACCACCCGATCAAGGCTCCGCTCGACGACGACTCCGTACGCGGACTGCTGGAACGCGGGCTCCCGCGGGGCGACGAGCGCGTGCTCGACCTCGGGTGCGGCAGCGGGGAGTGGCTGCTGCGCGCGCTGACCGCGCGGCCGCTCGTGCGCGCCGAGGGCGTGGACATCTCCGAGGAGGCCCTGGCGCTGGCCGGGAAGACGGCGCGCGAGCTCGGCGTCGAAGACCGCCTGACCCTCCACAAGACGCCCGCCGCGGACTTCGCTTCTCCGCACCCCTTCGACCTGGTGCTCAGCGTCGGGTCCACGCACGCGTTCGGCGGGCTGCTCCCCACCCTGGCGGCGGCGCGCGAGCACCTGGCCCCCGGCGGCCGCGTCGTCATCGGCGACGGGTTCTGGGAGCGCACGCCGTCCCCGGAAGCCGTCGACATGCTCGGCGAGTTCGGCGACCTGGCGACCACCGTGGACCGGGTCGTCGCCGACGGGTGGACCCCCGTCGAGGGGCACGTCAGCACGCGCGCCGAGCTGGACGCGTACGAGTGGTCCAACTGGGGTTCGCTGGCGTCGTGGGCCCTGGACCACCCTGACGATCCGGACAGTTCTTCCGTGCTCGAGACGGCGAACACCCGCCGCACCGAATGGCTGCGCACCTACCGGGAGACCTGGGGGTTCGTCTCGCTGGTCCTGCGCCGGACGTCCGGACGCTAAGCCTCTGGTTCTCCTTCGCGGCGCGTCTTCGCCGTTGACGTGTCCGACGCCGTGGGTGCGGTATACGTCCTGAGGGGCTTACCCGATGCCGGCGAAGGGAGTGGTTGCCGTGGAGCGTACGGCCTGCTGTGTGGTGGGAGGCGGGCCCGCCGGGATGGTGCTGGCCCTGTTGCTGGCCCGGGCCGGGGTGGAGGTGACCGTGCTGGAGAAGCACGGCGACTTCCTGCGCGATTTCCGCGGCGACACCGTGCACCCGTCGACCCTGTCGCTGCTGGACGACATCGGCCTCGCCGAACGGTTCGCCCAGCTGCCGCAGCGGCGGGTGACCTCGGTGCAGCTGCCCATCGGGCCGGACCGCTCCCTCGTCACGGTCGGGAACATCGGGGCGCTGCACGGCAAGTACAACTACATCGCGATGGTGCCGCAGTGGGACCTGCTCGACCTGCTCGCCGACGAGGCGGGCAAGGAGCCGTCCTTCCACCTGCGCATGGACACCGAGGCGACGTCCTTCCTGATGGAGCGGGGCCGGGTCGCGGGCGTGCGGTACCGCACCGCGGACGGCGCCACCGGCGAGCTCAGGGCCACGCTGACCGTGGCCTGCGACGGCCGCGGGTCCTTCGCCAGGGTGCTGCCCGAGCTCGGCCTGGAGAGCTTCCCGTGCCCGATGGACGCCTGGTGGTTCCGGCTGCCGCGCCACGAGGACGACCCCAGCGGGCTCGTGGGAGGCCTGGGCGAGCGGTTCTTCAGCGCGCTCATCGACCGCGGCGACTACTGGCAGATCGCGGGGCTCATCCCCAAGGGAACCGATGCCGAGCGCCGCGCCGAGGGCGTGGACCGGTTCATGGCCCAGTTCACGGACGCCGTCCCGTGGCTGGCCGACCGGGCGCACTCCGTCACCTCGTGGGACGAGGTCAAGCTGCTCGACGTACGGCTGGACCGGCTGCGCCGCTGGCACCGGCCGGGTCTGCTGTGCATCGGCGACGCCGCCCATGCCATGTCACCGGTGTTCGGCATCGGCATCAACCTCGCCGTGCAGGACGCGGTGGCCGCGGCCCGCTACCTCGTGGGCCCGTTGCGCGAGGGGACCGTGGGGCTCCACGACGTACGCCGCGTACAGCGCCGCCGCATGCCCACGACGGTGGCGACCCAGGGCCTGCAACGCGTGGCCCACGCCCAGGTCATCGAGCCGCTGCTGGCCGGCCGCACCGCGTTCGGCCATCCCCAGCGGGCGAAGCGGCTCACGGAGCTCGTCACCGACTCGCGGTGGCTGAACAGGGTTCCGGCCTACTTCATCGGGTACGGGGCGCTGCGCGAGCGCCCGCCGGCCGAGTCGCTCCGTCGCGGCGACACCGTGCGGGAGGTGTCATGAGCGAGCGCCCGGTCCCCCTCCCCTACGGCGACCCGGCCTTCCTCGCGGACCCGTTCCCGCTGTACCGGCAGCTGCGCGAGGACGGCCCGGTGCGCCGCGTCGTCATCGCGGGCGCCCTGGAGGCCTGGCTCGTCACCCGCTACGAGGACGGGCTCGCGGCCCTGTCCGACTCCCGCCTCAGCAGCGACGTCCGCGACGCCGCTGACACCCGGCTCCTGCGACAGCTGCCGGACACGGAGCGCGAGTCGATGCTGGGCAACATGCTGCGCAGCGATCCGCCCGACCACACGCGGCTGCGCCGCCTGGTCTCCAAGGCGTTCACCGCCCACCGCGTGGCGCAGATGCGGCCGCGGATCCAGGCGATCACCGACCGGCTGCTGGACGCGGTCGTCGCGGCCGGCCGTGCCGATCTCGTCGCGGACTTCGCGCTGCCGCTCCCGGTCACGGTGATCAGCGAACTGCTCGGCGTACCGGTGGACGAGCGGCACGAGTTCCAGCACTGGACCGACCGCATGCTCATGCGGGGCGCGGAGCCGCCGGACCCCGCCGTGGTGAACGAGGCGTGGCGGCACATGCGCGCGTACGTCACCGAACTCATCCGCGCGAAGCGGGCGGAGCCCGGCGAGGATCTGCTCAGCGCCCTCATCACCGCCCGGGACGAGGAAGCGCGGCTGAGCGAGGACGAGCTCGTCGCCATGGTGTTCCTGCTGCTCGCGGCCGGCTACATCACCACGGTCAACCTGATCGGCGGTGGCATCGCGATGCTGCTCGCCCACCCCGGCCAGCTCGACCTGCTGCGCTCCGACCCCGGCCTGCTGCCAGGCGCGGTCGAGGAGTTCCTCCGCTACGACGGCCCGGTCAGCCCCGGCATCGCCCGCTTCGCGCGGGAGGACGTGGAGATCGCGGGCGTGCTCATCCCGCGCGGCGCGACCGTGCTGATCGGCTCGGCCGTCGCCGACCGCGATCCGGGGCGGTTCCCGGATGCCGACCGCCTGGACATCACCCGGCCGGACAACGCCCACCTGGCGTTCGGGCACGGCATCCACTACTGCCTGGGGGCTCCGCTGGCCCGTCTGGAGGGTCAGATCGCGATCGGCACCGCCCTGCGCCGCCTGCCCGGCCTCGCCCTCGCGGTACCCCCGGCGCAGGTCCCCTGGCGCCCGGGCGGCCTGCGCGGCCCCCTGGCCCTGCCGGTGACGTTCACCCCGGGCGGGTAGCGGGCGGTCGTCACCCACACGGAAAACGCTTGGACGGCGCGGACGGCGTCGCGGGAGACTGCGACCTCCGTAACCGAGCGACTACGTAAGGTGGCCATGAAAGCGTCCGCATCACGAGGGGGTCCGCCGGGCAGAGGACCGGTGGTCCTCGCACTGCGCTACTACGGACGGGAGTTGGCGCGGATGCGGTGGCTGACCGCGCCCGCCATGCTGATGCCGGCCCTCGGCAACATCGGCATCAGCTACATCGCCCCGCTGGTCGTCGCCAAGCTCGTCGGCCGCATCGCCGACGACGCCGCCGGCAGCGGCACCGGCCTCGGCGCCGCGCTCCCGTACGTCCTGGGATTCGCCGGTGTCCTGCTGCTCTCCGAGGCGGCGTGGCGCCTCGGCCTGCACTGTCTGAACCGGCTCGACGCCCTCGGCATCGAGCGGCTGTACATCATCGGCATGGACGAGCTGTTCGCGAAGGACGCCGCGTTCTTCCACGACAACTTCGCCGGGTCGCTGACCAAGCGGGTGCTGAGCTTCGCCTCCCGCTTCGAGGAGTTCGTCGACGCGCTGACCTTCTCGGTCGTGGGCCGGTTCGTACCGCTGCTGTTCGGGTCCGTGGTGCTCTGGCGCTACGAACCGCTGCTCGTCGTGGCGCTCCTCGCCATGATCGCGGTGACGGGGGCCTGCGTACTGCCCCTGGTCCGGCGCCGCCAGGCACTCGTGGACCGGCGCGAGGAGGCGATCGCCCGGGTGTCGGGGCACGTCTCCGACAGCCTGATGAACATGGACACGGTCCGCGCGTTCGCCGCGGAGGAGCGCGAGGCCGCCGAGCACCGGTCCCGGGTCGCGCACTCGCGCGCGCTGACGCTGCGCTCGTGGGACTACGGAAACCTGCGCATCGACACCGTCGTCGCCCCGATGTCCGTGGTGACCAACGCGCTGGGCCTGCTGATCGCCGTGACGATCGCCGGGAGCGCGAGCGGGGGCGGGAGCGGGCACGGGGTGGAAGCGGTCGTGGTCGCGTTCACGTACTTCTCCAACGCCACCCGGATCATGTTCGAGTTCAACCAGATCTACCGCCGCCTGGAGAGCTCGATGACGGAGGCCGCACAGTTCACGCAGCTGCTGCTGACGCCGCCGACCGTACTCGAACCACAGTCCCCGGAGCCGGCGCCGGAGCCGGGCCGGGCGGGCGAGGTCCGCTTCGAGAAGGTGGACTTCGCCCACGCGGGCGCGCAGCCGCTCTTCGAGGGGCTGGACCTGGACGTGCCCAGCGGGGCGAAGATCGGGCTCGTGGGCCGCTCCGGCGGCGGCAAGACCACCCTCACCCGGCTGCTGCTGCGGATGACCGACGTCGACGCGGGCCGGATCCTGATCGGGGGCCGGGACATCAGCAGGCTGCGCCATCGCGACCTGCGCGGCCTGATGGCGTACGTGCCGCAGGACCCGGCGATGTTCCACCGCACCCTGCGGGAGAACATCGCGTTCGCCCGGCCCGGCGCCACCGAGGCCGAGATCCGGCGCGCGGCCGGGGCGGCGCACGTCACGGAGTTCGCCGACGCGCTGCCCGACGGCCTCGACACCGTGGTCGGCGAGCGCGGGGTCAAGCTGTCCGGCGGGCAGCGCCAGCGGGTCGCGCTGGCCCGGGCGATCCTGCGCGACGCGCCGATCCTGCTGCTGGACGAGGCGACCAGCGCCCTGGACTCCGAGAGCGAGATCCTCGTACAGGAGGCGCTGTGGCGGCTCATGGAGGGGCGGACCGCCCTCGTGGTCGCGCACCGGCTGAGCACGGTGGCGCACATGGACCGGCTCGTCGTCCTCGACCGCGGCCGCATCGTCGAACAGGGCACGCACCACGAGCTCCTCGCCTGCGAGGGCACGTACGCGAAGCTGTGGCAGCACCAGTCGGGCGGCTTCCTCGACGAGAGCCGCGAGGACCACGAAAGCCCGGCACGTCCCGGACCTCCCGGACCTCCCGGACCTCCCGGACCGCGTCAGGGCGATTCCTGGAGGTAGGCGGCGATCAGGGCGAGGTCGTTCACGGCGGCTCCTCCCCCTCATGGATGAAGGGGAGGCTCGCTCACCCGCGGGCCCGCAGCTCAGGGTGATGTCTCCTGATCAGCATGTTCATGTCGCTGACACGCGACCGGTCACGCTTCACCTGAGCCTCGAAGCGCACAGCGACCCGCTCGGCGCACTCGGCCCACTCGGCGCACGAATCCGGCGGAACGGGCCAGCGTGGGAACCTGTTCTCGAACCCCATCAGACGGCCTCGATGTTGCCGACAGCCGTGGAGATCTCACGGCCGGACGGCCCCCGCACGTACGCCACGTCGACCCACCGCTCGTACGCCGGGCTGTCGGAGACGTCCTCGTGCTGGACGGCCATCAGTTCGCCTTCCGTCCCGGACGCGATGTCGCGTACCCGTCGGTGGAGCAGCACGTGGGGGACGGCCACGAATCGGCCTGCGCCAGGCCCGCCGCTACGAGGCCGAGAACCCACCCCTGCCCCAGCCCGACGTCAGGCAAGCTCTCGTCGACCTCCTCGGCCGCCCCCTGGACGAACTCGGGTTCAACGTGCCACCCGGCACCGGGTCCCAGGGAGCGGCAAGCCTCATCGCCCCCGCCAACCGCGGCCCCCTGCGTACCCCCAGCGGACCGCAACCGGCCACTGCCGGGGCCGACTTCTCCGCCGTCACCCGAGCGCACCGCCGGCTCTACTGGACCGTATCCCCCGCGATACTGCACCCCGCCGTCGCAGCACACGCGACCCTCGGTGGCCAGCTCCTCGACGCAACCGCCGGCCGCACCCGCCAGACACTTGCCGCCGCCCTGGCGGAGAGCTGGCTGCTCGCGGGCCGCATCGAGTTCTTCGACCTCCGCGAACCCGATCGCGCCGGCGACACCTGGGTGCGCGCCCTTCAAGCCGCGGGGGAAGCGGACGACGCTCTGCTCGGCTCCGCGATCCTCGCCCACATGGCGTTCATCCCCGGATGGGTCGGGCAGCGACCCGCCGCGACGGAGCGCATGGTCGCGGCCCGCACCTACAGTCGACGCGGACAGGCCGGCGGCCACTTCGCGGCCTGGCTCGATGCGGTCGAGGCGGAGTGCGCCACCCGCTGCGGGGACACGCGAGCGGCCCTCGACCTGATCGCCCACGGGGAGACCGTCATCGAGGACACCGGCAGTCAGCCCGCACCCGAGTGGATGGACTGGTTCAGCCCGATCCGTCTTGCCGCCTTCAAGGGCAACGTGCAGCTGAGTGCCGGGCACCTGCCGCAGGCCCGCGAGACGCTCCTCCACGTACTCGACGAACTCCCGGGCGATGCCGACAAACAACGCACGGTCATCCTCGGAGACCTCGGTGCGGTGGAGGCCGCCGCCGGGCGGCCGCAGGAGGCGGCCCACTACGCCCTCCGCGCGCTGGAGCTGCTGGAAACGCACTGGTACGCCACTGGGCTGGAGCGGGTCCGCGAAGTGCGGCGTGCACTCGGCCCGTGGGAGCACGAGCAGTACGTCCGCGACCTCGATGACCGGCTCTACGGCTGGGGGGCCGTCGTCAGCGCCCTTGGCTGTTGAACTCCGCGATCCTGGGGGACAGGTCGGCGAGGCTCTCGATGCGGAACGTCGGCAGCTCGCGAGCCTCGGCGGTATCCCATTGGATCGTGGCCCACGGGCCCCGGCGGACGAGCGCGGTATGCATCCCCGCCTTCGCGCCGGGCCGGAGGTCGTTGTCCACCCGGTCACCGACGTAGAGGATCTCGTCGTTGGCGAACGGCACCGCGTCGGCGACCCGTTCGAAGAACTCCAGGTCGGGTTTACTCGCGCCCCAGTCGTCCGACGTACCGATCAGGTCGACGTCGTCGCTGAAGAGGCTCCGCAGGATGCCGCCCGCGCGGATCGTCTGGTTCCCGGCGATGCCCAGCCACAGACCGTCGGCACGCAGCTCGGCCAGGGCCGGGCGGACATCCGGGTAGAGGTCGCTCTCGTCGAAGTGTTCCGGACGGCCGGCGGCCGCGCGGGCGTCACGCTGCTCGGTGAGGTCGAAGCCGGGGCGAAACTCCTGGAAGACTTCCCGGTAGTCGCGGCCCTGTGCCACGACCGCGCCGAACACGGCCGCGAAGGTGTGCCGGGGCACTCCGAGCCAGTCGGCCCACGTTCCGTACTCCCGGGTCTCGTCCACGAGGCACTCGCCGACATCGAACACCACAGCGCGAATCGTCATGCCGGGCAGCCTAGTGCTGCGACCGGCGAGGTTCACCGGGTCACGACGCCCACCTCACGGAACGGCGAGCGCGAACCCGAGCCGGTTCCGGTCCCCGCCCCGTCAGGGCGATTCCTGGAGGTAGGCGGCGATCAGGGCGAGGTCGTTGGCGATGGAGAGGACGTCGGCGGTGTTCGCGGTCGGCGTGGAGGCGCCGTTGACGCCCGCGTAGAAGGTGTCGAAGCGGCCGCCGCCCTTGTCGAGGTAGCCGGCGATGGTGATGGCGCCGACGGCGAGCCGGTCGTTGAGGGCGTCCCCGCCGACGGCCGCGCCGGTCTTCGCGAACACCTTCCCGCGCGCCGGGCAGCCGCGGCAGTTCTCGGCGAGCAGGCCGTCCACGCCGAGGACGGGCAGGGCCTCCCGGAAGCGCCGGGCGTCGGGGGTGCGCTGCCAGTAGGCCAGCATCTGCACCAGCGCCTGCGGGGTGGCCCGGTCGGCGGGGTTGCCGCCCCGGCCGTCCATGAGCTCCACCTGCTCGCGGTCGACGCCGGCCCGGTCCAGGAAGGCGGCGAGCACCGGGAAGCCGTCCTCGCACTGCGTGCTGCCGGTGGAGACGGCCATCAGGCAGATGCCGAGGTTGGCGCCGAGGTTGTGGCTGACCTTGAGGATCAGCTTGGCGTACTGCTCGTACGGGGGTGAGGTGTACGCCGCCACCCGCGGGCGGCCGTCGTAGTCGCGCGGCAGCCGGGCGGCCGGGTTGGGGCCGGTCGGGTCCGCGGTGACCCGTACGCCGGCCCGGGCGAGGGCCTCGATCAGCGCGCTGCGGCCGAACGCGGCGGGATCCGTGACGGGAGCGGTGCGCAGCAGGGGCTTCGCGTCCGCGGCGATGGTGCCGGAGAGCAGGATCCGGCTGCCGCCGTCGGTGGCGGTCACCGTGACGTTCGTGGGCTTGCCGGCGGCGACGGTCTTCACCGTGGAGGTGACCGCGTACGGGGCGACCTTCGGCCGCCAGTCCAGCCGGGCGTCGGCGCCCGCCCGGTCTCCGGGCGTGGTCAGCAGGTCGATGAGGTTGTCGTTGATGATCAGGGGGGTCGGGGTGGGGTCGAGGACCGGGTCGGGGGCGAAGAGGCGGCTGTCGACGATGACGTCGCCGTCGACGCGGGTGATGCCGGAGTCGCGGACCTGCCGGGCGAGCTCGTCGATGCCGGCGAGGGGGTTCTCGGGGGTGAGGGTCGCTCCGGGGAAGTCGTTGGCGTAGGTGTGGTCGAGGTCGGTGTACGCGACGGTGCCGTCGGGGCGCGTACGGCCGCCGAGGGTGAGGTCGCCCTGGGCGACGAGGTCGAGGTCGCCGGTCAGCGTGGCGCCGGTGCGCCGGCCGACGGCGTAGACGGGGGTGACGAAGCGGTGGTCGGTGCCGAGGGTGCGCCAGGTGCCGGAGACGGCGAAGAGCTTCGCCGTGGAACCCGGGATGAAGAACTGGCCGGGGAAGAGGCTGTGCAGCACCCGCCCGTCGTCGGGCCGGGTCTGCAGGAGCCCCCACTGGGCGTGCCGGTACTCGGGTTTGCGCATGATCTCGGCGATGCGCGGATCCAGCCCGGCCTGGGACGGGGAGCGGGTCGGGCTCGGGGTCGGGGAGCGGGTCGGGCTCGGGGTCGGGGAGGGAGCCGTGCCGGTGCCCGCGCCCGAGGCGAGGGCGACCAGCAGCAGGGCGCCGCAGGCGGCGGCCGCCCGGCGCCGCAGCGCCGCGACACGTATCGGACGTCCCACAGCACGCTCCGTTCGTCGCGGCTGCCATCTCCCGAGGCCTGCGAACAGGGTGGCACGCCCCCATCCGGCGCGCATGCGGGTGACATGCGCGGAGCCGCGCCGTGGGCTATTCCTCCCGGGCCGGGCGCAGTACCCGGCGCACGGCGCCACGCAGCCACTGGTGGGCCCCGTCGGCGGTGTGGCGAGGGTGCCAGGCCATGCCGATCGTCAGTGTCGGCAGCGGCAGCGGGACGTCCAGCAGGCGCAGTCCCAGCGCGTGCGCCGCGTCGCTGAGTGGTGAAGGGGGCTCGCCCGGCAGGGCGGTCGGCACCAGGCAGACCACGTCGCCGACCGCGGCCAGCGCCATCGCAGCCAGATGTCCGTGCAGGACGGCGCCGACCCGCCGGCTGAGCCCTTGCTCGGCCAGGGCCGCGTCCAGCGGGCCGGTGAAGCGTCCCCGGCGGCTGACCGCCACGTGCTCGGCCGCGGCCAGTCCGGCGGGCGTCAGGGTTCCTTCGGCGAGCGGGTGCCCGGCCCTGACGCCGGCCGCCATCCGCAGTGTGGTCAGCTCCTCGACCCGGGTCTCCGGGTCCACGTGGTCGATGACCCCGATCTCCAGATCGACCCGGCCCTCGCGCAGCGCGGGGCCCGCCTCCCCTTCCTCGGCCAGCACCCGCAGCGAGACTCCCGGCGCCTGGCGCCGGGCCAGCCCGAGCAGACCCGGCGCCAGCGCCGCGCCGACCAGGTCCGAGGCCTGGACGGTGAAGGTGCGCCGCAGCGCGGCGGGGTCGATCCCACCGCTCGGGGTGAGCAATGCCTCCAGCCGGCGCACCACCGCGGCGGCCTCGTCCCGCAGCGCCTCGGCGCGGGGTGTGGGCACCATCGCCTGTCCCGCCCGCACCAGCAGCGGATCCTGGAGCACCCGGCGCAACCGGGCCAGGGTGCGGCTCATCGCCGCGGGGGAGGTGTGCAGCCGCGCGGCGGCACGGGTGACGCTCTGCTCGGTCAGCAGGGCGTCGAGGGCGACGGCGAGGTGGGCGTCGAGGTTCGGGGCTGGGCTGCTCACCGGCATTATTCCGTTCCAGGCAATGATTGGATGCTGAAGTTCCCATTGTGGCAATGCTGTTGGCGTCTGCACGATGAAGGGGCGTACAGATCCGACAAAGACCCGAGGTTTTCATGATCGTCATTACCGCCCCCACCGGGAACATCGGCCGGCGGCTGCTGTCACTGCTGGTCGAGGCCGCGCCCGCACACGGAGAGGAGTTGCGCGTCGTGGTCCGCGATCCCGCCCGGCTACCCGAGGCCGTGCGCGGACGGGTCGAGGTGGTCACCGGCTCGCACGGCGACACCGCGACCGTCGAGCGGGCCTTCACCGGGGCCGACGCCGTCTTCTGGCTGGTGCCGCCGGACGTCTCGGCCACGCCCGACGAGGCGTACAGCGGCTTCACCCGCCCGGCCGCGCGGGCGTTCGCCGCCCACGGCGTCGGCCATGTCGTCGGCGTCTCGGCGCTCGGCCGCGGCACCCCGCCGGCCGCCCGGGCCGGGCTGGTCACCGCCTCCCTGGCCATGGACGACCTGATCGCCGACTCCGGCGTCGCCTACCGCGCCCTGGCCAACCCGTCCTTCTTCGAGAACCTGCTGGAGGACGCCGAATCGATCCGCGAGGACGGCATCTTCACCGACACCGTCGCCGCGGACCGCAAGGCACCGCTGGTGGCCACCGCCGACATCGCCGCGGCGGCGGCCGGGCTGCTGCTGGACCGCTCCTGGACCGGCGTCGGCAGTGTTCCGGTGCTCGGCCCGCAGGACCTGTCGCCCGACGACCTGGCCCGCATCATGACCGAGGAGCTGGGCCGCCCGGTCCGCTACCGGCGCCAGCCGCTCGACGAGCTGCGTTCTGCCCTGCTCGGCTACGGTCTGGGCGAGGCGTTCGTCGAGGGCATGGTCGACATGAAGCGCGCCAAGGACCAGGGCCTGGACTCGGGCGTCGTCCGCTCGCCGCAGGCGGGCCCGGCCACCGGATTCGCGCAGTGGTGCGCGCAGACCCTCAAGCCCGCCGTCCTCGCCACCCCGGAGGCAACCGGTGCCCGCTGACCGAACCGAGCCGCCGGTCACCGCGTTCATGCTGGTCAAGACCACGCCCGAGTGGCTGGCGATGACCGTGGCCGAACGCGTCGAGGCCTTCACCACCCACGTCGCCCCGGTGATCGAGGCCCGTACACGCGGCGTCCGCTCCCGCTTCTACGACACGGAGTTCTACTCGGCGCGGGTCACCGACATCTGGGTCTGGGAGGCGGACGACCACGACGCCTACCGGCTGCTGATCGACGCGCTGCGCGAAACCCCCTTCTGGGACCGCTACTTCGAGGTGGTGGACCTGCTCGTGGGCATCGAGAACGGCTACGCCCGCACCTACGGCCTGGAGCCGGTGGCCACCTTCGCCACCTGACGCTCCTCCCTGACCGGCCGGTGCCGCCACCGCCCTGCGGAAGCACCGGCCGGCAGTTCACGGCCTGAGGTCGTGTCTTTTGGATCATGCCGGGCCCGCGGCGTCTGGCCTGACCCAAAGACACGGCCTAAGCCTGCGCGGTGGGGCGGACAACGATGTCGCCCACATCCACGTTGTCCGGCTGCTCGACGGCGTAGGCGATGGCGCGCGCGATGGCGTCCGGCGGGATCGCCATCGCATCCATGCGGTCGCGGACCTGCGCCCGCATCTGCGGTGACATGGAGTCCGGGAAGTCCGTGCGCGTGACGCCCGGCGAGACGACCGTCACGCGCAGGCTGTCACCGGCCTCCTGACGCAGGCCCTCGGAGAGGGTGCGTACGGCGTTCTTGGTGGCGGCGTACACCGCCTGGAGCGGAACGACGCGCAGTCCCGCCGTGGAGACCGTGTTGACGAAGTGCCCGGTGCCCTGCTCCCGGAAGACCGGCAGCGCGGCGGCGATCCCGTACAGGACGCCCTTGAGGTTGACGTCGATCATCTTCTCCCAGTCCTCGACGCGGACCTCGTCCAGCGGGGAGATCAGGCCGATTCCGGCATTGCTGACGAGGACGTCGAGGCGGCCGAACCGGCCGCGCGCCAGTTCGACGAGCCCGGTCAGGTCCTCGCGCACCGTGACGTCGGTGCGCGTCCACGCGGCTTCGCCGCCGGCCTGTTCGATACGGGCGGCCAGGGCTTCGAGCCGCTCCGAGCGGCGCGCCCCGAGGACGACCTTGGCGCCGCGTTCGGCGAGCAGCAGGGCGGTCGCCTCGCCGATACCGCTGCCGGCGCCCGTGATCGCCACGACCTTGCCTTCGATTCCCGACATGAGCGGCAGTCCTTCCAGGAGGAATACGGGCAGGCCAGGGCATGCCCTAGAGTCAAGTGGAGGCGCCACCACTTAGTGAAAGGCTAACTGGGCGCGCCTCCACTTAGCAACCGGACAGAGCGGGAGAGAGGACGGCAGCCGCCGATGAACCCGGACGCAGCACGCCCGTTGAGAGCCGACGCGCAACGCAACAGGGACAAGATCCTGGCTGCCGCGGTACGGGTGTTCACCGAGGAGGGACTGGACGCGCACCTCGAACGCATCGCCAGGGAAGCGGGCGTGGGCACCGCGACCCTGTACCGCAACTTCCCCACCCGCGAGGCGCTCGTCGAGGCGGCCTACCGCAACGAAGTGGCCCAGCTGCGCGACGTCGTCCCCGGGCTCCTCGCGGCGCAGCCCCCGTACGAGGCGCTGCGCGCGTGGACCCGCCTCTTCATGGACTACGCCACGGCCAAACTCGGCATGGCCGACGCCCTGCGCGCCATCGCCGCTTCGGGGAGCAACCCGTACGCCCACAGCCACGACATGATCCAGAGCGCCATCACCGCGCTCATGGACGCGTGCGCCGATGCCGGGGCGATCCGGACCGACATCAGCGCGACGGACCTGTTCGCCGCCCTCGCCGGCATCGCCCTCACCTCGGCCAAGCCCGAACAGCGGGAGCAGGCCGAACGCCTGCTGGACCTCACCCTGGACGGGCTGGCACCCCCTCGATCGCCGCGATGACCTCGCGCGCCCACTCGGCGGGCGGCGGGGTGTTCAGGAGGGCGGCGAGGCGGGCGGTGTGCGCCCGGCGCTCCGCGGGGGACATCGCCAGGGCGGTGCGCAGCTTCTCCACCATGTCGTGCGGGGAGTACGGATCGGTGAGGAGGGCGCGGCCCTCCATGTAGGCGGCGGCGCCGGCGTGGCGCGAGAGGATCAGCACGCCGGAGCGGCCGGTCGCCGCCTGGACCGTGAGGAACTCCTGGGCCGTGAGGTTCATGCCGTCGGCCAGGGAGCTCACCCAGAAGACGTCGGCCGCCAGGTAGTGGTCGACGACCTCCTCGAAGGGCAGACCCCGGGACATGTACTCGACCGGCTCCCAGCCGGCCTTCCGCTGGCGCCTGTTGAGTTCCCCGATGGCACGTTCGAGCTGGCTGCGGGTGGTGTCGTACGCGCGGATGCCCGGCTCGGGCGGCGGGCAGACGAGGCGGTAGCGCAGCCGCCCGCGCAGTTCCGGCTGCCGGTCGAGGAGTTCCGCGAGAGCGTGGATCTTGTGTACGGGGGCCTTGGCGTAGTCGAGCCGCTCCACGGAGAGGATCACCGGGCCGTCGTCCCGGCCGCCGGTCGTGGCCGTGTCGGCGGCGCGGGACCGGGCGAGGGAGGCGACGGCCCGGCGGTCGATGCCCAGGGGGTGCACACCGGTGCGCGGTATGCGGGAGGCGGCCGCGCCGCTCAGCAGGGTGCGGAAGTTCTCGGCGAACGCGGCGGTGTGGAACCCGGCCCAGTCCAGCTGTCCGAGGGACGCGCACAGCTGCGCCGCCGCGGGCAGGCGCCGGAACGTCCGCGGGTCGGGGAAGGGCGTGTGGTGGAACAGGCCGATCGTCAGATCCGGCCGGTGCCGCTTGAGCAGGCCGGGGACGAGCCAGAGGTTGTAGTCGTGCAGCCAGACCGTTCCGCCGTACGCCGCGTGGACGCTGACGTGCTGCGCGAAAGCGGAGTTGACGGCCTCGTAGTCCGCCCAGTCGGCCGGGTCGTGCCGGATGAGGTGCGGCTGCGAGGTCAGGGCGGGCCACAGCGTCTCCTTGCAGGCCCGGTGGAAGTACCCGGCCCACTGGCCGGCCGGCAGCGGGAGGAGGGTCAGGGGCAGCCCCGGCGGGACCGTGGCCGCCGTGGCGGCGTCCTCGGTCGTGGCGGCGGCCCATACGGCGTCCAGCTGCCCGTCGGGGTCGGCCCCGAGGGCGGACACCAGGGTCGGGAGGATGCCGTTGGGGCTGGCCGGCGCCCGCCAGTGTCCCTCGGACCGCTGCCACGGCGGACGGTGGTATCCGATCACCACGCGCCGGGGGCGCCGCAGCCGCACCCAGCCGAGCCGTTCCAGTACGTGCAGTACGGCGGCGGCGCCGTCGAGTGCCGGGTGGTGGACCAGCGGGTCCGCGGCCACCTGCGCGACCAGCGCGGGCTCGGCGTTGCCGACGACGACGCCGTGCGTGCCGAGGCGGAAGAGCGACAGGTCGTTGAGGGAGTCCCCGGCCACGAGCAGGTGTGCGCGCGGCCAGTGCAGGCGGTGCATGAGCGCCCGCAGGGCCGGGCCCTTGCCGGCGCGGGGCGGGAGTACGTCGAAGTACCGGCCCGCGGAGTACGTCCAGGAGCAGCCCATCCGCTCCACGGCCGCCGTGATCTCGTCCGAGAGGTGCTCGGCGGCCAGGTAGTAGGAGCACCGGCCCTGTTGTGCCACGGCGTCCTGGTGTACGAGCTGCGGGAACCGGCGCAGTGCCCGCCGGACGCGACGGTGTCCGGGCCATCCCGTGCGCAGCGGTCCTTCGAGGGACTCGGCATGGGACATGTCCGTGGTGTCGATGATGCTCGCGCCGACGTCGGCGATGATCCACCGCGGCCAGGGGGCGAAGGGGTCGTCGGTGAGCACGGTCCGGACGGAGGCGAGGCCGCGGCCCGTCGCGTAGACCACGGTGATGTCGGGATGCCGGTCCAGCGCGTGGCGCAGATGGCGCCGGCTGTCCTCGTCGCCCGCCAGGAGCGTGCCGTCGAGGTCGGTGACCAGGACCCTTGCCGTGCTGCCCATGACGTGTCCTTCCTACGGCCCCCGGGGTCGGAGGCTCACCAGGCGGGGTCGTGGGTCACCGGGTCGATCGCGGCGGGGCCGGGGGGTTCCGCGGGCGGGGAGCCGGCGGTGTTCCCTTCGGTGTGCAGTGCGTGCTGGACGGCTCGCACGGCCCGGCCCAGCCTCACCGCGTGGACGTCGTCGCTCGCCAGGAGGCGATCGACGCTCTCGCGCGGGGCGTCGAGGGCGCAGCCGAGCAATTCGTCGACCAGACGGGCTCGGGCGTTTTCGGACGGCAGCATCACGGAAACGCTTTCCGAGCCGTGCGGAATGCTGAAGGCGAAGGCGACGTCGCCGCCACCACCACCCTGCCGCGTGGCGGGCGGGTCCTGTGTCAGGGTGACGTGCACGTGGGTGTACCCGTGGGTGTACCCACGGCCGTACCCGTGGCGGGGTCTTGTGTGCTCGATCCTCGGTGGCACCGCAGTACCCCTTCCTGTGAACGGGCAGCGGCTCCAGCATTGCCTCCAGGTGGCGCGCGGGCACCTCGGGAGCGCCCGGGGCTCGGCCGTTGGGGTGACGCCCGGCCCTACGGCGGGGGCGGCGGGGCGGCGGGCGCGGTGAGGAGGCGGTGGAGCCAGCGGGTGCGGGTTTCGCGGGCGGCTCGGGTGAGGGCGGCCTCGGGGGCCAGGCCGTCGAAGCCGTGGTACGCGCCGGGCCAGACGTGGAGTTCGGCGTGGCCGCCGGCCTGCCAGATGGCGTTCGCGTACGCCACGTCCTCGTCGCGGTAGATCTCGGCCGACCCGACCTCGATGAAGGCCGGCGGGAGTCCGGAGAGGTCCGCGGCGCGGGCGGGGGCCGCGTAGGGCGGCAGGTCGGCGGCGCCGTGCCGGTCGCCCAGCAGGGCCTTCCAGCCGGTGGTGTTGGAGGTGAGGTCCCAGACGCCGAGGCCGGTCATCTGGTGGCTGGAGAAGGTGGTGCCGCGGTCGTCGAGCATGGGGCAGAGCAGCAGTTGGCCGAGGGGGACGGGACCGCCCCGGTCGCGGGTCAGGAGGGCGAGGGCCGCGGCGAGGCCGCCGCCGGCGCTCTTGCCTCCGATGACGATGCGGTCGGGGTCGATGCCCAGTTCGGCCGCGTGGCCGGCCGCCCAGAGGAGACCGGCGTAGCAGTCCTCCAGGGGTTCGGGGTACTGCGCCTGCGGCGCGAGCCGGTACTCGACGGAGATGACGGCCAGTTCCAGCGGCAGGGCCCACTCGCGGAGGATCCGCGGGAGGGGGGACCAGGCGTTGCCCATGACCATGCCGCCGCCGTGCACGTAGTAGAGGAGGGGCAGCGGCCGCCCTGCGAGCCCGGACGGGCGGGCGCCGACGAGCGTGACGGCGGGGCCGTCCGGCGGCCCGGGGACCTGGAACTCGCGCACCTCGAAACGGCCTTCGGCGCGAAGGTCCTCGGCCGTGGGCCGGGGCCGGGAGGTGACGTCCCGCTCCTGCACGGCGGCGAGGTTGTCCGGGGTGATCGGCTCGCGCGACCGCGCGTCCAAGGCCGCGAGGGCGACGGCCAGTTCGGGGTCGAAGGGCGGTACGGGTACCCCCGTCGGCGACTGGTTTCCTTGTCCGGTGAGACCCATACGGCGTATCCCATCACACCGTCACCCGGCCGCGGCCGGGCGGAGCATGACAGCTGTCATACGGCACACGTGACCCGGAGCTCTGCCCCCGAGACCCCTCCCCCGGAAAAATAGTGATCATCACACCGACCACGGGGGCAGCAGCATGAACATCCTGAAGAAGAAGACCCAGGGCGCACCGGCCGAGGCGATCGACACGAGCGCCATGGCACCGGCCGACTACCGGCTTCCGCTCTGGTTCTTCGGCTTCGAAGGGGTGCTCGCGGCCGCCTTCGACATCCTGAAGGCCTTCCCTTCGGTCTGGCCCGTGCTGCTGGTCCTGCTGGCCGTGAACATCATCGTCTCGCTGACGATGATGCGCAGGCGGATCAAGCTCGCCAAGGCGCTGTGGCGCGGCAAGGAGACGCGCAAGGTCGCGTTCGCGCTCATCGCCCTGCGGGTCGGCAGCCACTTCGCCCTGAACACCCTGGGCCTGGCCGTGACCTCGACCCTGGGCCACGTGCTCTTCGCCCTCGTCATGAGCGCGATGACGATCGGCCTGCTCGCCTACTCCCAGGAGACCGCCATCCGCGCCCTGACCGCCAGGGGCACCCGCTAGCGGGCGCTGCCTATGTTGCGGTCGGCGGCGGAGCCTTCGAGCATCAGGGTGGTCTCCTCGATGCGGTCGAACCGGCCGTCGGGCGCGAGGTCCGCGAACACGTAGACCTCCATGCTCACGGTCGAGCCGTCCTTCTTCGTGATGTGGGCGGTGTGCCGGTCGGCGTACTTGCTGCCGTCGTACAGCTCCTCGTGCACCTCGACATGGCCGTCGGCCACCAGGCCGCGCACGTGGGTGATGTGCTCGATGAACCCGGCGCGGTCCGCCCACTCCCCGTCCGTGCGCTGGCGGTACTCCGGGGTGAAGTGGCGGTCGGCGGCTTCCTCGACGGTGATGTCGCGGTTGAAGATCAGGTCGTGGAGGGCGGCCTCGATACCGGTGCGCGTCATGGGGATTCCTCACGGGACGAAGGAAGAATGAAGGAGAAGTGCGTGCGAACCGCACGCATCTCCTGCACTGTAACACCAACAGCGTGCGTGGCGCACGCTATTCTTTGTGGTGTGGAGAACGAAGCAGGTCATGAGATCGCGGACGCGCTGGGCATCCTGCTCAGGCGCACCACGCGCACGCAGCTGCACCGGCGGCTCACCGAGGGCATGGACGAGGGGCTGGACGAGCTGACGTACCCGGTACTCAGCGCGCTGGCCCGGACCGGTCCCCGCAGCGCCGCCGATCTGGCTCCCGACGTCGGAGTCGACCGCTCCGGCGTCACCCGCCGCGCCTCCCGGCTGGAGGCCGCAGGCCTCATCCGCCGCGAGCCGGACCCCGCCGACGGGCGCGCGTACCTGCTCGTCCTCACCGAGCAGGGCCGGGCAGCGGTGGCGGAACTGCGGGCCCGGCTGGCCGCCCACATCACGGCGAGCCTGTCCTCATGGCCGCCGGGCGAGGCCGAACGCTTCGCCCACGACCTGCGCCGCTTCACGACCGAGGGCCCGTTCGCCTAGTCCTCGTCCAGGGCGCTTATTTCGGATCACCACTGACCAGATCATGAGGCCGGTGCGGTGGCTTCGGGACGGCCTGGTTCGTCCCGTACAGGTCCGCTGTCGGGTGGTTGGAGAACTTGCCGGTCTCCGGGGAGCCCAGCCGCTACGGTCGTCATAATCACGAAGATCACGAGCAGGGGGAGCGATGGGCCGGACAGGCAGGACGCGACGATGGGCCGCTGCTGCGGCGGGAGTGACGCTGGCGACCGCTGCGTTGGTCGCCTGTGGAGACGGCGGTTCATCGGATGCGAAGTCGTCCGGCAAGTCCGCGGAACCGTCACATGCGGCTTCCGGAAAGCCAAGCCGTCCGGCGTTCGACCCGCCCGTGCGCTTCGACGGGCCTACGGTCGAATTGCCGAATGCCAGCCAGCCGAGTACGACGAGCGGGGGAGCGGCACGGCCTGCGGTCACGCTTGCTGACGGGGTTGCCTACATCACCACCGAGGAGGGGCTGGAGGCGATCGACACCGGGACCGGTGCACCGCGGTGGGACGTGACCACGAAGCACGCCGCAGGGAAGGGCGGGTTCGGAAGTAACCGGGCCGCTCCCCTGGTCTCGGCTGACGGTAAAACCGTGTACGCCGCCTGGAACAGGGATGTGAAGGGTGAAGGCACGACGCCGGATCGAGCCGTCATCGAGGTGCTGGCCGTCGAGACGGCCACCGGCAAGACGGCATGGTCGGCCGAGATCGTGGCCGCTCCCAGCTCCCGCGGGCTCGCCGCCACATCCATCGGGGCCGACGAGATCCTCGCACCGCAGATCATCGGAGTCGATGCCAGCACAGCGCTCGTTACCGCGGCTGACACCACGTATGCCGTCGAACCCTCTGCGGGCACCGTCCGCTGGAAGAAGCCCGACTTCCGTGCGGTGACCTTGGCCGACGGCGTTGTTGCCGGCGGCGAGAAGACGGGGTTCGGCGCGGGCAGGCTGCTGGGCCTTGCCGAGGCCACGGGTGAACAGCGGTGGACCGTGGCGGAGGCGCGGCAGCCGGCCGCAGCCGCGCCGCGACTGCTGAGCGCCACCCTCAAAGACAAGACACTGGTCGTGGATGCCGTCAGCGGTGAGCAGCGAGTGGCGCTCGATGGCGGGGGCTGGCGGTGCCGCCACGACGCACAGTCCCTGGTCCTGTGCTCCAAGTACGGGTACGGGGCGGCAGACCGCGGGATCACGGTGTTCGACACCGCTTCGGTCCAGAAGCGGTGGGCCTTGCCCGACGGTTCCGGACGGAAGGTGCCGAAAGTCAACGGATTCTGGCACGGTGCCGTGTACGGGGAGGTGGGCGACGAACCGATCGTCCTGGACGGCACGACGGGACAGGATCGACAGACGTCTGCCGGCGCGGCGCCATACGAGATCGATCGGTACGGCGGTGTGGTGGGATCGAAGTTCCATCGCGCCGCAGGCTGACAATGGCTGATCCCGGATGCGTCACGGTTTCCGGAACCCTGCCGCGCGCCTGAAGCGTGCTAGGCCGTTTCTTCCGGATCACGGAGAATCGGCCTGCGTGTTGTGAAGCGCGCGTGGGAGTACTCAGCACGCCGCCGGGGCCCGTCAAAAGGGCCCCGGCCGGTGAGCCGCACGATCACACCCCCGGCCGGTCCCGCGGCGGACTGACCACCAAGATTCATCTGGCGGCCGACGGCCGGTGTCGGCCTCTGGCTTTCGTCCGCACTCCCGGCCAGGCCGGTGACGCTCCCGCCTTCACGCAGGTCATGTCCGCGATCCGGGTGAGCAGGCCAAAGGGGAGGCCCCGGACCCGCCCGACGACCGTGCCGGCCGACAAGGCGTACTCGTCCCGCGCGATCCGCGTGCACCTGCGAAATCGTGGCATCCGAGCCGTGATCCCACAGCCCGACGACCAGATCGCCAACCGCAAGCGCCTCGGACGAAAAGGCGGCAGGCCGCCCGCCTTCGACAAGATCGCGTACAAGCAGCGGAACACGGTCGAACGCTGCATCAACAAGCTGAAGCAGTGGCGCGGTCCGGCCACGCGCTACGACAAGACGGCAACCATCTACCAGGCGGCCCTTCACCTCGCGGCCATCCACATCTGGTCCGCGAGGTGATCACTGAGAAACGGCCTAGCCCTCTCGTCCTCTAGTCCTCGTCGATGAGGACCTGTACGCCGTCCAGGATCCGGTCCAGTCCGAAGGCGAGCGGGTCGGCGGCGGGCGGCGGGGCGAACGCGCCGTCGGCGATCGCCTTGGTCAGGGCCGGGAAGCGGGCGGCGTGCCGGTCGAGCAGTTCGCCGGTCAGCCGCCCGAACTCCCGGGCGTGCTCGGCGTCGAAGTCGGCCGACTGCTGGGCGAGGGCCCGTACGTGGCCGACCACCAGGAGGAAGACCTGGTGGCGTTCGGCCGCGGCCAGCCCGGTCCGCTCCAGCGCCGCGTGCGCCTCGTCCAGCCAGCCGAGCTGGTTCGGCCCCATCAGCCGGCGCCGCATCGCGGTGGCGGCCAGCAGCCACGGGTGGGCCTCGTACACCGCGAGCATCCGGTGGGCCCAGGCCGTCAGCCGGGGCCGCCAGCCGGGGCCCGCGTCCGCCACGTCGGGGCGTTCCGCCAGGACGGCCTCGACCATCAGCTCCACGAGCTCGGCCTTGCCGGGCACGTAGCGGTAGAGCGCCATCGCCGAGACGCCGAACTCCGCGCCGACCCTGGTCATCGACACGGCCTCCAGCCCCTCCGCGTCCGCCAGCGCCACGGCCGCGGCGGCGATGCGGGGCGGGGTGAGACTGGGCTTGGGGCCCCGGCTGGGCCGCTCCTGCTCACCCCACAGCAGCGCCATGCCCGCGCGCAGATCACGTGCCTTGTCCTCGCGTGCCTTGGCCATCCCATGTCCCTCGTTCGCGTCTCGGTGCCGTCATGGCGGTCGGCGCCCGGGTGTTGACGCCGCCCAGTAACTGTATATACCTTAAACCCATCAACTGATGACACTATAAACAGTTTAAGGAAGTATCAGTCATGGTCGACGCCGCCCTCCTCGCCGCTTCCGCCTCCGCCGTCCTCACCGCCCCCGCCGCCGCCCTGGCCGGCTACCGCGGGCTGCGGCGCGCCGCCCACGCGCGGCGGCTGCGCATCACCACGCCCCACGGCATCGACGAGGCCGGCTTCGTCCGCATCGGCGGCATCGACCAGTGGATCTCCGTGCGCGGAGACGACCTGTCCAACCCGGTCATCCTTGAGCTGCACGGCGGCCCCGGCGCCACGAACCTGCCCTACGCCCCCCGCACCCGCGCCTGGGAGCGCCACTTCACCCTCGTCCGCTGGGACATGCGCGGCGCCGGCAAGACCTTCGACCGCTCGGGCCCCGAGGGCCGGGGTGAACTCACCCTGGAGCGACTGGAGTCCGACGCCCTGGAGGTGACCCGCCACATCCGCGGCCGCCTCGGCGTGGACCGGGTCGTCCTGCTCGCGATGTCGTTCGGCTCGGTCATCGGCCTCCGACTGGCCCGCCGCCACCCCGAGCTGTACTCCGCGTACGTCGGCACCGACCAGAACATCAACGCCGGCGGGCGCGACCGCGCCGCCTACGACGGCCTGCTGGACCGGCTGACCGCGGCCGGCCGCCGCAAGGAGCTGGCCGCCGCCACCGCGATGGGCCCCGACCGTGCGGCCTGGCAAACCGAGCAGTGGTCGCAGTACAACAAACTGACCGTCGGCTCCGACCCGCTGACGCTCGACACCGTCAAGAAGGTGGTGCTCGGCTCCCTGCTCACCTCGCCCCGGCACGGCCTGGGCGACCTCCGCACCCACATGAGGGCCATGGCCTTCTCCGAGCGCCTCGGGCCGCAGTCCGTCGCCATCGACGAGCGGGCCGAGGGCGTCGACTTCCGGCTGCCGTTCTTCCTCTTCCAGGGCGCCGGGGACGTCATCACGCCGGTCGGCCCGGTCCGCCGCTTCTTCGACGAGGTCGCGGCCCCCGTCAAGGGGTTCGCCCTCATCGAGGACGCCGGCCACTTCGCGGCCTTCCGCCAGCCGGACCGCTTTCTCGACCTCCTCCTCACCAACGTCCGCCCGGCCCTCACCTGCGCCCCGGCAACAGCCGCGACGGTTGTCGCGGGCGTATCGGAAAGCGCATACGCCACCGCAACGGCCCTGCGTCTCCAATGACGGCATGAACCACGACGCACCCCCGCCCGCGCCGTCCGCACCGCCCCGCCGCGCGCGCCGGACCGTGCTCCTCGGCCTGGCGGTCCTGGGCCTCGCGCGCGCCCCGTTCGCGGTACGGGGGCCGCTCATGATGTCCGCTCCGAGGTGCACGGCCGGGCGGTGGCACGGCTGCTTCGGCACCTTCAACGGTGTGGTGCTCATGACGTTGGTCGCGCTGCCGTTGGCCGCACTGGCGGCCTGGGCACTGGCGCGCCGTCGGCGTCCCGCCGGCGTCACATCGGCGTGGCGGATGTCGCTGGCCGAGGTGGGCATGGTCCACGGAACGGTGCCGTTCGTCTGGCCGGCCATGATGCCGGGCGCCGGGGCCGGCGCCGTCCCCGCCCGGGTGAGCCCGGTACCGCTGCGGAACCTGGTCACGACGGCTCCCCGGCACGCCCTGGGAACCCTCTGGCCGAAGGGAGGAGCTGCGGCCGGCCGGGATCGGCCGTCCGGGCGGTGCGACCAGGACGACGGCGAACCTGGCGTGGACGGACCGCAGGGGGGACCTGCTGGGATCGGAGGCCGTCGTGCCTGCTCACCGCGTTGACATCACCCTGCCCGCCACGCCCGAGGCCGCCCGCTCGGCCCGGCGGGCCCTGTCCGAAGCCGTCACCGGCAGTGACCTGGCGGACGACGCCCGCCTCCTCGTGACCGAGACCGTCAGCAACGCGGTCCGGCACACCGTGAGCACCCGCATCCGCATGGTGGTCACCGTCGAACCGGGGACCGACCGGCTGCTGTGCGCCCTGCGCGACGACACTCCCCCACCTCGGCCCCGCGAACCCGGCCGCCGCGGGCTGCGCGAAGCCCGAGTCCGGGCGGGGGCTCGGGCTGATCGCCGCCCTCAGCCAGTCCTGGGGCGTCGCCACGGACGGGGCCGGCAAGTGGGTCTGGTTCCGGCTCGGCGCCTCCGCGAACCGCGCCTGAGGGTGGCAGCGCGGTCCTGAGGAGTCAGCGCAGTACGGACTCGGGCGCGCGGATGGCGCGCAGTGCCCGGTCCACCGTCTCCTGCTGCTCGCCCACCGGGGCCGCGTAGCCGATGGCGCCGCGCGCGGCTTCCTCGCCGAGCGTACGGGTGATCACCCACGCGGCGAGGTACTGCGACGCCAGGCAGCCGCCCGCCGTGGCGATGTTGCCCTCGGAGTGGAACGGCGCGTCCAGCACGGTGACGCCGCAGGCCTCGACGTACGGCCGGCTCGTCAGGTCCGCGCACGCCGGCATCCCGGCCAGCAGCCCGAGCCGGGCGAGGACCAGCGCGCCGGAGCACTGCGAGCCGATCAGCTGCCGCGCGGGGTCCAGGGGCAGCATGGCGAGCAGCCGGTCGTCTGCGACCACGTCGCGCGTCTTCACCCCGCTGCCGATCAGTACGACGTCGGCCTCCGGAATGAAGTCCATGGGGCGCTGGCCGGTGACCTCTACGCCGTTCATCGAGGTGACCACGGGCGTGGGCGTGGTGATGAAGGCTTCCAGGCCGTCCTTGCGGCACCGGTTGATCAGGGCCGACGCGATGAAGCTGTCGAGCTCGTTGAACCCGTCGAAAGTGACCACCGCTACCTGCATCACGACCTCCTGGGCATGGCGTTCGAGGGACCTGGGACCTGGGGGCCAGCCTCTCAGCTGCGCGGGGGCAGGTCACAGGCCAATCCTCTGCCATTGGCCTACCTTTATGCATCCATTCCGATGCATCTTTCTTGATGCATCAAGAAAGATGGATTGCCTTCGTGCCGTGGCCGCCGGAACCTGCCGGGGCGCGGACGGAGGGGTGGGGGACGACATGCGGAAGTGGGCCGGCAATCCCTGGGCGGTCCTGGTGACCGTGTCACTGGGGTTCTTCATGACGCTGCTGGATCTGACCATCGTGAACATCGCCATCCCGGAGATGATCGACGCGCTCGGCGCCTCGCTGGACCAGACCCTGTGGGTGGTCAGCGGTTACGCGCTGGTGCTGGCCGTACTGCTGATCAGTGCGGGGCGGCTCGGCGATCTGTGGGGGCCGCGCAGGCTCTTCGCCGGCGGCGTGGCGCTGTTCACGCTCGCCAGCGTGGCGTGCGGGCTCGCGCCGAGCGCCGGCCTGCTGATCGCGGCCCGCGGGCTGCAGGGACTGGGTGCGGCGCTGCTGGGGCCGCAGACCATGGCGCTGATCGTCTCGGTCTTCCCTGCGCAGCGGCGCGGCACCGCGATGGGCGTCTGGGGGATGGTCGCCGGACTCGCCACGCTGTCGGGGCCCACGCTGGGCGGCATCCTCGTGTCGACCGTCGGCTGGCGGTGGATCTTCCTGGTCAACGTGCCGATCGGCGTGGCCGCGCTGGTGCTCACGTACCTGGTGGTGCCGGACGTACGCAACGGGCGCAGCCGCACGTTCGACCTCGTGGGCGTGGTGATCGCGACCGCCGCGCTGTTCTGCCTCGCGTTCGGACTGCAGGAGGGCGAGCGGTACGGGTGGGGGCGCGGGGATCTGGGCGCTGCTGGCCGCCGGTGTCGCGCTGGTCGCGGGGTTCCTCGTACACCAGCGCGGGAAGCAGGAGCGTGAGCCGCTGGTGCCGTTCGCGCTGTTCGGCGACCGGAACTTCACCGTGATGACCGCGCTCGTGGCGCTGGTGTCGATGGCGATGATCGGGCTGGTGCTGCCGTTCAACCTGTACCTGCAGTCCGTACTGCACATGAGCGCACTGAGGGCCGGTCTGGTGCTCGCGCCGTCCTCGCTCGTGTCGATGGCGGTCGGCCCGTTCGCGGGGCGGCTGTCGGACCGGATCGGCGGCAAGTACCTGCTGATGGCGGGGCTGTCGCTGTATGCGGCCGGGATGGTCGCGATCGTGCTGGTCGCCGGGCCCGCGACGCCCTGGTACCTGTTCGTGCCGGCGACGGTGGTGACCGGCCTGGGGGTCGGGTGCGTGGTGGCGCCGATGTCGACCGAGGCGATGCGGAACGTGGAGCCGCCCCTGGCCGGTGCGGCGTCCGGGGTGAACAACACGATCCGTCAGATCGGCTCGGTCATCGGGGCGGCCTCGGTCGGGGCGCTGCTCCAGGGGCGGCTGGCCGAGGAGCTCGGGGCGGGCAAGGCGTACGCGGACGCCTTCGTCGCCACCCTGCACGTGACGGCGGCCCTGCCGATCGGCGCCCTGGGGATCGCGGTGCTGCTGTGCCTGCTGGTACGCAACCACACGAAGAAGCCGGCACCGGAGCCCGAGCCCGAGCCCGTACGTACGGCTACGACTCCCGGCGCGGGAGCCACGCCGGCGGTCGGAACCTCCGCCGCCTAGACGGCCGGGGCGTCCGGGGTCAGGCGGGCCAGCACCTCGGGCGAGAGGCGCTGCGCGAGGGCGTCCAACAGGGCGACGACCTCGGCGAGTTCGGCGGGGTCGCTCGTGCCGAGCGCGGCGGACAGGGCGCCGTCGACGGAGGCGGAGGCGACCTCGGCCCGCCGGTCGGAGACCTCGGGGTTCCGCCGGAGGAGGGTGCGCCGCCGGTCGCGGGGGTCGGTGGCGGTGACCACGGAGCCGGTCTCGCGCAGCCGGGCCACGCAGGCGGACACCGCGCTCTGCGGCAGGCCCGAGCGGACGGCGATCTCGCCGACGGTGGTGTCGGGGTGGGCGTACACGTCGAGCATCACGATCAGGACCGATCGCGTGCTCGTCGTGCGCGTGCCGACTCCGCCGGTCGGGATGGCCTCTTCGCCGATCTTCATCAGCGTCCGGCCCAGCAGGAAGAGCTGCACTGCGTTCATGCGCCCGACCGTACATCAGGACAGATGCATCTGATCTGATGCAGCCTCCCTGCCCCGGCCGAGAAAAGGCTTGGCAGGGCCACGCATGCGGCGGGTACGTTCCCCTCCATGTCCGGTACGAAGATGCATGCCGACGAGGTCGACATCGACGAGTCGCTCGTCGAGCGGCTGGTCGCGGCGCAGTTCCCGCAGTGGGCTCGGCTGGCCGTACGGAAGGTGCGGTCGGCCGGTACGGACAACGCCATGTACCGGCTGGGCGAGGACATGACCGTACGGCTGCCGCGCGTCCCCGGTGCCGAAGGCCAGGTCGGCAAGGAGCAGCGGTGGCTGCCGCACCTCGCACCCCACTTGCCGCTGGACGTGCCCGTACCGCTGGGGCAGGGGGTCCCGGGCGAGGGGTACGCGTTCGCCTGGTCGGTGTACCGGTGGCTCGACGGCGAGAACCTGTACGACGAGCCCCTCGCCGAACGCGGACTGCGTGACGCGGCCGCCGGGTTGGGGCGTTTCGTCGCGGCGCTCCACCGCGTCGACACCGCCGGTGCGCCGGCGTCGTTCCGGGGCGGGCCGGTGGGTACGGCCGACGAGGGTGTCCGCGCGGCGATACGGGACCTGGGCGCCGACGGCACCCACGACGCCGAGGCCACGACGGCCGCGTGGGAGGCGGCCGTAGGGGCGCCGCAGTGGCAGGGCGCGCCCGTATGGCTGCACGGCGACCTGCTGCCGGGAAACCTCCTCGGCCACCAGGGCCGGCTCAGCGCCGTGATCGACTTCGGCGGGGTGGGCGTGGGCGACCCCGCGTGCGATGTGATGGCGGCCTGGACCCTGCTGACCGCCGACACCCGCGAGGTCTTCCGCGAGGCGGCGGGCGTGGACGACGCGACCTGGGCCCGCGGCCGCGGCTGGGCGCTGCGCTTCGGGGTCACCGCGGAGCACTACTACCGCGTGACGAACCCCGTCCTGGCCAGTGTCGCCCACCGGGCGGCGGCCGAGGCCATCGCCGACCACCACGCCTCCTGACGCCACTTATCAGGCGTCAGACAGGCTTCAGGCGTCAGGCGTCAGGCGTCAGGCGTCAGGCGTCGAAGCGGCGGCAGGAGGCCTCGATCTCGCCGAAGTACCGGTGGGTCCAGTCGCACAGGCCGTCGATCGTCTTGCGCAGCGCCCTGCCCGGCTCGGTCAGCGTGTACTCGACCCGCGGCGGCACGGTGGGGTACGCGGTGCGCTCCAGCAGTCCGTAGCGCTCCAGCATGCGCAGGTTCTGGGTGAGCATCTTGTGGCTGATGCCCTCGACCTCGCTCCGCAGCTCGCTGAAGCGCAGGGTGTCGTCACCGAGGGCCTCGATGATCAGGAGCGCCCACTTGTTGGCGACGTCGGAGAAGATCTCCCGTGGAGGCTGTGCACCATGGCCATCACCCTGCTGAACCCCGCCGGACTGCCCGAGATCCCCGTCTACCGGCAGGTGTCGATCGCGTCCGGCTCGAAGCTCGTCTTCATCGCCGGGCAGGTCGCCTGGGAGGGGGGCGACCTCGCCACCCAGGTCGAGCAGGCCTACCTCAACGTCGCCACCGCCCTGGCCGCGGCCGGCGGCTCGTTCGACGACGTGGCGAAGCTGACCGTGTACGTCGTCGACTGGACCCCGGACAAGATGCCGCTCCTGCTGGCGGGGATCGACCGGGCGACCGCCAAACTGGGCGTCACCCCCGTACCGCCGGCCTCCCTGCTGGGCGTCGCGGCCCTGGACGTACCCGAGCACCTGGTCGAGATCGAAGCCACCGCGGTCCTCGACTGAGGAGGCGGCGCAGGAGGGTGGGACCGCCGCGCGGCGCCGGGGGTGGCAGGGGCGCCGGGGGTGTGAGGGCCAGGATCGTCAGGAGGCTCACTTCGCGGTGATCCTCACCGGGAGGCTCTCCAGTCCGTTGACGACGATGGAGCGCAGCGGTACGGCGGGCCCGGTCTGTTCGATGGAGTGCACGGAGTCCAGGAGTTCCGTGAACAGGATCCGCATCTCCGTACGGGTCATCATCGCGCCCAGGCAGAAGTGCTGGCCGGCCCCCAGGGCGAGGTGCCGGTTGGGGCGGCGGGCGATGTCGAAGGCGTCCGGGTTCTCGAAGTAGCGCTCGTCCCGGTTCGCGGAAGGGGTCCACATGACGACCCGGTCGCCCGGTTCGAGTTGGCGCTCCCGCAGCATGACGGGTTCGGTGACGGTCCGCATGATGTGGGTGGCGGTCGAGGTCCAGCGCAGGACCTCCTCGACCGCCGTGGGCATCAGGCTCCGGTCGGTGCGCAGGCGTTCCCAGTCGGCCGGGCGGTCCAGGAAGGTCTGCATGCCGCCGGCGACCGCGAGACGGACGTTCTCCGTACCGCCCACCAGGAGGTTGTCGCAGTTGAGGAGGATGTCCTCCTCGGTGAGCATTTCGCCGTCGACCTCGCCGTTGACCAGGGCGCTCACGAGGTCGTCCGCGGGCTCGTCCATCCGCCGGTACATGAGCTCCACGAAGTAGGCCATGATCTGCTGGTGGGCGATGCTGCGGGTCTCGGGCTCTCCCGCGCCGAAGGCCTGGCTGGTGAGCGAGAACAGCATCTCCTGCTCGTGCGCGGGCACGCCCATGAGCCGGCAGATGACGTAGAGCGGCAGCCGCGCCGCGATGTCGGTGACGAAGTCGCACTCGCCGAGGGCGGCGGCGCGGGCCAGCACCGCGCGGACCGCCTCGCGCATCGCCTCCTCCAGCGCCCGCACCGAGCGGGTGGTGAACCAGTCGGCCACGAGGGTGCGCAGCGCCTTGTGGCGCGGCGGGTCGGTCAGGGCCAGGGTGCGGCCGCCGCCGGGGTCCTGGCCGTGGCCCTGGGGCCGCAGCAGGATGCCTTGGGCGGAGCTGAAGACGCGGGCGTCACCGTAGACGGTGCGGATGTCGTCGTACCGGGTCACCGACCAGAAGCCCGGGTACTCGGTGGCGCCGTGCCAGCGCACCGGGTCGTTGTCGCGCATCCAGCGGAAGACGGGGTACGGGTCGCCGGTGGCGTAGAGCTCGGGGTCGACGAGGTTGACGCTCTCGGGTGCGAGCAGGGTCATCGGGGGTCTCCTTCGGGCAGCGGCAGGGTGTGGACGAGGTCGGCGAGGCCCTTGAGGAGTTCGCGGGCGACGGTCTGGGGCACCGCGGCGGTGCGGTGGCTGACCGCGAGCCGCAGCCGCCCGTCGGGACGGGGCCAGATCTCGGTGTGGACTTCGAGCGGGAGGTCCAGGTAGGGCGGGCGCAGGAGCCTGGTGCCCAGGCCTGCGAGAGGCAGCTCGGCCGGGGCGTTGTCCTGGAGTACGAGCAGCGTCTGGAAGAGCGGGGGCCGGCCCGTGCGCGGCGGGTTGAGGTGGCGTACGAGGGCGTGGAAGGACACGTCCTGGGCGCCGAAGGCCTCGCGGAGGATCCGCCCGGCCTCGGCGACGGCGGCCGGGCCGCCGTCGAGGACCGGTCCGCGCAGCCGCAGGCAGGCCATCTCGATGTGGCAGCCGACGACGTCGTGGAGCCTGGTGTCGTCGCGCTGGGCCACGGGCACGCCGACGGCGAAGTCGCGCCCGCCGGTGACCCCGGCGAGCAGCCGGCCGTAGAGCGCGAGCAGGACGGCGTACCGGGTGGTGCCGGACCGGGCGGCGGCCGCGTCCAGGCGGGGGCCGGCGTCGGCGTCGAGGAGCAGTTCCGCACGGGCCGTGCCGCCGTCGGGTGCGGGCCCCGGTACGGGGGCCGCGGGCCAGCGCAGTTCGGGTACGTCGCGCAACTCGGCCGCGAGGGCGGCGAGCTGACGGTCCGGGTCGGTCTGGGCGAGCCGCTCGGCGCGCAGCCGGGCCGCCTCGGCGACGGGGAGCGCGGCGGCCAGGGCGACGGGCACGGCGACGGGGAGCGCGGGGTCGGTGGCCCGGCGGGCCGCGTCGTAGGCGGCCGCGAGGTCGGCGCTCAGGACCGATTCGGACCAGCCGTCGAACGCGATGTGGTGCACGACGCAGCCGAACACCCGGCGGGTGCCGCCCTCCAGCGGCACCAGGGCGGTGCGCCACACCTCCCCGTCGGTGAGTTCGAGGGGGTCGCCGAGGATCTCGCCCAGGAGCTCGACGGCCGTGCCGGTGTCGGGGCACGTCTCAAGGATTTCCAGGACGGGGGCCGGGAAGTCGCAGGGCCGGGCCACCGGTTGGGGGTCGGCGACATAGGCGGTGCGCAGTGTCTCGTGGCGTTCGTGCACGGCCTCGATCGCGGATTCGAGGGCTTCGTGGTCGAGTGCGCCGTCGATCTCGAAGAGCAGCAGGCAGTGGGCCGACCGGTCCTCGGGGTGGAGGAGGTGCTGGGTGAGGTAGCCGGTCTGCATAGGCGTGAGCGGTACGTCGGATCCGGCTGCGGCGGGGGCCGCGGCGGCTTCGGCGGGGCCGGCGGCGAGCCACTCGCCCAGGGCCCGGGCACTCGGGTGGGCGTACAGCCGCGACACGGGTACGGGCCGGTCGAGTTCGGCGGCCAGGCGTGCGCAGACCCGCCCGGCCGCCAGCGAGGTTCCGCCGAGGTCGGCGAAGGGGACGTACGGGGGTACGGACGGCAGGCCCAGTACCGCGGCGAACACGTCGGCGGCCAGTGCCACCAGCGGGTGCTCGCCCGCCGCCGTTCCGGGCGCACCGGCCGGGGTCCCGGCGGGCGGGGTCGTCGGGGACGGGGCCGGCGCGCCCGCTGCCCCGGCGGATTCCAGCAGCGCCCGTTCGTCGAGCTTGCCGTTGCCGGTCAGCGGGAAGGCCGCGAGGGCGATCACCGCCTCAGGACGCTGGTAGGACACGAGCGCGCCGCGCAGCACCTCCTCGGCGCCGGCGAGCAGGTCGCCCGGCCGCGCGGGCACGCAGAAGGCCAGCAGGGCCTCGGCGGTGCCCGCCGCGTCCCGGCGGGGCACGACGCGGCAGGCGCGCACGCCGGGCAGTACCGCCTCGATCTGCCGTTCGACCTCGGCGGGTTCGATCCGGTGCCCGCGGATCTTCACCTGCCGGTCGGCCCGGCCCAGGTAGTGCAGTACGCCGTCCTCGTCGAGGCGGCCGAGGTCCCCCGTGCGGTAGACGCGGGTCACGGAGCCGTCCGCGAGGACGATGCGGGGGAACTTCTCCTCCGTGAGCCGGTCGTCGCCGAGGTAGCGCAGCGCCAGCCCGTCGCCGGAGACGCAGATCTCCCCGTCGACGAGGTGGACGCCGGTGCCGGGGACGGGGCGGCCGACGGGGATCCCGCCGGGCAGTTCGCAGTCGGCCTCGGTGATGCGGTGCGTGGTGGCGAACACGGTGCTCTCCACCGGCCCGTAGCCGTTGATCAGGGCGATCGAGGGGTGCCGGCGCAGGAAGGCGCGCACGTGCGGTACGGAGAGCCGTTCGCCTCCTGTCATCACCTGGGCCAGTCCGCGGAAGGCGTCCGGGTCCTCGTCCACGGTCATGTTCAGCAGACTGCTGGTGAGCCAGAGGGTGTCCACGCCGTGCACGGTGACCGCCTCGCGGATCGCCTGGCCCGACAGGTACGGCTCGTCGACGACGAGCGAGGTGCCGCCGCTGAGCAGCGCGCCCCACAGTTCGAGGGAGAACGCGTCCCAGGGCATCGCCGCGGCCAGGGGGATCACCGTGCCGGTGCCGAAGCGGGCGAAGGTGCCGGGGCGCAGCAGGCGTGCGGTGGCGCGGTGGGGGGTGAGCACGCCCTTGGGCCGGCCGGTGGTCCCGGAGGTGAAGAACACGCAGGCCGGGGCGGAGGGGTCGGTGTCGGCGGGCCGGAACCCGGCGGGTGGGCGCGGGACTTGGCCGGCGGGGGGCGGGGTCCAGGCCGGCAGTCCGGCGCGGAACCCGGCGGCGCTCCCGCCGATGATCAGGGGCGCGTCGAGTTCGGCGGCCACCTCCCGGATCCGCCGGTCGGGCCAGGCCGGGTCGAGGAGGGCGTAGGCGGCGCCGAGCTTGAGGATCGCGAGGACCGCGGTGATCAGCTCGATGCCCCGGGGCAGCAGTACGGGCACCAGGTCGCCGGCGGCGATGCAGTGCGCGCCGAGCTCGGCGGCCCAGGCGTCGGCGGTGCGGTCCAGTTCCCCGTAGCCGAGGCGGCGTGCGCCGTGGATGACGGCGGTGGCGTCCGGGCGCTCGGCGGCCCGCAGGGCGACCGCCGTGTGCAGGGTCTGCGGGCGGTGGCCGCTCATGCCCCGGCTCCGACGGCCGCGTGCAGGGCCCGGCCGAACGTCTCGATCTCGTCGAGGGTGTTGTAGTAGTGGACCGAGGCCCGTACGGCGGTCTCCACGCCGCGCTCCGCCATGAAGATCGGCGTGTGGTGGCCGACGATCTTCCAGACGTTGATGCGCTGCTCGGCGAGCCTGGCCCGGATCACCTCGGCCGGGACCCGGTCGTGGCGGAACGAGACGATGCCCGACTGCCGGGTTCCCGGGGCGATCAGCTCGGTGCCCGGGGTGGCCTCCACGGTGGCGCGCAGCGCCTGGAACACCTCCTCGTGGTCGAACGGGGTGCCTTCCTCGAAGAGGGTGAGGGCGGTGTTGAACCCGACCGTGGCGGCGGTGCCGCGTTCGGCGAGCTCCAGGGAGCGGGCGCTGTGGTCGTCGACGCGGTAGCCGGTGGGCGAGTCGACCCGGGCCACGTGCAGATCGTGGAAGTCCGTGTCCAGGGCGGCGCGCAGTTCCGGGGCGATGTACGCGAAGGCGGTGCCGCGCGGGCCGCGCAGGAACTTGCGGCCGGCGCCGGTGAGCAGCTGGCAGCCGATGCGGCGGGCGCTCACCGGGATCTGGCCGATGGACTGGCAGGCGTCGACGGCGTAGAAGCAGCGGTACGGCGCGAGCAGCCGGCCGATCTCCTCGACGGGGTTGACGATGCCGCAGCCGGACGGGATGTGCGTCACCGAGACCAGGGCCACGTCGTCGGAGATGTTCGCGGCCATCCAGTCGAGGTCGAGGTCTCCGCCGGGGAGGGTGGGGACGACCTCGATGCGGCAGCCGGTGCGGTCGCGCAGGTTGAACAGGGAGATGAGGTTGCCGGCGTACTCGTACGGGGTGACCCAGACCCGGTCGGCGGGGCCGAGGCGCAGCCTGGGCACCACGGCGCACCAGGCGCGGGTGGCGCTGTCGAAGAGCGCCACGTCCTGGGCCGGGGCGTCGAGCACGCGGGCGATCCGCCGGTAGACCTCGTCGCCCACGATCGGGGAGTAGTGCTCCTCGGTCTCGTAGCAGCCGTGTGCGGCTTCACGGTCGAGGACCTGCGCCATGGTCCGCCGGACCTCCGCGGGTACCAGGCCGGCGCCGGCCGTGTTCAGGTGAATCATGTCTCCCACTGCTCTGCCTCTGCTCGTTCGGGTAAGGGCGCGCCGCGGCGCGGTCAGTAGCCGGCGCCCACGGTGTGGCCGCGGTCGTGGTGGCGCTCGGCGATGTCGGCGAGTGCGGTCAGCACCATCGGCGGGTGCTCGGCCAGCCGGTGCAGGAGGTGCAGCCACCAGTTCTCGCCGTAGGTGGCGTAGATGCGGCAGGCGTGGCCGGCTTCGCGGTAGGTGCGCAGCAGCTCGGGGCGCACCCCGTGCAGCATCTCGATCTCGGTGACGCGGTCCAGCAGGCCGCCCTCCGCCGCCTCGGCGAGGACCGCGGGGTCCTGCGTGGCCAGGCTCAGCCGGGCGCCGCGGTCGAGGAGTTCCCCGGCCAGCTCCAGGTAGCGCTGGTCGAGGGCGGGGCCCCGGCCCAGGGCGGTCCCGGTGGGCTCGTTGAAGGCGCCCTTGACCAGCCGGATCTTCCGGCCTTCCAGGGGGAGGAAGTCGAGGTCCGCCGCGGTGCGGTGCAGGTAGGCCTGGAGGGTGACGCCGAGGTTGGGGTGGTCGGCGGCGAGTTCGCGGTAGGCGCCGAGGACCTCGTCCACGGCGGGTGCGCGCTCCATGCTGAGGACGACCTCGGCGCCGCGGGCCGCGGCGGCCTCGGTGATCCGGGCGGTGTTCTTGACCGCGAGTTCGCGGGACACGGTCAGGCCCAGGTTCGAGAGGTCGAAGCCGAGCTGTCCGGGCACCGGCTCGTGCTCCAGGACGGCGAGGTACTCGTCGACGACCCGCTCGATCTCGGCGGGGTCGGAGTTCTCCTCGCCGACGAACTCCACGGCGATCCGGTAGGACTTGTCGCGCAGCGTCCGGAGGTGGCCGAGGAACTCTTCGCGGCCGGGGGCCAGTACGTAGCGCCGCGCGGCCGGCGAGAGCACGTCCTGGAGGACGGAGCCGGGGGTGGTGAAGGCGTCGCGGCAGCGTTCGTCGGCGGCCAGGATGCGCAGGCCCTGGCCGGCGGCCTGGTGCAGTGCGCGCTGGGACATGGCGGAGGTCATGACAGCACCTTGATCTTCTCTTCGGTACGGGAGGTACGGGAGACCGGGGAGGCGGCGGAGGAGAACGTGTCCGGGGCGGGAACCAGGGAGGCGGGGTCCACGGGGGTTCCGGCCTGGCGGGCGAGCATCATCAGCTGGGCGAAGCTGGGACCGGCCGCGGCGGGGTCGCCGCCGGCCTGCCGCCAGACGCGGTACTTGGCCGCGTAGCTGATCACGGTCTCCTTGTCGCGGCGGGAGCGGGGGCGGGTGAAGGCGCCGGCCCACAGGCCGTCCCAGGCCGCGTAGCCGGGGTCGGCGAGCAGGACCTTGTGGGCGCGGCCCAGGTTCCAGAACGGGATGCCCGCGTTCATGTGGTGCACGAGGTGGTAGCGGTCGTTGTGACGGCTGATCAGGAACCGCTCCAGGAAGATGCCGTGGCGGTTGCGCGTGAGCAGGACCTGCTTGTTCTCGCTCTCCGGCATGGGGTAGTGCTCGGAGAGTTCGGCCAGCCAGCCGATCGCCACGTTGGTGGTGAACAGCGGCACGAACCAGAACAGCAGCAGCTGGGGCAGGACTCCGAACCAGGCGCAGGCACCGAAGATCGCGGCCCACTGGCCGAGGAAGACGATCCGTTCGGTCCGCAGCGGGACCGGCACGGAGACGGTGATCTGGGAGCTGTCGCAGAAGACCCGCTCGCGGGCTATGTAGCCGAGGTAGGCGAAGGTGCGCAGGCCGAGCGCGGAGAGGATGACCTCTTTGAGGAAGAAGTGCCGGTCCGAGCGCTCGGTGTCGTAGAGCCCGCACTCGATGTGGAAGGAGTAGTCGGGATCGTTCTGCTCGTCGCCGAGGTTGCGGTGGTGGTTGCCCACGTGGGAGCTGCGGTAAGGGCCGTAGAGGTGCCACACGAGGTAGCCCGCGAGGACGGAGCCGCCGAGCAGGTTGAGGGCCTTGTTCCTGGCCAGGACCTTGTGGCTGGACTCGTGCAGGAAGTGCGCGAGGAAGCGCTGGACGGAGCCGATGACGAGCAGGGCCAGCGGGTAGAACCAGTAGGAGACCCCGACGCACAGCGCCACGGAGGCGGCGATCAGCGCGTACTCGAAGAGGATGGCGAGCGGACCGTGGTGGTTGTCCAGGGTGCGCAGGGCGCGGAGCTCCTTGCGGACGCCTGGCGCGAGCCGGTCGAAGTTCAACTGTTCGAATGCGGACATGCGGATGCCTCTGTTCGTTCGTGGAGCGGAGAGCGGACGGCCGCGCGGCGGTGCGCGGGAGCGCGCTCAGTGCGCGGGTGAGAAGCCGAGTGCCTGCCCGTAGAGCCGCAGCTCGGCCCGCAGCGAGTCGGCGACGGTGGCGGAACGCCGGAAGCCGTGGCCCTCGCCTTCGAAGGTCAGATAGCGGTGGGGGGCGCGGGTCGCGTCGATCCGCTGGAGCAGCCGCTCGGCCTGCGCGGGCGGGCAGACGGTGTCGTCGAGCCCTTGCAGCAGGACGAAGGGGGTGCGGATGGACTCGGCGCCGGACAGCGGGGACTGCTTCTCGTACCGGTCGGCGGCCTCCGGCCAGGGCCCGATCAGGCCGTCCAGGTAACGGGACTCGAAGTCGTGGGTGCCGCCCTTGGCGCGCCAGCTGACCGGGTCGAGCACCGGGTAGTAGATCCCGGCCGCCCGGTAGAGGTCCGGTTCGGCGACGAGCGAGGCGACGGCCGTCCAGCCGCCGGCGCTGCCGCCGCGGATCGCGATCCGTCCGGGATCGGCGAGCCCTTCGGCTATCAGGCCCCGGACGGCGGTGGCGCAGTCGTCGACGTCGGTCAGCCCCCAGCTGTGGCGCAGCCGTTCCCGGTAGGCGCGGCCGTAGCCGGTGGAGCCGCCGTACTGCACGTCGAGCACACCGATGCCGCGACTGGTGAAGTAGCTGATCTCCTGGTTGAGGACCAGGTGGCTGCGGCTGGTGGGGCCGCCGTGCACGAAGACCAGCCAGGGCGGCAGTTCGCCGTCGGGCCCGGTGAAGCCGGGGTGGTACGGCGGGTGGACGTGCGCGTGGACGTCCTCGCCGCCGGGCCCCCGGTACGTGCGCCGGTACGGCCTCGTGGCGTAGGCGTCGAGCGCGCCGCCGGACGGGGCGCGGACGATGTCGACGCTCCCGTCGGCCGGGTCGGCGAGCACCACGGTGCGGCGCTGTCCGGGCGAGGAGACCACGGCGGCGATGCGGCGGCCGTCGGTCGCGGCGAAGTGCCATTCGGTGGCCGGGCCCTCGAAGTCCGTCAGGGTGCCGTCGGCGGCGAGGATGCCGAGCCTGCGCTCGCCCACTCCGTGGACGACGGCCAGCCGGCCGTCCAGCAGGGGAAGGCACCAGCGCAGGCCGATCCGCCACAGCGCCTCGCCGAACTCCTCCGGGCGCGGGCAGAGGTTACGGGGCCTGCCGTCCCGGGGAATCGCGTGGACGTTCCACCAGCCGTCGGGGTCGCTGACGGCGTAGAGGGTGCCGGATCCGTCGGCGGCCCATTCGGTCTGGGTGACCGACTCCCCGCGACCGCCCATGAGCGGTACCGCCCGGGCGAGGGTGGCGTCGGCCCGGATCTCGGCGACCATCAGGTCGGTGGTGTCCCAGGGCATGTCGGGGTGGTCCCAGCCCAGCCAGGCCACCCGGTCTCCGCCCGGCTCGATGCGCGGGCCGGTCATGAAGTGGTGGGTGGCGGCCAGTTCGCGTACGGCGCCGGGGTCCGTGGCGGCGCGGCCGTCGAGCGGCAGCGCCACCAGGTGGCGTACGGCCTCCACGGCTTGCTCGTCACCGACCGTCTCGCGCAGGCACCACACCTCGGCGCCGCGGACGGCGAAGTCGGCGTAGCGCAGTTCGCCCGGCCAGGCCCCGGCGGGGCTGAGCGGCACCGGGTCGCCGCCCGGCTGCCAGCGGTAGACCCGCTGGTCGGGGCCGTGCGTGAAGACGATCCCGTCCTCGGCCCGGTCGCCCAGGGCCAGCCACGGGCGGCCGCCGTACTCGATGACCCTGGTGCGCACGTCCCAGCCGGACGCCAGTACTTCCCGCACTCCCCCGGGCGTACGGCGCATCAGCGCGCTGCGGCCGTCCTGTTCGGGGAGCACCTCGGTCCAGCACACGTCGGCGCCGAGGAAGCCGACCCATTCGAGCAGGGCGTCGCCGCGGGCGGCGTCCTCGGGGGCGACCGGGGAGGGCCAGCTTCCGTACGGGAGCGGCTGCCGTGCGGCGGTCATGCCGCGCCGCCCTGTCCGTACGCGATCCGGGGGATGCCCGGGGCGCTGCTGTCGAGCCCGTACTCCGCCACGGCCGGGTCGTCGCTCACCCAGAAGTGCCCGTCCAGGTCGGACCAGTCGCACAGCCCCGCGAGCTGCGCGGCGTACGCGATGGCGCGCGGCGGCTCAAGGAAGCAGCCCAGCATGCGGGCGGCGCCGTGTCCGGTCGCGGCGGTCAGCGCGGTGAGGGCGGGCAGCAGTCCGCCGAAGCGCATCGGCTTGACGTTGAGGCCGCCGGCCACGCGGACGGCGAACTCGGCGTCGGCCGGGGTGGCGATGCCCTCGTCGAGGAGGACGGCGGTCGCGGGCAGCGCGGCGCGGATCTCGGGGAGCAGCGCGGGATCGCGGACCGGGTCCTCCAGGACCGCCGGGGCGAGTTCGCTCACCAGGGGGCGCAGCCGCTCCCAGTCGGCCCGGTCCCAACCGCGGTTGGCGTCGAGGATCAGCGGGGCGTCGACCCCGAGCAGGGAGCGCAGCACCGCCTCGTCGTCGGGTCCGCCCAGCTTGATCTTGAGCGGCCGGCCGTCGCGGGGGATCTCCTCGCCGATGGGCACGGTGTGCAGGAGCCGGATGCGGCCGGGCTCGGGCAGGCCGAGGAGCTGCCACACCGGTACCCCGGACCGCCGGGCGGCGCGGTCCAGGAACGCCATCTCGACGAGCATCCGGGCGGGCGCGCTGACCCCGTCGGCCGCCGCCTTCGCCAGGCGGGTGCGGATCGGCTCGACCGGGTCGCCGCTCGCGGTGCACTCGCCGGCCAGGGTGCGGGCCAGTGCCTCGGCCTCGGCGGCGATGGCCTGGCCGTCCTGTCCGTAGCCGAGGTCGGCGGCGATCTCGCCCTCGCCCTCGTCCTCGCCCTCGCCGCCGCCGGCGCCGGCGGCGGACAGCAGCCGCAGCCGGACGATGTCGACCGTTTCGATGGTCATGTGGGAGATCTGGAAGGAGCTGGTCAGCCGCCTCGGCTCCACGGTGACGGCCACCTCGGGGGCCCGTGCGGGCGGTTCGACGGTGATCCGGACGGAGTCGACGAGTGCGCGGGCGAGTTCCCGGGCCTCCTCGGGGGTGTCCGCCCCGACGACCACGGCGCCCACCCGGTCCCCTCCGCTGCGGAAGCCGGAGACGGTGTCGCCGGGCGCGAGGCGGAGTTCGGCGTGCAGCACGGCCGGGTGCGCGGCCACCTCCTCCCAGCCCTCGACGGCGGTGACCCGGCCGGCGGGCGGGGCGAAGTAGCGGGTCGCCGCGGCCCGGGTGAGGGCCGGCAGCTCCACGCTCCGGCCGAGCGCGTCGTCGTAGACGGCCCCGTACGGCTCCAGGCCGGCCCGGGCGTGCGGCAGCATCCGGTGGATCCAGCCGCCGCCGATGCGGGCGTGCACCTCGCCGAGCACGATCCCCTCGGCGGTCAGCCACAGTTCGACGTGGAACAGTCCGAAGCGCAGGTCGAGGGCGGTGAGCGCGGCGCGGACCGTGTCCTCGATCTCCTGGCGCGTGTCCTGCGGGAGGGCGGCCGGCAGTACGTGGCCGATCTCGACGAAGTACGGGGGCGCCAGCTTCTCCTTGGCCGTGACGGCGAGGACGCGGGGGGCGCCGCCGAGGAAGATCCCCTCGACGCTGAACTCCTCGCCCCGGACGAACTCCTCGACGAGGAACGGGGCTTCGGGGTCCGGCAGCCGGTCGAGCGCGGCCCGCAGGTCGGCGGGGCCGGTGACCTTGCGCACTCCGGCGCTGTCCGCGCCGTCGCGCGGCTTGACCACCCAGGGCCCGGGCGTCGCGGCGAGGAAGGCGAGGGCGTCGGCCTCGCCGTGGCACAGGCGCACGCCGGGCTGGCGGAATCCGGCGGCGGCGAGGGCCTCGCGGCAGGCGTCCTTGGTGCGGATCCGGCGGACCGCGGCGGGCGGGTTGCCGGGCAGGCCGAGGCGCTGCGCGGTCTCGGCGACGGCGACCTGGGCCATCTCCCGTACGCCGAACACGACGGCGGGGGTGTCGCCGGACGCGGCGCGGGCGGCGGCCCAGTCGGCGGTCTCGCCGGGTCGGGTGAAGTCGACGGCGGTGGCGCCGTCGGCGGCGGCCGTGACCTCGGGGGTCGCGGCGAGCGTGTCGGCGAGGTTGGTCACGTGGGTGGCCAGTCCCCGGGAGCGTGCCTGCTCCAGTGCCTGGACGGCGACGTCGACGCTGAGGGTCATGGCCCCGCCGCCGCCGATCAGCAGCAGCCGGCGGGCTTCGGACGCTTCGGACGCTTCGAGTGCTTCGGATGCGGTGTTCATGCGGCCGCCTTCGCGTCCTCGCGCAGGAGGTACACGCGGTCCGCGAGCTCCTGGATGCGGGCGTAGTCCCGTTCCAGGACCTCGGTCGAGTCGTGGCGGGTCCACACCACGAGGGTGGCGGTGTAGAGGTCGACCGTGGGGCGGATGCGGCTGCCCGGGGCGAGCTTGGGGATCACCAGGTGGACGGATTCCAGCGCCTGGATCTGCGCGAGGACGTCCTGGTCGAGGCTGTCGACGACGCCGTCGAGGGTGGTGGCGGCGAAGATCTGGCTGGCCTCGGTCAGTTTGCGGTAGGGGCGGCCGGCGTACCGGTCGAGGAACTCCTGCGGCCGGGCGTAGGCGAGGGCGGTGAGGTCGGCCTGGTTGACGCCCACGCAGAGGTCGTGGAAGTCGGGCAGAACGCCGCCGGAGAGGCGGGCGCCGATCTCGACCAGGGCCGGTCCCTGCGGGGTGACGATGACCTCGGCGTGGGTCGGTCCGTACTGGATGCCGAGGGCGTCGAGCACCTCGTGCATGTAGGCGGTGATCTCCGGCTCGGGGCTCGACCCGGGCGTGGTGATGGAGTCGCGGTCGTAGATCCGGTGGGTACCGTCGAGGCGCTTGTGGTACTGCCAGATGCCGCACGAGCGGCGCTGCCCCGCGTACGAGACGAAGTCGACCATGTACTCCTCGCCCTGGAGGAAGGACTGGACGAGGACCTCGTCGTTGCGCTCGCCGAAGATGTTGACGGTGCCCAGGACGGCTTCGGCGGCCTTGCGCACCTCTTCGGGGCCGCGGCAGACGGCCACCCCGTCGGTGGCGGCGGAGGACAGCGGCTTGACGACCACCGGGTACTCGCCGCGCCGCTCGGCCCAGTCGACGAGCTCCTCGGCGCTGCCGCTCTTGAGCTGGTCGGCGCAGCGGACTCCGGCGCGGCGCAGGGTCTCGATCATCTCGTACTTGTCGCGGCGGGCGCGGGAGAGCGCCGTGCCGTTGGTCGGCAGGCCCAGCAGCTCGGACAGTTCGTCGGCGAGCTCGACTCCGGGCTCCTGGCCGGCGACCACGCAGACCGGGTCGAACTCCCGGAGGCGGTCGGCGGTTTCGGCCGGGGTGCCGTACGGGACCGCTGCCCGGTATGCGGTGAGATCGGGCAGCCGCATCGAGGTCATCAGCTCGGGCGTGCTCTGCACGTGTACGACGTCGACATCCAGCTTGGCAAACGCCGGGGGCAAATGGTTGCCGCTGGTGTACGCGTCCACCAGCACCGCCACCGGGCGCCTTTGAGCGCTCCTCATGTTCTCCACCTTGTGCTCACAGAAGACCCACACAACCGGTTGGGCCGGGGTTGTTTCCAGGGATTGGCAAGAGATTGCCACACGAGTTGCCTAACTGGCAATATCGTTCCGGCACCATCCACTGATCCCGTACGCGGAGGGACGGCCATGACCGTCACAGCACTCGACACACCGCCCCGACCGGGCCTGAGCCGCGGCACCGCGGTGGCGCTCGCGACCGCGGGCGCCCTCACCGTCGCGAACATCTACTTCCCGCAACCGCTGTTGGACGCCATCGCCACCGGTCTCGGCATCACGGGATCGGCCGCGGGGCTGGTGGCCACCGCCGCCCAGGTCGGGTACGCCCTGGGCATCGGCCTGGTCGTCCCGCTCGCGGACGGGGCCCGGCTGCGCCGGCTGACCACGGTGCTGCTCCTGCTGACCACGGCCGGGCTGCTGGCGGCGGCCCTCGCCCCCGGGCTGGCCACGCTGACGGCCGCGACGGTGGCCCTGTCCACCACCACCGTGCTGCCGCAGGTGATCATGCCGACGGCGGCCTCGATGGCGGGCCCGGGCCACAGCGGCCGCGCGCTGGGGGTGATCGGCATCGGGCTGACCCTGGGCTCGACGCTCTCGCGCACGCTCTCCGGGGCGGTCGTGGGCCTCAGCGGCGACTGGCGCACCGCCTACGTTGCGGCGGCCGCGCTCACCGGCTCGCTGGTGTTCTTCCTGCCGAGGCTGCTGCCCGAACGGGCGGCCGGCGGCGCGGTGCCCTACCGGCGGCTGATCGCCTCACTGCCGCGGCTGGTGACGGCCCATCCGGAGCTGCGGCTGTCGGCGTTCCTCGGGGCGACGGTCTTCGCGGCGTTCAGCGCGTTCTGGGCGACGCTCGCCTTCCACCTCGCCGGTCCGCCCTTCGACAAGGGGGTCGCCTGGGCGGGGCTGTTCGGCCTGTTCAGCCTGCCGGCGGCGCTGCTGTCCTACTCGGCGGGCCGGCTCAGCGACCGGCGCGGCCCCCGCCACGTCAACCTGGTGGCGTTCGCCTGCGTGTGCGCCGCGTTCCTGGTCCTCGGCCTCTTCGGCGACCGCTCGATGGCCGCCCTGGTCGTCGGCTCCAACCTGCTGGTCTACGGCGGCAGCTGCTGGCAGATCGCCAATCAGGTGCGCATCTTCCGGCTGGACGAGGGGATCCGGGCGCGGCTCAACACACTGTTCATGCTGGCCAGTTTCACGGGCGGCGCGGCGGGGTCGTTCACCGGCACGGCGCTGTACGCGGCCCACGGCTGGGGCGGGATGGTCCTCGGCTGCGGCGGCTTCCTGGCTCTGGCGGGCGCGGGCCTGGCCGCCGGGCGGCGGCTCGGCTGAGGCGGTACGCCGGACACCGCGCGCGGCGCACCGCGGTACGCGGCATACGCGAAGGGGGTGTCGTACGGGCGAGGCCCGTACGACACCCCCTTCGGCTGCGTGGCGCGCGGCGCGCGGCGCAGCCGTCAGGACCGGGAGGTTCCGCGCGACCGGGCGAGGGTCTCGGCCAGCAGCCGCCAGATGTCCGCGGCGAGGTCGATGTTGGAGGCCGCCTGGGCCTGTTCGGCGAGGCGCCGCATCCGCTCCAGCCCCTCCTCCTCGTCGCCCTCGATGATCAGCAGCCGGCTGTCCAGGATGTCCAGCCGGACCCGGTTGCGGTACGTCATGTTCGGGTCGGCGCCGCGCACCCGGTCCAGCAGGGTGCGGGCGTCGGCGAACCGCCCGCCCTCGAAGGCGATCTCGGCCTTGAGGGCGTTCACCTCCTGTCCCAGCGCCGGGATGCCCACGAAGGCGAGGCTCGTCTCGGCCTGTTCGACGTAGGTCTCGGCGACGTCGAGTTCCGGCGGGGCCTTCTGCAGGTGCAGCCGGGCGGCTGCGACCCTCAATCGCGTCCACAGCGACAGGTTCTCGGCGCTGCCGAACCCGGCCAGGGCCCGGTCCAGGAGCTTCTGGGCGCTGGCGAGATCGCCCTGCCGGACCCGGACGGCGGCGGCCGTCCACAGCGCCTCGGCCCACAGGGTGTCGGTGCGGCCCTCGGTGAGGGCGGTCAGCTCGTCCGCGTGGGCGCGGGCCTCCGAGAGGCGGCCCGCTTCGGACTCGACCGAGACCAGCGCGAGCAGGCTGGCGGCCACGTCGGCGACCGGGAGCCGGTGCTCGCGGGCCAGCCGGTGGGCCTCCGAGGCGGCCTCGGCGGCCCGGGGGATCTCGCCGCACGCGCGCAGGCAGCGCGCCAGCTGGGTCAGGCTGCGGGAGCGCAGTTCGGGCAGGCCGAGTTCGTCGCCGAGCCGGACCAGCTCCTCCAGCGCTTCCCCCTCCTGCTTGTGCTCACCCCGGCGTCGGCGCCACTGGGCGACCATCCACAGGGCCTGCCAGCGCAGCAGCGGATCCTGCCCGCCGCCCGCGTCGAGCGCGCGCTGGACTTCCACCACGTTCTCGTCGGAGTCGGCCGAGGCCGCTATGGCCAGGGACCGGGTCAGCGAGTCCGTGACGGCCTCGGCGAACGCCGAGGCGTCGACTCCGAGTTGCGCGGACAGGTGCTCCACGGCACGGGCCGTGGGCTGCCGGGCGCCGGACTCCAGCCTCGACAGGTATCCGGTGGACATGCCTTCGCCGGCCAGGGCGGCCTGCGAGAGCCCCCGCTCGGTCCGGAGCTGCTTGAGCCTGCGGCCGAACAACGGCTGTTCCAACACGTGATCAACCCCAGGGATCGGACGGACAGGGGACTAGGGGGGCCGCGGGCGGGGCGGATGGTCCCGTCGCTCTCCATGCGGCGGGAGGGGTTCCGCTGCAGACAAGGCGAGGCTAGCCCGAAATGGGACGGCCGGGCAAATTCTTGCCCAATGGGCGGACAGGGGAAACCGCGGACATCGCATTCCGGCCAGTTCTTAAATTGCCAATCAGTTGGCAACATCTTGCCAAGGCGTGGGTGCCTGCACTAGCTTCATCGTCATCGCGGCAGTCAGGACCACGCCGCGGACCACCAGCTTTTCCTCTGCCAAGGAGTCGTTTTGCGTTCCTTCATCCGTGCCATCCGGGTTCGCGTCGCCGCGGGCGCCATCGCCTTCGTCGCCCTGCTCGCCGTCACGGGAGCGGCCGGAAACTCCCTCACCGACATCGGCTGGCCGTCGCCGCCGAAGAGCAACGTCGTCGCCGGCGACATCGGCTGGCCCGCCGCCGTGGTGTCGTCGAACGTCGCCCGCGCCGACATCGGCTGGCCGTCCCCGCGCCCGTAACCGCGCCCCCGACCCCGCCCCCGACCGCGCCGGCATCCCCGGCCGGCTCGCCGGCCGCCCCTCATACCTCGCACACCGCTCCAGAGAGTGAAGGACCCGATGGCTTCCGACTCGCCTCCGGCCCGCCCGGTCAAGACCGCAGTGATCGTCGACGGATACTCGACCGGGACCTTCCTGCCCCCGGCCTTCGCCCGGCTCGGCGTCGACGTGGTGCACGTGTACAGCTCCGCCGAACCTATGTCGACCATGCTCCAGCCGGATCCCGGCGCCTACCGGCAGCAGTTCTCCTGCCCGGACGCCGCCGCCTTCGAGACGACCGTCGAGGCGCTGCGGGCACTCGGCCCGGTGGCCGTCCTGGCGGGCCAGGAGCCCGGCGTCCCGCTCGCCGACGCGCTCAGCGAGGCCCTGGGCCTCGCCACCAACGGGACGGCGCTCTCCGCCGCCCGGCGCGACAAGTACGAGATGATCGAGGCCCTGCGCCGTGCCGGAGTGCGCTGCGCGGACCAGTACAAGAGCGGTGACCCGCAGGCCCTCGCCGACTGGGCCGAGCGGGCGGGCACGTACCCGGTGATCGTCAAGCCGCTGAGCTCGGCCTCCACCGACCACGTCTACCGCTGCCACACCGCGGCCGAGGTCCTCGCGGCCGCCCGCGCGGTGCTGAGCTCGACCGACATCTTCGACCGGCGCAACTCCGAGGCGCTCGTGCAGTCCTTCCTGGAGGGCACCGAGTACATCGTCGACACCGTCAGCGTCGCCGGACAGCGGTACGTGTGCGGGGTGTGGGAGTACGAGAAGGAGATCCTGCCCAGCGGCAAGAACATCTACGACCTCGACGTCCTGCTCGCCCCCGACGCCCACCCGGTCCCCGAGCTGATCGCGTACGTCGACACCGTGCTCCAGGCCCTCGGCATCGAGCACGGCCCCGCCCACGCCGAGGTCATCATGACCCCGCGGGGCCCGGCCCTGGTCGAGATCGGCGCACGCCTCAACGGCAACATGAACCCGGGCTTCCACGACGTGTGCCTGGGCGCCAACCAGGCCGATCTGACCGCCCTGGCCTACGCCCGCCCGGGGGAGTTCACCGAGCGGTACGCCGGCCAGGTCTACTCCCCGCGCGCCGCGGCCGCCGTCCACAGCACCCGCACCGAGCTCAGCGGCCTGGTCGAGTCCGTGGACCGGGAGGCGGTCGAGCGGATCGAGGCCCTGCCCAGCGTCCACCTCGTCGGGGTCAAGCTCGGCCCCGGCAAGCGCATCAGCCCCACCGCGGATCTGCTCACCAGCCCGCTGCGGATCTTCCTGACGGCGGACGACATGGAGCAGGTCCGGGCCGACCGGCGCACCATCCAGACCCTGAAGGACGAGGTCTACGCGGTGGCCGAGGACGCGCGGCGCCCCAGCGTGCTGCTGCTGGGCACCGACAAGTACGTCATGCAGGCCTGCGTACGCGGCGGCATCGACGCGGTGGTCGTACGGGGCGCCGCCGGGTACGACCACGGACTCGCCGAGGTCCCCGAGGAGCTCACCGTCCTCCTCGTCGACGACCACAAGAGCCCCGAGGCCGTCCTGATGGCCCTGCACCGGGCCGGACTGGGCGAGCACCGCTTCGACGCCGTCCACACCTCCGACGAATGGGCGCTGGTCACCGCCGGCGTGCTCGCCGCCCAGCTCGGCTGCCGCGCCGTCGACCCGGTCACCGCCGTGCACTTCCGCGACAAGTCGCTCCAGAAGCGCAAGGTGGCGGCGGCCGGCATACCGACCGCCCGGGTCACCGTCATCGACGACGTCCACGACGTCTCCGGCGTCGCGTGGGAGTACGACAAGGCGGTGCTCAAGCCCGTCGCCGGCGCGGCGACCGCCCGCACCGCGGTCGTCGACAGCGCGGAGGGGCTGCGCGCCCTCAGCCGCCGCTACCGCGCGGAGCGCACGGCGCAGCGCACCTTCGTCCTGGAGGAGTACGTCGGCGGCGAGGAGTGGATCGCGGACGGCTTCGTGTACGGCGGCGAGCTGCTCTTCCTGGCCGTCGGCCGCTACGGGGCGCCCTGCCTGACCATGATCGACGAGCAGACCCCGCTCTCGATGTGGCACTTCGACCCCAAGGACGACACCTGGGCCTACGACCGGGGCGAACCGGTGGTACGGCGGGCCCTGGAGGCCCTCGGCCTGCGCGACGGCGTCTTCCACATGGAGCTCTTCCACGATCCCGGAACCGGGCGGCTGACGTTCAGCGAGTGCGCGGCACGCCGCGGCGGCGGGCTGATCCACGAGCAGATCCAGGCCAAGTTCGGCATCCACCTGGGCGAGGCGGCGCTGCTGAGCGCGCTCGGCCGGACCCCCTCGACCGCGGTCGATCGCCGTCCCGGGATCTTCGGCACCAGCTACCTCAAGGGCCGGGCCGGCATCATGTTCTCCTGCCCCTCCCCCGCCGAGCTGCGCGCCCTGCCGGGTGTGGAGTTCGCCCGGGTGGAGTTCCCGGCCGGCGAGCGCTTCCTCGGCGACATCGACAACACCAACCACCGCGTGGGACAGGTGCTCGTGTCGGCGCAGGACGAGGAGCAGCTGCACGCCCGGTTCGCCGAGGTGGGTGCCTGGTTCGACGAGCGCCTGGTGATCGCCCCGCAGGGCGTCACCGGCCGCGAGATCCGTGCCTGGGGCCGCGAGCTGCGGCCCGAGGCGGACTTCCGGGACCCGCTGTGGCCGTGACCGCACCCGCCCGGGGCCCGCAGGCCGACGGCGCGGCGCCCCGGCGGGGGCCGCTCGCGCGGCTCCTGCCGGAGCCCGGTCCCCGCCGGACCCTGGCGGGGGCGACCTTCGTCAACGCGTTCGGCAGCGGGATGTTCATGTCGTCGAGCGCCCTGTACTTCACCCGCGTCGTCCACCTCCCCATGTCCCAGGTGGCGTTCGGGCTCTTCGCCGGAGCGATGGTCGGCCTGGTGGCCGGTGTCTTCGGCGGCCGGATCGCGGACCGCTGGGGTGCCCGGGAGACACAGATCGCCGTGATGCTCTCGGGCGCGGTGTTCATGGGCTGCTTCCTGCTGGTCGACGCCTTCTGGTCGTTCCTGCTCATCTCGGTCCTGACCGGGGTGGTGTTCGCGGCCGACAAGTCCAGCCGGGCGCCGCTGGTACGGGGCTTCGGCGGCGAGGACCCGGCCGGCTTCCGCGCCTATCTGCGGGCCGGGACCAACCTGGGCATCTCGCTCGGGGCGCTGGCCGCGGGAGTGGCCATCCAGCTCGACACCGCGCCGGCCTACCTGAGCCTGGTCGGCGGCCGGGCCCTCGCGTTCGTGGGCTGCGCCCTCGCGCTCCTGTGGCTGCCCCGGCTCGCCCCCGTGGAGGCGCCTCCGCTCAGCGGCCGCTGGGAGGCCCTGCGGGACCGGCCGTACCTCGCGGCCACCCTCCTCAACTCCCTGATGTCCCTGCACTTCGCGGTGCCGACCTTCCTGCTCCCGCTGTGGATCGTCGAGCACACCGAGGCCCCCCGGTGGATGGTCTCCGGGGTGCTCGTCCTCAACACCGTCCTGGTCATCACCCTCCAGGTCGCGGTCAGTAAGAACGTCAGCGACCCGGCGTCGGCCGGCACCCGGATGCGCTGGGCGGGCGGCGCCGTCGCCGCCGGGCTGGTCCTGATGATGGCGGCCGGCGATCTGCCCGCCTGGGCCTCCGTCGCGCTCCTGCTGGCGGCCACCGCCGTCTACACGCTCGGCGAGCTGTGGCACGCGGCCGCCGCGATGGAGTACTCCTTCGGGCTCGCCGCCCCGCACGCCCAGGGCCAGTACTCCGGCGTCTTCGGTCTCGGCGGCGGCCTCGCGGAGGCGCTCGCCCCCGCCGTGCTCGGCACCCTGGCCTTCGGCCTCGGGCGCCCGGGCTGGCTGCTGCTGGCGGTCGTGTTCCTCGCCGTCGGCTGGGCCGCCCGCCCGCTCGTCGCCTGGGCCGTACGGACCGCTCCGCGGGCCCGGACCTACGAGGGCCCGGTCGTCTGAACCGTCCGCGCCGGACGCCCTCTTCCCCGTCCTTCCCGCCTTCTTCTCCCCTTCCTTCTTCTTCCTTCTTCCCTGTTTCTTCACCTTTCAGGAGATCACCATGGCCACCCCGACCCTCAGCGTCATCGACCCCGAGCTCGTCGAGATCGTCCCCGGGCTCACGCTCGACCACGACGAGCTCCAGAAGGCCCACCAGCAGTACCTCGACCTCCTCCCCGACGCCCCGTCCGGCAAGCCGGAGGACCGACTGCGCCGCCTGGGTCTGACCCACCGCGCCGGCGCCGAGGACCCGTGGCGCGACGCGGGCAACGGCCAGTTCGACCAGCGGACCGGCCTCAAGAACTTCGAGGAGGGCGAGTTCGCGTTCTTCAACGAGGAGTTGAAGGACACGTACTTCCACGAGCTCTACAAGAGCCTGCCGTTCCGCCCCGGCCGGATGCGCCTGGTCACCCTGCACCCGGGCGAGATCTACCACATGCACACCGACCACTCGCGCGTCGCGCACGTGGCGCTCACGACCAACGAGGACAGCCGCCTGCTGTTCCGCAGCGGCCACACCTACCACGTGCCGACCGACGGCCGGGTCCACATCCTCAACACCCTGCGCCACCACTCCGCGTACAACGCCGGTGGCACCGACCGCATCCACCTGACGATGACGCTGGCCGACTGACCCCCGCCGCCCCGCGCCCCGACCGTCACCGAAGGAGTACCGATGTCAACGCCGTCCGCCGCCCGGGCCGGTCAGTCCCTGGCCCACCGCAGCACCGAGGAGTTCCGGCAGTGGGCCGACGAGGTCCGCGCCGCCACCACCGATCGCCCGCTGGGCGTCGGCGGGGCCCGTCCAGCCCCCGGCGGGCGATCCGCGCTGGTGCGGCTGCCCCTTGACGCCGCCCTGCGCGCGGCGGTCGGGCGCGCGGCCCGCGCACACCGCGTCACCCCGCTGACCGTGGGCCTCGCCGCCCTCGCCGTGACGCTCACCCGGCGGACCGGCACGGACCGGGCGGTGGCCGGGGCGCTGCGGGTGCCCGTCGTACTGGAGGTACGGGACGAGGCGGCCCCGGCCGAGCTCCTCGCGGCCACCGACCGGTCGCTGGAGCGGTCGATCTCCCTGTGGTCCGACGGGGCGGACGGCCCGGTCCCCGACCACCTGGTCGAGTTCCGGCACGGCGCCGCCCCGGTCGCGCTGTCGGGGGCGCTGGAGATCTCCGTCGCCCTGTGGGACACCGACCCGGCCGGGGATGCGGCCGAACTCGTCGCGCGGTACAGCGAGGAGCGGTACTCCGCTTCGGGCGTCCTGCGGCTGCTCGCCCAGCTGCGCACGGTCCTGCGCGGGCTGACCGGCGAACAGGCTCCGGCCGTCGGCGCGCTGCCGCTGCTGGAGGAGGACGAGCAGCGGGAGCTGCTGGCGCTCGGGCAGGGCCGCGCGCTGCCGGCCGAGGGCCGCGAGCCGGTGCACGAGCGGGTCTCGGCACTGGCCCGCACCGAGCCCGGCCGGACCGCGGTGGTCTGCGGCGACGACCGGGCCGACCGGGGCGAACTGGAGGCCTGGGCGGGCCGGATCGCCGCCCGGCTGGCCGCGGCCGGCGTCGGCCCGGGCGACCGGGTCGCCGTGCTGGCCGACCGCTCCGTCGCCATGGTCGCGGCGGTGCTCGGCGCGCTGCGGGCGGGAGCCGCGTACGTCCCCGTCGATCCGGCCAACCCGGACGCGCGGATCGCGGCGGTGCTCGCCGATGCCGGGGTCGTCGCGGTCCTGGTGACCGGGGAGCTCGGGCAGCGGGTCGCGGAACTCGGCCTCACCGTCGTCGCCGCCGACGAGGGTGCCCTGCGCGAGCCGGGCGAAGTGGCGGGCAAGGTGGCGGGCGAGGTGCTCCCGGTGGTGGAGACCCGCCCCGAGGACCCCGCGTACCTCATCTACACCTCGGGAAGCACCGGTACACCCAAGGGCGTGGTGGTGGAGCACGCCCAGCTGGCCGCCTCCACCCTCGCTCGCCGCGAGGTCTACCCGGACCGGCCCGTCTTCCTGCTGCTCTCCCCGCTCGCCTTCGACTCCTCCGTCGCCGGTCTGTGGGGCACGCTGACCGCGGGCGGGCAGCTGGTGGTGGCGGGCCCCGACGAGTACCGCGACCCGGAGGCGCTGCTCGGGCTGATCGAGCGGCACGCGGTGACGCACCTGCTGTGCGTACCGTCCCTGTACGACGCGATCCTGACGGCGGGCGAGCGGCTGGGCCGGCTGCCCGCCGGTCTGACCACGGTGATCACGGCCGGCGAAGCGCTCTCGGAGGACCTGCTGCGCCGGCATGCCGGACTGCTCGGCGCCACCGCCCTCGTGAACGAGTACGGGCCCACCGAGGCGACCGTGTGGGCGAGTTACCGGCGCTTCGAGGCCGCGGGCCCCGTCGACATCGGCGGTCCGGTGCCCGGCGCCCTGCTGTACGTACTGGACCGGGCGGGGCGGCTGGTGCCGCCCGGCGTCACCGGTGAGCTCCACATCGGCGGAGCCGGTGTCTCCCGCGGCTACTTCGGGCAGCCGCAGGCCACCGCGGAGTCCTTCGTCCCGGACCCGTTCGCGGGCGGCGACGCCCGGATGTACCGGACGGGCGACTTGGTCCGCTGGTCCGGGACGGGCACCCTGGAGTTCCTCGGGCGCCGCGACAACCAGGTCAAGATCCGCGGGCACCGGGTCGAGCTGGGCGCGGTCGAGTCGGCGCTGCGGTCCTGCCCCGGCATCCGCGACGCGGTCGCGGTCGCGGACGCGGCCGGGACCCGGCTGACCGGGTTCGTGGTCACGAGCGATCCCGCGGCCCTGGACTCCGTACGGGAGCGGCTGGCCCGGCTGCTGCCCGCGGCGGCGGTGCCGGCCCGGCTGCGGGCGGTGGACGCCTTCCCGGTGACCGTCAACGGCAAGGCGGACCGGGCGGCGCTCGCCGCGCTCCCGGAGCAGGAGGCGCAGGCCCCGGCCGCCGACGGCGTTAACGGCGTTAACGCCGTTAACGGCGGCGGCGATACGGTCGCGCAGGTCTCGGCCGCATGGGCGGAGGTCCTGGAGATCTCCTCGGTGCCCACCGGTGTCAACTTCTTCGACCTGGGCGGGCATTCGCTGCTCATCATGCGGCTCCAGGAGGCGCTGGGCCGCCATACCGGCGTACGGCCCTCCGTCGTGGAGCTGTTCCGCTGCTCCACGGTCGACGCCCAGGCCGAGCTCGTACGGGCCGGCGGCGGGGCGGACGCCGCCGCGGCCGCTCCGGCCGACGGCCGCGCCGAGCGGGCCCGCCGCGAGCGCGCCGCCCGCGCCCGCCAGCGCCGTGCCCTGCAGGGAGCCACCCGATGACCGCACCGACGGCACCTTCCGAGTTCCCCGGCGCCCCCGAGGACGACGACCGGGACCGGTCCCTGGACATCGCCGTCACCGGCATGGTCGGCCGCTTCCCCGGCGCCGGCGACATCGGCTCCTGGTGGCAGGCCCTGCTGCGCGGCGAGATCCTCACCTCGCGCCTGGACCGCGAACGGCTCCTGGCCGACGGGGAGCCGGCGAGCGTCCTGGACGACCCCGACTACGTTCCCGTACGGGGCCTGCTGGAGGACGCCGACCGGTTCGACCACGAGCTCTTCGGCATCAGCCCCCGCGAGGGCGAACTCATGGACCCCCAGCACCGGCTGATGCTGGAGGCCGCCTGGACGGCCCTGGAGGACGCGGGCTGCGATCCGCTGACGGAATCCCGCACCACCGGCGTGTACGCCAGCGCGAGCAGCAGCGCGTACCTGCGCGCCATGCTCACCTCCAACACGCTGGACGCGGCGGGCATCGAGGAGGCCCTGCGCGCCAACGAGCCGGACTACATGGCCACCCGGATCGCCTACCGGCTCGGGCTGACCGGCCCGGCGATGAGCGTGCTGACCGCGTGCTCCTCCTCGCTGGTCGCCGTGCACCTCGCCGTACAGGCCCTGCTGGCCGGCGAGTGCGAGCAGGCCGTGGTCGTCGCGGCGGCCGTCGACTTCCCGCAGGCCGGGCACGTGCACCTGCCCGGCGGCATCCTCTCCGCCTCCGGCGAGTGCCGGCCCTTCGACGCCTCGGCCGACGGCGCGCTGGCGGGCTCCGGAGTGGTGGCCGTGGTCCTCCGTCCGGCCGAGGAGGCCCTGGCCGACGGCGCCGACCCGTACGGACTGATCATCGGCAGCGCCGTCAACAACGACGGCTCCGCCAAGGCCGGCTACCAGGCACCCTCCGCCGCCGGGCAGGAGGCCGTCATCCGGTCCGCCCTCGCGGCCGCGGACATCGGCGCCGACACCCTGGGCTACCTGGAGGCGCACGCCACCGGCACCCGGGTCGGCGACCCCATCGAGTGGTCGGCCGCCTCCTCCGTCCTGCGCGGCCTGGGCGCCGCCCCGGGCCGGATCGCCGTCGGGGCGGTGAAGGCCAACATCGGCCACCTCGACGCGGCCTCCGGGCTGGTCTCGCTGATCAAGACGCTGCTGGTGGTGCGCGAGGGCCGGATTCCGCCGGTGGCCGGATTCAGCAGCCTCAACCCGCTCCTGGAGACCGACGGTTCGCCCCTGTACGTGCCCACCGGCCTGCTCGACTGGGCGGGCCCCGGCCCGCGCCGGGCCGGCGTCAGCTCCTTCGGCATCGGCGGGACCAACGCCCATGTCGTCGTGGAGCAGCCCCCCGTACGGCCCCGGACGCCGCAGCCCGCGGACGGCGGCCCGCAGGACCGGGTGCTGCTGCTGTCGGCCGCCGGGCCGGAGGCCCTGGCGCGTACGGCACGGCTCCTCGCCGACCGGCTGCCCGGCCTGGACTCCACGTCCCTCGGCGACATCGCCCACACCCTGGCCGCCGGGCGGGCCCGGCTGCCCCACCGCACGGCCGTCGCCGGGCGTACCCACCGGGAACTCGCCGACCGCCTGCGCGCGGCCGCCGACTCCCCCTCGTACGCGGACAGGCCGGCCCCCGTGGTGTTCCTGCTGCCCGGCCAGGGCAGCCAGCGCCCCGGCATGGCCCTGCCGCTGCGGGACGCGCTGCCCGGGTTCGGCGCCGCGCTGGAGGGGTGCCTGGCGCACTTCGAACCGGACCTGGCGGCGCGGCTGCGTCCAGCCCTGTTCGATCCCGCGTTCCCCGCCGGGGAGCTGGCGCGGACCGAGCTGGCCCAGCCCGCGCTGTTCTGCGTGGAGTACGCGGCGGCCACCGCGCTGACGGGTCTCGGCCTCGCCCCGGTCGCCCTGGCCGGGCACAGCCTCGGCGAGCTGACCGCGGCCGCGCTGGCGGGCGTACTGCCGCTCGGCGATGCCGCGGCGCTGGTGGCGCTGCGCGGCCGGGCCATGCAGGCCTGTCCGCCCGGCGCGATGCTGTCCCTCGCCGTGGGCGAGGCGGAGGCACGGGAGCTGGCCCGGGAGTTCGCCGCCGCGGGCGGGCCCCTGCTGGAGCTCGCCGCCGTGAACACGGCCGACAGCTCGGTCCTGGCCGGGCCCGGCGACGCGGTGGACGCCTTCCGGTCCTGGCTCGGCGACCGGGAGCGGACCCGGCGGCTGCAGACCAGCCACGCCTTCCACACCTCGATGATCGATCCGGCCGTCCGGGAGCTCGGGCGGGCCGTGGCGGGGGTGGCCCTGGGGCGCCCGCGGCTGCCGTACCTGTCCAATGTCACCGGAACGCTGGTGGCGGCCGGCAGCGAGGTCGAGGCCGGGTCGTTCGCCGAACAGGCGCGCAGCACCGTACGGTTCGCGGCCGGACTGGCGGCGATCGCCGGGGCCCACCCGGACGCGGTGGCGATCGAGGTCGGCCCCGGCAGGGCGCTGAGCGGTATGGCAGAGGCCGCGGGGCTGACCGCGGTGGCCCTCGCGGCGGGGCGCACGGACCGGCCCGGCGAGGAAACACTGGCGGCGCTGGCCGGCCTGTGGAGCGCCGGACTGCCGCTCGACGCGGTGGCACTGGCGGGCCCCGGACGCCCCGTGCACCTTCCCGGCCACGCCTTCGCGGGGCCGCGGCTGGTGGCGCCCGCGGCGCGGACCGGGGCGCGCCCGGCCGCCGCGACGGAGTCCGTACCGGGCGGCGGGGCGGGGAGGACGGCCGCGGCCACGCCGGCCGCGCCCGCCACTCCGGCGACTCCCGCCACGCCCGCGACGCCCGGCGAGGCGGTGTCGGCCCGGTGGACCGAGCTGCTCGGCCGGCCCGAACTGTCTCCCGAGTCGGACTTCTTCGACCTCGGAGGGGACTCGCTGCTGGTGGTCCGCCTCGCCCGGCGGCTCGGCGACGACCTCGGAGTCCGCGTTCCGGTCCGCGCGCTGATCACCGGCCCGACGCTGGCCCAGCAGACGGCCCTCGTGGAATCGCTGATCACGGCAGGAGAGCGACGATGACGATGACGAAGACGACCTGGCTGAAATGCCCCGCCGTGCGCCCGGAGGCGACCCATCGCCTCGTCTGCTTCCCGCACGCCGGCGGCTCCGCCTCCTTCTTCCACGATTGGGCCCGGCAGCTGCCCGGGTACGAGACCCACGCGGTCTGCTACCCGGGCCGCGCGGCCCGGCTCGACGAGCCGCTCCACACCGACCTGCACCGGCTGGCCGACGACATCGCGGACGCCCTGCTGGCCCTGCGGGACGACCGGCCCGTGGCCTTCCTCGGCCACAGCATGGGCGCGGTCGTCGCCTACGAGACCGCACGAAGGCTCCAGGCGGCCGGCCGGCCGGTGGCCCACCTCTACGCCTCCGGCGCCCGAGCCCCGCACCTGGCGCACCCCGCCGACGACGGCCCCGACGGGGCCGACACGGCGGACATGGACGACGAGGCCATCGCGGACGCCCTCGTGGCGCTGGGCGGCACCGACGCCGAGCTGCTGTCCGACCCGGACTTCCGCGAGCTGGTCCTGCCCTACGTGTGCGGGGACTTCAGGATGTTCGACGCCTACGAGCACCGGCCCGGTCCGCTGCTGACCTGCCCGGTCACCGCCATCGCGGGCGACGCGGACCCCCAGGTGGGCGAGGCGCACGCGGCGTCCTGGGCGGCCGTGACCGAGGGGGCGTTCCGCCACCACACCGTGCCGGGCGACCACTTCTACCTGATCCCGCGGCCACCGATCGCGGTACTCGCCCAGGGGCTGCCGCATGAAGTCCGCTGACCTGTTCCCGGCTTCCCGGGCCGGCCGGACCATCGCGCTCGGCGCGGCCGTGGACGCCATCGCCGTCGGGATGTTCCTGGCGGCCGCCACCCTCTACTTCGTGGGCCTCGTAGGGATCCCGGCGGTGGCGGTGGGCGGCGCGCTCACCGCGGCCAACGTGCTGGGCCTGCTCGCCCCGGCGCCCTTCGGGGCGCTGGCCGGGCGGCTGGGGGCACTGCCCGTCTACGTGGGGCTGACCCTGGCGCGGGCGGCGGGCTTCACCGCGTACGCCTTCGTCGACGGGTACGCCGGCTACTTCGCCGTCACCTGCCTGATCACGGTGGCCACGCGCGCGGCGATGCCGCTGCTCCAGGTGGTGGTGGGCGAGCTGGAGTCGCCGGCCCAGCGGACCAGGACCATGGCCTCGCTGCGGGCCGTGAGCAACGTCGGGATGACCGTGGGCTTCCTCCTCGCGGCCGTCGTGCAGGCGGCGCACTCGCGGGCCGCGTTCACCGCGCTCTTCGCCTTCAACGGAGCGGCGTTCGTGGCGGTGGCGCTCCTGATCCGCACGGCGGGGGCGCGCCCGGCCGCGCAGCCGTCCGGGGGGTCGTCCGCGGGGTCGTCCGCCGTGACGGAGCCGGATATAGAGCGGGCTCCGGGGCCGGTCCTTCCGGGCCCGGAACCCGGTCCGGACCCGCGCGCGGGAACCACCGCGGCGGGCTCCCCGTACCGGGACCGCCGGTTCCTGACGGCCACGCTCGCCAACTCCGTGCTGCTGCTGAACGACTCGATCCTGTTCATCCTCGTACCGCTCTGGATGACCGAGCGGGCCGGACTGCCCGAGGGGGCCAGCTCCGTGGTCCTCGCCGTCAACACGGTGCTGACGGTGGTCCTCCAGGTGTACGTGGCCCGGTTCGCCCAGGGCGCCTCGAAGGCCCTGCGGCTGCTGCGCTGGGCCTGCGCCCCGCTGGTGCTCTCCTGTGTCCTGTTCGCCGCGGCGGACGGCGGGGGCCTCGTCGTCGCGCTGGTGGCCGTGCTGCTCGCCGTGGTCGCGCTGACCGTCGGCGAGAACCTGCACGCCGTGGCCGCCTGGGAGCTGTCGTACGAGATGGCCCCGGCGCGCTCGCGCCCGCAGTACCTGTCCGTGTTCAGCATGGGCATGAGCGCCCAGCTGATCGTCGGCCCGTTCCTGATGACGGCGTACGTGCTGCCGGCCGGTCCGGTCGGCTGGCTGGTCGTCGCCGGGCTCTTCCTCGCCGCCACGGCGGCCTTCTCCGTGGCCGCCCGGCCCTTCACCGCCGCCGCCCCCTCCCCGACTCCCACCCCCGAAAGGGCCGTGTCCCATGCCTGACCTCGCCCACTCCGGCACCCACGCCGAAGCCCACGCCGGCGACCACTACCTGATGTTCGCGATCGGTCCCCGCCTGGAATTCGCGGCCCGGCTGCTGGAACTGGACCCGGACGCCGCCATCTCGGTCGTCTGCCGCCCCGAGCACCTGGCCCGGATCACCGATTCCGGCCACTACGTGCGCGTGCTCGCGGTGCGCCAGGACGCCCCGCTCGACGAGGTCGTCGCGCTGGCCCGCACCGTCCACGCGATCCGGCCGGTCACCCGGATCACCACGTTCTGGGAGCACGACCAGGACCGCGCGGCGGCGGTGGGCGCGGCCCTGGGCATCGCCACGCACAGCCCGGAAACGGTCCGGCTGGTGCAGGACAAGCACGCGATGCGGGAGCGGCTGCGCGAGACGGGCGTGGAGGACACGAAGGCGGCACGTGCGTACGGCGAAGCGGACCTGCTCGCGTTCGGCGAGGCGGCCGGGTACCCGTTCATCGTCAAGCCGACGGCGGGTACGGCCAGCTTCGGGGTCACCCTCGTGCACACCCCCCGGGAGGCGTCGGCGGCCTACCGCACGGCGACCGGCGACTTCCCCGGGATCGCCCGCCTGGGCGTGCTGGCGGAGCAGTACCACACGGGTCCGCAGTACAGCGTCGAGGCCTTCTCCGAGGCCGCCGAGCACGTGGTCGTCGCGATCACCCGGAAGTACTCCGACCCGCGGGACATGGTCGAGCTCGGCCATGTCCTGCCGGCCCCGCTGGACGCCGCCGCGCAGGAGGCGATCGGCGGCCACGTGATGTGCGTCCTGGACGCCCTCGGCGTCGAGTTCGGACCGACGCACACCGAGATCGTCCTCACCGCCGACGGCCCGCGGATCATCGAGACCCATCTGCGCGTGGGCGGCGACGAGATCTTCAACCTGGCCAAGGACGCCACCGGCGTGGACATGATCGAGTTCCAGGCCCGCCAGGCCGCCGGCCTCAAGGTCCTGCCGGACATCCGCGCCGTCCTGGAATCCGGGCGCGCCCCGCGCTGCGAGGCCGTCTGGTACACCGCCCCGGAGGTCACGGGCACCTTCATGGGCCTGGCGGACGGGGACCCGGGTCTGACCGACCCGAACGTCACCGTCCTGCTGCCCGAGGGCTCGGAACTCACCGGCCTCGCCGGGTCCTTCACCCGCATCGCCCGCGCCCGCGGCGCGGCCCCGACTGCGGAGGAGGCGCTCGCGGCCGCCCGCTCGACGGTGGAGGCCCTGTCCTTCGTCTTCCACGTCTCCCCGCCCCCGCGCCGACTGGTCTGACACCGCCCCGCACACCGGCCCACGCTTCGGCCCCCACCCGCCCGCCCCCCGACCGGCCGTCAGGGGGCGGGCATGCCGCTGACCGCCCGGCCTGGGGGGGGGTGGCCGGGCGGCGTGCGGGATCGTCCTTCGTGTGGGGGGCGGGCGGTTGGGTGAGGGCCTACGAGGCCCAGGCGCCCGGTGCTGTGAAGGACGGTCGGGGACGCAGGGGCAGCTTGTACACCTGGGCCTCCGGCTGTGAGGACTGCGCCTCGTTCTGGAGCCGGATACGGGCGGTGAGGAGCACGGCCAGGGCCGCGACCTCCTCCGCGGTCGGGTTGCCCCTGGTGATGCGGATCGAGGCCGCGAGGGCGAGGGCGGACGTGTCGCCGGCGGCGTCCGGGGTGGGGCCCGGAGCCGGCGTGGGGGCGGTCACAGGGGGACGTTCCCGTGCTTGCGGCTCGGCTGCTGCGTGTGCTTCGTACGCAGCATGTCGAGCGTGGAGATGAGCCGCACGCGCGTCTCGGCCGGGTCGATGACGTCGTCCACGAGGCCGCGTTCGGCCGCGTAGTACGGGTGCATCAGCTCGGTCTGGTACTCCTTGATCTTCTGCGCGCGCGTGGCGTCGGGATCGTCCGAGGCGTTGATCTCACGCCGGAAGATGACGTTCGCCGCACCCTCCGCGCCCATCACCGCGATCTCGTTCGAAGGCCAGGCCAGGGCGACGTCCGCGCCGATGGACCGGGAGTCCATGACGATGTAGGCGCCGCCGTAGGCCTTGCGCAGGATCAGGCTGATCCGCGGGACGGTCGCGTTGCAGTACGCGTACAGCAGCTTCGCGCCGTGCCGGATGATGCCGTTGTGCTCCTGGTCGACGCCCGGCAGGAAGCCCGGTACGTCGATCAGCGTGACCAGCGGAATGCTGAACGAGTCGCAGAACTGGACGAAGCGCGCCGCCTTCTCGGAGGCCTGGATGTCCAGGACGCCCGCGAGGTGGGCCGGCTGGTTGGCGACGATGCCGACGACGTGGCCGCCGAGGCGGGTCAGGGCGCAGACGACGTTCTGGGCCCACTGGGCGTGGACCTCGAAGTAGTCCCCGTGGTCGGCGATCTCCTCGATGAGGTCGCGGATGTCGTAGCCCTGGGTCGGCTTGGCCGGGACCAGGTCCAGCAGGCTCTCGCAGCGCCGGTCCACCGGGTCCTCCAGGTCGCCGGCGGGGGCGAGTTCGCGGTTGTTGGAGGGCAGCAGGGAGAGGAGGTGGCGTACGTCCTCCAGGCAGCTCTGCTCGTCGTCGTACGCGAACGCCGCCACGCCCGAGGCGCCGGCGTGGCTGTCGGCCCCGCCGAGGTGCTCCATCGTGACGGCCTCGCCGGTGACGGCCTGGACGACGTCCGGGCCGGTGATGAACATCTGCGAGGTGCCACGCACCATGAAGACGAAGTCCGTGAGAGCGGGCGAGTACGCGGCGCCGCCGGCGCACGGGCCCAGGATCACGGAGATCTGCGGGATGACGCCCGAGTTGCGGACGTTGCGCTGGAAGATGCCGCCGTAGCCGGCGAGCGCGGTGACGCCCTCCTGGATACGGGCGCCCGCGCCGTCGCACAGGCCCACGATCGGGGCGCCGGCCGCCTCGGCCAGGTCCATCAGCTTGTGGATCTTCTCGGCGTGGGCCTCGCCCAGCGCGCCGCCGAAGATGCGGAAGTCGTGGGCGTACGCGAAGACGGTGCGGCCGTGGACCTTGCCCCAGCCGGTGACCACCCCGTCCGTGTGCGGCTTCTTGTCCTCCAGGCCGAAGCCGGTGGCGCGGTGCTTGCGGAGCTGCTCGACTTCGTTGAACGTACCTTCGTCGAAGAGCAGTTCGATCCGCTCGCGGGCGGTCAGCTTGCCCTTCGAGTGCTGGGCCGCGGTGGCGCGTTCGCTCGGGCCGGCCTCGGCCAGCGCCCGTACGGCGTGCAGTTCCGCGGTGCGCTCGCGCAGGGAGGCGAAGCGGGTCTCCTCCCGGCGCGGGGAGATCGCAGCCGCGGGTCGGGAGTCCGCAGCGGGTCGGGAGTCCGGCGCGAGTACGGTCTCCAGTGGTCTTTCCTCGACGATGCTCATACGGGCCCTTTCGACACAGAGGCACCGGGTCCGGCCGGTGTCGCGTCGCCCAGCTTCACCGTGGGCGCTACAGCTTGGCTTGACTCCGGCCCGGGAGCGGGTCGAGCTCCCGGGCCGGGGCACGTGACAGCAGGTCAGACGGGGTCCAGCAGCCCGGAGACCATCGCGACGAACCCCTCGTCGAGCATGGTGGACACGGCGGTGTCGCGGGACGGATCGAGTCCGGCGTCGTGGCAGGCGACGCTGACGAGGTAGCGGCCGAGGACGGGGTAGGTGCCGAAGGCCCATTCGCCGTGGGCGGCGGGAGTGCCGTCGGGGGCGAGCAGGCCGGTGTCGCCGGTACCGCCCGCGGCGAAGCCGAACTCGGAGAAACCCATCCGCAGGCCCTGACCGAGGGCCTTCGTGTACGCCTCCTTCAGCGTCCACAGGCGCAGCATGCCGGCGGTCTGCTCCGCCTCGGGGAGGGCGGCGAGCTCGGCGCGCTCGGCCTCGGTGCACACCTGGTTCTGGAGCAGGGAGAACGCCAGCCTGCGGTCGGCGGGTTCGGTGTCGATGCCGATGCGGCCGTTGCGGCTGATGCCGACCGCGATGAGGTCGTCTGTGTGGGTGAGGCTCAGGTCGATCTGGTCCAGGCCGCGCAGGTACGGGCGCCCGCCCGGCTTGTACGAGAGGTCCAGCTTGGCGGGGTCGGTCCCGAGGGCGGCGGCGGCGGTGTACCGGACGGCGAGCCGGGAGGCGACGAAGCGGAAGCGGATGGTCGGGTCGGTGGTGTGGCGGTAGCGCTGCCAGTCCCGGCCGAGGAGGGGCCGCAGGGCGGGCTCCGCGAGGGCGGCGGTGAGCCATTCGCCCCAGGTGGTGTGGACGGAGGCGTTGCCCCGCCGGGCCATGCCCTCCCGTACGGCATCCCAGGGTCCGGCGGGGCCGGTGACGTGGACGGGCGCCGTGATGCGCTGCGCCGTGTCGCATCGGGGATCTTCCATCGGCATCGGCATCGCCCTCTCGTGGCATGTGTTTCCGCTGGCGGCGGCGGTGACGTGGCGCTGTCACGCTCGGCGCGCCGGGTCGAGGAATCCTCGAACTCCGCTTGAGAAGCACCACAGATCGCACCGCGGAGCGATCGGTACCGCCTCGCCCCGGCGCCTCCCACCACGGGCGCCGCCCCGGAGAGCGCCTCACCCAGGTACCGCCGCAGGGACGCCCCCTACCCCCTAGGTGTTCTGTCCAGGGAGGTTGTGGACGGGTGATGCAGGTCTCGGCTGAGGTGTCTTGAACGGGTGAGGGCCTTCCGGGTTCGGTGTGGAT